>NZ_JAWOWJ010000021.1:0-51710 GCF_033340495.1 Vibrio sp. 1249-1
GTAATGTTTGAATTGACTGTGCTGAATCCGAAGATTCAATGGTCACTTCGTTTCATTGAAACCTAATTTGATACCGAGGTATCGAATTGGATTATCATCAACGAGTGCCCACACAGATTGATAGGTCTATATTGTTAAAGAGCAACTCTTCTTTGTGATTGACATCACTTCGGAAGAGGCGGCCATTCTAGCGAGATAATTTATCGTGTCAAACACTTTCTTCAAATTATTTCGTTTTTCTTTTCAGCCTTATCAACTTCGCTTAAACCCTTCTGAGCCCTTGCCCTGTCGACGAGGAGGCATTATAGAGATCGCGCTCACATTGGCAAGTGTTATTTTTCAAAAATTGCAAAAATAATGGTTAAACGATGAGTTTTCGATCAAACCTTTATTTATTCAACTTTACCCCAAACTCTCACACAACTTATCCACAGAGTTGTGCTTTGAGACGTATTTTTCAAGTACCATAAATAAAGAAAGCTGCTTTATTGCAGCTATCTTTATTAAACTTAACCTAAACTCTATTTAAAGAGTATTATGGCTATATGCCAGACCCATCTTGTTCAGAGCCATCATCTTCGTGTAGGCCACATTCTCGCTTTAAGCCAAAGAATCGAGTTTCTTCCTCTGACATTCCCGGCTCCCATTTACGAGTGGTATGTGTATCACCAACTGAAAGGTAACCTTCATCCCACAATGGGTGGTATTTAAGGCCGTGTTGTTCTAAGTAGTAATGAACGTCTTTATTAGTCCAATCAATTACTGGTAGAAATTTAAACACACCGTTCTGAATGGATAGAATCGGTAAACCTGCACGAGATTTACTTTGCTCTCGACGCAATCCAGAGAACCACGTTCCAACATTAAGCTCTTTTAACGCTCGACGCATCGGCTCAACTTTATTGAGCTTGTTGTATTTTTCAATTCCCTCTACACCCTGCTCCCATAATTTTCCATATCGAGCCTCTTGCCAATTCGCACTTTCTTTGGCTCGATAAACTTTTAAATTTAGGTTGAGAGCATCTGTCAGCTCATCGATAAATCGGTACGTCTCAGCAAACAGGTAACCAGTATCGGTTAGAATGACGGGGATGTCCGTTTTGGCGCGAGTAACTAAATGAAGCATAACCGCGGCTTGAATACCAAAACTAGAAGAAACCGCGAACTCGCCTTCTAGATTATCTAAAGCCCACGCTACTCTCTCTTGTGCTGAAAGCTTTTCGAGCTCGACATTAATTTGAGCAAGACGGAGGATTTGCTCCGTCTTTGTTAATGTCAGTAACTCTGTGAGCTCCAGCTTGGATGCTACAGAATCAAGCATGAAAGTCCCTCTTTGATACGAGCACTTCTTGGATAATGCCAGCACGAATAGTGAAATCGCCAAAGGCTTCGCCTTCTTCACGCTCTTTCGACCATCGAGCCACCAGCAGATCAATCTCTTCTAAGATTTGCTTATCCGTGATGTTCTCTTTATACATTTTTGGTACTCGAGTACCAGCACGGTTACCACCTAGGTGCAAGTTGTAACGACCCGGCGCTTTGCCAACTAGACCAATTTCAGCCAACATTGCGCGACCACAACCATTTGGACACCCAGTTACACGCAAAATGATGTTGTCATTTTCTGGTAGGTTGTGCTTCTCCAGAATCCCCTCCACATCAGTAACAAACTGAGGAAGGAAACGTTCAGCTTCTGCCATCGCTAGCGGACAAGTTGGAAAAGCAACACACGCCATTGAGTTCTTACGCTGTTCACTTACGCCGTCGTCCATTAAGCCATGTTCACGAGCGATCTTTTCAATTTTCGCTTTTTCGTTTTTAGGTACACCCGCAACAATTAGGTTTTGGTTCGCTGTCATGCGGAAATCGCCTTTGTGGATTTTGGCAATTTCAGCAACACCCGTCTTAAGTGGTTTACCTGGAAAGTCTAATAAGCGACCGTTTTCGATGAAAAGCGCTAAATGATATTTACCATCAATTCCTTCTACCCAGCCAATACGGTCACCACGTTCTGTGAATTCATATGGACGGCTTTGCTCAAACTTAACACCAGCACGTTTCTCGACTTCCGCTTTAAAGACATCGCTACCTACACGATCCAATGTGTATTTGGTTTTTGCGTTCTTACGGTTTGAACGGTTACCCCAGTCGCGCTGAGTTGTTACTACAGCTGCGGCAACATCAAGTGTCTTGTCTAGCGGAATAAAGCCAAAGTCGTCAGCGCGGCGCGGATAAGTTGATGTATCGCCATGCGTCATCGCTAAGCCGCCGCCGACCAGGACGTTAAAACCAACCAGCTTGCCGTTATCTGCAATCGCTACGAAGTTGAGATCGTTAGCGTGTACATCTACGTCATTTTGCGGTGGGATAACCACTGTGGTTTTAAACTTACGTGGTAAGTAGTTCTTGCCTAGAATCGGTTCGTCTTCTTCTGTGCTTTCTACTTTTTCACCGTCTAGCCAAATCTCTGCATAAGCGCGTGTTTTCGGAAGCAGGTGTTCACTGATTCTCTTCGCCCATTCGTAAGCTTCTTGGTGTAACTCTGACTCCACTGGGTTAGTGGTACACAACACGTTACGGTTTACATCACCCGCGGTTGCAATCGAATCAATGCCAATACTGTTGAGCGTTTGATGCATCAACTTAATATTCGGTTTTAATACCCCATGAAACTGGAACGTTTGGCGAGTCGTCAGACGAATACTTCCATATAAAGAGTGCTCCGTTGCGAACTTGTCGATCGCTAACCATTGCGTTGGCGTGATGATGCCTCCAGGCATACGAGCACGAAGCATCACATTATGTAATGGTTCCAGTTTTTGCTTTGTGCGTTCATTACGGATATCACGATCGTCTTGTTGATACATACCGTGGAAACGAATTAACTGGAAGTTGTCGGCAGTAAAGCCACCAGTAATACGGTCCTGTAAATCTTGCTCAATGGTGCCACGTAATAAGTTGCTTTCTCGCTTCAGGCGCTCGTTATCAGATAGCGGCCCTAACTCTTCACCTAATACAACCTGCTTATTATTGTCCGTAGAAAAAGTCATTAGTACACATCCCTCTGATAACGTTTCGCTTTACGTAGGTCATTAATAAATTGTTCTGCATCGTCACGCGGCATCTTGCCTTCTTGTTCAGCAACGATAACCAATGCGTCGTGCACATCTTTTGCCATACGCGTTGCATCACCGCAGACATAGATATAAGCGCCTTCTTGGATCCACTGCCACACTTGAGCTGCGTTTTCTAAGATGCGATGTTGTACGTAAACCTTTTCTACTTGGTCACGACTAAAGGCAACATCCAATCGGCTTAGTACTCCTGACTTGAGATACTTTTGCCATTCCACTTGGTACAAGAAGTCTTGAGTGAACGTGCGATCACCAAAGAACAACCAGTTTTTGCCTTCAGCATCGCGGTTTTCACGTTCCTGAATAAAGCTACGGAATGGTGCGATCCCTGTGCCAGGACCAACCATGATAATTGGAGTACTATCATCTTCCGGCAGTTTAAAGTTGTTGTTATGCTCAACAAATACTTTAACTTCATCTCCCTCTTCGAGACGCTGAGCTAAGAAACTAGACGCACCACCATACCGTTTTTCGTCGTTTTGTTCGTACTCAACCAAAGCAACCGTTAGGTGTACTTCTTCATCAACCTCTTCTTGGCTTGATGCAATAGAGTAAAGGCGTGGAGTAAGACGACGAAGCAAACCAATCAATTCATCTGCGGTTAACTTGGTTTTCTTTTCTGCCAGTACATCAACGATTTGAGTATTTGCAGAGTACTCGCGAAGCTTATCTTTATCTTCAACTAACTTTTGTAGCTTCTTGCTACCGGATAACTCGGCAAACTTTGTGATGAGCTGTGGGTTAGATGTTGTGATTTCATATTTACTCACAAGAGCACTGTGGATTGACAAGCTTTCACCATCAACGTCAACAGTCTCAACCCCAGACAAACCGACCTTACCAAGAATGGCGTTTGCAAGTTCCGAGCTATTTTCAAACCACACACCTAGTGCATCACCTGGCTGATACGTTAAACCCGAGCCTTCTAAGTCGATTTCTATATGACGAACGTCTTTTCCAGAGTCACGGCCCGTGATTTTTTGACTGGTCAGTAACGTCGCAGTGTACGGATTTTGTTTATTGTAAGGAGAGTGCGCAGTCGCAGCTTGACCCACAGGAAGTTGAACCACATCCGCTTCAGAGCCAGAAGACAGTGTATCTTTTACCTTGTCTAACGCACTCTTACGCCATTCAGTTGCAGGAGCCTCATAATCCACATCGCAATCAAGACGCTCGATAAATGGAGTCGCGCCTAGCTTTGATAGGTAAGTGTCGAAGTCTTTACCGGTCTGACAGAAGAATTCGTAGCTAGAATCTCCCAATGCAATAACACCATATTGCAGGTTTGGCAGCTTAGGGGCCTTCTTCGATTGCAAAAACTCATGTAGCTCAATGGCATTATCAGGCGCTTCGCCTTCGCCGTTAGTCGATGCCACAATAATGACATGCGTTTCTTTGGCTAAGTTTTTACCTTTGTAATCGCTTGCATCAAAAAGTTCGACTGCAATTCCTTCTGCTTTTGCTTCCTGTTCCAGAGCTTCAGCAACACCTTTAGCATTGCCCGTTTGGGAAGCAAAAATAATACTCAACTTACCTGCTGGCTTCGCTGATACGGCTGCCGTCGCTTGTGCAATTGGCGTTACCGCTGTGTTTGGTTGATTTTGAGCTAATCCCCAAAAATACCCACTGACCCAAGCAAGTTGCTGTGAAGACAACTCAGAGACAGTTTGTTGGAGTGAGCTAATTTGTTGGTCATTCAGAGGGCTTGCGATTGGAGGATTTCCTCCTTGCCCATTATTATCTTCAGACACATTCTTGTGAGAATACTCATTCTTTTGAAAAGACATTATCACGACATCCCTATTCATTGCGTGACGATAGAGTACCCACTCTCCTTAATAACAAGAAAGAATAGAAGTGAATGTTTTATAACTTTTTGGAAGTAAGAACGGCTTACTTTTTGCTCATCGATCTTCAATGCGGACTTGTTGAAAGCCTACTGCCATTGCCGATTTTGACGCAGTATCCAAATCTTCATAAAGACATTCTTCGCCGTGACTGTCCGTTAGAAAAACAAAACCACCGCGCGCATGTCTGAACTCTACAACCCAACCACCCTCTTGGATTGCAGGCTCAATAATCGCTTCGATAAGCTGATTTTCACGGAATAGATGTCTTAGTTCATTTATTGTCATCGCTATCCCTGCTTTAACTTTCACATTGCTCCTAGGTAAGCATGGTCTAAGTCAGCCAAATAGGGAGAAATTTCGATTAGATATAATGAAGTGATATAAAAAAACGCCGCTTATAAAGCGACGTTTTAAGTAAATCGAATATCTAACATGGCTGAATTTAGAACGCGTATTCCGCACTCACAAAGAAGCCGTTAGCAAAAATAAACTCTTTCCCTAGATCCGACATGAATTTATCGGACTCTAAATCAATCACACGGTAACCTCCACGAAAAGCCAGTCGAGCTTTTTCGAGCGGTACATTGTATTGAACACCTGCCATGAAATCGGTGCTTTTGATACCTTTGTTGTCACCAAAGTTTATCTCACCAATCACATCAAAGTTTGTATCCGGAACTTGAATTTCTGCGTAACCATACCAAGCCCAAATCAGCTCATCAAATTCTTCTACACGCCTGCTTGAGCCAGCATCAATGTATTTAGTGTCACTTAAATTACTGAACGTGAGACCCGCATCAAAGTGCAATAAATCATGCTCTAGAACGTGGTAATACAAGGTTAAATCGAGCTTATCGAACCCCATGTAATCCGCATCAACACTTGAGTAACGAAGGCGCGCATTAGGGACGTATTTAACATCATGTTCAATCGCCGCGTAAAAAGTGCCCGCGGTACTGCTATCTCGTCTCACTTCATTAACTTTAGTGTCGGCAGCCCATACCTCTGCGCCGACTTTTGTCGATACAGAGTACTCTGCAAAAACAGGAAAAGATACTGCCAACGATAATGCCGTTAAAGCGATGTTCGCTTTATTTGTCATGTAGTATTTACTCCGAGATAGCTGATATTCACGTAGAGGACGTGGGAGGAAATATACCATATTCTCACGCCTCTCCATCAACTAAATGATGTTACTCATTATTTATAGCGGGGCTGAGCGACGTAATTCTTGAAGAACCAAATACCCAATGCAATCACGATTAACCATGGTAATAGTTTGAGTACCGCTCCAACCATTCCCAGTAAAAACATCACAACTAACGCAATACCAGTTGCTGCGAATACGGTCATCATTGTGATACCCGTAACCAACAAGGTCGCCGCAAAGACTAAAATAAAGATTAGCTCCAACATAATCACTTCTCCATTTGTTTTCAATAAACAGAGCAGTTTCCATACCAACTTATAGAGAAGAATTTAAGATTATGATTTTTAATAAAAAAACAAAACCAGAGGCATTTCTGCACTCTGGCTTTATCATTCTTTAGTTGGTAATTTTAGCCATTCACTGGCGAATTTTACACATTCAATTCTTTTGGAATCTTAGCTAGCGCGTCTTGCAATACTTCTAGACCAGAACCTGGTTTGTGCGCATTTTCACTGATATGACGACGCCATTGACGAGCACCGGGCATGCTTTGGAACAAACCTAACATGTGACGGGTAATGTGACCAAGGTACGCACCTTTCGCTAATTGCGCTTCAATGTATGGGTACATCTCTTCAACAATTTCGCTGCGTTTCTTCACTGGAGCATTAGAGCCAAACAACTCTTGGTCTACCGATGCCAGTAAATATGGGCTTTGGTATGCTTCACGACCAATCATCACACCGTCAAGATGCTGAAGATGTGCTTTTGCTTCTTCTAATGATTTCACGCCACCGTTAATCGCAATCGTTAGGTGTGAGAAGTCTTGCTTCAATTGGTAAGCGCGTGGGTAATCCAATGGTGGGATCTCGCGGTTTTCTTTTGGGCTTAGACCACTTAACCATGCTTTACGTGCGTGGATAGTGAACTGCTCACAGCCACCCTTTTCTGAAACAATAGAAACGAAATCCGTTAGGAACTCGTAAGAATCTTGATCATCAATACCAATGCGAGTCTTGACTGTTACAGGGGTATCGACCACGTCTTTCATTGCTGCGACACAATCCGCAACTAACTGCGGTTCAGCCATTAGGCAAGCACCAAATCGACCGTTTTGTACGCGGTCAGATGGACACCCCACATTTAGGTTAATCTCATCGTAGCCACGCTCTTGCGCTAGCTTGGCACACGTAGCCAAATCTGCTGGGTTTGAACCACCAAGTTGAAGGGCTAACGGATGCTCTTCTTCGTTATAAGCCAGGAAATCTCCTTTTCCATGAATGATCGCACCTGTCGTCACCATTTCAGTGTACAGCAGGGTTTCTTTGGTCATTAAGCGATGGAAGTAGCGACAATGACGATCAGTCCAATCTAACATTGGTGCTACGGAGAGCCTGCAAGAATGAGTCATGATATAAACACCCGTTTTTATGTTGCCAAGGTCGAGCGCAGCAGTACGCTCAAAAAATAAGTCGGGTATTGTATACCCAAGCACCTCTGGGTGCTAGTTTCAGCGAGAATGATTTGGTTGGCTGGCTAGCCAAATGCTTAGGAATACGCAGAAGTAATACGAATCTGTCATTCGTTGATTCATTCTGTGATGATTATTCCGCCTTCACACCACCACCGACTTGCTTTAATTCATGATTTTCGTTCTGATAGTGGGTAAAATGAAGCATTTCTAAACGAACTTCGTATAGAAATGATTTATCATAGAGCACGTCCGATAGTTATGGTGAAAGGTTTGAACCCAACAATCATTGAACAAATTGAAAGTATCTGCGCAGAGCGTGGAGTACGACTGACTCCGCAACGCCGACGCGTATTTGAACTCATTTGTTCTAATCGCCGCGCCTCAAGTGCGTATGAGCTATTGGAGCAACTAAAAGAGAGTGAGCCTCAGGCTAAGCCGCCCACTGTTTATCGAGCATTAGATTTTCTCCTAGAGCAAGGCTTCATCCACCGAGTGGAATCGACAAATAGCTTTATTACTTGTTGTTCTTTCAATACTCAGCAGCACTTTTTCCAATTACTAATTTGCGATAAATGTGGTGATGTCGTTGAACTCGAAGATGAGACGCTGATATCCTTGTTAGCCGAAAACGCCGAGAAGCATGGATTCAAACTGACCAACCAAGTTATTGAAACTCATGGTGAATGCCAGGCCTGTTCCTCCGAGACGAAAGAAAAAGTATAGAAGAACGTTATGCGCGCTGAATTTGTAAACCCGTTTTTAGCTTCTTTAATGAACGTGCTAAAAACTATGGCTTCTCTTGAGCTGAAGCCACAAAAACCGCGAATCAAAAAAGATGAGATCGCACGAGGTGACGTTTCTGGTCTGATTGGTATGGTAGGCCCACAAACTCGTGGTTCAATGTCGATCACCTTTGATGAAGCACTCGCCCTAGAAATCATGCAGAACATGCTTGGTGAACGTCCAAATGGGCTCAATGAAGAAGTGACCGATATGGTGGGTGAGATCACCAACATGGTTACTGGTGGTGCGAAACGCATTCTGGCGGAAAGTGGTTTTGACTTTGATATGGCAACACCGGTTGTGGTTTCGGGCCGAGGTCATACGATTCGCCACAAGTGTGAAGGCTCAATTATTATCATGCCTTTCTCTTCCCAATGGGGAAATGCCTTTATCGAAATTTGCTTCGAATAAAAGAGAAAAAATAGGTTGGCACTGGCCAACCTATTTTGTTTTTGCCTCAGGCAATAAAAAGGTCAGCATTTGCTGACCTTTTCTTTATCTATTCAAACATTAAGCTTTGAACGCTTTAAATGCGTTGATTAGACCGTTTGTTGAGCTGTCATGCGAGCTGATTTGAGACTCATCTGCAAGCTCAGGTAGGATTTGGTTAGCCAGTTGTTTACCTAGCTCCACGCCCCACTGGTCAAAGCTGAAGATATTCCAGATAACACCTTGTACGAAAATTTTGTGTTCGTACATTGCGATCAAGTTACCTAGCGTACGAGGCGTGATTTGCTTCACTAGAATAGAGTTTGTTGGACGGTTACCTTCAAACACTTTGAATGGCGCAATCGCTGCCACTTCTTCAGCATTCTTACCTACTTTCACCAACTCTTCTTTCACGGTTTCTTCATTTTTACCAAACGCTAGAGCTTCAGTTTGCGCGAAGAAGTTAGACATCAGTTTTTGGTGATGATCGCTAGCTGGGTTGTGGCTAATTGCAGGTGCAATGAAGTCACATGGGATAAGCTTAGTACCTTGGTGAATTAGCTGGTAGAACGCGTGCTGACCGTTGGTACCTGGTTCACCCCAAATGATTGGGCCAGTTTGGTAAGTTACAGCATTGCCGTCACGGTCAACGTATTTACCGTTTGATTCCATGTTGCCTTGCTGGAAATATGCTGCAAAACGGTGCATGTATTGATCGTAAGGTAGGATAGCTTCTGACTCCGCACCGTGGAAGTTGTTGTACCAAATACCAATCAAAGCAAGAATCACTGGAATATTGCTTTCTAGATCTGTTGATACGAAGTGCTTGTCCATCTCGTGAGCGCCATCAAGCAGCTCAACGAAGTTGTCGAAACCTACTGCTAGTGCAATTGATAGACCGATCGCAGACCATAGTGAGTAACGGCCACCAACCCAGTCCCAGAATTCAAACATGTTCGCTGTATCGATACCAAATTCAGACACGGCTGTCGCGTTTGTTGAAAGCGCAGCAAAGTGTTTAGCCACATGAGCCTGATCACCCGCAGATTCTAGGAACCAATCACGAGCAGTGTGCGCGTTAGTCATGGTTTCTTGCGTTGTAAACGTCTTAGACGCGATCAAGAATAACGTCGTTTCTGGGTTAACTTTCTTCAACGTTTCAACGATGTGTGTACCATCAACGTTAGATACGAAGTGAAGGTTTAGATGATTTTTGTATGGCGCTAGAGCTTCCGTCACCATGTAAGGGCCAAGGTCAGAACCGCCGATACCGATGTTCACAATATCAGTAATTGCTTTGCCTGTGTAACCTTTCCATTCACCACCGATAACGCGCTCAGTGAATGATTTCATTTTTTCTAGAACCGCGTTCACTGCTGGCATTACGTCTTCGCCGTCTACCATAACTGGAGTATTAGCGCGGTTACGTAGTGCAGTGTGAAGAACAGCGCGACCTTCTGTTTGGTTGATCGCTTCACCACTGAACATCGCTTCAATTGCAGATTTCAGCTCGGTCTCTTTCGCAAGAGCAAACAGGTGCTTCAGAGTTTCCTCATTGATGAGGTTCTTTGAGTAATCGACTAGGATGTCTGAGCCGAAACGTGCAGAGTATTTGTCGAAACGCGCTGCGTCTTGAGCAAACAGCTCTTTAAGATCCATATCTTGTGCAGATTCGAAATGCGCCGTTAGCGCTTTCCAAGCTTGTGTTTGCGTTGGATTGATATTTTTCAACATGGTCTTTATCCCGATGTTACAGTAGGTTCCATTCCTTACAGTCTAGCGAAAACTGTGGAATCCCCGATTTAGCAAATAGAATATAAATTAGATGTTTGGGCAAATTGCCACAAAACAAGTCTTTGTAATTTTTTTTCAGGCGCCAATTATGACCGAGAGCTTTTACACTCACATTGAGTTAGGTCACGTTCCCTGCCCTGAAATTGAACATTCATTTACGATGACAAGAATCATATCATTTACTAATGACAGGCTCTAATTGGAATAGGATAGACGCCAATTTATAAATTTCCAAAGGAACACGTATGTGGGCACAAAAAACACTGCAATTAAAAGCGAGAAGCCGCGGTTTTCACCTGATAACTGATGAAATTGAACAACAATTACCACAAATAAACGAACTTTCAGTAGGTTTATTACACTTATTTATTCAGCACACCTCCGCCAGTTTGACCTTAAATGAGAATGCTGATCCAACCGTGCGTATGGACATGGAAGCGCACTTCAATAAGTTTGTGCCAGAGCGTGCTCCTTATTATCAGCACACCTATGAAGGTGACGACGACATGCCGGCACATATTAAAGCATCACTGCTGGGCAGTAGTGTGACGGTACCAATCCAAAATGGTCGATTAGCTTTAGGAACATGGCAAGGTATTTACTTGGGTGAGCATCGAGACTTTGGTGGCGGCCGCCGCGTTATTGCTACGATTAACGGTGAGTAGATAAAACAAAGGCTAACCTTGGGTTAGCCTTTCGTTGTTTATTTTGAGTATTCCATCTCGACGCGAGGCGTTAGCTTAGTCACGAGTTCATACGCAATCGTACCAATGTGACCCGCCACTTCTTCTACTGGGAGCTCTTTCCCCCAAAGAATCGCTTCGTCGCTGACTTTATCCGTTGCGTCTGGTCCCAAATCGACCGTCAGCATATCCATGGAAACTCGACCTGCAATAGGTACTTTACGGCCATTAACCCACACCGGCGTACCGTTTGGAGCACTTCTTGGGTAACCGTCACCATACCCTACAGCGATGACACCAACTTTTGTATCTCGCTCACTGGTCCAAATACCACCGTAGCCAACACTTTCGCCCTTCTTCACTTCACGTACCGCAATAAGGTGGGATTTAAGTGTCATAACAGGTTGATACCCAAGATCTTGCGCCGTTTTGTCATCGAATGGCGACACGCCATACATGATAATACCCGGACGAACCCAATCTAAATGGCTTTGAGGCCATGCCAATAACCCCGCAGATGCCGCCAGTGAACGTTCCCCTTGGCAACCAGAAGTCAACGATTTAAACAGCTCAATCTGTTGTGGGGTAATATCGCTATCCAGCTCATCTGCACAGCCAAAGTGGCTCATGTAACGCAACGGTTTCGCTACATTTGGACACTCCTTCAGCCGCGTTACAAACTCGTCATATTGTTCAGGACGAACCCCAAGGCGGTGCATGCCACTGTCAATCTTCAGCCACACGACAACCGGAGTTTCAAGGTCTGCTTGCTCCAAGGCGATAAGCTGCTCTTCACAGTGCACCACAGTTTGGATGTTGTTCGTCACAAGAACAGGTAAGTCACCAGGAGAGTAAAAACCTTCTAGCAATAGAATCGGCTTTACTACTCCACAAGCGCGCAGTTGCAATGCTTCTTCAATACGAGCCACACCAAACGCATCCGCATGGTTAGCATGTTTTGCGACATGACGTAATCCGTGACCATAACCATTGGCCTTGACGACAGCCATCACTTTACTTTGTGGTGCTTGAGCTTTTACGCGCTGTAAGTTGTGCTGCAACGCAGACAAATCAATGCACGCCTTGGCCGCTTTCATATAGCTCATGGGATTACTCATCATCAATATCGAATGCAGGACCCGCGTAGTTGTCGAAACGCGAATGTTGACCTTGGAAAGTGAGGCGAACAGAGCCGATAGGACCATTACGCTGTTTACCAATAATGATTTCAGCCGTACCTTTGTACGGACTATCTGGGTGATAAACCTCATCACGGTAGATGAACATGATCAAGTCGGCATCCTGCTCGATGGAACCGGATTCACGCAAGTCCGAGTTTACTGGTCGTTTATCCGCACGTTGCTCTAGGGAACGGTTTAGCTGCGACAGTGCCACAACAGGCACATTTAGCTCTTTTGCCAGCGCCTTAAGAGAGCGAGAGATCTCAGCAATCTCAAGAGTACGGTTATCGGTTAACGAAGGCACGCGCATCAACTGAAGGTAGTCGACCATGATCATCGATAGACCGCCATGTTCACGAGCGATACGGCGAGCGCGCGAACGCACTTCGGTCGGAGTTAGACCAGAGCTATCATCAATGTACATATTCTTCTTCTGCATCAGGATACCCATAGTAGAAGAAATACGCGCCCAATCTTCGTCATCTAGCTGACCCGTACGGATCTTGGTTTGGTCAACACGAGACAAAGAGGCCAACATACGCATCATCAACTGTTCAGCTGGCATCTCTAACGAGAAAATAAGTACGGGCTTTTCTTGTTGCATGGCCGCATTTTCACACAAGTTCATCGCAAAGGTCGTTTTACCCATCGATGGACGCGCTGCGACAATCACCAAATCAGAGCCTTGCAAACCTGCGGTTTTCTTATTGAGATCGGTGAAACCGGTATCGACCCCCGTAACACCATCTTGTGGCGTTTTATACAACAACTCGATACGTTCTAACGTCTTTTCGAGGATGTTGTCGACGTTTTGTGGTCCTTCGTTTTCACTAGTTCGAGACTCGGCGATAGCAAAAACTTTACTCTCCGCCATGTCTATTAAATCTTCAGAACTGCGACCTTGAGGGTCATAGCCCGCGTCCGCAATTTCATTCGCGACACCAATAAGGCCACGAACAATCGCACGCTCAGCGACAATATCAGCATACGCATTGATGTTAGCTGCACTTGGCGTATTCTTCGCCAAGTCAGCGAGGTAAGCAAAACCGCCTACATCTTCTAACAACTCGTGACGCTCTAGATATTCCGATAAAGTAATAAGATCGAGAGGTTTACCCGCTTCAAGAATAGTTTTTACACCTTCAAAAATCAGGCGGTGTGGACGACTATAGAAATCACTGCTCACAACACGTTCGGCAACGGTGTCCCAACGTTCATTATCCAGTAAAAGACCACCAATTACTGATTGCTCGGCTTCTAGTGAGTGAGGTGGCACTTTGATTGCGTCGACCTGACTGTCTGAAGGTTTGCGATTTCTGTTTTCCGCCATGACTTTGCTCGATAACTACTATTGACCCACGATTATAACCTTAACCTAGCTGAGATGCTTCCCCGAAGCGACAATTACTTGTTAAGAAATCATCATGTGAACCACCCGGGTAATAGCCTGGTTCTTCCGCCTAGCTCTAATAAAAATTAACCTACCATTGACCCAACCAAATATCTGTATCAGTATCATGCCCCTCCTTTTTGATTACGTTCGAGGTTGATGTGTCCCGATACTGGTTACTTAGCTTTAGCCTACTGTGCGCTAGTGCATCGTATGCTGACGAATCAGTACAGCCAGAGCAAAATATTGATGTACCCGACCCACTAAAAACCGAGGTGGAGTTCGGCTATCAAGCTCACACAGGTAACACGGACTCTCGTTCCCTGAATGCTCGTTTGAGTGCTGAATATACGTCAGGTCGACACCGTTCTAATGGTGAATGGAAGTACTACAACTTGTACAAAGACGGTGAAGAAGACAAACGCTCATCCACCTATTCCCTGCAGAGTGACTACAAGTTAGGCCCTAAGACGTATTTGTATGGCAGCTTTAAAGGAGTGGATTCTCGCTACAGTGCTTATTTTAAAGACTATACGTTGTCAGGTGGTTTGGGTTACCAGTTCTCCTACACTGAGAACTTCATTTTAGAGGTAGAAGTAGGCCCTGGTTTTCGCTATCAAGAGCCAAACTTAGACGAAATAGATGATGACGATATTGTCTTTCCCGATATCGTTAGAGAAGGCATTTTTCGAGGAAATATCAACACAACTTGGCATGCGTTGGATAATTTAAGTTTCGCAGCTGATATTACGTTGGTAACAGGTAGAAGTAACACACGTACTGATAGTGAACTCAGTGTAACCAATGATATTACTGAAGATATCGCACTGAAACTGGCGCACTCTCGTCAGTATCACGATAAAGTGCCTGAAGGCTTAAGCAAAGCGGACAGCGTATTTTCCGTTAATTTACTTTTCGCTTTTTAACCCTTTTTCTCTCAGTTTTAGAAATAAAAAAAGCACCTCCGAGGAGGTGCTTTTTAGTATTTCGTCTTGATACTGAATTACTCAGCAGCAACAACTTGTAGGTTAACTGTCGCGAAAACTTCAGAGTGAAGTTGAACGCTGATCTCGAACTCACCAGTGTTACGTAGAGCACCTTCAGGAAGGCGAACTTCGCTCTTAGCAACTTCAACGCCTGCAGCTGTGATAGCGTCAGCGATGTCACGAGTACCGATAGAACCGAATAGTTTGCCTTCGTCACCAGCTTTAGAAGCGATAACTACCGCTTCTAGAGCGTTAACTTTCTCTGCGCGAGCTTCTGCAGCAGCTAGTTGCTCAGCAACTTTAGCTTCTAGTTCAGCACGACGAGCTTCAAACATTTCAACGTTAGCTTTAGTTGCCATAACTGCTTTACCTTGTGGGATAAGGAAGTTACGAGCGTAGCCAGATTTAACGTTTGCAGTATCGCCAAGACCACCTAGGTTACCAATTTTATCAAGTAGAATAACTTGCATTGCTTAATCCTCTTTCTTAATAAAATGAACCGATTACTGATGCTTGTCAGTGTACGGTAGTAGAGCTAGGTAGCGTGAACGCTTGATAGCACGTGCTAGTTGACGCTGGTACTTAGCGCTTGTACCAGTGATACGGCTAGGTACGATTTTACCAGCTTCAGTGATGTAGTTTTTAAGAGTTGCTACGTCTTTGTAATCAATCTCTTGTACGCCTTCTGCAGTGAAACGGCAGAATTTACGACGACGGAAGAAACGAGCCATGGGCTATCTCCTGATCTTAAATTTGAGTAATGTTGTCGGCGTGTAACACTAATTTTCCCACGCCATTTCGGCCGGTTTGATAAGTGACAAAACCACTTACCTTAATGTTACTGCCTTGAACTAAATTCTGAGTTAGTGCTTGTGACCCAAGCCCGCTGACGACTACCGGCATACGACAATAAACTTGTCGAGGTAAGTCAGCTTCGATAATAGTAGAGCGATGCTCCAGCCAAAACCGACAGTGTTCAATGCCACCAGGGCTTTTACTACGAATGGGCGGTTTGGCAATGGTGCCGCTCAGCTCCATTCGATTGGCCATAAGAAAACTTACTCAGCAGCTTCTGACTTAGCTTCAGGCTTAGCTTCAGAACGCTCTTCACGACGTGGAGCACGCTCTTCTTTTTGCTTAAGCATGATAGATTGCTCAGTGATCGCTGCTTTAGTACGCATGATCATGTTACGTAGAACTGCATCGTTGAAACGGAAAGCAGTTTCTAGCTCATCAATTACAGCTTGGTCAGCTTCAACGTTCATAAGAACGTAGTGAGCTTTGTGAAGCTTGTTGATTGGGTAAGCCAGTTGACGACGGCCCCAGTCTTCTAGACGGTGGATTTTACCGCCAGCTTCAGTGATTGAACCAGTGTAACGCTCGATCATGCCAGCAACTTGCTCGCTTTGATCTGGGTGCACCATGAATACGATTTCGTAATGACGCATTGGTTGCTCCTTACGGATTATTCAGCTTCCACAAATGGCTCAGTCGTCCAGAGGAAGCAAGGAACTAAAGATAATTGACTGAGTTTAAGGAGCACGAATAGTACAGAAAGGGCGTAAAATAGGCAAGTGATTATTTGCTCAGCGCAGTGGATATTTAATTTCTTCTAATACTAGAAAACACAAAGGCTGCCAACAAGCTGGCAGCCTTTAAAATCAGCGTGTTATTGCGCTGGCTTATCGGTGCTTATTTAACTTCAGCCAGTTCAGCGCGCATTTGATCGATCACTTGTTTGTAATCTGGCTCACCGAAAATCGCCGAGCCTGCAACAAACATGTCTGCGCCCGCTTCTGCAATTTCACGAATGTTGTCAACCTTCACACCGCCATCGATTTCTAAGCGGATATCACGACCAGACTCGTCAATCATCTTACGAACGGCACGCAGTTTATCTAGTGTATGAGGAATGAATGATTGACCACCAAAACCAGGGTTTACCGACATCAGTAGAATCATGTCGACTTTATCCATAATAAATTCAAGACTTGCAAGTGGCGTTGCTGGGTTTAGTACCACACCAGCCTGACAGCCGTGCTCTTTAATTAACTGCAGTGTACGGTCTACATGATCAGAAGCTTCTACATGGAACGTAATCATCGACGCACCCGCTTTTGCGAAATCAGGAATAATACGGTCAACGGGTTTCACCATTAGGTGAACATCGATTGGCGCTGTGATGCCATAATCGCGTAGTGCTTTACACACAGGCGCACCAAAAGTCAGGTTTGGTACATAGTGGTTATCCATAACGTCGAAATGCACCACATCCGCACCCGCTGCGAGTACTTTTTCTACATCTTCACCGAGACGAGCAAAATCTGCCGATAAAATGGATGGAGCAATAAGAAAATCTTTCATACCTGACCTCAGTAGTAATGAGCAAACAATCTGCGCGCAATTCTACCGAAGCCAGTGGGGAGATCCACTATTTAGATATAATAGTGTGAGAATTAAGAGCTTGATTTATCCATGTCTGGGGCATGAAAAAAGCGCAAGTAGCTCATCAACTTTATTACGACCGTTACCATTACGGCTAATGGTACGCTTTACTTTTACCACATTAAGATCCGCGCCGTGATACAACCGACGTGTCAAGGTAGTGTCGTGGTTAGAAATCAACACAGGAATGCCACGTTCAGTCGCTGTTCTTTCAGCAATGTCGGCTAATGCAGCTTGGTCGTCCAACGTGAAACCATTACCTGCGTATGAGGTGAAATTTGCCGTATTTGAAAGCGGCGCATAAGGTGGATCGCAATACACGACGCTCCCTTTGCGCGCACGACGAAATGTTTCAGGATAACCTTCACAAACGAACGTAGCTTTTTTGGCTTTTTCTGCAAAAAACTCCAGTTCCGCCTCAGGGAAATACGGTTTTTTGTAAGAGCCAAACGGTACATTGAAGCCACCTTTTTTGTTGTAACGGCATAGGCCATTAAAACCAAAGCGGTTCATGTACAAAAACGCTAAAGAGCGGTACATCACGTCATCGGTTTTATTAAATTCAGCGCGAATGTGTAGGTAGGCTTCTTTGCGGTTGTTCTCAGCGACAAACCAACGCTTCGCTTCAGAGATATACTCTTCAGGGCGTTCTTTCAGCAGGTTGTACAGATTGATCAAATCTGGATTGATATCTGCAAGTAGATAATGGTCATAATCGGTATTCAGGAACACTGAGCCCGCACCAACAAAAGGTTCAACTAGCTTTCGAGCCGGCGGCAAATGACGTTGGATGTCTTCAACCAGTCCGTATTTTCCTCCTGCCCATTTAAGAAAGGCTCGTTGCTTTTTCATCTACTGCTCTATCTATCGACCAAAAATTAAGGCTGCGGAATGTAACATATTTTTCAGGGAAGCTCAGGTTTATTTCACTCGTTCAATTTCACGGTGAACCTGACGGAGTGATTTTGCCCAAGGACTCACCGACTTAACCGAATCTGGCAAGCTTGCGACGGCATCACGAGCCATTTGAATTGTCGGATAATCTTGATATGTGATGATATACCACTCGGTGTCATTACGAACGGTAGGATAAATTCGCACTTGATTATTCAGTTGATGCTCATTGAGAAAGGATTGTACATCTTCCATTGAGGTCATAGCTGCGAGTTGTAAAGTATAAGCTCTTGGCGATAGCGCTTTTAGTTCTTCACGAGCAAATGAAAACTTCACAACAGGTTGGTTTGCCTCACCCTCTTCTGACTGAGCAGGTGCTTGCGTCATATCTTGATTCGGTTTTACGACTTTAATCAAAGGGGAGCTAGTTTCATCGGCGGTTTCTATCTTCTCAGTACCTACGACATCATCAATCGCTTTTGTGTCTGCTGAATCAGCTTTACCTTCAAGCAATGCATCGACCACATTCGACTCAATCACCACTCTTTGTTGATTGTCATCACTGCCTACGCTCGCTACTTCTTCTGTCACAGCTGGCGGTAATGAATCAGAATCATCAACCGCACCAGACTTATCAAGACTGCTAGAGCCATCGGTTACAGGTTGCAGTGAAGACTGCGCTGCACTGACTCCTGACTCTTCAAAAGTTGGAATAGCCGTTTGCTCTAAACTGCCAGCAATTTGCTGCGCTTTATCATCAGGACTTGGTTGACTAAGCATCCACCAATAGCCACCAGCAGCAAGCAACAGTAAGACTAATACCACCAACGCAATATTCAGGGGTGAACCGACAATCGAGCGGATAATGATCCTTTTTTCCACTTTCATCTCTCCTAACGCCATGATGTCACCCGGTACTGGGTCGACTTTTTTAAATGCATCTCGAACCCGTTTCTCAGACTCATCATCGACGTAGCGCGCAACAAGTGACTCAAAGAAACGACGAGCTTCCACTTCGGACAACATATCAATATCAAGCTCAACAGGCTTTATCTCTTGTCCATAACTGAGACGTGCTAGCAAACCGTCTAAACGTCCAGACTGTGTAAACAGTAAGACATTGATGGTCCAATTTGGCTTATGGTGCGCCTCTAAGACCAGCATCCAAAGCTCAGAGATAAGTGTCTCACTCAATAAATGCGCATCATCTACAACAATTGCAATGTCACACGCCTCATCACCTAAAAGCCTTTCAAGGCTATCAAGTAAAGGCTCTTGCTGATTAAACAATGCGTCTGAAACCAGTTGACTCAAAATAAGGACGCGATGCTGCACATCGTCTTGATTAGAATGACAAAGTAACAAACATTGATTCTTGTTACTGGCACCCACTTCAAGGTATCGCTGCGCTAACCAAGATTTCCCGTACCCATCATGACCATTAATCGCAATGAGATTGGAACCAAAGTTAGTCAGTAGACCTAATCTATCAAGCAACTCGATTTGAGAATCTAATTCCAGTACGTGAGCAACACTCATCTAATAACCTTAATACACTACAAGAATGACGCCCAAAGGCGCCATTACAAGGTTAAATATCGCGACCGAAGTCTATTGCCTGCTTGAGTACGTCTTGCGTCGTATCAGCAATTACCTCGGCAGTGCCAATGCCTGTAGGCAAAACCAATCGTAATTGACCAGAGAGGACTTTCTTATCTCGCATCATGTGCTTGATGAAGTCATCGAAATTCATACTGTCTGGAGTATGCACAGGCAGTTTTGCACGACGCAAAATCGCAACAATACGCTCAAATTGCTCTTCCGAGATCAGACCGCGTAGATGCGACGTTTTGGCCGCCATAACAGTGCCGGAAGATACCGCTTCACCATGCAGCCAATTGCCATAGCCAAGTTCCGCTTCAATCGCATGACCAAAGGTGTGACCTAAGTTAAGCAAAGCACGGATGCCCGACTCTTTCTCATCCTGAGCCACCACTTCCGCTTTTATTTCACAGCAACGTGCGATCGCATAAGTTAGTGCTTCTTCATCCAACGCATACAAGCGCTCAAGATTGTCTTCTAACCATACAAAAAAATCTGCATCGTAAATAATGCCGTACTTAATGACTTCGGCGATACCCGCAGCGAACTCACGTTCAGGCAACGTCGACAGGCAGTTGGTATCAATGATCACGGCTTTAGGTTGGTAAAACGCACCTATCATGTTCTTACCCAACGGATGGTTAACCGCGGTTTTTCCACCAACCGAAGAGTCCACTTGGGATAGTAATGTGGTCGGTATTTGAATAAAGTCGACCCCACGCTGGTAACAGGCAGACGCAAAACCCACAAGGTCGCCAATAACACCACCACCTAACGCGATGATCACAACATCACGAGCATAACTCCCTTCCAGTAAGAAGTTCATTACTTGATTAAATACATCCAAGTTTTTGTACTGTTCACCGTCAGGCAATTCTAACAAGGATGCACTACAACCGAGCTGCTCGAGTTGCTTTAAAATTTTGTCTGCATACAAAGGCGCCACTGTGACATTACTGATCACAACAACTTTTTGTTTTGCATTTTTGTTTGAGAGAACTTGAGAGAGGTGCGCCGGGTCCTCAAATAACCCGGCGCCAATAGAGATTGGGTAGCTACGCTCAGCTAGGTTGACCGTAATCCGTTCCATCGGTTTGCTCCAATTAAAAAAAGATAAAGACTTATCTCTCTTCTAGCATTTTTACGATCTGGTTGGCTACCACTTTTGCACTTTGATCGTCAGTGCGAACAGTGTAATCCGCTACTTCTTCATATAAAGGATTACGTTCTTCAGCTAATTGCTCCAATACTTCGCGAGGGTTATCCGTTTGAAGTAAAGGACGCTTCTTGTCGCGGTTTGTACGCGCAAGTTGCTTTTCAATCGTCGTTTCTAAGTAAACAACAACACCACGTGCCGAAAGACGATTGCGGTTTTCTTTGCTCTTAACAGAGCCACCGCCAGTCGCAAGCACGATGCCTTGCTCTTGTGTTAGGTCTTCAAGTACCGCTTCTTCACGCTTGCGGAAGCCTTCTTCACCTTCTACATCAAAAACCCAAGAGATGTCTGCACCAGTGCGTTCTTCGATCACTGTATCGGAGTCAACAAACTCCATATGCAGTTGCTGTGCTAGATGTCTACCAATTGTACTTTTGCCGGCGCCCATTGGGCCAACAAGGAAAATATTACGTTTCTCAGCCATGTTTAGCAGTAATTTACAACATTGATTCAATAAGATCGCCACAAGAAAACACAGCTAAACTGCTGTTCTACAAGGCTTGTGGCACCAGTTCCTCACAGATAATTCGTGATAAGACCCGAAATTATCCAAGCATGGTGCCACTATTGCAACTTTATTTTTGATTTAATCAGTTTTTCCCGAGACAGAACTACTGAATCACCACCTTAGGCGTGACGAAAATTAACAGCTCACTTTTGCCAACATTCTCATAACTTCGACGAAAAAGAGCACCTAATAGCGGCAGGTCGCCCAACAAAGGCACTTTGTCCACCGAGTTAGTAATGCTGTGCTGAAAAATACCACCAAGAACGACCGTTTCACCGTTATTCACTAACACTTGCGTCCCGATACGTTGAGTATCAATCGCAACCGCTTCACCAGTGCCGGTCTTCACTACTTGTCCAGGTCTATCTTGCGTGACACTTAAATCCAATACTAAGCGGTTATCCGGTGTGATTTGCGGGGTTACCTTCAAACTTAATACCGCCTTTTTGAACGTCACCGTCGTTGCACCACTTGATGATGACTCTAGGTAAGGAATCTCTGTACCTTGTTCGATATAGGCAGGTTTCTTATTGGTAGTGATCAAACGTGGGCTCGAGATAATCTCAGCTTTAGACTCTTGTTGCAGAGCAGAAAGCTCAAGATCCAACAAGGTGTCTGAACCTAACTTTGCGACCTGAAAAGCAATGCTGGTCGCATTCGGACTGGTTGCAGCTAAGTTTACATTTAGGAAGTCATCGATCCCCACTCCATCACCGTCACCACCGTCATCACCCCCTTCTCCATTATAGAGACCGATCGTGGCGAGGTTGTTCTCAATAGAACCGCCCACTGTATTACTGCCATTAATAGACGTAAAACCCCAACGAATCCCTAACTCGTCCATGTTACCTTCATTGATGGTCACAATACGCGCCTCAATTTGAACCTGTTTAACTGGAATATCCAAAGACTCAATAATTTCTCGAATCACCTCGATGTTTTCAGGTAACTCTCTAATCAATAACGAGTTAGTTCGCTCATCAATGGTCATACTGCCGCGCTCTGACAGCATGCTGATATTTCCTTCTCCATTGATCATCTCCGCAATGTCTGATGCTTTAGCAAAATTAACTTTGATGATTTCAGATGAAAGCTCTCCCATTTCTTCCGTCAGTTTTTGTTTTTCTAACTGCTGCTTCTCACGCAAGTCCAGCTCATCAGTCGGAGCAACTAAAATCACGTTGCCATCAACACGCTTATCTAACCCCTTAACTTGCAAAATAATATCCAGCACTTGCTGCCAAGGGACGCCATCAAGACGAAGCGTGAGGTTGCCTTCCACAGAGTCGGAGACAACCAAATTGAATTGGTTGTAATCAGCAATAAGCTGCAAGACGTTTCGCACAGGAATATCTTGGAAGTTAATCGAAATAAGCTTACCTTCTCTTTCTAAAATGCTTTTATCTGGGGCTTTCTCATTGGGTTTGATCTTCGCTACTTTGATTTCCAAAAAACGCCCCGTTAAACGGTAATCATGCATGTATTCTTCATTGATGTGCGCAACCAAGCGCGTCGTCGAGGTGTCGCGAAACACTTCTACGCTCTCAACCACAGTCGAAAAATCTTTCACGTCTAGGAGATACAATTGCTCGTCTTTTACTGAAGTGTTAAGCAAATCGATACTTAACCCTTCCTGTACACGCTTGATATCTACAATCGCGGCCGGTGACGCCAATTCGACGACAATCACGGCGTCTTTATCTTTATTAGTTCGAAAGTCGATACTTTTTAGGGCATTGGACGAAACTTCTTCAGCTGCCGCTAAAGGGGCTAAAAATACAAACAACCATAAGGAGAAGAGCCCAGTAAGTATCCTTGGTGTACGTGTTAATCCTTGTCTCATTTTCATTACTCAATATCAAAAATAAATGGGGCTATCTCAAAGCCAACTTAACTTTACGTTTTTGCCAACATCCTAAGCCGTCGGGCAACGTTTCATTAATCAACAAATAGGAGTGGCTGACATGGGTCACTTTGCCATTATTGCGTCCGAGGTATTGACCCGGCTTAACTTTATAGACGGTGCCATTGGGAGCCTGAACGAGGCCAGAAACCGTGTTATCCATGCCCATGACCCCTTTCAAACGTAATTGGCTTAATGGGAATTTTTCTAATTTGCCAGTTCGCCTTCTTGAGGGCGGTTGCCAACAATCTTTTCTTGCAACTGGCTGAGTCGCGATGGTGGCTTCTTTGGGTAATTCAAAGGGTGCACGCTGTACTTCCGGTGCGTACGTGACTGCAACATACTTGTCTGCGGGCTTAAGCTTCTCGACCTCTCGACGCGCCTGTGTTTCCACTCCTCGAATAAAATCCGTCAATGATTCATCATTCGCCTGGCAGCCCATCAATAGAGAACCCATCAGTACCAGCAACAAAGACTTACTTGTCATTTTTCGTCTCCTCCGGCTTAAACTGATAGGTGTTAGCGCGCACCCGAAAGTGCAGGGTTTCGCTCTCTTGGCTGACACGTTGCCAAGTCACATCTTTAAACGTGATGATTCGAGGTAGCGTCGCTATCGCCTGAGAAAAATGGCCTATGTCATGAAAGTCGCCCGTTAACTCTATGTTTAAAGGGAGACGATAAAGGAAGTGCTCTGATTGTTTTTCGCCCCAGTCGATTCGGGTGAAAGTCAGCTTATTGTCGATGCCAAGTTCATTCACTGAAGCGAGCATTGTAGCCAGCTCTTTTTGCGCAGGCAGTTGCTGCAGTAATAACTCGTAACGGGTGGTAAGTTCATCCAATTGAGATTGAAGCTGAGGCAACGCTGCCACTTTGTTCGCTTTGATCTTCAATGCCACCTTGAGTGTCTGCTCCTGCTGAATCAAGTGATTCAACTGTTCGTCTTTCGGTTTAAGGTAAAACCAATAACCTAAGCCTTGAATCACCATGATCAGAAGCGCGATTACTACAATCTGGGGCAACAATGGCCACTCGGCCATTTCATCTATTTCGAGATCCTGCCAATCAACCACGTTGAGCCTCCAATTTCTTCTCCGTTACTTTGAACATGAAAGACACTTTGAATGTTTGAAACTCTTTCCCAAAACGGGCTTTGCCGTGAACGATGGAATGCATTTCTACGTCGTTCAACTTGGCCGAGCGCTCCATGTTGTCCAGCATCGTGGCAAGTTTTGGAGTGCTATCTGAGATCCCAGAGATCTCAATTTCCAGATCATTCATTTTGATCTTGTCGACATATACACCTTCAGGGATAACGGCAGGCATTAAGTTCATGAACTCGGTCGTTTTGTTTCGTCCGTTTTGTAAACCTTCAACGACCTTTAGACGTTCGAGGATTTTGCTGTGCTCTTGCTCTGCAATTTTCATTGCTTCAATACGCTGGTCGAGTTCGGCAATGTAGTGAGTGAGGTAATCGAGCCGCTCCTGTTGTTGATCTTGTTGGTACTCAAAAAACTTTCCAATACCCCACTGGATGCCAACAGCGACCAACATGCCTAATGCGACCAAACTGATGAAGCGACGTCGGTGCTCTTCTCTTTGATTCTCTCGCCAAGGAAGTAAATTAATGCGATAAAGCACGGGCGCCTCCTAGCCAATGAATGCCACGAACGGCCAGTCCGGCTGCTGTTGAGAAATGCTGCCAATCCACAGCACGACGCTTACGCTTAGACACCTTCATCTCAAATAGCCCTAGCGGATTTAGCAATTCACACTCTAACGACAATTGTTGAGACAACTCCTCTGCGAGCATGGGAGTGGAGGCCCCTTCCCCTGATAACCAGATACCCTTGATGTTTTGTGAGCCATTGATTGAGGTATAGAGCTGCATCTGGCGCTTTACTCGCTCTACGATTTGACGGTTAAACAGCTCTGTTTTCTCCTGAGCATCATCGGACAGAAAATCGACTGGAGAAGCGCTGTTTGCTCCGCGTGTGCCGTAAGCAAACTCTTTGTGAAACAGTTCACCTTGTTCGGTAAACATGGTGAAGGAGCTCGATAAGGTGCCAATATCGAGTAAGCAGTATTTGTTTTTGTCAGGAAAGCGATCGGCGGTGAGCTTCCAGATATGACCAAGGCTTTGCGAATGCACGTCCACTAAAACAGGTTTTAGTCCGGACTTTTGTAATGCATCAACTCGGCCTTCTACCACATCTTTTCTTGTCGCAAACACTTGATAGCTATCACTGCCACTCTGCCCGCCCTCCGCGCGAAGACGAACGAAGTCTAAACTCAGCTCTTCGACAGGGAATGGCGATTGATGAGAAAAGGCTTGTATCACTGCAAACTCAACTTCACTCTCTTCAAGATTTTGTTCTATTTGCAGTTTCTTGCTAATTACCGAGTTATCAGGAACTGAAATCGCAACTTTTTTAGCGCCAAAAGGCAGTTCTTTTTTTATCTGCTTGAGGGTCTTTACAATTTCTTGATGATTTATGGTGTTATTTTCAGCGACAATACCTTCCTTTAGTAATATTTCTTTGTAACCCAACAGAGCGTAATTGTTGCCTGTGGGTTTAAGTACTACGGCTTTGAGGCTGTTATGGCCTATATCGATGCCGGTAACGATTAGCTTATCCATCTCTTACTCTCGCTCCGAAATTTCTTCGTGCAAAGGTTGTTATTAGCATCCAAATAAGAGTTAATATCTCTTATGTGCTAAATTTTTGACCTAAGAGTACAAGGGTTTGCCGTTACACAGCCTCAACCAATCAGGGATTCTCCGGTGAAGTTCATAAAGCGTTTATTATTTTTAACATTGATTTGCATAATTCTTGGAGTCACCACAATATTTGGCTTCTATCAGTATGTGAAGCCTGAATTGCCAGATGTTGCAACTCTAAAAGACGTTGAATTACAAACACCTATGAAGGTGTTTAGTCAAGACGGGAAGCTGATCGCACAGTTCGGTGAAAAGCGTCGTATTCCTGTTACTTATGACGAAATTCCTCAAGACTTAATTCACGCGCTCATCGCAACCGAAGATAGCCGTTTCTACGAGCATCCTGGTATCGACCCTATCGGCATCACTCGTGCAGCTGTTGTTGTTGCGGTTTCAGGCTCGGCTAAACAGGGTGCAAGTACGATTACGCAACAGCTAGCTCGTAACTTCTTCTTATCTAATGAGAAGAAGATCATGCGTAAGATTAAAGAGATTTTTATTGCTATCCATATTGAGCAGCTTTTAAGTAAGCAAGAAATCATGGAGCTTTATGTCAATAAAATCTTCCTTGGTTACCGCTCATATGGCTTTGGTGCTGCCGCTCAAGTGTATTTTGGCAAGAGCCTTGATGAATTGACGTTAAGTGAGATTGCAACACTCGCTGGTATGCCAAAAGCGCCATCAACCATGAACCCAATTTACTCTCTTGAGCGCGCAACAAAACGCCGTAACGTTGTATTAATGCGAATGCTTGATGAGAAATACATTACACAAGAGCAGTATGACGAAGCACGCAATGAGCCTATTGTGGCGCGTTATCATAGCGCTGAGATTGAGCTTTCCGCACCTTACGTAGCAGAGTTGGCTCGTGCATGGGCAGTAAAAGAATACGGTGAAGAGGAAGCTTATACCTCTGGCTTGAATATCTACATGACTGTGGATTCTAAACTGCAAGATGCTGCAAATACGTCTGCGGTAAATAACCTCTTGTCATACGATGAACGTCATGGCTACCGTGGTGCAGAAAGTGTGCTTTGGAAAGAAGGGGAAGCGACCTGGGACAATGAGCAAATAGAAAAGCACCTGAAGAAACAGCCAACTTATGGTGACCTTTACCCTGCGGTTGTGACGAAAGTCGATGATAAGACGGCACAAGTATGGGTTAAGAACCATGAAGAGCAAACCATCCCTTGGACTGGAATGCACTGGGCGCGTAAGTACATTACTGATAACCGCCAAGGCTCAACACCAAAGTCAGCGCATGATGTGCTAGCGACAGGTCAACAAGTTTGGGTTCGCGAAGTAAGTGAAACCGATGAAGATGACAACACAACACTGAGCTGGAAACTGAGCCAAGTGCCGACAGCAAACACCGCGTTTGTTGCGATGAACCCAGAAAATGGCGCGATATTGTCGCTGGTTGGTGGTTTCAACTTTGTTCACAGCAAGTTTAACCGTGCAACCATGTCAGTGCGTCAGGTTGGTTCAAGTATCAAGCCTTTCATCTACTCGGCAGCAATTGACAAAGGGCTGACTCTAGCGACTTTGATTAACGATGCGCCAATTAACAAGTGGGATGCAGGTTCTGGTTCAGCTTGGCGACCAAAAAACTCACCACCAACTTATGGTGGCCCAACGCGTCTTCGCCTCGGCTTAGCTCAATCAAAAAACGTCATGGCAGTGCGTACACTCCGTGAAGTTGGCCTCGAGGAGACACGTCAGTACCTTACTCGTTTCGGTTTTGATATTAACCAAGTACCACGCTCTGAGACCATCGCACTCGGAGCTGGCAGCTTAACACCAATGAAAGTGGCACAAGGTTACTCTGTGTTTGCAAACGGTGGTTATTACGTTGAACCATTCTATGTAGAACGCGTGGAAGATGCATTCGGTGAAGTACTGTTTAAAGCCAATCCAAAGAGTGTTTGTCATAAGGATTGTCCGCAAATGAGCGAGCAGCCAGAAAATCGCTACGCTGATGAATTTGGCGAACAAGACGTCGCGATTGATGGCCTAGCAACAGACAATGCCCTTGAAAATGATGAACCTCAATATGCACCGCAAGTTATCTCCGAACAGAATGCATTCTTAATGCGTGAGATGATGTACAGCAACATTTGGGGGGGCGGTAACTGGCGTGAAGGCACAGGTTGGAATGGTACAGGCTGGCGCGCGCAAAAACTTGGTCGTCGTGATATCGGGGGTAAAACGGGTACAACGAATGATTCCAAGGATGCTTGGTACAATGGCTATGGACCTGGTGTCGTTGCGATAGCTTGGGTTGGCTTTGATGATCACTCACGTGCACTTGGCCGCACCACTGTTAACAGCAACCTAGGGCAAGGCCAAATTTCTGGTGCCGAGTCGGGTGCGAAAACCGCAGAGCCTGCTTGGATTGACTTCATGCGTGTTGCGCTAGAAGGGACGCCGGAGCAAGGTAAAAATATTCCAGAGGATATTATTCGAGTTCGTATTGATCGCAACAGCGGTATGCTAACGCACAAGGTAGATAGCACATCAATGTTCGAATACTTTGAAAAAGGCACGGAGCCTACCGAATACGCTGGCGACCGTTTAGAAGATAGTATTTATTCTTCAGGCTCTGGCGCAGAAGAACTGTTCTAAATCACAAAAGCACAAGGGAGAGCATCAAGCTCTCCCCTTTTTTATTTCTGCTTTTTATGCTGCAGCATTCAATGATGGATAAGAAGCCAACACCTCTTTAATCTTCGCTGCTAAAGCTTCAAACCTAGCTCGTAATGGTGAGCCCGGACGGTATACGAGAACGATATTACGCGAGGGGGTTGGGTTAACAGCTGGTACGTAGCATACGCCATCTTTTTGCTTCTCATTAGGGATAGAAAGCTGAGGCAATAACGTAATCCCCGCACCAGCAGCAACCATATTGCGTAACGTCTCCAAGCTGGTGGCTTTAAAACGCTCATCGTCTTTTGCACCAGCGGCAAAACAAAAACCTAACGCTTGATCTCGCAGACAGTGGCCGTCTCCCAACGCTAAAACGGTTTTACCATTCAGCTCCAACATATCAACATGGTCGAGAGAGGCCCACTCGTGGTCACATGGCACTGCGACACTTAATGGCTCTTGATACACTTCGATCTCTTTAAATGGCGCAGTTTCATCAACCGAAGCTAAAACTAAGCAATCTAGTTTGCCTTCTTCCAATTGACGCACTAATTGATGTGTTTGAGCTTCGTGCAGAAATAGCTCCAGCTCAGGAAATGCTTCTTTTATCTGCGGCAGAATTTTGGGTAGTAGATAAGGCCCAACCGTCGGGATGAAACCAATATGCATCGGTCCAGTCATGGCTCCGCTTTGACCGCTTGCCATATCTCTGAAGGTTTTCACTTCACTTAAGATGCGTTTAGCCTGCTCCACCAGCTGTAACCCTGAATCGGTAAACAAAACACGTCGGCTGCTTCGCTCTAAAAGCGTGGTCCCGAGTTCATCCTCTAGTTTACGAATTTGCCCACTCAATGTTGGCTGGCTAACAAAACATGCCTCTGCCGCTTTGCGAAAGTGCTTATGTTCCGCAAGTGCAACTAAGTACTCAAAATCTCGAATATTCATAATTCACGCTTCGCTTCTTTAACAATAGCTAATACCTATCAAAACCATAACACCAAACGATTAGAGCTATCAAAGGATTTTTACAATAATGGGCTCAACAAAACGAAACAGAGCGACGAAAAACGCTAAGCTCTATACGCATAATTTAAAATAGTTAAAGGAAATCATTATGTTTGTATCTAAAGAAGGTCAACAAGTCCCTCAAGTTACTTTTCCAGTTCGTCAAGGTGACTCTTGGGTGAATGTAACGACCGATGAGCTATTTAAAGGTAAGACCGTTATCGTATTTAGCTTACCGGGTGCATTTACTCCAACATGTTCATCAAGCCATCTACCTCGTTACAACGAATTGTTCCCTGTATTTAAAGAGCACGGAGTGGATGAGATTATTTGTGTCTCGGTCAATGATACGTTCGTGATGAATGCATGGAAACAAGACCAAGAAGCAGAAAACATTACCTTCATCCCGGATGGTAATGGTGAATTCACCGATGGCATGGGTATGTTAGTGGATAAAAACGACATCGGCTTTGGCAAACGTTCATGGCGTTACAGCATGCTAGTAAAAGATGGCGTAGTGGAAAAAATGTTCATTGAGCCAAACGAACCAGGCGACCCATTCAAGGTGTCAGACGCAGATACGATGCTGAACTACATAGCGCCTGACTACAAAACGCAAGAATCCATCACGGTGTTCACTAAACCAGGCTGCCCTTTCTGTATGAAAGCGAAACAAAATCTGATTGACCACGGTCTTCAATATGAAGAAGTGATTCTGGGTAAAGACGCAACAACAGTTAGTCTACGAGCTATATCTGGTCGCACGACTGTTCCACAAGTCTTTATCGGTGGCAAGCACATCGGCGGTAGCGAAGAGCTAGAAGCGTATCTAGGCTAAGCTGTCCATAGCCTACACCCTCGGTCTCCGGTGCCTTTTGGCTCGGAGGCCAACCCTAAACCACTTCTTCTACTAGTCTAGATAAGTAGTTATCTGCCAATAAGGTGACTACTTATCCAGATTCAACTATCCAATTCACTCTCCAAGCTCAATGTAGCTAGCTTGGCTTAAAACAAAAGCGAGAGTTCACGATGAAACAAGTTAATGTCGACGTAGCGATTATTGGTGGCGGGACGGCTGGTCTTGGTGCTTATCGAGCAGCAAAAGCTCATACCAACAGCGTGGTAATGATTGAGGGCGGTCCCTACGGAACAACCTGTGCTCGTGTCGGATGCATGCCGTCTAAGCTGTTAATTGCGGCAGCAGAAAGTGTTCATCAAATCGAAAAAGCACCTGGATTTGGGATACACCCGCAAGGTGAAGTACGAATTAACGGACGAGAAGTGATGGATCGTGTAAAGCGCGAACGAGATCGTTTTGTTGGCTTTGTGCTTGAAAGTGTCGATGATATTCCCGCTGAAGACAAACTATCGGGCTACGCGAAGTTTGCCGATGACCACACTCTCATCATAGATGATCATACTCAGGTCACCGCACAGCGCATTGTTATTGCGACAGGATCTCGTCCAGCATATCCGGCAGCTTGGAATGAACTGGGTGATCGCCTAGTGATTAACGATGATGTGTTTGACTGGGATGACTTACCAGAGTCCGTGGCAGTATTTGGCCCAGGAGTCATCGGCCTTGAATTGGGTCAGGCTTTACACCGCCTAGGAGTGAACGTGAAGCTCTTTGGCCTTGGAGGACAAGTGGGCCCACTGACAGACCCAGAGGTGATGGCGTATGCAGATAAAGCCTTTAAGGAAGAGTTCTACCTTGATGCAGATGTAAAAGTCGAAAGCATGAAACGCATTGCTTCGTCAGACAATGACGGCGAAGACAAGGTCGAAATCCAATTCATCAACCATGATGGTGAATTAGAAACTTTCGTTGTCGATTACGTATTGGCCGCAACGGGTCGTCGTCCAAACGTCGATAAGCTGGCGATCGAGAACACCAATGTGGCTCTCGATGAACGTGGCGTACCAACGGCGGATCACTACACATTGCAAACTTCGGTAGAGAGCATCTTCATCGCAGGTGATGCAAGTAACCAAATTCCACTGCTGCACGAAGCCGCTGACCAAGGCCGTATTGCTGGAGACAACGCAGGCCGTTTCCCAGATATTCGTGCGGGTCTGCGTCGCTCACCAATTTCAGCCGTGTTCTCCGACCCTCAAATTGCTATGGTTGGCGAAACATATAAACAACTAGAAACACGTCTAGGCACATGTGGATGTTTCGCAACCGGTGAAGTCTCGTTTGAAAATCAAGGACGTTCGCGCGTCATGCTTCGTAATAAAGGCATTCTGCATGTCTACGGAGAGCAAGGCACTGGACGTTTTTTAGGTGCAGAAATGATGGCCCCGAATGCAGAGCATCTTGCGCACCTTTTAGCGTGGGCGCACCAAAATAGGATGACGATTTCTGAGATGTTAGATATGCCCTTCTATCACCCAGTGATTGAAGAAGGCGTCCGCACCGCTCTACGTGATTTGAATGCAAAACTACACTTAGGGCCAGAAATGGTGAAACATTGTCTTGACTGCGGCCCTGGCTGCTAACGCTTTCAGGCTTCTATCTAAATATAAGCAAAGCCTCGTCATCAACGAGGCTTTGCTTTACTACTTCGGCGCAATGAAATCTCTCTTACGCTGCCATCATTGCATAGCGGCTGACCATACAAATCGCGACAACACCGATCATAAAGAACCCACCAGCGATACTCAGCGCAAGTTTCAACTCTGTCGACATCATTATATTTCCTGTTAAAGACTGACAGCGCACCATACATCAATTACGTGCCACAAAGCTTTTACAAAGCTAACTTTCCATTTTTGGTTGTGTCATGGCGCTCTAAGCCCGTGTAAGAAACGCTTTCCACCATTTAGTTAGATATATAATCTGAAGCAACACTAATGGTTTGGAAAACACTATGACTTGTCGCCGCTGCGAGGAACATTGGTTTTGGAAAAAACTTGGACGTTGCCAACGATGCTTGGATCAATTGACGGTACTTTCTGTACTGTGTTGGATTGTGTGGTGGTTTACGCTCAAAGATGATCCACAAAGCATCGAGTCGATCGCTTTGATCTTTGCCGGCTTCGCTTTCAACGTTTTGTTGTTTCTACACTTATGGATGCGTTTTGTCATCTTGCCTTGGCAGCGTCGAAAGGGACAAAAAAAGGCGAATAAAAAAGAGAAAAGTGACAGATAGAAAAAAGCCCCAAAACCAATGTCAGTTCTGGGGCTCTCTTAGATTCTTCTAAGAAAAAGCAGTGGTACTTTAATAGACCGGGCTTCCTCTCAAAGGTTCCAAATTTTTTCGATTTTTTTAGCGAATACTGATGTAAGTAAGCAGGAAAATGACTATGTCATTGAATGCTAATAAAATCACTCCACAACTTCAGTTCATGCCACATGCGTTTTTTGGATCACTTGTTCCATTAAATTGATCTCAAGCGCTACCTCATCACATGCATGTTGACGTGGGCACTGATCGCAATCTTTCAGAACTTTCTCCGGCAGTAATGACTTCGATGTCGGTAAAAAGCTTTGCTTCATAAAGAACTCAGGCGTTCGCGTTAGAACAAAGACTTTCTTGATCGCCATCTGGCGCGCTTTCTCAACCAAATAGTTCACAATCGCACTGCCCTGCCCTTGGCCTTGCCAGCCCGCTTCGATACCAAGAGAGCGTATTTCAGCCAACCCTGAGTCATACACATATAGAGAAGCGCAACCCGTCACTTCACCATGATGCTCAGCCACCGCGAAAGAGCCAATATCTCTCACGAGCTCATTACGAGAGCGCGGAAGATTCTCACCAAGGTTCGCCCAGTAAGCAACCATACCTTCCAACGTTTCAATGTCCGTCAAACGTGCAGGACGCACTTTCACCGCCGAGCTGTCACGCTGGCTCAGGCGCTTATCCGCTTGTTCTACCGCGTAAGCGACCTGGTGAGGCGAAACACCACCCAAAGCACAACGCTTTTCCAAACACGAATCGATAGTCAGAATGTCATACACATCCGCTTCAATGACCTCTGAGAAGGCTTTTAACTCTTCGATAGACAGCTCTTCTAGCGCACAACCTTTAGCAATAGCACCAACGACCGCGACACCGACGATGTGGTGAGCTTCACGGAATGGGATGCCTTTCGCCACTAGGTAATCAGCTAACTCCGTCGAGTTTGCGTAACCTTGTTTCGCCGCTTCTAGTGTGCGCTCGCCATTCACTTTAATACCGTCAAAACACAGAGCTGCCATTTCCATGCAGTCGTTCCATGTATCTAAAGCGTCAAACAACCCTTCTTTATCTTCCTGCATGTCTTTGTTGTACGCCAATGGCAAGGCTTTAACTGTCATCATCATGCTCGATAATGCGCCATAGACACGCCCTGTCTTACCACGGATCAACTCAAGTGCATCTGGGTTTTTCTTCTGTGGCATTAATGACGAACCAGATGTCACCGTATCCGCTAACTCAATGAAGTTTGACTCGCCTGAATTGTAGAAGATCATATCTTCTGCAAGACGAGAAAGGTGAAGCATAGAAATCGACGCCACCGACATCAGTTCCATCACATGATCACGATCTGAAACCGAATCGAGTGAATTACGCGTAGCACGGTGGAAACCGAGATTATGTGCTAATTGTTCGCGATCAATCGGATAAGCCGTTCCCGCTAAAGCACCCGAGCCAAGTGGACAAGTGTCGAGACGCTGTAAGGCATCATTCAGACGAGAGTAGTCACGCTCGAACATTTCAACATAAGCCAAGCACCAGTGAGCAAAGGTTACAGGTTGAGCACGCTGAAGATGAGTATAGCCTGGCAATACGGTGCCTTGGTGCTGTTTAGCAACATGGACCATTTGTGCTTGTAGGCGATCTAAAGCAATCAATAATTGCTGACCTTGCTGACGACACCAAAGTTTCAAGTCTGTGGCGACTTGGTCATTCCGAGAACGCCCAGTGTGGAGTTTTTTACCTAAATCTCCCACTTTACTGATTAGCTGCTGTTCAACCCAAGAGTGGATATCTTCTGCATCAGAGCGAAGAATTTGGTGAGGGTCTTCCATCACTTCTAACTTCAGCTCATTTAAAGCAAGTTCCAGTTTTTGCTGTTCTTCTGCCGATAGCACATCAACAGAAAGCAGAGCTTTAGACCATGCGATTGAACCTACGATGTCTTGCTCAGCCAATCGGTAGTCAAAACGCAACGAATCATTGAACTCTTTAAATCTGGTGTCTGCCGCTTGGGTAAATCTTCCGCCCCATAATGCCATTGCGTCTCTCCTGATGACTATTGCTTACTCTAACGTTCTCGAATGAGTAGTAACCAATTTGATGGTCATTTGCTCACTTTTTCTTATGGGTCAACGTTACGGCAATTTCGATAAAAAATAAAGTATAAATTCAATATTTTTACATATATATTCAAACCAACTTTAGATACCCGCTTTTAGAAACCAAAAGACCCGCCTATAAATGGCGGGTCTTTATTCAATCCAAGATGGATGTTAAGGGATTATTTCTTCTGGCTGTTCAATGCACGAATACGGCTTGATAGCGAGTAAAGACGGATAAACCCACCTGCATGGCTTTGGTCGTAAACTTCATCTTCACCAAAAGTCGCGAACTCTTCTGAATACAAGCTGTTGTCAGAACGTTTTTGCGTCACTGTCGCTTGACCTTTGTAGAGCTTAACAACCACTTCACCGTTAACGTCTTGCGCTAGCTCTTCTGAAGCAGCAAGGATCGATTTACATAGTGGCGTAAACCAACGGCCATCGTATACAAGGTGAGACGCTTTTAGACCTAGCTCCTCACGGAATTCGAATGATGATTTGTCTAGCACAAGCTGCTCTACAGCACGCAGCGCTTCCATCATGATGGTGCCTCCCGGTGTTTCATAACAACCACGAGACTTCATCCCAACAAGACGGTTTTCCACGATATCGATACGGCCAACACCGTGCTTAGCGCCCTTCTCGTTTAGGTAAACCAGTGCGTTGTATGGTGTCATCGCTTCACCATCAACTTCGACCACTTCACCTTTTTCTACTTTCAGCGTGACGTATTCCGCTTCATTTGGCGCTTGCTCTGGGTCGACAGTCCACACCCAGCAGTCTTCGTTTGGTGCGTTCCACGTATCTTCTAAAACGCCGCCTTCCGTCGAAATGTGCCATGCGTTTGCATCACGTGAATAGATCTTAGTAAGAGACGCAGAACAAGGAATATTACGCTCAGCGAGGTAATCCAAACACTCTTCACGGCTCACTAGGTCCCACTCACGCCAAGGTGCAATCACTTGTAAGTCCGGTGCTAGTGCTGCAAATGCACCTTCGAAACGCACTTGGTCGTTACCTTTACCTGTACAGCCATGACACAGTGCGTCCGCGCCCACTTTACGTGCCACTTCAACCTGCGCTTTAGCAATGATTGGACGCGCCATTGATGTACCTAGCAGGTACTTACCTTCGTAGTACGCGCCGGTTTTTAGTGTCGGGTAAATGTAGTCTGCGACCATTTCTTCTTTCAGGTCAGCGATGTAGCATTCAGAAGCACCAGAGGCTTTTGCTTTCGCTTCAATGCCTTCTAGCTCTTCGGCACCTTGACCAACATCGGCAACGAAAGCCACTACTTCACAGTCGTAGTTCTCTTTTAGCCACGGGATGATTACTGAAGTATCTAGACCGCCTGAGTATGCGACTACCACTTTATTTACGTTCACTTTGCTCATGTTTTTTCTCCAAACTTAACTGGCGCTGCGCTCGGCGGTCAGTGCCAACTACGACTTCCTAATATTGAATTCTTTTGCTGATGCTTATTGAGGCAAGAATTGAGTACCAATACTTTCACCAGCGAATAACTGTGCTAATTTTTCTGGGTAACGCCAGGTCGCGACTTCAATTGGACGGCCAAGATCATTGGCGGCCTCCAAAGCAGCTTTAACTTTGACGATCATGCCATCGGTGATCACATGTCCATCGATCAACGAGTTAGCTTGCTGCTCTGACAGGGTTTTGATCAAATGGCCTTTTCCATCTAATACACCACTCACGTCTGATAACAGGACTAACTCCGCATCTAATGCGCCCGCAACCGCGACTGCTGCTTGATCAGCATTCACATTCATCATTTGGCCATCTTTGGTTAAACCAATTGAACTGATGATCGGCAGTGCACCTGTGTTTAGCACCGCTTGTAATAGTGCTGAATCACCCGGTGATGCTTTGCCTACCGCGCCGAGTTCTGGGTCAAGTTCTTCAACAAGACACAAACCACCATCCGCAAGGCTAAGGCCCACAGCGTTAAGACCGTCCGCAATCGCTTGACCTTGAAGTAACTTATTCGCAGTGCCTGCAAGCGCGCCTGCAATCACAGGAATTTGATCGTAAGGCGTTACGCGTAAACCGTTTTTCTTAACGGTTTCAAGCTGAAGCTTTGCCATCAACTCATCAACTAGGTAGCCACCGCCATGAACGATGGCGATTTGTCGCTGTGCCGATTTTTGGTAAGCCGCAATGGCACCAAAAAGTTGGCTTAAGGTTTGAGTGCATGATAGAGCTGCACCACCTAGCTTAATGACTAAAGGAGCTTGATTGGTTTGCGTCATCGCATTTCCCTCTTTCAACGACTACAGCAACGCTGTCAGTTCTGGGTAACCGTAATGAATATTGAGACATTGCATCGCTTGACTCGATGCACCTTTAAGTAGGTTGTCGATAGCTGAAATCACAATGATGTGTTCGCCTTGTACCTTCCAGCCGATATCACAGAAAGGGGTATTTTCGACATCCTGAATACGTGGAATACCGTCGCCTTTAAGACGCACCGCAGGCTTGCCTTGATAAGCTTGTTCAAACGCCTGTGCCACTTGTGCTTCTGTCACACCTTGCGCAAGCTTCATGGTGATAGTGGCAAGAATGCCGCGTTTAAAGTTGCCGAGGTGCGGAGTAAAAATCACATCGCAACCCAAGTGCTGAGCAATCTCTGGCTGGTGACGATGGTTAAATACACCATAAGGTTGCAAGCTCACTTCACAGAAGCTGTTAACCATGGAGGCTTTACGCCCTGCACCTGATACACCACTGGTTGCGTTGATCACTGGCCATTGGTTGGTATCGAGCAACGCATGTTCTAATAAAGGTTTGATTGCAAGCTGTGAAGCGGTTGGGTAGCAACCTGCTACTGCAATCAAAGGAGTGGTTTTTATTGATTCTTGGTTCCACTCTGCTAAGCCGTATGCTGCTTTATCTAGCCAGTTGTTATGTTGATGTTCGAAGCCATAAAAAGTGTCGTAAAAGCCTTCACTTTTCACACGGAATGCACCCGATAAATCGAATACTTGACAGCCTGCCTCCAAGAAAGTTGGGGCTAAATCATGGCTGACTTCGTGAGCCGTTGCCAAAAACACCACGTCCGATTCTTGAGCGATTTGCAGTGGATCCGTTAGTGGTAAAACTGGCATATCAATGATGCCCGCTAGCTTACCGTGCAGCTGCGCGATGCTCTTTCCCGCATCAACACTGTTGGCGGAAACGTATAAACCTGATAGCGTGAGTTGTGGGTGTTTATTAACCATTAACGCTAACTCTGCGCCGGTGTAACCGCTGGCTCCAATAATCGTGGTTTTTAGCATTGTGTGACATCCATATACTTAAAGGCTCAAATGACTATTCATATTTAATTTTTGCTTTATTTTGATTTTTTATTCATTAAATATGATTTAATATGTGTTTTACATTTTTGTGGTCTGTCTGTCAACAGGAGATTTGAAGAATCCATGCAATTACCAACTTTTCTAGAGGTCTATGAAGGACTCATCAGCACCTCTTCTATCAGCTCCACGGATCCGAGCTGGGATCAGGGCAATGCAAAAGTCATCGAAAAACTCGCATCTTGGTTTAAAGATCTGGGTTTTAGCGTTGAAGTGATCGAAGTCGAGCCAGGCAAGCACAATATGATCGCACGTATGGGAGAGGGAGAAGGTGGCCTTTTACTTGCTGGCCATAGTGATACCGTGCCATTCGATCAAGGGCGATGGAATTTTGATCCGCATAAACTGACGGAAAAAGACAACCGCTTCTACGGTTTAGGCACAGCAGACATGAAAGGCTTTTTCGCCTTTATTTATGAAGCAGTGAAGAAAGTCGATTGGAGCAAGCAGAGCAAACCACTCTACGTATTAGCCACTTGTGACGAAGAGACCACCATGTTGGGCGCGCGACATTTCACAGCAAACGCCCCATTTAAGCCGGATTACTGCATCATTGGTGAACCCACCAGCCTTGTACCAATTCGAGGTCATAAAGGGCATGTGGCAAATGCCATTCGCGTAACAGGCAAGTCCGGTCACTCATCGGACCCAGCGCTTGGCGTTAACGCTATTGAGATCATGCATGAAGTCATGTTCGCCATGATGCAACTGCGTGACAAATTGATTAAAGAATATCAGCATCCGGGTTTTGCCATTCCAAGCCCTACCCTAAATCTTGGACACATTCACGGTGGTGACAGCGCTAACCGTATTTGTGGTTGCTGTGAGCTGCATTACGACGTGCGTCCTCTTCCCGGCATTAGCCTTGATGGTTTAGAGAACATGTTGCGCGGAGCATTAAAAGAAGTCGAAGCGAAATGGCCTGGGAGACTGGAGATTATTCCATTGCATGAGCCTATTCCGGGTTACGAATGCCAACATGACCACCCATTTATCGGTGGTGTTGAAGAGATCTGCCAAACCAGTTCAGAAACCGTGAACTATTGTACTGAAGCACCATTTCTACAACAGTTGTGTCCAACCTTGGTGCTCGGCCCTGGGTCAATCGACCAAGCCCATCAACCGGATGAGTTTCTATCCTTCGACTTTATCGACCCCACAATTGATGTGCTTTCAAAGGCAATGGTCAAGTACTGCTGTTAATACGCGTTTAAGCTCAAAAGTCTGTGCAGCTCGATTGAGCTGCATCTTTTTATCTTCACAATTTAGCGCTAGTCTTAACACTTATTTAACTTGTTATTTTGTAATTAATTTTCACTTCTTACTCTATGGCTGCCGTAAATTTGCTCTAAATCAGGAGACAGCGGAATAATTGCAAACTTAGTCTGCTTTATTTGACTATAACTGGTGCTTTTCGCTAGATTGGAGTCTTAACAAGGACAATGGATGTAGTTTTTTTACGAGGCAGGACGACAATGAACGAGAAATACGCCGCACTCAAAAGTAATGTGCGCATGTTAGGCCACTTATTGGGTAACACCATTCGCGATGCCCATGGCGAAGAAATCTTCGAGAAAGTGGAAACCATTCGTAAATTATCCAAATCAGCTCAAGCAGGGAATCAAGCAGACAGGGACAGCTTGATCGAAGAAATCAAACATCTACCTGATGAGCAGCTAACGCCCGTTACTCGCGCGTTTAACCAATTTCTAAACCTCACCAATATCGCTGAGCAATACCACACGATTTCACGCCATTGTGAAGAGCACATTTGTGAACCAGACGCGATTAACTCGCTGTTTTCTAAACTGGTACAAAATGATGTGAGCAAACTGGACACTGCCCAAGCGGTTCGTGATCTAAATATTGAATTGGTATTGACGGCTCACCCAACAGAAATTACGCGCCGTACGATGATCAACAAACTGGTCAAGATAAACGAGTGCTTATCAAAGTTGGAGCTAAGCGATCTTTCTTCTAAAGAGCGCAGAAAAACCGAACGCCGCCTAGAGCAACTGATTGCCCAAGGCTGGCATTCAGACGTGATTCGACAACAACGCCCTACTCCGTTGGATGAAGCAAAGTGGGGCTTTGCGGTCGTTGAAAACTCGCTATGGGAAGCAGTACCTGACTTCCTACGTGAGATGAATGACCGTCTAAAATCTTACCTTGGAGAAGGTTTACCCATTGATGCTCGCCCAGTGCACTTCTCCTCTTGGATGGGCGGTGACCGTGACGGTAACCCGTTTGTTACTCACAACGTTACGCGTGAAGTCTTACTATTGTCTCGTTGGAAAGCCGCCGATCTTTATCTCAATGACATCAACGAGTTGATCAGCGAGCTGTCTATGACAGTTTCAAACGATCAAGTCCGTGAGCTTGCTGGCGAAGATCAGCACGAACCATACCGTGCGATCCTGAAGCAATTACGCACTCTGCTCAATGAAACCAAAGATATTCTCGATGCTAAGATCCACGGTCAAAAACTGGCCGTTAAAGCACCACTGCAAAAAGTCGAGCAACTTTGGGAACCGTTGTATGCCTGCTACCAGTCACTAAACGAATGTGGCATGGGTGTAATAGCCAACGGCTCATTACTGGATACACTACGCCGCGTAAAAGCATTTGGTATCCATCTTGTACGTCTTGATATCCGCCAAGAGAGCACGCGTCACTCAGACGTCTTGTCTGAACTAACTCGCTACTTAGGTATTGGTGATTACGAACAATGGAATGAGCAAGATAAGATTGCTTTTCTAACTAACGAGCTGGCATCTAAACGTCCGCTTCTCCCTCGTGATTGGGAACCGTCTGAACCCGTCAAAGAGGTTTTGGATACCTGCAAGATTGTTGCAGCACAACCGCGTGAAGCGTTTGGCGCTTACGTTATTTCAATGGCACGTACCGCCTCTGACGTACTAGCCGTTCATCTACTGCTACAAGAAGCTGGTTGCCCTTACCGCATGGATGTGTGTCCTCTGTTCGAAACGCTAGACGATTTGAACAACGCGGAATCGGTCATCAAGCAGCTTATGGGGATTGACCTTTACCGTGGTTTTATCCAAAACCACCAGATGGTCATGATTGGTTACTCTGACTCAGCGAAAGATGCAGGTGTTATGTCTGCAGGTTGGGCTCAGTATCATGCGATGGAATCGTTAGTTAAAGTGGCTGAAGAAGAAGGCGTTGAGCTAACTCTATTCCATGGTCGTGGGGGCACAGTCGGTCGCGGTGGCGCACCTGCGCATGCTGCGCTTTTGTCGCAACCACCAAAAAGCTTGAAAGGCGGTTTACGTGTAACAGAGCAAGGCGAGATGATCCGCTTTAAACTGGGTCTCCCAGATGTCGCAGTAAACAGCTTTAACCTATACGCAAGTGCGATTCTGGAAGCCAACTTGTTACCGCCACCGGAGCCAAAACAAGAATGGCGCGACTTGATGGAAGTGCTATCAGAAGTAAGCTGTGAGTCTTACCGAAATGTGGTTCGTGGCGAGCCAGATTTCGTGCCTTACTTCCGCCAAGCAACACCAGAACTCGAACTCGGCAAGTTGCCACTTGGTTCTCGTCCTGCAAAACGCAACCCTAAGGGCGGAGTAGAAAGCTTACGTGCAATCCCGTGGATCTTCTCATGGAGTCAAAACCGTTTGGTACTTCCTGCATGGCTAGGCGCAGGTGAAGCGATTCAATACTCGATCGATAAAGGCCACCAAGCATTGCTCGAAGAGATGTGCCGCGAATGGCCATTTTTCTCAACTCGTCTCGGCATGCTGGAAATGGTGTACTCGAAGTGTAATATTGATATCTCTCGCTACTACGATGAGCGATTGGTGGATGAGTCGCTCCGTCCACTCGGTGAAAAACTTCGTGCTCAGCTTCAAGAAGACATCAAAGCGGTACTGAATGTAGAGAACAATGAAAACTTGATGCAGCATGACCCTTGGGGACTCGAGTCGATTCGCTTACGCAATATCTACGTTGAGCCATTGAATATGCTACAGGCAGAGCTACTATACCGCACGCGTCAAACCGAAGAAGCTTCTGCAAACTTGGAAGAAGCGTTGATGGTGACGATTGCTGGTATTGCTGCTGGTATGCGCAACACAGGCTAATCGTTTCATTTTTAATAAAAAGCTGGGCAAATGCTCAGCTTTTTTTTATCACAGGATAATCGCACCAAAACAAAGGCAGTTAAATATACCACTATAGACCCAAAAAATACCAAAATAAAAGAATAAAAAACCACAAGTTAACACCATTGATTATTATGTTAGTTTTTTAGGGTAATTTTGTCCTACTATTCCACTTCATGCTTATTATTTATATACTACTTGCCTGCTGAGAGCTCATAAATCCAATCATACCTGCTCCAGCCTTGATGGGACTCCCCATCTCTCTAGGTGATAAACGGCTTTAAGGTGACAGGACCAACATTGTTGGTGCTACTTATACATTAAAAAACTCAAGTGCCAGTAAGAGCGCAGCTGAAAGTATAAGTAGCTTGTTTACAAGTTTATTGACCATTTGGATTGAAGACATGTCATTACCACACGTAATCTTAACTGTTCTTAGCACTCGCGACGCAACCGGTTACGATATCACTAAAGAATTCTCTGCTAGCATCGGTTACTTCTGGAAAGCAAGCCACCAACAGGTGTACCGTGAACTCAACAAAATGGCTGAGAAAGAACTGGTTACTTGCGTATTAGAACCCCAAGAAGGCAAACCAGACCGCAAGGTTTACTCCATTACAGACGCTGGTCGCAGCGCTTTAGGAGAGTGGTTTGATCAACCAACTGCACACCCAACAGTTCGTGATGAGTTTTCAGCGAAATTGATGGCATGTGCCGTTCAACCAGCGGCTCCATTCCGTGACCAACTCGCCGAGCTAGTTGAAGAGTCTCGCAAACTGGTTTCTCACTACAAAGAAATTGAAGCGGCTTACTACGCAACGCCGTCAACTTTAGATAAACAAGCTCGCCTAGAACGTCTAACGCTTCGCCGTAACCTTCTGTTACGTGAAACTTGGATCACTTGGGCAGAAGAAGTTCTAACTGAACTTGAAGTGATTGGTTAAACTCCTTTTGCTTTGATAAAACGAAAAAGGCTTGCCACTTGGCAAGCCTTTTATCTTTTTGAAACTAGGTTTACGCACCGACTACTGCGCGAGGACGAACACCCAACGTATGGCATAACGCGTAAGTCATCTCTGCACGGTTTAGTGTGTAGAAGTGAAAATCCTTAACCCCTTCACGACTCAGTACACGCACCATATCAATAGCTTGGCTAGCTCCTACAAGCTGGCGAGTCACCGGATCATCATCCAAGCCATCGAATTGTTTGCTCATCCATCCTGGTACTTTCACATTGTTCTGTGCCGCAAAGCGAGAAGCTTGCTTAAAGTTCGATACAGGCAAAATTCCTGGCACAATCTCTACGTCAATTCCTGCCGCTACACAACGGTCACGGAATCGCAGGTAAGACTCAACGTCAAAAAAGAACTGAGTAATAGCACGGTTTGCACCTGCATCTACCTTACGTTTTAGGTTCAATAAGTCAGACTGTGCGCTTTTAGCTTCAGGGTGAACCTCAGGGAATGCAGCAACGGAGATATCGAAATCGTGGCGTGATTTCAGCAGCTCAACCAAATCCGAGGCATACATATCAGGCGCACCGCCACCTGGAGGAATATCACCACGCAAAGCGACGATATTTTCAATACCATTGTTCCAATAATCATCGGCAATATTAATCAGCTCTTCACGAGTCGCATCAATACAAGTGAGATGGGGAGCGGCAACCAATCCGGTTGTTGCTTTAATTTCTTTAATGATGGAGTGTGTTCTGTCACGCTCGCCGGAGTTCGCACCGTAAGTCACAGAAACAAATTTAGGTTGAAGCGTTTTAAGACGGTGCACTGAATTCCAAAGTGTTTCTTCCATCTTAGCGCTGCTTGGCGGAAAAAACTCAAACGATACATTGATGTTATCTGATAACTCAGCAATATTCTGGTTCAAGGCGTCGATATGGCCTGCGTGCGTATATCCCATCTTACTCTCCCTGCGGCACTCCGCCACGAAAACAAATCCTTAAAATCGACGTTTAGACGTCTATATGTCTACAGAATGTATTGAATACGATTTAATGTCAACCTTGTAATTATGAATTTTTCTCAAGTTAATAATGAAGATAGTTCAAGTTTCTACTTGAGCATCATCTCACCATTTTGCACGGGTTATGACTTCAGTATGGCACTGATAGGGGAATAAAAAACCCTGGATTAATTCCAGGGTTTTTAGGTCAATCGCAACTTTAAAATAAACCAGCCAATCGGTTGAGGTCGGATTGAATAGCGCCGGCTGTCACTTCTCTGCCTGCGCCTGGTCCTCGAATGACCAGAGGGTTATCTTTGTACCACTTGCTCTCTATGGCAAAAATGTTATCGCATGGCAATAAGTTGGCGAGCGCGTGCTCACGAGATAACGCTTCGACTCCCACCGTTGCTTTACCATTTTTTTCTAAACGCGCCACATAGCGAAGCACTTGATCGTTTCTCTGTGCTTTTGTCAGACGCTCTTGAAGTATTTCACTCAACAACGCTCCATTATCGAAGAAATCATCTAAGCTCAGTTCTCTTAATTCTTCTGGCACCAAAGACTCAACTTTAACGCTGTCTGGTTCTATATCTAGGCCCGACTCTCGAGCCAAGATGACTAACTTGCGCATTACATCGGAGCCATCTAAATCAGAACGAGGATCAGGTTCGGTTAAACCTTGCTGCCAAGCAAGATCGACTAAATCATTAAATGGCACAGAACCATCAAACTGTTGGAACAGCCATGATAGCGTCCCCGAGAAAATACCCGATAGAGCGACGATTTCATCCCCACTTTCACGAAGATCTCGCACGGTATGGTTTATCGGTAACCCAGCACCAACCGTTGCGTTGTATAGCCAATGACGACCAATTTTAGCGAATGCATCTTGAACCTGATGGTAGTACTGGCTATCTGCGGAACCGGCAACTTTGTTAGCTGAAATCAAATGAATGCCTTGCTGTGCGATTTCTACGTAGCGCTGAGCCAACTCTTTACTCGCGGTAACATCAAGCACGACGGCTTCATCGTAGCTTTTAAGCGCTCCCAAACGTGCCAGCCAATCCCCATTGTTTGCTATGCTTTCATCATCAAATCGTTCAGCAACACTCGCCGCCTCAATACCTTGCTCATCGAACCAATAGGTTTGGCTATCCACAACCGCGACAAGATCAAAGCTCATACCATGACGTTTTTCGAGCTCACTTTTTTGCGTCGCAAATAAATTTAACCAACTAGAACCAATATTACCCTTGCCACATAAAGCCACTGCCACGCGTTTTTGCGCTTGGAACAACTGGCTATGAATCGTTTGAACCAACGCCTCAGTATCAGTACGGCGCAAAACAGCGACTAGGCTCAGCCCTGAGTCTGTTTCAGAGATAAATTCTACCGGAGAGTGCTTTAGCTTCTGATAAAAGCCAAAGCAATGATTGGCGTTTTTCGTAACGCCTGCACCTACCGCAGCTAAGAGCGAGTAACCTTCTTTTAGCTTAATTTCAGCCTCTACCGCAAGCTCTTGCAAGTGTTTCAATGCACCACCGGCGATTTCTGCGGTGTAAGCCAAGCGTAGCGTGTGCTGATCGGATTGAGCTTCAAATGCCAGTGGCTCTAATTGCGCGCGCTGCAACGCTTGTAATACATCACTCTGTGTTTTTTCGAAGTCGTGCCCATGCATGAAAGACAACTGCACCAATAAAACATCATCCAGTGAAGTAATAATTTTAGCGCCACGACCAGATGCCAATACACGCTCAATACGAGTAGAACCCGACTCTGGCAGATAGCTACACTTGAGATTAAGGTCCATGGTACTTTGCGCCACAGGCTGAAGCGTACGACTGTGTAGCACTGGGGCAGCTAAGCGAGCAAGTTCACTGGCTTCATCCAATCGAAGTAACGGTAATAAACAAGCGTCAGACACCAAACGTGGATCGGCACTATAAACACCAGCAACATCACTCCAAATCGTGACAGTACTGACTTCAGCAAGCGCGCCTATGACCGTTGCAGAATAGTCAGAGCCGTTACGACCAAGTAGAATGGTTTCTCCTGCCTCGTTCTGAGCCATAAAGCCAGTAATTACCACACGTTTATGGTTATGCTGCGCGAGGATCTCTTTAATTAAAGGGTATGAACGAGCGCGATCAACCTCTGGTTGAGTTCCCGCTTCTGCACGTAAAAACGCTCGTGCATCTTGTGCAACCGCAGGGATAGAACGTTGAGATAATAACGCGGCCAATAGGCGAGCAGACCATACTTCTCCGTGTCCCAGTACCGCAGCTTTTTGCGCATTAGTGAGTGGTGCAGTCAGCTCCGAGAGAGTACTGAACTCATCATGTAATAAAGCTAACAGCTCTTCTTTTGCTTCACTCTCCAACAAGCTTTCTATTAGCTCAGTTTGGAACTGTCTTAAGCTTTGAAGCGCTTCATGCGCAATTCGGCCATCTTTATTTAACCCTTCCAAAAACTCAATCAAGCGATTAGTGGTTTTTCCTGCAGCAGAGACGACCACAAGATCATTTTCTGTCGAATACTCTTTGAGAATACCCACAACGCGTAAGTAGCATTCTGGGTTTGCTAAGCTACTGCCACCAAACTTATGCAGCTGACGTTGTACAGTCATTGTTATCGTCTCCTATTACTGGGTAGCTTTAGCGAACGCTTGTTCTAAATCTGTGATGAGGTCTTGTGCATCTTCCAAACCGACAGACAAACGCAATAGTTGATGAGAGACCCCAGCCTCCGCCAGTGCCTCCTCACCCATTGCACGGTGAGTCATGGATGCCGGGTGGCAAATCAAACTTTCTACACCACCTAATGATTCAGCTAATGAAAACAGTTGGAGCTCTTTCACAAACACCTTTAACTGCTCAAACGAACCAGCAAACTCAAAACTCAACATAGAGCCAAAGCCCGTTTGCTGCTTTTTAGCAATGTCGTGACCTGGATGTTCCGGCAGGCTTGGATGATAGATAGTTTTAACTAACGCTTGTTTCTGTAGGTAAGCCAGTACCTGCTGTGAGCTCTCTTCATGTACTTTCATACGAGCACCAAGCGTACGAATACCTCGCAGTGTCATGTAACTATCGAAAGGTGTGCCCGTTGCACCAATACAATTGCCCCACCATGCAAGCTCTTCTGCATGCGCTTCTGTGTTGGTGATGATTACCCCACCAATTACGTCCGAATGACCGTTGATGTACTTTGTTGTGGAGTGGATAACAAAATCCGCACCTAGCTCTAAAGGTTTTTGGTACACGGGTGTCAAAAAGGTATTGTCCACCGCAACTAACGCGCCGATTTGTTTCGCTTTTTCACAAGTAGCTGCAATATCCACTACGCGAACCAGAGGGTTTGACGGAGTTTCTAGCAAAATGAGTTTTGGTTTTTGTGCCAATGCAGCATCTAAAGCCTGTTCGTCTGATTGATCGACAAACTGAACCTTAAAATCGCCTTTGTTAGCTCGGGTATTAAAAAGACGATAGGTACCACCATAACAATCGTGAGGAGCAATAATGAGATCATCTGGGCCGAGAAAAGCGGAAACCCATAAATTTAATGCCGACGTACCGCAATTAGTAACAACCGCTCCTTTTCCAGACTCGAGTTCAGATAGCGCACTTTCCAACAGTCCGCGGTTTGGATTACCAGATCGTGTGTAATCATACTTGGGCACTTCACCAAAAGCAGGAAAACCATAGTTAGTGGAAAGATAAATAGGTGGAACGACAGCATGATATTGGCTGTCTGATTCAATACCAGTGCGTACTGCAATGGTCGCAGGTTTGCGAGTGCTCATGGGTGTATCCTTTCACGGGTAATGACTTCTAAATAGGAATGCGCTATATCTAATGTGTAACATAAAGTGATCAACACGCTTCCTTTGCTGTTATGTTCACTTTACTCGTCAAAAAATGAGACGTCAACACTTCTAGACGTCTATATGTCTTTGCTTATGGCGGTAAATGCAGCTAAAATCAGCACCTAAATTATTTTTAACCGATTACATAAATGAAGGTGTGCAATGGCTGACTGGAATGGCGAATACATTAGCCCATATGCAGAGCACGGCAAAAAAAGCGAACAAGTAAAAAAAATTACCGTCTCTATCCCGCTAAAAGTTTTAAAGGTGCTAACTGATGAGCGTACTCGCCGTCAGATCAATAACTTACGCCATGCAACCAATAGCGAATTGCTATGCGAGGCATTTTTGCACGCGTACACAGGTCAGCCACTTCCGACAGATGAAGACCTTCGTAAAGACCGTCCTGATGATATTCCAACAGAAGTAAAAGCGCTGATGACGGAAATGGGCATCGAATTTGAGTCATTCGACGAAGAATAAAAAAGCCTGATAAGAGGTTTCAGGTAATAACTCTTGCCTCGAGCCAAATGAATGACATAAAAATGGGACGCAATAGCGTCCCATTTTTGTGTATCACATCTGAAAGATATATTACTCTGCCATGTAGTTTTCAGGCATCTCGATACGAGCTACACCTGAATTAACCGCCGCCTGAGCAACCGCTTTTGCAACACGTGGTAGCAAACGTGAATCCATTGGTTTTGGAATAATATAGTCCGCACCAAACTCTAGCTTATCAACACCTGCAGCCTTCAATACGGCTTCAGGTACAGGCTCTTTTGCTAGCTCACGAATCGCCTCAACGGCTGCAAGTTTCATTTCATCATTGATTTCACTTGCACGCACATCAAGAGCACCGCGGAAAATGAATGGGAAACACAATACGTTGTTAACTTGGTTAGGATAATCACTACGGCCAGTGCCCATGATCAAGTCATCACGAACTGCGTGAGCAAGTTCCGGCTTGATTTCAGGATCCGGGTTAGAACATGCGAATACGATTGGCTTATCTGCCATCAACTTCAACGCTTCCGCTGGCAATAGGTTTGGACCAGATACACCTAGGAACAGATCTGCACCTTCAATCACGTCTTCTAGTGTGCGCTTATCTGTATTGTTCGCAAATAGCTGCTTATATTCATTAAGATCATCACGACGAGTGTGAATCACACCTTTGCGATCTAGCATGTAGATTTTTTCGCGCATTGCGCCGCATTTGATCAGAAGCTCCATACACGCTACAGCGGCAGCGCCAGCGCCAAGACAAACAATTGTTGAATCTTCAAGTTTCTTACCTTGAAGTTCGATTGCATTCAGCATACCCGCTGCCGTTACAATAGCAGTACCATGTTGATCATCGTGGAATACTGGTACATCACAACGTTCAATCAGACGCTTTTCAATCTCAAAACAGTCTGGTGCTTTAATATCTTCAAGGTTAATACCGCCAAAAGTGTCTGCAATGCTCGCAACAGTATCAACAAATTCATCGATCGTGCGGTGCTTAACTTCAATATCAATAGAGTCAAGACCTGCAAAACGCTTAAACAGTAACGCTTTACCTTCCATCACTGGCTTAGATGCAAGTGGACCTAGGTTACCTAGACCTAGAATAGCGGTACCGTTAGAAATAACAGCAACCATGTTCCCTTTTGCAGTGTACTTGTACACGTTATCCGGGTTTTGTGCGATTTCACGCACTGGCTCTGCAACTCCTGGGCTGTATGCAAGGGCAAGATCACCCGCCGTTTCCGCAGGCTTTGTCAGTTCGACAGCAATCTTTCCTGGAGTTGGATAAGCATGGTAATCCAATGCTTTTTGGCGATGTTCTTCTTCTGGAGTGGCTGCTTGGTGGTTGTCTTCAGACATGGACGTTTCTCTTTTTTATTTTTAGGTAAGGGGGCATAAATTCTATCGGATAGAAATCAAACTTCATAGGCAAGATTGCGAGCAATATCCTTAAAAAGCCGATAATAAAAGAGATTAGACCAGATAACGGGGTTAAGCACCCGATTTTCGAGTCAGGTGCTCTTTCTTATTACTATTATTGGAGTATGCAAACTTAGATAGTATCGTTACTCTTCGTCCACGTATTGCGCTTGGAGATAATTCTCAATACCAGACATTTCAATCAAGCCAAGTTGCGTCTCTAGCCAATCAACATGTTCTTCTTCATCTTCAAGAATGTCTTGGAATAAATCTCGAGACACATAATCTCGAATGTCTTCAGCGTAAGCAATCGCATCTTTTAAATCTGGAATAGCCGCCATTTCAAGCTTTAAGTCACACTCGAGCATTTCCTTGGTATCTTCACCAATCATCAACTTACCTAAATCTTGTAGGTTCGGTAAGCCTTCAAGGAACAAAATACGCTCAATTAGATGATCGGCATGTTTCATCTCATCGATAGATTCGTGATATTCCTTGTCTGCTAGGTGCTTTAAGCCCCAGTCTTTATACATTCGGGCATGAAGAAAATACTGATTAATAGCGACGAGCTCGTTACCGAGCACTTTATTGAGATGTTGAATGATGATTGGATCGCCTTTCATGACAAAACCCTCCTCTTTGGCTTCATTTAAATGTAGAAGCAAATGAGAAGGTGTCAAAATGTAAGGCAAATAATTACTGCATACTTACAGCAATTAGCTGGCTTGTTTAAATTCCGTGTAACTAGTTTCCGCTAAAATTTCCTTGGCCTGTCTGATGCACTTACCACATTGGCTGCCCAATGCCGTGCACTTTTTGATTCCTTTAATATCTGTTACGCCTTCATCTATCGCCAACTTCCTGATTTTTTTGTCGGAGACACCATGACAAAGACAAACGTACATACTCAAAAAACCTATAAAACTAATCTGTGACAAACAATATAAACAAGAATAGTTCTTGTTACCAGTCGCATTATGGTGTCCGCTCAGAATATTTGGTTATAACGATTTTACCGCTGCAGGAAAAGATCAAAGGGTTAAGAGGGGTGAGTAAAAGCGTTAAGAAATAAAGTCGGTAAAACTCTGTTTTTAAATCGAAAAAGTGACGTCTTTTATTTCAACACTTATAACTAAATGTAATCTAGAAATGAAAAAGGGAAGCCTAAGCTTCCCTTTTCGATGCGCTTTCTTCAAAAAGAAGAACAGTGCAAGATTTCGTTTAATTCGTTATGAATTAGTCGAAGATCTTAGCAACAACACCAGCACCTACTGTACGGCCACCTTCACGGATCGCGAAACGTAGACCTTCGTCCATTGCGATTGGTGCGATTAGCTCTACAGTCATCTGTACGTTGTCGCCTGGCAT
>NZ_JAWOWJ010000022.1:0-50286 GCF_033340495.1 Vibrio sp. 1249-1
GGTGGCTACGACGGGATTCGAACCTGTGACCCCATCATTATGAGTGATGTGCTCTAACCAGCTGAGCTACGTAGCCAAAACCATATTTTTTGTTCTCAACGCTTTGTTGCCTTGTCGTTGGGAACGGCGCGCATTATGCGAAGTTGAGTGAGATCCGTCAACAGTTTTTTTTAATAAATTTCGGAAAAAACCTCGTTCGCTTCCTTTTTAAACAAAGAGGCGTGTTTATGATCTAAAACTGGAAATAAATTAGCTTGCAGTTGCGTAATTTATTTTTGTTCATTTACTTAAGGTATTAAAAAAGCCAGCTTAACAGCTGGCTTTTAGTGTAAATGAAGTGTTTAGAATTCATTCATTTAATTAAACATTGAAGCGGAAGTGTACAACATCGCCATCTTTTACGATGTAGTCTTTACCTTCTAGACGCCATTTACCTGCGTCTTTTGCGCCATTTTCACCATTGAATTGGATGAAATCGTCGTAACCAACTACTTCTGCACGAATAAAGCCTTTCTCGAAGTCAGTGTGGATCTTACCTGCCGCCTGAGGCGCAGTTGCACCAACAGGGATTGTCCAAGCACGTACTTCTTTAACACCTGCTGTGAAGTAGGTGTGTAGAGTCAGTAGTTCGTAACCAGAGCGAATTACACGGTTCAGGCCCGGCTCTTCGATCCCCATATCTGCTAGGAATTCTTCGCGATCTTCATCTTCTAGTTCAGATAGTTCAGATTCGATAGCTGCACATACAGGTACAACGACATTGTTTTCTTTTTCTGCGAACTCACGAACCGCATCTAGATATGGGTTATTTTCGAAGCCATCTTCGTTTACGTTTGCAATGTACATAGTTGGCTTCAGTGTTAGGAAGTTTAGGTAGCCGATTGCTGCTAACTCTTCTTTAGATAGCTCAACTGTGCGTGCCATGCCGCCTTCAGTTAGTACTGGTAACAGTTTTTCTAGTACGGTTAGTTCAAATTTTGCATCTTTATCGCCGCCTTTTGCCTTCTTCGCGTTACGTTGAATCGCTCGCTCACAAGAATCAAGGTCAGCCATTGCAAGTTCAAGGTTGATCACTTCGATATCTTCGATAGGTGAAACTTTACCTGAAACGTGAACAATGTTTTCGTTTTCAAAACAGCGTACAACGTGGCCAATCGCGTCTGTTTCACGGATGTTAGCTAGGAATTTGTTACCTAAACCTTCACCACGTGATGCACCAGCAACAAGACCAGCGATGTCCACGAACTCCATCGTCGTTGGAAGAACTCTCTGTGGGTTAACGATCTTAGCTAGTGCGTCTAGACGTAGATCTGGCACAGGAACCACACCAGTGTTTGGTTCAATGGTACAGAACGGGAAGTTTGCTGCTTCGATACCCGCTTTAGTTAGTGCGTTGAACAGAGTTGATTTACCTACGTTAGGTAGACCAACGATGCCACATTTAAAACCCATGATAGTAACCTTATTCAGCTTTGAACGTGTGGAGGCGATTTTGTGCTTTAGATAGGCCATCCTTAATCAGGATATCTAGACAACGAACAGCCTCATCAGCTGCTGCATCTAAAAGCTCTTGCTCTTTAGCTGGCGCTTTACCTAATACAAAACCCGCCACTTTATCTTTGTGTCCCGGATGACCAATGCCAATACGAAGACGATAAAAATCTTTGTTATTGCCCAGTTTGCTAATGGTGTCACGCAGACCGTTGTGTCCACCGTGACCCCCACCTTTTTTAAACTTAGCGACACCTGGCGGTAAGTCTAGCTCGTCATGAGCAACCATGATCTCTTCAGGTTTAATTTGATAAAATTTCGCAAGCGCTGCGATCGATTTACCTGATAGATTCATGAAGGTGGTTGGGATAAGCAAACGGAGATCCTGGCCATTGACCATAATGCGTCCTGTTAGACCAAAAAACTTTGGTTCGTTCTTCAGTGTAACGTTGTGAACGCGTGCTAATTCTTCTACAACCCAAGCGCCCGCATTGTGACGAGTTCTGGCGTATTCTGGTCCTGGATTAGCAAGACCAACAAGAAGTTTGATTTGTTGACTCAAGGTTAGGATCTCTCTGGAATCTCAAAAAGCGCAGTATGATAGCACAGAAAACTCGCGGTGGGCGACTAAGGGATTTTCTAGTTATCAGTACAAATAAAAAAACACCCCAAAGAGGGGTGCTTTTGAAATCAGTGTAACTGAAATGTTCGTATTAGTTGAACATTGCAGAGATTGACTCTTCGTTGCTGATACGACGAATCGCTTCAGCCAGCATGCGAGATAGGCTTAGTGTTGTCACTTTACCTGTTGCAGCCATCTCTTTAGACAGAGAGATAGAGTCAGTTACGATAACTTGGTCAAGAACTGAGTTCTTGATGTTATCCGCAGCGTTGCCTGAGAATACTGCGTGAGTAGCGTAAGCGAATACACGCTTAGCACCGCGCTCTTTTAGTGCTTCAGCTGCTTTACATAGTGTGCCACCTGTGTCGATCATGTCATCAACGATCACACAGTCACGACCTTCAACATCACCGATTAGGTTCATTACTTCAGAAACGTTTGCACGTGGACGACGCTTATCTACGATTGCGATGTCGATGTCGCCTAGTGCTTTTGCTGTTGCACGAGCACGAACAACGCCACCTAGGTCAGGAGATACCACTACAGGGTTATCTAGACCGCGAGCCTGCATATCTTCAAGTAGCACTGGCGTGCCGAAGATGTTGTCTACAGGTACATCGAAGAAGCCTTGAATTTGCTCTGCGTGTAGGTCGATAGTTAGAACGCGGTCAACACCAACGTTAGATAGGAAATCAGCAACAACTTTTGCAGTAATTGGCACACGCGCAGAACGTACACGACGGTCTTGGCGAGCGTAGCCGAAGTAAGGGATAACTGCAGTGATACGGCCTGCTGAAGCACGGCGCATTGCATCAATCATAACAACCAATTCCATTAGGTTGTCGTTAGTCGGTGCACAAGTGGATTGAATGATGAAAACATCGCTACCACGAACATTCTCATTGATTTGAACTGCAACTTCGCCATCAGAAAAGCGAGAAACAGATGCATCACCAAGAGAGATGTAAAGACGATCAGCAATACGTTGGGCTAGTTCAGGTGTTGCGTTACCAGCAAATAGCTTCATATCAGGCACGGTGGAAACCTCGGGTTTGCGTCCAGTTTAAATAGGTCGGTGTGAGGCTGATTGGTATTCAGCCAAAGTCTCTTTTAATGGCGAAATATTGCGCCCTTGAGCGACAAATGCCGAGACTTTATCAGAGAGTTGTGCAAGGATAGTTTCTGCTTCAGATTTGCTCGAAAATTCAGCAAAAACGCAAGATCCTGTCCCCGTCAATCTTGACGGCGCGTATTGTAGCAGCCAAGAAAGTTGCTTATCAACCTCTGGGTAGAGCATTCGTACAATTTTTTCGCAATCGTTTACGCTTGGCGTATTTAAAAGTGTTTCTAGATCTCGTTTTGGGGTGTTTCGCGTTAGATCTGGATGACAAAAAACGTCGACGGTTGCGATAGATACATTCGGTCTGACGACTAAATACCACTTTTCTTCGGGATAAGCAGGAGAGAGTTTTTCACCAATACCTTCAGCAAAAGCTGCAAATCCGCGCACAAATACGGGCACGTCTGCGCCTAGTTTTAAACCTATTTCAGCCAGTTCGTCGTCAGTTAGATTCAGTTGCCATAAGTAATTCAGTGCCACTAATGCTGTAGCTGCATTCGATGAGCCCCCACCAATGCCTCCACCCATAGGCAGCACTTTCTGTAGCTCAATATGCGCGCCAAAAGGGCAGTTTGAGTAAGCTTGAAGCGCGGTTGCTGCTTTCCAAATTAAATTGTCTTGAAGAGGCAGACCTTCTATCTCTGGAGAAATTGTAATATCACCAGAATAGTTCGCTTGAATAGTGAGCTCATCGCCGTGATCGACGAATTGGAATAAGGTTTGTAACTCGTGGTAGCCATTCTCTGTACGGCCGTTGATATATAGAAAGAGATTCAATTTCGCTGGTGATGGCCAGCGTGTTGAAAGTTCAATCATTGGGTGATGTTCCATTTTGTGATCACTAGATTTATTTTGACATCAGCTGTGGTGAGTTTCAGCTTATTTGGCAGAGGGAGAGACTGTTCATGCCATTGAACGTCGCCATATCGTTGATATGCAATACTCCAATCATTTAAACCAATTTGTTTGTTTAACGCTTGCAGTGTATTGGTTGGAGACAGTTGGAATTTGTCGGCATCGGTCGGTAGACCTAATAGCCAGTCAGGCATGTGTTCGACGGGCATCATCAACCCTGTAAGACGGTAAATCAGCTGGTTAGCACTGCGAGAAGAAAGGACCTGATCGTCGTAAGTTTCTACTGTGGCGCCTTGTGGGGTGATGGTGAGCTTTAATGCCGTTTGTCCGAGAATCGTTGTTAAACGCAACTGGCTTAGTGCTGAAGAATGTTTCCAGTAGAAGTTTAAATTTTGTCTTTGGTCTGGGCCAATATAACCAAGTTTCCCCGTTGCTTGAAAATCTTGGATGGTTTCGAGTCGCTGCTCATGAGCTTGCCATTCAACGCTGGTAACACTTTCAGGAACGGACGAACAACCAGCGAGCAGTAAGCTCGACAAGAAAAAAAGAATAAAGGAGCGTAACGTCATGTTTGATGGCTTATTAATCAGTTTCATCGGGAATCGCTCACAACTATAGCATTGAAAAGTCGCACTTAGGAAAACAAATCCGGCTTACCCTTTCAATAAATGCGTGCTTACAGTAAAATTCTGGACCTATTTTATAACCTATCCCAGAGATACCACGTTAGATGTCCTTGCTTGCTATTGGAATTAATCACAATACAGCGTCTGTCGACTTGCGAGAGAAGGTGGCGTTTGGTCCGGATAAACTCGGCCCTGCACTCGAGCAACTTAGAGAGCACGAAGCAGTTAACGGCAGTGTGATTGTTTCAACCTGTAACCGAACTGAGTTGTACTGCGATGTTAAGCAAGGAGCGCGAAACAAGTTGATCGATTGGCTTGCTCAATTTCATCAAGTGAGCCGCGAAGATTTAATGCCGAGTTTGTATGTTCATGAAGAGCAAGCAGCAATAAAGCATTTGATGCGCGTATCGTGCGGTCTTGACTCTCTGGTGTTGGGTGAGCCTCAAATTTTGGGGCAGGTAAAGCAAGCATTTTCTGACTCGCGAGATCATCAAGCCGTCGATGCCTCGATTGATAAACTGTTTCAAAAGACGTTCTCAGTCGCCAAACGGGTAAGAACAGAGACAGATATTGGTGGTAATGCCGTGTCCGTGGCTTATGCGGCATGTACACTGGCAAAACATATTTTTGAGTCGTTATCAGATTCAACCGTGCTTTTGGTTGGTGCGGGTGAGACGATTGAATTGGTCGCGAAGCATTTAGCGTCCAACGGTTGCACAAAAATGATTGTCGCGAACCGCACTAAAGAGCGCGCGCAAGGCTTAGCGGACCAATTTGGCGCAGAAGTGATCAGTTTGAACGAAATTCCTGAACATTTGGCGAAAGCGGATATTGTGATTAGCTCAACGGCGAGCCCATTGCCTATTATTGGCAAAGGTATGGTCGAAACGGCTCTAAAGCAGCGCCGGCATCAACCTATCTTGTTGGTCGATATTGCGGTGCCGCGAGATGTAGAGTCGGAAGTCGGTGAACTGAACGACGCATATCTGTATTCTGTTGATGACTTGCAATCTATCATCGACAGCAACATTGAGCAGCGTAAAGTCGAAGCGATTCAAGCTGAAGCGATTGTTAGTGAAGAAAGCGCTGCATTTATGACATGGTTGCGTTCACTGCAAGCCGTCGATAGTATTCGCGACTATCGCAAATCAGCCAACGAAATTCGTGAAGAGTTACTGAGCAAAAGTTTGCAATCTTTAGCGGCAGGCGCAGATCCGGAGAAAGTGCTGCGCGAGCTGAGTAATAAACTCACCAACAAACTGATTCACGCTCCAACTCGCGCATTGCAAAGTGCAGCAGAGCAAGGCGAACCAGCAAAATTAACGATTATCCGCCAAACACTTGGCTTGGATGATCTATAACTCACGCTTTTTATTAAGAAAACGACACTATGAAAGCCTCTATTCTGACTAAGCTAGAAACGCTAGTAGAACGTTACGAAGAAGTTCAACATCTTCTTGGTGATCCTGATGTAATTGGAAATCAGGACAAATTCCGTGCTCTATCAAGAGAGTACTCTCAGCTAGAAGAAGTAACCAAGTGCTTCCAAGCTTATCAACAAGCACAAGAAGATCTTGTCGCCGCTGAAGAGATGGCAAACGAAGACGACGAAGAAATGCGTGAAATGGCGCAAGAAGAAATCAAAGAAGCGAAAGCGACGATTGAGCGTCTTACTGATGAGTTACAGATTCTTCTTCTGCCAAAAGATCCGAACGATGATCGTAACTGTTTCCTAGAAATTCGTGCAGGTGCGGGTGGCGACGAAGCGGGTATCTTCGCGGGTGATCTATTCCGTATGTACAGCAAGTACGCAGAAAAGCGTGGTTGGCGTATCGAAGTGATGTCTTCTAACGAAGCAGAACACGGCGGTTACAAAGAGATGATCGCGAAAGTAAGCGGCGACGGTGCATACGGCGTGTTGAAGTTTGAGTCAGGCGGTCACCGTGTACAGCGTGTTCCAGCAACAGAGTCTCAAGGTCGTGTGCATACTTCTGCTTGTACAGTAGCAGTAATGGCGGAAATCCCTGAAGCGGATCTGCCAGAAATCAAAGCAGCAGACCTGAAAATCGATACGTTCCGTGCATCTGGCGCGGGTGGTCAGCACGTTAACACCACGGATTCTGCAATCCGTATTACCCACTTACCAACGGGTACGGTAGTAGAGTGTCAGGATGAGCGTTCACAGCACAAGAACAAAGCGAAAGCAATGGCGGTTCTTGCTGCTCGTATCGTTCAAGCGGAAGAAGAGCGTCGTGCCGCAGAAGTGTCTGATACACGTCGTAACCTTCTAGGTTCTGGTGACCGTAGTGACCGTATTCGTACCTACAACTACCCACAAGGTCGTGTGTCTGATCACCGTATCAACCTGACCATCTATCGTTTGAACGAAGTGATGGAAGGTGACCTGCAGAGCTTGATTGATCCTGTGATTCAAGAGCACCAAGCAGACCAACTTGCGGCGCTCGCAGAGAACGGCTAATCGATGAGCCAAGTTCAATCGATTGAGCAAGCACTGAAAAGTGCGACGGCGAAACTGGCAGAAGGCGGCAAAGAGTCGCCTTCTCTCGATGCAGCTGTACTCCTTTGCCATGTCCTTGGCAAACCACGAACTTACCTGCTGACCTGGCCAGAAAAAGCATTAGAAGCAGAGCAAAAATCTCAGTTTGACGCTCTACTTGAACGACGTTTAACTGGTGAACCCGTCGCTTATATTATTGGTGAGCGAGAGTTTTGGTCTCTACCGTTCAAAGTTTCTCCCTCTACCTTGATCCCAAGACCGGATACAGAACGTTTGGTCGAGGTTGCACTCGATAAAACCTACGAGCAAACTGGGCCTATTTTAGATCTTGGAACGGGTACGGGAGCTATCGCCATCGCGCTTGCATCTGAAATGCCAAAGCGTCAAGTGACGGGCGTAGACCTTAAGCAAGAAGCGAAAGCACTTGCAGAGTACAATGCTGAGCAGCTAAACATCAAAAATGTGACCTTTGCTCAAGGCAGTTGGTTTGAGCCTATTACAGAAGGTACGAAGTTTGCTTTAATTGTCTCCAACCCGCCATATATTGATGAAAAAGATCCACATTTATCCCAAGGTGATGTGCGCTTTGAGCCAAAATCTGCATTAGTTGCTAAAGAGAATGGCTTAGCTGATATTCGTTATATCTCGGATCTTGCTCGTCAGTATCTTGAAGTGGGCGGTTGGCTGGCATTTGAACATGGTTATGATCAAGGTGAGGCGGTGCGTGAGATAATGCGTGGCTTTGGTTACCAACAGGTCGTTACGGAAAAAGATTACGGTGGTAACGATCGAGTAACGCTCGGTTGTTTTGCCTGTTAATCACGGAAGTCAGCAAACACTAACTAAAAAGAGAAGAAAAATGTACGTAGCTCTAAAACACATACACTTAGTGACGATTGCGCTCAGCGCGACACTATTATCGATCCGATTCGTGTTAATGATGATGAACTCACCGAAGCGAAATAATCGCTTTTTGAAAGTGTTTCCCCACATCGTTGATACTGCATTGCTAGTGTCAGGTATCGCGCTTATTTTCATTACTGGTTTCATCCCGTTTACCGATGCCGCACCGTGGTTAACAAACAAAATCACCTGCGTACTGGCGTACATTGCGCTTGGATTCTTCTCATTGAAACTTGCGAAAAACAACCTACTGAAGATATTTGGCTTTTTCGGCGCATTGGGTTGGTTGGTCATGGCTGCAAACATTGCTGTGTCTAAGAGCCCTACGTTATTTGGATAGACGTCATGTTAGAGTTTTTTGACGAAGATTTTGACAATATACCGTTGGTGGAAGGTGCGCTTGAGCTCAACAAAGCGATTAACCCAGAAACCAAAGTACATTGGGCGAAACAAGAGTTAGAGCGTCTTTACAAAGATGCAGAAGCCACGCTTGTTCATGAAACCGATGAAGAGCAACGATTTGATGCATTCCTACGACTGTTTTTCCACGAGTGGGGGTTCAAAGGCGACGAGCAGGAATACTTTATTTCGGACAACAGCTTCATCGATAAAGTGTTGGAGCGCAGAAAAGGTATTCCTGTGAGCTTAGGTTCGATTTTGTTATACCTAGGCAAAAAGCTGGGGTTCCCGTTGAAGGGAGTTACTTTCCCTACTCAGTTCCTGTTAAAAGTCGACTGGATGCATAAGAAGCCAGACTACATCAACCCATTTAATGGTGAGTATGTAGGTGAAAGGATTCTTCAAGCTTGGCTTATTGGCCAGGAAGGACCGCTAGCTCAGCTAAAGCCTGAACATTTTGAGGAAGCTGACAACCCAACAATTATTGGTCGCTGGTTGGCGTTGATTAAAAGTGCGATGTTGCGCGAAGAGCATTATACGCTGGCATTACGTTGTACGAATCTTGCTCTAACGTTTGTGCCAGATGATCCATACGAAATTCGTGACCGTGGTTTTATTTTCCAACAGCTAGAGTGCCCTCAAGTAGCGGTATCAGATTTTCAGTACTTTATTGACCAATGCCCTGACGATCCGGCTTCCGAGCTACTAAAATCACAAGTTAATGTGATGAGTGAAACGCACGTCACACTTCACTAATTTTATCGATGTGCCGAACTGTGGCGTATCGTGGACAGAAAAAGAGAATCAAAATGGAACAGAAAATCGTTAATATCGGCGACATTCAGGTTGCTAACGACAAGCCATTCACCCTATTTGCAGGTATGAACGTTCTTGAGTCTCGTGATCTTGCGATGCAGATCTGTGAGCACTACGTAAAAGTAACGGAAAAACTTGGTATTCCTTACGTATTTAAGGCGTCGTTTGACAAAGCAAACCGCAGTTCTGTTCATTCATACCGTGGTCCAGGTCTGGAAGAAGGTATGAAAATCTTTCAGGAGCTGAAAGACACTTTTGGTGTAAAGATCATCACGGACGTTCACACTGAAGCACAAGCTCAACCTGTCGCTGACGTGGTAGACGTTATTCAGCTTCCTGCATTCCTAGCTCGTCAAACTGACCTTGTTGAAGCTATGGCTAAAACAGGTGCGGTTATCAACGTGAAGAAACCTCAATTTATGAGCCCAGGTCAAGTGGGTAACATCGTTGAGAAGTTCGCAGAATGCGGTAACGACAAGATCATCCTATGTGAGCGCGGTTCTTGCCACGGTTACGATAACCTAGTTGTAGACATGCTTGGTTTTGGTGTGATGAAAAATGCTTCGAAAGGTAGCCCAATCATCTTTGACGTAACGCACTCACTACAAATGCGTGACCCATCAGGCGCAGCATCTGGCGGCCGTCGTGAGCAGACAGTTGAGCTTGCAAAAGCGGGTCTAGCGACAGGCATCGCAGGTCTATTTATCGAAGCGCACCCAAACCCAGACCAAGCGCGTTGTGATGGCCCATCTGCACTGCCTCTAGACAAGTTAGAGCCATTCTTAGCACAAATGAAATCGCTTGATGATCTGATCAAGAGCTTTGCAGATATCGATATCAAGTAAACGCCAGATGACTGGTGGTAACAAATACTATAGCCAACCGAGTGTTGGCTATTTTTTTATCTGAAAAACTGTAAATTCTCAAACTTGTTACTGATGAATTTGTTATTGCTAAACAATGCATCATAATTATTAAATCAATGTGTTAGGGTGCACGTGGTTTTCAAATAGATCGAATGCTTAAAATGTGCGTCAGTAATCCCAATAAGAAAAAGGTAAATAAATGAATCAGCGTCTGATGATCAAAACTGTTTTGAGTGCCGCTATCTTGGCCTCGTTAGCTGGGTGTGCTACGCAACCTGCACCAGAATGGAATGCCGATACAACCTATAAATTGACCGTGTTGCACACTAACGATCATCATGGTCGCTTTTGGCAAAATCGATACGGTGAATATGGCATGGCGGCGCGTAAAACGTTAATCGATGATTTGCGCGAAGAAATACAGGATGAGGGGGGCAGCGTGTTACTGCTTTCTGGTGGTGACATCAACACAGGAGTACCTGAGTCTGATTTACAAGATGCCGAGCCGGATTTTAAAGGCATGAGCAAAATTGGTTACGATGCGATGGCTCTAGGTAATCATGAGTTTGATAATCCATTGGACGTGCTATTCAAGCAGCAAGAGTGGGCAAACTTTCCGATGTTGTCTGCCAATATTTACGATAAAAATACTGGCAAGCGTTTATTTCAACCATACGCGATGTTTAACAAGCAAGGCATTAAAATTGCGGTCATTGGTCTTACAACCGAAGACACTGCGAAACTTGGCAACCCTGAATTCATTGAACAAATTGACTTCCGTGACCCAAAAGAAGAAGCCAAGAAGCTGATTGCAGAACTGAAAGAAACAGAGTATCCAGATCTGATTTTTGCTGTCACGCATATGGGACACTATGAAAATGGTAATAGAGGCATCAATGCTCCTGGCGATGTGGCGTTAGCTCGTTATTTGAATGACGGCGATCTCGACATGATCGTTGGAGGACACTCACAAGAACCTGTGTGCATGGAAGGTCCAAACGTTATCAAAAAGAACTTTAAACCAGGTGATGAATGTCAGCCCGATAAACAAAATGGCACCTTTATTGTTCAGGCACATGAGTGGGGGAAATATGTGGGACGCGCCGATTACGAGTTTCGTAATGGCGAACTCTCGATGGTGAGCTACGATCTGATCCCTGTAAACTTGAAAAAGAAAGTTAAAGTTGATGGTCAGTCGCAACGAGTCTTGATCCAAGATGAGATTAAACAAGACGAAATGATGCTTGAGTTTCTTCGTCCTTATCAAGAAAAAGGTCAGGGCAAACTAAACGTGAAGATTGCAGAATCTAACGGTAAGCTTGAGGGTGACCGCAATGTGGTTCGTTACCAGCAAACAAACTTAGGTCGATTAATTGCAACGGCTCACATGGAACGTGCGAAAGCAGATTTCGCCGTAATGAATTCTGGCGGCGTTCGCGATTCGATTGCAGCAGGTGAGATTACCTACAAAGATGTGCTCACTGTTCAGCCATTTGGCAATATGGTTTCTTACGTTGATATGACGGGTAAAGAGGTATTAGATTATCTAAATGTCGTTGCAACTAAGCCTGTTGACTCTGGTGCTTATGCACAGTTTGCCGGCATTGCGATGAGTATCAATAATGGTGAGGTAACCAATGTGTTTATTGGTAATAAGCAACTTCGCTTAGATGGTAATTACCGCTTTACCGTACCAAGCTACAATGCTGCTGGTGGTGATGGTTACCCTAAAATCGACGATCATCCAGGGTATGTAAATACAGGTTTTACCGATGCTGAAGTTTTGAAGGATTATTTAGAAACACACAGCCCTATTGATGTTAATGAGTATGCCCCTTCAGGTGAAATCACGTATTTAGTTGATACGGCGATTGATCAGTAACCCAACAGAGAAAAAGCGATTGACTCAAACTCGCTGATATCATTAACTAAAAGCGCAGATCCAATTCAGTCTGCGCTTTTTGTTTTTATGAGGAGAATCTTAATGACTCCGGCCATTAATCTTGCGAAAAAGAAAAAAATTCCACACACCATCCATCAATATGAGCACGATCCTAGAGCCGATAGTTATGGTTTAGAAGCTGCTGAAGTGCTAGGACAGGATCCGAAAACAGTATTTAAAACCTTGCTGTTCTGCTTGAACGGGGAGCCAAAGAATCTTGCGGTTGCGATTATCCCTGTTGATCAAAAGCTGAACCTAAAACTGGCAGCGAAAGCAGCGAAGGGCAAAAAGGCCGATATGGCTGATCCGGAAATCGCGCAAAAGACCACAGGTTATGTCGTTGGTGGAATTAGCCCACTAGGGCAGAAGAAAGCATTACCTACTTTTTTGCACGAAAGCGCAGCAGAGCAAGACACAATCTGTGTGAGTGCTGGTAAACGTGGTTTAGAAATTGAGTTAGCCCCGAGAGATTTGCTGAGCTTAACTCGCGGTCAGTTTGCACCTCTTTGTTTGTAAACTCATGACAAATAAAAAGGACGCTCATGAGCGTCCTTTTTTGATCTTGCCTGTCAGTGAAGCGTTACTTCTTCAGACTCAATGTACCACCAGTGCGTTTAGCTGGTTTACTTGGTTTCGCGGCATTTGGGTTCATGTAATGCTGCTTGGGCTTACTCGGTGATTGAGGCTTGTTTGCTGAATGCGTATTGCTCGATGCATCTGGTTTACGGTGTGATTTACCATGCTCGCCTTGCGGTCTGCTGCGTTCACCTTGTGGTTTCGCTTTGTAATGTTCTTTAGCTGGACGTCCGCCTTCATCATCACGCTGACGACGCTTTTGTTGACCTTTTTTCGAGTTTGGTGCATGACGGAATTCATCAGCATTGTTACCACGGAAAGTTCGTGTCTTCTGGTTACGACGAGCAGTAGAATCTTGGTTTTCTTCACGGCTATCAAACAGCTTCGCGTCGGTCGCTTTACGAATGTTGCGACCTCTAGAGTCTGTTTTTGATGCTTCTTCTGTACCTACCGAGCCTTCACACATTGCTAGGATCTCTGCCACTTCTTCGTCACTTAGATAACGCCATTTTCCATTCGGAATACCATCAAGAGAGATATTCATGATGCGTACGCGACGCAGCTTGAATACTTCATAGCCCAGCGCTTCACACATGCGACGGATCTGACGGTTAAGTCCTTGAGTGAGCACAATACGGAAAGAGAATTTAGTTTCTTTCGTTACCTTACAAGGTAGGGTGACTGTGTCGAGAATCTTAACGCCACTCGACATCTGTTTGAGAAACTCGCCTGTAATTGGCTTGTCCACGCGTACGACGTACTCTTTTTCGTGGCTGTTGCCTGCGCGAAGGATTTTGTTCACGATGTCGCCATCGTTGGTCAAAAAGATCAGACCATCAGAGGGTTTGTCTAAGCGGCCGATCGGAAAGATACGTTTTTGGTGGCCGATGAAATCAACGATGTTTCCAGGGACGTCTCTCTCAGTTGTACAGGTGATGCCTGTTGGTTTATTGAGAGCGATATAAATCGGCTTCTCTTTTGCTGCCACTGGCTTACCATCCACACAAACATCATCACCAGGTAGCACTTTTGTCCCCATTTCAGGTTTGTTGCCATTAATGGTGACACGGCCTTGCTCAATCAGTCTGTCTGCTTCACGGCGTGAGCAAAACCCCGTTTCACTGATGAATTTATTTAATCGTTTAGCGTTGTCTTGTGACATTTTTGTCTCCTAACGTTTCACAACGGCGAATGAAGCTCCCTTCCTTTAAGGGGAAGGAAGAATAAGGGCGGGCATTCTAGCATTAGGGTGAAATTTAGCCTAACCGTTTTTGGTGACGTTCGCGGGTTTCTAATTTCTTTTCCGCACTTTTTCTAAGTAGGACGTAAACGGCTCCAGTTCCACCGTGAAAGCGTTGCGCACTATGGACGCATTGGACTTCCTTTATTTGTCGTAGCCAACTGCTAACAAAGCTTTTCATCATTGCAGGTGGATTTGAGCGTTCTCCTCGACCATGGACGATAACGACCGTTCTAATGTCCATTGATAGGCATTGCTTTAAAAACGTCACGACTTCATCGCGTGCTTCTTTCAATGTTTTACGGTGCAAATCCAAGCGAGCTTGGATTGGATACTTACCAAGGCGAAGTTTGCGGTAAACCCCGTCCTGTACACCATCACGTTTGAACTCAACAAAGTCCTCTGGCTTGAGCATTTCAGCGTGATCAAGTGATAGGTATTCTGGGTCATCTTCCGTTAACCAGATTGCTGCTTCGCGTTTTGCGAGCTGTGCTTCTGTTACTTGGTGTACTTTTTTGTGTTCGGTGGTGTCTTGAGTGATTGGCTTTACATCGCCCATCATCTGTTGAAATAGATCAAAATCGTCGTCGTGAGACATAGCAGTAATCTCATTAAGAACAGGGAAGAATAATAGGATTATATCAATGAGTGGTGCATTGAGATCAAATAAAAAACCGGAGTAGGCAAGTAACCGACTCCGGTGCAAAGCGTTTCTAGAGCTAAGCGAGATCTAGTGAGGAGATTTGTCGTTCATGATCTTGTATATGAAGAAACCGCCGTAAAATAACATCAGACCAATTGCCCCAAAAATTACTATCATTGACGATAGACCCACTGCATTACCAAATAGGAGATCAAGCCAAAAGTCCATACGTTTCCTCCAAGATGTTCCCGACAGGAATAAACTAAATGGCGGTGTCTTGTTGCACACTGATCTGGATCAATTATGTTGCTAAGGTTAATAAACTGTATTTTGTTGTGAGTTATCAGTCACATTTTACGTGCTAGTGTTCAGTTATTCATCAAACGAATTAAGACCTAAGGTTTTTTTGTAAAAAGCACTTGCGCCACAGTTCAGAATCCGTAATATACGCATTCGTTGACGGGGACAATTCCTCAGTTAAACATCTCGGTGAATAGCGCAGCTTGGTAGCGCATCTGGTTTGGGACCAGAGGGTCGGGGGTTCGAATCCCTCTTCACCGACCACTTTCAGAAAGCCTGCTCAATGAGCAGGCTTTCGTCGTTTTTAGTGCTAGTAATTTTAGACTTCAATAGTATCGAACCAAATGGGGTTCGCTTGAAGTTAGAACATGGCTCTTCACCGACACGTATTGAGAGGAAGGCTCTACAGAAATGTAGGGCCTTTTCATTTTTTAAGAGCGAGTAAATTTATTACTTGATGTCACACGAGATAGTATTGATAGGAGTTTCAGAAGTAGTGAAACAGACATAAGCGGTCTTTGGGTGATTTGGCCCAATCTTGACGTAACCCGCTTTTAAATCGTCTTCATCAAACGTTACTGAGTGAGATTTGCTTGTATTTCCATCATAGTAAACCGCTTCAAAGCCTTGGTTCATCATATGTGCAACGCGATTTCGAGTGTGGGCTGTTGAAAACGTGATGTTCGCGCAACGCATCATTGGTTTTTCGGTAATAAGAAATTGACCACTCTCTTTATCTAAAACACCGCCTTTTACTTCCGGAGTTATATCAATAGCTTGAAAAGCTTCTACGTTGCATGGCGGTTTAGCATAAGACAGCGAAGAAGTGAGCATAATTCCAATCGTGTATAGGAATAAATATTTAAATTTCATATGAGTTGTTTTGTATCCACTTAGCTTAACGGCGTTTTATAAGAAAGTTTGAATGAATTTTAAATGGTTGTATTTAAATAATTGTATTTAAATGGCATTTTTCAAACAATCACTAGATATCACAATTTGCTTGGCGCGGCTTACCCAGTGGTTTGATGTTAAATCCCCGATTTTTAAGCAGTTCAATCAGGTTATCTTTACCTACTAAATGCAAGCCACCAACAACAACGGTGTAACGACCCGATTGCTGAGGTAGAACACTGCCAGTGTCGAGTTTTTTAGCCCAATCTCGATTACGCTCGTATAAAAAGGCTTGGTTAAACTCTTCTGTTGTATGATCGGTCAAAGAGGCTTCGACCAACATGCTACCATCACCACTCTTCCAACTCTCTATCAAGCATTGAACCAACTCTTCTCCGCCATCATATTCTTCAATTGATGAGAGAAGTATCTCTTTACCGCCTTCTGATTGACCTGCGATTAAATCGATTTGGAATTGCACGGACTCTAGTGGAATGACCGGGATTTGCTTTTTATCAGCGAGTCCTATTAAGTGCATGTCGACCCCTTTATCAGAGACATACCCCAGTTTGTTGACTAAAGCGAGTTGGATGGTGAATGCGGCCATCCAAGGTGGGGAATTTAGGAGTTGAGTTTCTGGCAAACCTAAATCTTGGGCAATTTCAATTAAGTGGCGACGTTGAGCTCTGTCTAAAACATCTTTAGAAAGAATGGTTGTTTGTGGGTAAACCAAGCCTTCAGAATTCCTGACGTCTGCTTCAATAATCAACCCTGTGCTTTGGCTTAAATGCTGGATGACCGTTCTAGGGAGTGGGTACATCGTTTTATCCCCCACATGTACCGAGCCAATAATCATAAGTTCGGTTTCCCCTTTTTTTGCTAACCAATGCTGTGGCTCTGCATAAGATGAAAAAGGAGTCAAAGTAACAAGTAGAGATGATATGAGCGTCAAGAGACGAAACATAGAATGGTCCTCAGATAAGATACCTTTAAACTTTATACGCAAAATAGCGTGAGGTTAAGTGCAATTTCTCCAGTGGGGTATTCGACAAAATCGTCATTTCTAAAAATATTGACGAGTTTTGACGACGAATAAATGAGAGTCACTTCACGAAAGGTAAATAGGTAATTCGCTTACTAATGGCTCACAAAATAATTAGGCGTGATCCAAATCTTACAAAATCAGTCGTAACTCATGAATATAAGTGACCTAGATCGCAGCAAACTCGTCAAAACAAGTTGTTCGATTTTGACGTGTATTGTAACTCCATGAAAATTAGGTTTTTATTATTTTTTCTGAGTGTCATTTTTTGAACTGGATCACTTCCTATTTCTATTTATTTTACGCTTAGAAATAACAGGTTGTATGTTGAATGTAACGGTTAGGCACCTCGCATTTGAGGGGCCGAGATTTTTATCATTGTCGTTTTGAACCACTGACTTTTTTGGGGAAGTAAGATGTTTAAACCTAGTCTGATTGCTGTTTCTGTTATCACTACATTAGCAGGTTGCTCTGCGCTGCAAAGCTCTGAACAACAAGTTGTAAATTCGTTGGCTAATAATCTTGATATTCAATACCAAGTGTTGACTAACCACGGTGCAAACGAAGGTCTTGCTTGTCAGGACTTAGGGGCTGAGTGGGCGTCTTGTAACAAGGTAAACATGACGCTGGTTAACCAAGGTGAAGCGGTTGACTCAAAAGATTGGGCTATTTACTTCCATAGCATTCGTCTGATTCTGGATGTTGAAAACGAACAGTTTAAAATCTCTCGCGTAACGGGTGATCTACACAAACTAGAACCAACAGATAAGTTTGATGGTTTTGCTGCGGGTGAAGAGGTTGTGCTTCCTCTTGTTGCTGAATACTGGCAGCTATTTGAAACTGACTTCATGCCAGGCGCTTTCGTTGCTGCACCAAATGCAGAGCCTAAGATGATCGCTTCTCTTAACACAGAAGACGTTGCATCTTTCGTGACTGGCCTTGAGGGTAACAACCTAAAACGTACGCCAGATGACAACAACGTATTTGCGAGCGCTGTGTCTCGTTTCGAGAAGAACGAAGATCTAGCAAAACAAGACGTATCAACCACGTTACTACCAACGCCAATGTCTGTTGAAGCAGGTAAAGGTACGGTAGATATCGCGGCGGGTATTGCGCTGCCTAAAGACGCATTCGATGCGGCTCAATACGCAGCAATTCAAGGTCGTGCAGAAGTGGTAGGTGTGGATGTTCGTGGTGATCTTCCTGTAAGCATCACTGTTGTTCCTGCAGACTTCACCGGTGAATTGGCAAAATCTGGTGCTTACGAAATGAGCATCAAAGGCGACGGTATTGCGATTAAAGCGTTTGACCAAGCAGGTGCTTTCTACGCAGTACAATCTATCTTTGGCTTGGTAGATAGCCAAAATGCTGATTCTCTACCACAACTGTCTATTAAAGATGCGCCGCGTTTTGATTACCGTGGTGTGATGGTGGACGTGGCTCGTAACTTCCACTCTAAAGACGCAATTCTTGCAACGCTTGACCAAATGGCCGCGTACAAGATGAACAAACTACACCTTCACCTAACGGATGATGAAGGCTGGCGTTTAGAAATCCCGGGTCTGCCTGAGCTGACTGAAGTGGGTGCTAACCGTTGTTTCGATTTGGAAGAGAAAAGCTGTTTACTGCCTCAGCTTGGCTCAGGCGCAACGACAGACAACTTTGGCTCTGGCTTCTTCAGCAAAGCAGACTACGTGGACATCTTGAAGTACGCGAAAGCGCGTAACATCGAAGTGATTCCTGAAATCGATATGCCAGCGCACGCACGTGCAGCAGTGATATCAATGGAAGCACGTTACGACCGTCTGATGGAAGAAGGCAAAGAAGCCGAAGCGAACGAGTACCGCCTGATGGACCCTCAAGATACATCGAACGTAACGACGGTTCAGTTCTACAACAAGCAAAGCTTCATCAATCCATGTATGGAATCTTCCACTCGCTTTGTTGATAAAGTGATTTCAGAAGTAGCAGCAATGCACCAAGAAGCGGGCACGCCGCTAACAACATGGCACTTTGGTGGTGACGAAGCGAAGAACATCAAGCTAGGCGCTGGTCTGCAAGACATCAACGCAGAAGACAAAGTAAGCTGGAAGGGTAACATTGATTTGTCTAAGCAAGACAAGCCATTTGCACAATCTCCACAATGTCAGACGCTAATTGCAGACGGTACGGTAAGCGATTTTGCTCATCTACCAAGCCACTTTGCAGAAGAAGTGTCGAAGATGGTGGCAGAGAAAGGCATTCCAAACTTCCAAGCTTGGCAAGATGGCCTTAAGTACAGCGAAGGTGAGAAAGCGTTCGCAACAGAAAACACACGTGTTAACTTCTGGGACGTTCTTTACTGGGGGGGCACATCATCAGTGTACGAATGGTCTAAGAAAGGTTACGACGTTATCGTTTCTAACCCAGACTACGTGTACATGGACATGCCGTACGAAGTTGACCCGAAAGAGCGTGGTTACTACTGGGCGACGCGTGCAACAGATACTCGTAAGATGTTTGGTTTTGCACCAGAGAACATGCCTCAAAACGCAGAAACTTCTGTAGACCGCGATGGTAACGGCTTCACTGGTAAAGGTGAAATCGAAGCGAAACCTTTCTACGGTCTATCAGCACAGCTTTGGTCTGAGACAGTACGTAACGATGAGCAATACGAGTACATGGTATTCCCTCGCGTACTAGCAGCCGCTGAGCGTGCATGGCACCGTGCTGATTGGGAAAACGACTACAAAGTGGGTGTTGAATACTCGCAAAACTCTAACCTAGTAGACAAAGTCGCGCTAAACCAAGACTACAACCGCTTTGCGAACGTACTTGGCCAACGTGAACTGGCTAAGCTAGAAAAATCAGGTATCGACTACCGCCTGCCTGTACCAGGTGCGAAAGTAGAAGATGGCAAGCTAGCAATGAACGTTCAGTTCCCAGGGGTGAAGCTTCAATACTCTCTAGACGGCAAGAACTGGCTAACTTACGCAGATAATGCTCGTCCAAATGTGAAAGGTGAAGTGTTTATCCGTTCCGTGTCAGCAACTGGTGAGAAAGCAAGTCGAGTGACCAGCGTGAAATAACTCAATTCTTGTAAGTTAATTTTTTGGCAAAGCCTCAACCTCATGTTGGGGCTTTCTTTATTTTTTTAGGAAATTAAGCGTGATCGATGTCTAATTATTTTTCATTGATAAATAAGTTTTTGGTTGTAATGGTCAAGGTTATTGTGAACTGGATCGACTTAATCTGCTAAATATCAATAAATTATCTGTTTACGATCACACTTCTATTTTTTGAATAATTTTATAAAAATACGATAAGTGCCTGTATTTTCCATGTTTTTATCAGGGTTGTTGAGCTTCGGTTTGAACAAGATCACTTTTTAAAATGTTTTATTTTTCATCGCGAATTAATTGAAACAATATTGCGAACGCCAAGGAGGCACATTCCAAAGTTTGCGATAAAAGGGAAGAGATGCCCTCTAAAACTATCGCATAACGTGAATAAATAAAGGCAGTAATTATGAAAAACATTTTTGCACTGAGTGCTCTTTCTCTCGCTTTCGCTTCTAGCGCTTTTGCTGGTTCTTCTTACGTAACAGGTAATGTTCAATTCCACGATGATGGTCGAATTCATGGTTCGGACGTTACGTCTACACTGGAAGCTGGTCATACTTTTGATAACCAATTCGGCGGCTTTACGGTTTACACCGAATTTGATGGTATTCAGTTGGGTAAACTGGAAACAGAAAACGGTGGCGCAGGTAACACAACACCAGCAATCACTGTGGGTGGTGAGCAGTCATTTAATATTACCGATCATTTATGGGTTGCCGCGGGTTACCAACACCTGTTCTCTGCTGGCGAGAACGTACAGTACCGTCCATTGGTTAAGATCGGTTACAACTTCGATAACGGCATCTCCTTAAGTAACCGTACTCGTGCGCACATTGATGCGACAGACGCAGATGCGGATACAGATTACCGCATGGACAACCGCATCGGTTACGTGATGAATGAGGATGTGACGCTAAGCTACAACAACGTCTACATGATTGAAGCGGAAACCATGGACCACGAGCTTCGTGCAACGTGGACTCGTAAAGGTGTTCAACCTTACTTTGAGTTCCGCAGTCAAGCACACGGTGCAGAAAACGCGAGTGGTGACAGCCTAGTGAATAACGCTTTTGTATTTGGTGCCTCTTACGGCTTCTAATTTTATATTTGTCTTAACTGTCCATTTAGAAAAAGCCCAGCGGTTTATCTCGCTGGGCTTTGTTTTTATTGGTCGTTGCCTTCGTGGTGGCTATATTCGAACACTTGGCCTTTTTCGTTAAAGGCGTAAACGGTGTAGCTGTCTTTTTTGTCGCCATATTCCATACCAGGGGAGCCCATTGGCATGCCCGGTACTGATAGGCCTTTTGCGTTACGTGGTGGATTTTTCAAAAACGCTTTAATGTCTTCGGCTGGAATGTGACCTTCAAACAGATAGCCGTTGATCTCTGCCGTGTGGCAAGAGTAAAGCTGTTCATTCTTGATGCCTAGATCGCGTTTGATGGCGTTCATGTCATCGTGCAATTTTTCTTCGACCGTAAAGCCGTTCTCTTCCATGTGTTTTGTCCATTCTCCACAACAGCCACAGTATGGTGATTTATGGTTAATGACATCGGCTGCCAATACGTTGGCGGACACGGTCGCAAGCATTGCAAAGGTCAATAGTTTCAACTTCATAATACCCTCAAAAAGAAGTGGTTATTTTACTGAAAACAGTCGTAGTCGATTTGCATTACTAACGACAGTAATTGAAGACAGTGCCATTGCCGCTCCTGCGACAACAGGACTGAGCAAAAATCCAAACGCTGGGTAAAGCACGCCAGCGGCAACTGGAATACCCAACGAGTTGTAAACAAAGGCACCAAATAGGTTTTGCTTCATGTTTTTAAGTGTAGCGCGAGAGAGTTCAATCGCATGTACTACCGCCATTGGTGACGTGTTCAGGATGGTCATTTGCGAACTTTCAATGGCGACATCACTGCCGCTACCCATGGCAATACCTAGGTTGGATAACGCGAGAGCAGGGGCGTCGTTAATGCCATCCCCCACCATTGCCACGACATGTCCTTGAGATTGAAGTTGCTCAATGTGCTGAGCTTTCTCATCTGGCATTACTTGGGCAATCACTTCATCAATACCAAGTTCTTGGCCGATAGCATTGGCAACGTGTTGGTTATCGCCCGTCAGCATTACCGTTTTGATGCCTTGCGATTTTAATGCAGAGAGCGCTTGCTTCGCATCTGATTTGAGCGGGTCGGCAATGGCGATCAGACCGATCAGTTCGCCGTTCAATGCCACAGCTACCGGAGTCCACGCATTTTTTGCGCATTCATCGATGGCAGGTTTTAGTGCGCTGGTCTCGACGTTCTCTGCTTGCATAAATTGAAGCGAACCAATGAGTAGCGGTTTATCTTGATACGTCGCCCAAATGCCGCGCCCGCGAACGTTCTCAAACTTGTCTAATGAGACATCCTTTGCGTCGTGTCGTTTGGCGTAATCACATACCGCTTTTGCCAGTGGGTGCTCAGACTGACGCTCTGCCGCATACGCTAAAGCCAATAGATCTTCTTGGCTGGTGGCGTGAGTAAACACTTTCTGAACGCTAGGTTTACCTTGGGTAAGCGTGCCAGTTTTGTCGAACACAACCGTGTCGACTTTGCTTGCCAATTGCAGGGCGTCGGCGTCTTTGATCAGAATGCCGAGCTCTGCGGCTTTACCCACTCCCACCGTGACAGAAAGCGGGGTTGCTAAGCCTAGAGCGCAAGGACAGGCGATGATCAGGACGGTTGTGGTGACCACCAGCATATAACTCGCTTTTGGCTCTGGGCCAACGGCAAACCAAACGAGCGCGGCCAGTATTGCTATGCCAACAACGACAGGGACAAACACCGATGAAATCTGGTCTGCCAGTTTCGCGATGGCAGGCTTACTGCTTTGCGCTGTGCGCACCATGCGGATGATACGAGCCAGCATGGTATTTGCGCCAATGCCCGTTGCTTCAATGACTAATCCACCATCGGTATTTAATGTCCCGGCAGACACTTGAGCCTCTTGTGCTTTTAATACTGGTACTGGTTCACCAGTGAGCATCGACTCATCAATGTATGATTCACCTTGAATCACAACGCCATCAACAGGCACTTTCTCGCCTGGTTTGATACGCAGTTTCATGCCTAACGTGATTTGCTCAACCGCGATTTTTTGGTCGCCTTGTTCCGTAATTACCGTAGCTTGCTGAGGTTGCAGGTTAATCAACGCTTGTAAGGAACGTGTTGTGTTTGCTTTGGCTTTTGCTTCTATATAGTGACCAAGAGAAATTAAGCCGATGATCATTGCACTCGCTTCAAAGTACACGTGGCGTGAAGCAAGAGGGAACCAGTCTGGGAAAATCACCACAAGCATCGAATAGAACCACGCTGCGCCAGTACCGAGCGCGACTAACGTGTCCATGGTGGCGCGCTTGTGAGTAGCTGCTAACCAAGCGTTACTGAAGAAGTGTTTCCCTGCTGTGGCAAGAAGGAGTAAACATACGATACCGATCGCGCCCCAAGCTAATTGGTCGTTGGTGTTGCGAATCATCATATTGCCGCCAGCAACGCCCCAAATCATTAAAGGGGCACCGACGACAAGGCCAGCAATAGCATCCAGTTTAAAGCGTTTTTGTTGCTGACGTTGTTGCTGTGCTTGCTTTTCTTGCTGGGTGGCGGCGTCTTGTAGGATCTCTGCTTGGTAACCGGCTTGTTTTACCGATTCAACAATTGCGTTAAGGAGGTCATCAGAGTCTTGGCTTGCGAATACTAGTGCGCTTTGTTCTGCGAGGTTGACCTGTGCTTTCTCAACGCCTTCTACGTTAGTAAGTGCTTTCTCTACTGAAGAGACGCAACTCGCACACGTCATGCCTTGAATCAGCATTTGCAATTGAATACTCGCTGGTGGCACCTGCGTATCTTTAATATTGCTTTGCTTTTCTACCTGTTCGGTCTCTGGTGAGCTTTCGTTCTCTACTTCAACAGAATCAAGATTGGCGGTATAGCCGAGTGTTGCTATTAAGTCGATCACTTGTTGCTCGGAGAGGAGGGTACGAATCTCTAAGTGCGTTGTTGAAGCCTCAAAAGAAATAACGTCTTGATTAGATTCTAATAAAGATGAAAGTTTTTTGACGCAGCCGCCACAGCTTAAGCCTGAAAGGTTTAGTTCGTAGTGATTTCCTGCTTGGTAACCAAGAGATTCAATCGACGAGACGAGCTCTTTAAGAGAAGACTCGGTTTTGACCTCTACTTGCGTCGGGGACAAATTGAGGATCTCCACATCGTGATTTGCATGTAAAGCCTTCTCAACTTTTCTCGCACAGCCCATGCAGTTGAGCCCTGATAAAGGTATAACTAACTGATACATAATCTGCACCTCAATAGTAGTGATGCTATGAGCTTAAACCTTCCTGCAAGGGTAAGGTCAATACCCATTTGCTACTCACAACAATTTCGTCAAAATCTCTCGAATCCCACAAGTGCATGGTCATTTTACTTGCGAGTGATCTCAAGGTTTTTTCTCTTTGAATATAAAGTTCCGTTAAAACACCTAAAAGATGAATGAAGTCGCTCACGTTTTTTAGATACTCTCAATGTCAGTTCAGTGTCAAAACGTACTTTTAACGTTTTTTATTTTTTATAGTTGATGTTAAGTAACTGTTTTTAAATATTTTATTTTATTTTTGATCTTCTCATTTTGAAGTCGCTCAGATTGCTGTAGGGAAAGTTTTTTAGTGCGAAAAAAGTTTGTCATATTTGCCCCGTCCAAACACTGTTTCAAGTTCCTGCCATGTCCTAGTTAGTGAATTTGAAAATGGAAAAAACTAAAAATATAGGGGTTTATAATGTCTTACCTAAAGAAAAGCCTACTTGCCACGGCAATTACCGGCATGATGTTCAGTGGTGCTGCATTTGCTGATGGTGCAAACAGTGACGCAGCAAAAGAGTTTCTAACCAAAGATTCATTTTCTTATGAAGTTTACGGAATCATCGCGATGCAGGCCGCGTACCGCGATTACGATTCTGGCAGCAAAGCAACGGACGATGACTTGGGTGGCATGCAGCTAAACAACGAATCTCGTATCGGTTTCCGTGGTAAAAAACAATTTGCTAACTTCGACCCTACTTTTATTTGGCAAATCGAAGGCGGTTATGTAGACCCTAGCTTTGGTGGCGAGGGCGCAGGTCTTGGTGAACGTGACACATTCGTCGGTTTTGAAAGTGCATCTTGGGGGCAAATTCGCCTGGGTCGCGTTTTGACACCTATGTACGAATTGGTTGACTGGCCAGCATCTAACCCTGGCCTGGGCGATGTATACGACTGGGGTGGTGCTATTGGTGGCGCCAAGTACCAAGACCGTCAATCAAACACTATCCGCTGGGACTCTCCAATGTTTGCTGACAAATTCTCCCTAGATATCGCAGCTGGTGCAGGTGATAAAGCAGGTCTAGGTGAAGGGGATGACTACTGGGGTGGTATCGCAGCACACTACAAAATTGGTCCTATCCAGTTAGATGCGGCATATGAAGGTAACCGTAATATCAAGATGGAAAGCCAAACGTGGGAAAACAACACGTACTTGGTAGGGGCACAAGGCTGGTTTGATAACGGTATTTCTTTCTTCGCGCAATACAAATATATGGAAGCGGACGCAAGCAATGGTGTGAGTGAAAAGCAAGATGCAATGTCTGCCGCTATCATGTACACCACGGGTGATTGGCAATACAAATTGGCTTACGCCGCTAACTTTGATCTCGAGCGTGATGGTAAGAAAATTAACGATACAGCGGACGATGTGTTATCAGCACAAGTTATGTATTTCGTAGATCCATCGGCAGTGCTGTACGTACGTGCTCGTACTCTAGACTTTGGCGACGGTGCGTCTCAATTAGATAAACCAACAGAAGCACGTTGGAAGTCTGCTGACTACGACGAGTTCTCTGTAGGTGTTGAATACTACTTCTAACTAAAGAAGCAGCTAAAAGGGCGGAAACGCCCTTTTTATCTTGATACTTATTCAAATAAGCCTTTGAAATGACTGGCCTGTAAATTTTAGAGGCTTATCTAAATTGGTATAAAGTGAGAAACCATGATGAAAAAAACAACGACACTTCTCGGACTTTGCGCAATGCTTTCGGCGCCAGCTTTTGCTGCTCAACTCACTCTGCAATCTGAATTAATTCCTCGCGTTCTCAACGGCGAGTTCGTCTACCCTGAGTGGATATCCAAGAACAACAGCATCGAGTTAAAGGATGGGGAAAACCAATTGGCGGTAACGGTTGGACAAATCGTATTTGAAGATGGAAAGCGCCGTAAATTCGATTCGCAGCCGCTGGTATTAGAGTTTGATGCAGAAAAAGACACCGAGCTTTCTCTGACTTATCAAACATTCCGTACTATTGAAGAGGCGAGAGCCTTCGAACTCGATCCTAAAGTGGTATTGAAAGACAAAAACGGAAAAGAAGTGGCATTCTCTATGGTTCAACTTCGTAAAGGTGGTTTGCAAGGTTTTCGTGATTATGAACGAGAAGTTGCCGACTATAATAACGCAATGAATAAAGAATCGACTAAGGCAAGCATTGCGTCTTCTCCAGCGGAAACCAAAACAATCAAAGCATCGTTTAATGAATTGAGCCGTGAAGAGCAGCAAGAATTTATGCAATGGGCAATGCGTAACCTGAAGTAATTTCGTCTCGTGCTTTAACAGTAAATAGCAGGGCTGTGCCTTTTTGGTTCTGCCCTGTTTTTATTTCTGTTGTCAAACCGATTGTAGAATTGACTTACGGTGGTAAAATGTCGCCACTTTTATCCTTGACATTACAACGAGAGATCTCTCGTTGCTCATTACCCCTAAGGAACTCAAATGACGGTTAAAACTCGTTTTGCTCCTAGCCCAACTGGCTATCTACACGTTGGTGGTGCGCGTACTGCACTTTACTCTTGGCTATACGCTAAAAACCAAGGTGGTGAATTCGTTCTACGTATCGAAGATACAGACCTTGAGCGTAACTCTCAGGAAGCGGTTGATGCAATTCTTGAAGGCATGGAATGGCTAGGCTTGGAGTGGGATGAAGGTCCTTACTACCAAACTCAACGTTTTGACCGTTACAACGAAATGGTTGATAAGCTTCTTGCAGAAGACAAAGCTTACAAATGTTACGCGTCTAAAGAGCTGCTAGATGAAATCCGTGCAGAGCAAGAAGCAAATAAAGAAATGCCTCGCTACGATGCTAACCATCCAAAAATCAAAGCAGCAAACGAAGCGGCAAAAGATGGCGATCCATGTGTTATCCGTTTCCGTAACCCGAAAGAAGGCAGCGTAGTATTTGATGATCAAATCCGTGGTCGCATTGAAATCCGCAACGATCAAATGGATGACCTAATCATTCGTCGTACAGACGGTTCACCTACTTACAACTTCTGTGTAGTAGTGGATGACTGGGACATGGGTATCACTCACGTTGTTCGTGGCGAAGACCACATCAACAACACGCCTCGTCAAATCAACATCTACGAAGCACTAGGTGCGCCAGTACCTACATTTGCACACTGTGCAATGATCCTGGGTGATGACGGCGCGAAACTGTCTAAACGTCACGGCGCTGTATCAGTCATGCAATACCGCGATATGGGCTACCTGCCTGCGGCACTAAACAACTACCTAGTGCGCCTTGGTTGGTCTCATGGTGACCAAGAAATCTTCTCTCAAGAAGAGATGATCAATCTATTTAGCCTAAACGCAGTATCTAAGTCAGCGTCAGCTTTTAACACTGACAAACTGCAATGGTTGAACAACCACTACATCAAGAACTCAGATCCTGCGTACGTTGCTGAGCATCTACAATGGCATCTAGATCAACAAAAACTAGACGTAACGAATGGTCCTGCTATCACTGACGTGATCAAGCTAGTGGGTGAGCGTTGCAACACACTAGTTGAGCTAGCTGAGCAAATCCGCTACTTCTATGAAGATTTCTCTGAGTTTGAAGCGGGCGCAGCGAAGAAACACCTACGTGGCGTGGCTAAAGAGCCTCTAGAACTTGCATTAGCGAAAGTGGAAGCACTAACTGAGTGGACGACAGCGAACATCAAAGATGGCGTTATCGCAGCAGTATGTGAAGAGTTGGAAATCGGCATGGGCAAAATCGGTATGCCATTACGTGTTGCTGTAACAGGCGGCGGTCAGTCTCCTTCTGTCGATGCAGTAATGGAGCTGGTTGGAAGAGAGCGTTGTATTGCTCGCATTAAGATGGCGCTTGAGTTCATTGCTGAGCGTGAAGCAAACGCATAATTGCTTTGAACTGAACGTTCTTTTGAATAAATAGTCACAAAGCCGCGGTGAGCAACCGCGGCTTTTTTGTATCTTCAATTTAGATAACGAGAAACTTTCTCTCATATTGGTGAATGAAGAGATGGTTTCACCTGTAATTTACCTCAATATGGATAAGATTTTTTAATCCAAATATCGTTGGCGTGAATAAAAAATGAGCGATTATATATCAAATATCTGATTGATTTTTATCCATGTTCCTTAAAGTTCCATTTTATTTGTCTCATTTTTAAGAAAAATCTTTGCTTTAGCTATGTTGTTCCAAAAATTAAAGCAAACGTTTGCGTCGTGATTGCGTGGGGATTTTTTTGCTTAAGATCACATGTTGTCGAGATTTTTGATGACAATAAATTGACAGAATTGGGATTTTTCTCGCGATTTCTTAGCGTTATAGTTCATCCCGTCAGCGATACCGAGATGGCGATATGTATCACTGAACAGGAAATGTACGTAAGTTGCTTCCATAAAAAAAATGCATGTGCATAAAAAGAAGCTGACTAAGTATCTCACTCAAGGAATGAATAAAAAGAATTGAAATACAACGTCAGTCAGACGGCGCATTTCGGCATCTAACAAAAGAACTTCTTTAGAGGAATCAATAATGAAAAAATTAGCAGCGGTAATTTCAGCGTCTCTACTTATGGCTTCAGCAGCACAAGCAGAAGTATACGTTGGTGGTAAGATGGGTAAGTCATGGATGGAAGACGCGTGTGTAGCGGGCCAGGCTTGTGACAAAGACGATTCTACTCTTGGCGCTTTTGTTGGTTACGAAATGAATAAATACTTCGCAGTAGAAGCGGGTTTCGACAACATCGGTGATTTTAACCAAACTTCTTTCGGTGGCCACGTAGAAGCAATCACTCTTGCTCCTAAATTTAGCCTACCAATCACTGAAGACATCGCACTTTACGGTAAAGTGGGTGGCGCTTACGTAATGTTTGATGGCAAAGATGATTACTCTTACCTAGGCGCAGCTGGTCTTGAATTCAACCTAAGCCAAAACGTAACAGCTCGTGCGGAATACCAAACACTGACTGACATCAGCAACGATGTAACTCGTGCGACAGGTAACACTGCAACACTAGGTGTTTCTTTCAAATTCGGCGGCAACGATGAGCCAGTAATCGTAGAAGAGCCAGTTGTTGTTGAAGAAGTGGTTGTAGAAGAAGTGGTAGAAGAGCCAGTTGTAGTTACGAAAACATTCGAAACTCAAACAATTGGCACAGGTAGCTTCGATCTAAACAGCACAACTCTAAAACCAGAGAGCGCTGCAAAACTTGATAACCTAGTTGCTTTCCTAAACGAGCACCCACAAGCGAACGTTGAAGTTGTAGGTTACACAGATACGTCTGGTCCAGCAGCTTACAACCTAAAGGTTTCTGAAAAACGTGCTGAGTCTGTTGCTAACGCGCTCGTTGAAAAAGGTATTGATTCATCACGTATCCAAGCTCGTGGCGAAGGTGAAAACAACCCAATCGCTTCAAACGACACTCGTGAAGGTCGTCAACAAAACCGTCGCGTAGAAATCGTTGTTCCAGAATTTGAATACCAAGTTCAGCAATAAGCTCCTATTCGACCGTAGTATAGAAGACTGAAGCTGAAAGCCCCAAAGAGTTCGCTCTTTGGGGCTTTTTATTTCTCTTTAAAAACTAACTGAAATGTTCAAAGTGGCTAGGTATTACTTAAGATCAATGCTGTTTAAACGCCCCATAAATGTCAGGATCTCCAAGTTATCTTTATGTGCTTCTAACAACGCTTTTTTGGTTTGCATGTAGGCGGCAAGTTTGCCGTACTTACTAATAGAGCGAACCACCGTTTTATATTTATACTCACCGTCATCATTGAACTCTCGCCACTTGGCGATGTAACACGTATCTCGGTTGTCAGGGTTTTCAAGAGTAGGGTTAGGCTTGTGAACGATTTTAGGCTCAACGCTATGTGGAAGCCTGGTCATTAAGTAAGGGTCTTTCAAAAGACGTCGCCAGAATTTGCCCCACATTTGCCGGCCTAACTCGTTTCTCAGCTTAATGGCTTTTTGTAAGCCTTTCTTTTCTCCAATACGAACAAATCCTACCGAGCGGTGTAGTACCGTATCCTCGGGGGTATGGATATGTATCTTAAAGGCTGTCTTGCCTTTAGAAATAAAGCGGTGTCCAGTGTTAGTTATTAAATTGCTCTTAGACATAGTGCTAACTAATAATTTTATTAATAGCCAAAAGGGTAAGCAAAACTCATAGATAATTAAAGTAATAAAATACAAAACTGTAAATAGGGCTTGTTGAAATGATTTCAAGGGGAAGAAGTCAGATCAGTAGAAGACTTTATCCCGTAACCGAAACACCTGATCCGATCATATTGATTACTGGGAAGATTACCTAACACGATGTACTAGGGGGAGCAGTGCGAGGCTTGAAATTGAAGATACAAAAAAGCCTTAGCTCAAGTGGGAGCTAAGGCTATGATATGGCGCCCCCAGTAGGATTCGAACCTACGACCTGTCCCTTAGGAGGGGACTGCGCTATCCAGCTGTGCCATGGGGGCGTAATACCAATAGTTGCAGTTCATTGCACTGTTTTACTGAGTTCAAATCTAGCAATCTACCAGATCTGTATCAGCATCACGTTGAACGATTCGCTACGGTCATTGGTATAATCAAATAAGATGCGCTGCCTATGATATTCAAAAGTGAGCATATCTCAAGACTTAATGTTTGCTTTTATAGGATCTTGTTCATTACGTCGCCAATTTGAACGCTAGATGCTAAATTTGGCTGATCAATCGTCAGCTCGGCTTCGTGTTCGTATATGCGTGATACCGTTAATGTAATTTCGCTTTGCGAGACTTTGTTTCTTGGCAATCCATTTTGGTCGATAAACGACGCGGTGTGCCAAAGCTGCAATTTGTCTCCCTCTTTTACGCCGTGCATACGGCCGAGATCCATCGTTACGGTATTACCGAAGACTGCCACAACCTCTGGCAATGTAATTTTGCAAGATAGCTCCGACTCCAGATCCAACATAATATTGCGACTAACGCGAAGCATCATCTCGCCATAGGTCGATGCCCAAAAACGTGCACTACGAGTGTCCACTTGACTCGTCTTAGCAAATGGCCAACGCGCGACCTCACGGTAGGCTTTGTTGAAGATTTCATGGCCAGTTTTACCATCAAATACTTTCATTTCTAACGCAAACTGACGATTGATGATGTCATCTTGCAATAGTTGAGATTCGACCGTTGCAGTGAGATCGGTGATGACCCCTCCAATGATGTATTGTGCGCCATTGTCTTGCGCGATCATTTGAGTGCGAGCAGGATAGTTGCTGCTTATTGAGTAGTCCGTTGTACCAACAGACACAAAGCTGCGTGAGGTTTGATCAAGTTGACGGTTCACTACGTGGCTAAAATCGTCACCAACTTGATAAATTTGTCCCATCACTGCTTGTTGTGGTGATGCGACCTCAATATTGCCGACCAGCATTGTCTTTTTGTATTGATCGGTGTGGCAACCCGTTGCCGATGGATAAATATCAACGCGGATTTTTACCTCGACTTTACCGCGACGTTTGCGTTCAGACTCGACCAAAATGTAACGGACTTCATGATTGGTAAACTGGTATTCGTTGCGGCTTTCTTCTAATAGCGGCATCAAGTTGCTAATACTGCCAATATCTGCGCCCGAAAAATTGACGGCTTTGAACAGCGCGTCTTCCAACGCATGGAGCCTTGCCGTCTCTTCTGAAGAAACGATGGTGGCAACGCCTGTGACTTCATACCAAGATGCCATTACCTTAAAAGGCACAAGCATCACTAAAGTGATTGAAAACAGACTGTTTAATATTTTTTTCATTGGTTACAACCGTTCGGGTATAAATATTGCTTTAACAAATTCAGTGAAGTTTGGTGGGTTTTTCTTCGTTAGGCAAACAAAGAAAAGCAAAGACTGTTCCAATATTCACTTTCTTGGAAAGGAATTAATAAAGAACGGTATCACCTAAGATTATCTGGAGAATCAAACCATGAAAAAGTGGCTTGTCGCCGCATCGATGATGACGCTTCTGACATCGTGCGCGTACTCACCGATTTACAATGGTAAAGAACCGTACTCGGGAAGCCAGTTCATGCTGATGGATAGTCCGCGTCATACGATGGACTTTTTCATTGAGAGCATGACAGAAGACCTGATGGTTTCTAATGTGGCAGTATCAGCGCGGACACCGATTGCGATTACCTCGTTTGTTGATCTACAAAATATGGATGCAACAAACTGGTTAGGTAACTCGGTCTCTGAAGGTTTTATCCATCAGTTTCAGCGCCGAGGGTTTAAAGTGGTTGATTTCAAAACTACGGGCTCTATTCAAGTGACGCAGCAGGGCGATTTTGCTTTAAGTCGTGATTGGCAAGATTTAGCTCAAGAGCAGCAAATTCAGTATGTACTGACCGGAACAATGCTGCGCCAAGAGGGCGGAGTGCTTGTCAATGCACGCGTGGTTGGCATGCAAAGCCGTGTAGTTGTAGCGACAGCGCAAGGTTTCCTTCCGGCTGACCGTATTGGGCGTGACTTAGATACGTTAAATAGCATCCGCACACAAGATGGTGTGTTGATTCGTTCTGACCCTACTATTCGTCAGCCGTACACTGTGATTCTCCGTCCATAGGATAGAAGCATGAAGAAGTTATTATTTATTGTTGCCACACTGATATTGGTTGGGTGTCAGCCATTACAACAGATGCGTCAAGATGAAATCTTAGTGGCGGTGGGTTATGCCAGCGTCAGTGAGCAAACAGGCCGCACAGTTGAAGAAAAGCGTGTACGAGCAATGCGCGCATCAAAAATTGATGCTTATCGTGAGCTAGCAGAGCAAGTTTATGGCATGCGTGTTAGTGGACGTGCAGAGCTGCAAGACCAGCGTTTGGGTATTGAAAGCACCACTGGTGCCGTCGATGGTGTAATTCGTGGTGCAGAAGTTGTGCGTAGTTATCTTGTTGAAGACAGTTATGTGACTGAGCTGCGCCTGGATATCCGTAAGATGGATAAGCTACGTGATTATGGAGAAGTTCAGCAGGTGCCTGAGAAGCGTCAGCAAACCTTGTTTTAAACCATTTCACTAGACAGATAATCTTTTTGAGCGGCTGATTGGTAACAATGAGTCGCTTTTTTATATCTACGTGAGCGCGGGAATTGAGGGTAAGAGTGACGTTTAAGCTTTTATATTGGTGCCAAGCGTCGAGATGGTGTGGGTTTTTCCGCCCGCATTGTAGGTCATGCCAACTTTGCCATGAGTTCGCTGAAGCATGTTGTTGAGTTTATTGAAGCTCAGCTGTGCACGACTAAGCGATTCGCCATTTACTTGGTTAACTTGTTGACAGTCGAGGACGATCGATTGGATCTGAGCAACAACCTGACTTAGGTGCTCATCTTCAGTAAGTTGATTGACGTGCGGGTGAGAGGCGATTCGCTGATCAGTTGTTCTGAGCTGATCAATGAGCGTCATCTTCTGTTTGGCAATGTTCTCAATCTCGGTAGAGACACGCGCCGTGATTGCTTGTGTTTCTTGGCGTAAAACAGCGGAAAGTGCCTTAGCATTTTCTAGCTGGAAATTAACGAGATCGACTAATGCTGCCATAAAATACTTACCTTCGGCCTAAGTCAGTTAGCTTTTGCCTTGCAATTCGTTTTCAAACTTAATCATGTTGTCAGCCAATTTTTCAGGATCGACTTTGTATGAACCGTTTGTGATAGCTTCTTTGATTGCTGCAACTTTGGCGCTGTCATATGCCGGAGAAGCTGCCATATCCTTCTGGAGTTTACTGACGGCTTTACTTTGCTGGCTGAGTGATACTGCGTCTTGTTGCGCTGGCGCCTTTTTTGATTCTGTCGTGCTGGTAGCATTGGAATCGTTACGTGCAGGTGCGCGACTTGTTGTCGTCATCATTTGCCCTGAACGTATATTATCTATACCTGCCATGTTTAACCTTTGCCTTGTATCGTAATACTGGTATCCAGACTATCGACCAGCGCAAAAATAACTTTAGTCATTTTTTGCATTTTTATTGATCAGTTTAAACACGCTACCAGTGGGTATTAAAAATTAACAGTGATTTCCGCAATGTCAGTCACTATGCCTTCTATTATACGTTGTGACTTATCATTTTTCACTCTTACTTGATCGCCAGCTGAACCATCCTGCAATGCTGTTCCTTGCGTTGTGATCGTCATGCCAGAATTCACCGCTTTGATAATGACCTTTTCATTTCGGCATACCACACAAACATCATTTCTCTCTACGACATCGCCTAAACGAACATTACGCTTTAGCTTTGCCCCAACCACTTGATCGTAGCTAGAAAATCCATCTTTACGAAAGCGCTGTAGCTCGATCATGGAAGTGGTAACATCCGATGCGCTGACGATTTCTCCTCTCCCTAATGTTCGTGTCGCGACGATCATTGGTACTGATACCGAGATCCTCACAGGGACATAGACTTTCCAGTCATCCGGTTGGCATTCCACTAACACATTGATGTTACTTCTCGTGCTGCTGGTGGAAGAGGCAGATGTATCTAACGGAACAGGGCAATCCGTTGCTTTTATTCTCGAGTCGATCTCTGCCGCATTAACAGATAGCTCGCCACCATCAGGCTGATCAACCGTAGCAAGAATATGTTGTTCTGCTGCTGTTTTTATTTGCTCGATCTGATTATCTGAAGCTGAATGAACAAAAAAGCTAAACATACTGAGCAAAATGCCGATAGACTTAGCGTACTTTGTAATTAGCGCTCTACATATTGTCATAGTCAATGGTGTCGAAGTGAAAGTGAAATACGCCATACTGTCTCCCTGGTATCGTGCTTGCCAGTGGTAGAGTATCATTTAAAAACAAAAAGTTTGAGATGGAGATGAGCATATGACGGGGATTCTTGACTCGGTGAATCAGCGTACGCAACTCGTCGGTCAGAACCGATTGGAATTATTGACCTTTCGACTGATGGGCCGACAGCGCTACGGCATTAACGTATTCAAAGTGAAAGAAGTACTACAGTGCCCTAAGCTGACTTCAATGCCAAATCTACACCCTCTGGTTAAAGGTATCGCTCATATCCGCGGCCATACCGTGTCCGTTATTGATTTGAGCCTGGCAATTGGTGGCCGCCCAACCACTGATTTAGATAAATGTTTTGTTGTTATTGCAGAATTTAACCGTACGATCCAAGCATTTTTGGTATCATCGGTTGAGCGTATTATCAATATGCATTGGGAAGCGATTTTGCCACCGCCAGACGGTGCAGGTAAAGCGCACTACTTGACTGCCGTGACAAACATTGACAATGAGCTGGTTGAAATCCTTGACGTTGAAAAAATCCTGGCAGAAATTGCGCCAGTTGATGAAACGATGGATTCCGCTATTGGCGAAGAAATCGCACAAGCAGAACAAGAAAAGCCTATTGTACGCCGTATACTGATTGCTGATGACTCGACGGTCGCGCGTAAACAGGTAGAGCGTGCGATTACATCCATCGGTTTTGAGGTCGTATCTGTCAAAGACGGCAAAGAAGCGTACAATAAGTTGATTGAAATGGCTCAAGAAGGCAATATCTACGATCAAATTTCGTTGGTTATTTCCGATATTGAAATGCCAGAAATGGACGGCTATACCTTAACGGCTGAAATTCGCAGACATGCAGATTTGAAAGACCTTTATGTTATCCTCCATTCTTCATTAAGTGGTGTATTCAACCAAGCTATGGTTGAGCGTGTAGGTGCCAACACCTTCATTGCGAAATTTAACCCAGATGAGTTGGGTAACGCGGTTAAATCTGCATTAACACAATAAAAGAGACATTAATGACTGCTATTACAATCAGTGATCAAGAGTATCGTGACTTTAGCCGTTTTCTAGAATCGCAATGTGGCATCGTGTTAGGTGATAGCAAGCAATACCTCGTGCGTAGCCGACTGAGTCCTTTAGTGACGAAGTTTAAGCTCGCATCGTTATCAGATTTGCTACGTGATGTTGTTACAGGGCGTAATCGAGAATTACGAGTCGCCGCTGTGGATGCGATGACGACTAACGAAACCTTGTGGTTTCGAGATACTTATCCGTTCACGGTTTTAGCTGACAAATTATTGCCAGAAGTAGCGGCAAGTAAGCGCCCAATTAAGATCTGGTCTGCTGCCAGTTCATCGGGCCAAGAACCGTATTCTATTGCAATGACGATCCTGGAAACGCAACAGCGCAAGCCGGGCTTGTTACCAAACGTGTCCATTACAGCCACAGATATTTCGGCAAGTATGCTCGAGATGTGTCGTGCAGGGGTGTACGACAACTTGGCTTTGGGTCGCGGGCTTTCACCAGAACGTCGTCGCACCTTCTTTGAAAATGCGGACGGTGGTCGCATGAAAGTCAAAGATAACGTCAAGCGTTTGGTGAACTTTCGTCCACAAAACTTGATGGACAGTTACGCACTGATGGGTAAGTTCGACATCATTTTCTGTCGTAACGTATTGATTTACTTTTCTCCAGAAATGAAATCTAAAGTGCTTAACCAAATGGCGAGCAGTTTAAACCCTGGTGGCTACTTGCTGTTAGGGGCATCAGAGTCGCTAACTGGTCTGACTGATAAATTTGAAATGGTGCGCTGTAATCCGGGCATCATTTACAAGCTTAAATAGCGGTATCTCTTCATTGATAGAAAAGCCTGACTTCGTGTCAGGCTTTTTTTGTTTGTTACCTTTCTGCGCCGAGCGCCTCATGTATCACTCAATTAGTTGAAGCGCGTTTTTGCCTTGTGCCCTCAACACGGTGTATCTTTATTAAGTGACAAAGTGATACGACATGACATTCCAGTTACTTTGGCTCACTTATTGCTATTTCAATTCACGGTAACCACTAGGTTGGTGTAATGCTTTAGGTTTTGGCATGCTAATTGCTTTTTGGTTATCAATCACGGTCAGTTCTTAATTGTAGAGGCAAACATGGCTATATCTTTTGACAATGCACTAGGCATCCACCAGCACACGGTGGGCGTACGTGAACGCAATGCAGAGGTGATTTCCACCAATATCGCACAAGCAAACACGCCTGGTTACAAAGCAAGAGGTTTAGACTTTGCGAAGGAATTGCAAGCGGCAACATCTGGGGCAAGCATTGGTCTTAGTCGCACAGATGGTCGGCATATTCCTGCCACTACAACGTTGGTTGGGGACAAGTTATATCGTCTTCCTACGCAACCAGATACGGGAGATGGCAACACGGTAGACTTGGATTTAGAGCGTAACTTGTTTATGCAAAACCAAATCAGACACCAAGCATCACTCGACTTTCTAGGCAGCAAATTCAAGAACTTAACCAAAGCAATCAAAGGGGAATAATTTAGATGAGCTTATTTAACGTTTTCAATGTGACAGGTTCCGCAATGAGCGCTGAATCCGTTCGTCTGAATACTACCTCAAGCAACTTGGCGAACGCCGACAGTGTCAGCAGCTCTGCGAAAGACACTTACAAAGCGCGTCATGCAGTGTTTGGTGCAGAGTTAAGTAACGCCATGCGTGGCGGTGATACGGTGCCAGTGAAAGTGATGGGTATTGTAGAAAGTGATAAACCGCTGAGTGCGGAGTACAACCCAGATCATCCCCTTGCAAACGAAGAAGGCTACATTTACAAGCCTAACGTCAATGTAATGGAAGAAATGGCAAACATGATTTCAGCTTCTCGTGCATACCAAACTAATGTACAGGTCGCTGATTCTAGTAAACAAATGCTGCTGCGTACGCTGCAGATGGGTCAATAAGGATAAGGGGGTAGCGTATGGCCGGAATTAACAACGTTGGTCAAAGCGGCTTGTCCTATATCGACCAGCTTAAAAGTCTACAAGAGAGTAACAAGAAAGCGGAAGAGAGCACGGGTAAGCAGGATCTAAAACAGGAAGACTTCTTATCATTGCTCACGAAGCAACTGTCTCAGCAAGACCCTTTTAAGCCGGTGAGTAATGACCAGATGATTGCGCAAATGGCTTCATTTGCGACCGTTGATGGCATTGGCAAGATGAACACTCAGTTTGAGAGTTTGAATTCGTCAATGACATCAAATCAAGCGTTACAAGCTTCCTCTTTGGTAGGGCGTGACGTATTGGTCCCAGGAGCAGCAGGTGTGAAGCAGGACGACGCACCAATGGCGGCAATGGTTAAGCTTTCACAATCTATCGATAATCTGTTTGTTCGTGTAGAGGATGAAGCTGGCCAACTGGTTCGTACCTTTGAGGTAGGGGCGAAACCAGCCGGCGACACGCGTGTGCTTTGGGACGGTAAAGATGAAAGCGGAAATCCACTGCCAGCTGGCAAATACAAAGTGAAAGCGTCTGGCTTAGTTGAAGGGGAGTCGCAAGAGTTCCCAGTATCGACGTATGCCAACGTAAACAGCGTATTGCTTGGCAAAGGTGACGGAAACGTATTACTCAATCTGGCTGGTTTTGAGTCGCCAGTTCGACTTGCAGAAGTATTGGAAGTCGGCAAAGCGTAGTCATAGCTCGCTAGATTAGGAGATTTTGGAATGTCATATGTATCTTTAAGCGGTTTGTCCGCCGCCCAACTGGATTTGAACACCACCAGTAACAACATTGCGAACGCCAACACTTACGGCTTTAAAGAGTCCCGTGCTGAGTTTGCTGATGTCTACTCTAACTCTTTATTTACTAACGCAAAAACCACACCGGGTGGTGGTGCGCAAGCAAGCCAAGTGGCACAGCAGTTCCATGAAGGCTCTAGCATTTACACCAACAACCCAATGGATTTGCGTGTTTCGGGGACAGGTTTTTTCGCTGTAGCGAAAGAGCGTCTAACTCCACAACAGAATGAACTGACACGTAATGGTGCATTTCACTTAAATAAAGAAAACTACATGGTGACCGCGAACGACGAGTTCTTATTAGGTTACCAAGTGGACCCAAGCTCTGGTGAGGTTTCTTCATACGAGCCACAACCTATCAATATTCCTGCTGAATTTGGTAAGCCAAAGCAAACAGCAAACATTGAAGTGGGCGTGAACTTGCCAGCTAACGGCGATTTGAAAGATCCGACTCAGTTTGATTTTTCAGACCCAGATACATACAACCGTTCAACTTCTTCGACTATTTATGACTCGATGGGTCAGTCTTACAAGCTAACGACGTACTACTTGAAAGATCAGACTCAGCCAAACACGTGGAACACTTACTACACCGTGACAGATAAAGAAGGTGAAAAGCCTTTAAATGTTGCGGCAGGTGATGCACAAACGCCAACAGGCCATGTGGGTCATACCATGAAGTTCAACAACGATGGTACGTTGGCGAGCTTGAACAATGGTCAGCCAATTACGTCTGTGGCATTAGGCGATCCGGCGACGAACACGACACCAGTCGATATGAATGGTGCCGATCCTGCGCAGACGCTTAACTTCGGCTTAGGCTCAGCAACACAGTTTGCGGCTCCGTTCGAACTGACTAAGTTTGACGAAGACGGTGCAACAACGGGCTTCCTAACCAAAGTTGACTTCGATGAAAACGGCAGCGTATTGGGAACTTACTCAAACGGTGAAAACGTTACATTGGGTCGTGTTGCTCTCGTACGTGTTCCAAACGAGCAAGGTCTGGATAAGAAAGGCGGCACTCAATGGGATTCAACGCAGTTCTCGGGTGACAAGATCTGGGGTGAATCAAATAAAGGCTCTTTCGGCACCATCAATAACGGTATGCTGGAACAGTCAAACATTGATATGACGCAGGAGTTGGTGGACCTGATCTCTGCTCAGCGTAACTTCCAAGCAAACTCACGTTCGCTAGAAGTACACAACCAACTACAACAGAATATCTTACAGATCCGCTAGAGCACTAGCTGGGTCATTCGATACTCTGCTTGAGTAAGCAATGGCGTGTGATTGCTTCTTAGTAATTACCGCTTTGTTCATTTTCATCATGACATTCATCTGATGCTTAGCCTGAATACACCTCACTCAGGCTAAGCATGCTTTGATCTACGATTTGCCGCTGTTGCCGCCGTATGGATCAAAACCTTGCCTCTCGTTACAGTTTTCTGCCTCTATTGACCTCTTTTAATAGTTTGTTATTAATTCAAGATATTGATTAGTAAGTCTATTTTTATTTTGGCATAACTATTGCTTTTACTCCGTGTACAGAGAGATTTTTTGGAGTAATTTATGGATCGCGCACTGTTTCTCGCAATGAGTGGCGCCAAGCAAAATATGCAGGCACTACAATTGCGCGCTAATAACTTGGCTAACGTAAGCACGACCGGATTTCGGGCTGATTTAGCACAGGCTCGCTCAATGCAGGCTTATGGTGAAGGCCATCCTTCACGTGTATTCAGCATGACAGAGCGTCCAGGGCATAACTTTGCTCAAGGTAGCGTGATTACAACAGGGCGTGATCTGGATGTGACGATTGAAGGCAGCGGCTGGATATCGGTACTCGATCACACAGGGAAAGAAGGGTTGACTCGTAACGGCAACCTAAAAGTCGATCAAAATGGCATGCTTACCAACGCAAGTGGTCATTTGGTGCTGGGTGAAAACGATGCGCCGATTACTTTGCCTATTCCTCTCTCCAAAATTGAAATCGGTCGGGATGGCACCATCTCTGTGCTTCCTCAAGGTGCCCCGGCAGAAGAATTCCAAGCGGTTGATCGCATTAAGCTTGTTAAGCCTAATGACCAAAGCTTGTTTAAAGACACCAATGGCTTATTTCGCCATAAAACTCCAAACCAACCTTACGAAGCAGACGCGACTGTTAGCCTCCAGACGGGAGCGATAGAGGGCAGTAACGTGAATGCCGTAGGTGAAATGACCGCATTGATTGACTTACAACGTCAGTTTGAAATGCAAGTCAAGATGATGAGCACAGCTGAAGAAATGGATAAATCTTCAGATTCACTGCTTCGTATGAGTTAACAGAGTTAGAGGTTCACTATGCATCCAGCACTATGGGTAAGTAAAACAGGTTTAGACGCCCAACAAACCAACATTGCCACAATTTCGAACAACTTGGCGAATGCCTCTACTGTCGGCTACAAAAAGAGCCGTGCAGTATTCGAAGATTTGTTCTATCAGAACATCAACCAGCCTGGCGGCCAGTCATCTCAGAACACGGAACTGCCAAGTGGCTTGATGTTAGGTTCGGGTTCTAAAGTGGTTGCGACGCAAAAAGTGCACACGCACGGCAATGCACAGACAACGACTAACGCACTGGACATGATGGTGGAAGGCGACGGTTTTTTCCAAGTGACATTGCCGGACGGCAACATCGGTTATACCCGTAACGGTCAGTTCACGCTCAATGGTGAAGGCACGTTAGTCACGTCGGGTTCTGGCTACCCTGTAGAGCCTGAAATTGTGATTCCAGAAGATGCGATTTCTATTACTGTTGGTACGGATGGTGAAGTGTCGGTTCGCGTCCGAGGTCAGCAAGACAACCAAGTCGTTGGTCAGCTAACCATTACAGATTTTGTTAACCCGGGTGGCCTAGAGCCAATTGGTCAGAACCTTTACTTACCAACGGGTGCCAGTGGCGATCCACAAGAGGGTGTTCCTGGTTTGGACGGTTTGGGGGAAATTCGTCAATCCATGCTGGAAGCGTCCAACGTGAATGTAACGGAAGAGTTGGTCAACATGATCGAAGCCCAGCGCGTTTACGAAATGAACTCAAAAGTGATCTCGTCAGTCGATAAAATGATGAGCTTCGTTAACCAGCAATTGTAACGATTAAGAGCAAGATTTGAGGAGCTCACGATGAAACGTATTTGCCTACTCGCTTTGATTGCTACGATGTCGGGCTGTGCCATGTTGGAACCGATTGAAACGGATGAAGTGACACAAGCAACCACTGTGGTCGACGCAGTAGAAGGCGATAAATCGAAAGAAGAGAGCAGCGGTATTGTAGATACTTTACGTGGTAGAAGTGATCCGGTTGCTGGCGACCCTGCTTGGGCTCCAATTCATCCGAAAAACAAGCCTGAGCATTACGCTGCTGCAACAGGTTCGTTGTTTAGCGCCGAGCACATTACCGATCTCTACGACGATTCTAAACCACGTGGTATTGGCGACATTATTACCGTAACACTGGATGAGACAACCAGTGCGACGAAAAGCGCAAATGCCGATTTATCGAAAACCAATGAAGCGCAAATGGACCCGCTTCAAGTGGGCGGAGAAGAGCTGCAAATTGGCGGAAAATATAATTTCTCTTATGACTTAAACAACTCCAACTCATTTGCAGGTGACTCTTCTGCAAAGCAGAGCAACAGCATCAGTGGTTACATCACTGTTGAGGTGATCGAAGTACTGGCAAACGGCAACCTCGTGATCCGCGGTGAGAAGTGGATGACGCTAAATACGGGTGATGAGTACATACGTTTAAGTGGCACTATTCGTCCGGATGATATTAATTTCGACAACACCATTGCATCAAATCGCGTTTCTAACGCAAGAATTCAGTACTCTGGCACTGGTTTGCAACAAGATATGCAAGAGCCAGGCTTCTTGGCACGATTCTTTAATGTAGCGCTATAACACGCCGTGCTGACGGCAATTTGACTGCAAGAGATAAGTAAGCATGAAAAAACTCCTTTTAGTACTGATGAGCGTTGCTCTGTTTTCTACCGTAGCCCAAGCCGCACGTATCAAAGACGTCGCGCAAGTGGCAGGTGTACGAAGCAACCAACTCGTGGGTTATGGTTTGGTTTCAGGCTTACCTGGTACGGGTGAAGCGAACCCGTTTACAGAGCAAAGTTTCGCCGCCATGCTGCAAAACTTCGGCATTCAGATGCCGCCGGGCACAAAGCCAAAAATTAAAAACGTTGCCGCAGTCATGGTTACGGCAGAATTGCCGCCTTTCTCTAAACCGGGTCAGCAAGTGGACGTGACTGTCTCTTCCATCGGAAGTGCTAAAAGTTTGCGTGGTGGTACGCTACTACAAACGTTCCTCAAAGGTCTCGACGGTCAAGTTTACGCGGTTGCTCAAGGTAACTTAGTAGTGAGCGGCTTCAGTGCTGAAGGCGCTGACGGTTCTAAAATCGTAGGTAACAATCCAACCGTTGGTCTTATCTCTAGTGGTGCGACAGTAGAGCGAGAAATTCCAAACCCATTTGGTCGTGGTGATTACATCACGTTCAACTTGCTTGAGTCAGACTTCACAACGGCTCAACGTATGGCGGATGCTGTAAACAACTTCCTTGGCCCACAAATGGCGAGCGCTGTTGACGCGACATCAGTGCGCGTGCGTGCTCCTCGTGACGTCAGTCAGCGTGTTGCGTTCTTATCGGCAATCGAAAACCTAGAATTCGACCCGGCAGATGGTGCAGCCAAAATCATCGTTAACTCACGAACGGGCACTATTGTAGTTGGTAAGCATGTACGTCTTAAACCAGCAGCAGTAACGCATGGCGGCATGACGGTTGCGATCAAAGAAAACCTGAATGTTAGCCAACCTAACGGCTTTTCTGGTGGGCAAACCGTAGTCGTACCAGACTCGGATATCGAAGTCAGCGAAGAGCAAGGAAAAATGTTTAAGTTCGAACCAGGCTTAACGTTGGATGATTTGGTCCGTGCCGTGAACCAAGTCGGGGCTGCGCCTTCGGACTTGATGGCAATTTTACAAGCATTGAAGCAAGCTGGTGCCATTGAAGGCCAGTTGATCATCATTTAATGGTTAGGAGGTAGGTATAATGAACAATCCTAACGACATTGGTTTTATCCATGACATCAGTTCTCTGGATACTCTGCGTCAAAAAGCAGTGAAAGAGGGAAAAGATGGCGAGCAAGAAGCATTGCATGCGGCTGCTCGTCAGTTCGAATCGATCTTCACCTCCATGATGTTGAAATCCATGCGTGAAGCCAATGAGGGCTTTGAGTCCAACATGATGAACAGCCAAAACGAGAAGTTCTACCGACAAATGTTGGATGAACAGATGGCGAGTGAATTGAGTTCGTCTGGTTCAATGGGACTGGCCGATATGATTGTTAAGCAATTAACGGCTGGGCAAGAGAACGACAAAAAAGAAACGGCTATGCGTGATGCGGCAAACAATGCTGCGGAATATCGTCGTGTTGACCCGAAAAAAGCGCGCGAGATTGAACAGCGCTTGATTGAATCTGGTCAATTATCTCGACCAAGTAATGAACCCACTCGATTCGATTCACCAGAATCCTTTGTTAACTCGATGAAGCCATACGCGGAGAAAGCTGCGAAAGCCTTAGGTGTCGAGCCATCTTTGCTACTTGCGCAAGCCGCTTTGGAAACGGGGTGGGGACAAAAGGTCGTGAAGAACGCGCGTGGCAGCAGCAACAACTTATTTAATATCAAAGCAGATCGAAGCTGGCAGGGTGATAAAGTGACGACTCAAACTTTAGAGTTCCACGATAACACGCCAGTGAAAGAGACGGCAGCGTTTCGCTCCTACTCAAGTTACGAAGACAGCTTTAATGACTTTGTACGATTTTTGAATGACAACCCACGTTACGAGACAGCATTGCAGAAACGCGGGAATTCAGAGTTGTTTATTCGCGGTATCCACAGTGCGGGTTACGCGACCGATCCGAATTACGCAGATAAAGTCCTGCAGGTGAAGGATAAAATCGAAAGTATGTAATGTCTCTGCGACAATTTATGACGTTCTCGAAGGCTTGCCATAGTGCAAGCCTTCACTTTATCTGAACATCTACGCCTTTCTATCACTTGGCACATCTTTTGCTTTTAATGTGTCTAGGTGATCGGTTTTGCCGATTTATATTTCGTTTTCGGGGGCATGTATGGCGTCAGATCTTCTGAATGTAGGTACTCAAAGTGTGCTTACTGCTCAGAGACAATTAAACACCACTGGTCATAACATTTCTAATGTTAATACAGAGGGTTATAGCCGTCAGTCTGTTATCCAAGGCACGAATGATCCGCGCATGTTTGGTGGTTCTACCTACGGCATGGGTGTGCATGTGGAAAATGTTCGCCGCTCGTGGGATCAGTTTGCCGTGAATGAACTGAACCTGTCGTCGACCAACAATGCCAACAAAACGGATACCCAAGACAATCTTGATATGCTCTCTAGCATGTTGAGCTCCGTGGCATCGAAGAAAATTCCCGAGAACCTGAATGAGTGGTTCGATGCGGTAAAAACCATGGCAGATACCCCGAACGATTTAGGGGCACGAAAAGTGGTATTGGAAAAGGCGAAAATCTTCTCTGATACATTAAATGATTTCCACGAAACCGTGCGACTGCAATCTGATGTCACCAATAAAAAATTGGATATGGGCATTGAGCGCGTTAATCAACTTGCGTTGGAAATTCGCGATATTCATCGACTGATGATGCGTACTCCCGGCCCACATAATGACCTGATGGATCAGCATGAAAAGCTGGTTACTGAGCTGTCAGAGTACACCAAAGTTACCGTAACCCCACGCAAAAATGCGGAAGGGTTTAATGTTCATATCGGCAATGGACACACTCTTGTTTCTGGCACGGAAGCAAGCCAGCTCAAAATGATCGATGGCTATCCGGATGTTCATCAAAGACGATTAGCAATGGTGGAAGGGAATGGCATTAAAGCGATCAAGTCTGATGATATGGATGGCAAAATCGGCGCTTTACTTGAAATGCGCGACAAACACATCCCACAACTGCAAGATGAAATGGGCCGTTTAGCGACGGGCTTCTCCTACAAAATTAATCAGCTGCAATCTCAAGGTCTGGATCTCAACGGTAAGATAGGTAAAGACGTATTTACTGACGTGAACTCTGAGCTGGTGGCAAAATCTCGAGTTTTTGCCGCGCCTGACTCTCAAGCTGATGTTGCGGTTTACATCGAGGACATTTCCGCGATCAAAGGTGGTGAATATTCGCTGCGTTATGATGGCGACCAATACAGCGTGACAACACCGAAAGGTGAGCAAATGTCGTTGAACATCGACCGTTCGGATTCGTCGTTTGTTCTGGATGGTATGAAAGTGCAAATTGGTGAAGGCCTTGCCGCCGGTGAGCGCGTATTGCTACGCCCAACGAGAAGTGGTGCAGCCATCATAAAGATGGAAACCAATGACGCAAAAGCTATTGCCGCACAAAGTTATGAAGCCTCAACCACTTTTGCCCAAGGTAACGCCAAGTTTAAAATTCGTGAGGCGGGGGATGTTAAAGAGTTTGAGGTTACCGTACAACCAGCCGACGAGAAGCATGATAAGCCGTGGTTAAAGATCACGGATAACAAGGGTAACTTACTATCGGACAAATACTCATACCCGTTAGATAAAGATAACCCGAAGATTGAAATATCAGTGCCGAAAAGCCATCCGCTGTATAAAAACGGCGATGCAACCGTGTTTGAGTTGAGCGAAGGCGCACTGATGAATGATAAATTCACCGCAAACTTGGTGCCTTCTGAAGGTGGTAACGGCAACTTGAGAAAAATGCAGAAGATCCAAACAGACAAGATGATGGATGGAAAATCCAGCACCTTGATCGATGTTTATCATAACCTCAATACTGAAGTTGGACTGAAGTCTTCTACAGCAAACCGTTTAGCCTCCGTCGCTCGTTTAGAGCATGAAGCGGCGCAAGAGCGCGTTGCTTCTATTTCTGGTGTTAACCTCGATGAAGAAGCGGCCAACATGATGAAGTTTCAACAAGCGTACATGGCTTCATCACGTGTGATGCAAGCGGCGAATGATACCTTCAATACCATTTTACAACTGAGGTAAGGAGAAGAGATAAGTGCTAACCCGAATTTCTAGTTTCCATAACTATCAGTCCGTACAAAATGATCTGCGTCGTCAAGAGAATAAGGTTCACCACAACCAAGAGCAACTTGCTTCAGGGAAAAAGTTACTGAAACCTAGTGACGACCCCCTCGCTGCGCATTACATCCAAAACATTAGTCAGCAACAAGAACAGCTACAACAATATCTTAGCTCGATAGTGTTGGTGCGTAATCGTCTAGAAAACCACGAAGTTAATATCGCCAATGCGGAGAATTTTGCCGACGAGTCGAAGCGCTTAACTATGGAGATGATTAACGGTGCCTTTTCTGCTGAAGACCGACAAGCAAAGAAGCGTGAGTTAGAAGAGATTGCGAACAACTTCCTTAACTTGGTGAACTCGCAAGATGAATCTGGTAACTACGTGTTTGCTGGCACTAAGCCAAAAAGCCAACCATTTTATCGCGATAAAGATGGTAGCGTGCAATACGCTGGGGACGATTATCAGCGCAAAATGAAAGTTTCTAGCATGCTTGAGATGCCAATGAACGATCCTGGCAGCAAGCTGTTTATGGAGATACCAAACCCATTTGGCGATTATCAGCCGAATTACGATCTACAAAACGGTTCTGAGTTGCTATTAAACAGAGCCACTAACGTTGATACGAAGGATGATGCGGCGTATCGCGTGACATTTGTCGATATGAATAACGGCAAATTTGGTTACCAATTAGAGCGTAACGGCAAAGTAGTGGATGCCGATGAGTTTTCTCCAGAGAAAGGGATTGAATACAAAGGCCTGAAAGTGCACGTAAAAGGCCAAATTACGCCTGGTGACAGCATTGAGATCGAAAAGCGGGCAGAGTTCAGCATTTTCGATACCTTCAAGGATGCAATGGCATGGTCAGACAAATCGGTTTCGGATACGTCGGCGACCGCCAAATTGCACCAAATGACAGAAGAATTCCACGCTGCTTTTATCCATTTGAATAAAGCGCGTACAGATGCCGGTGCTCGATTGAGTACGCTGGATATCCAAGAGCAAAATCATGAAGACTTTAATTTGTCTCTCGCAAAAGCGAAGAGCAACTTTGAGGACTTGGATTACTCTAAAGCCGTGATCGAGTTCAGTGAAAACTCGCGAGCGTTACAGGCATCGCAACAAGCATTCGGTAAGACCAAAGATCTAACGTTGTTTAACTACATCTAGTATGGCACTCATACACATTGTCTGATTTTGATGCCTTATGTGCAAAGCCTTAAGCGCGATAAGTCGGCGTAACCTGAGAGTCTGAGATGTCATGCGGCACGATTTTACCCAAAGCGGCAATGAGGCGGGAGGCAAGTCGGGCGGCAACAGGGCAGCGTTCAATACCCTTGGGCTAAGATGAGTCTGACAAACCTGAAATAGCTTAATGATAAAGCTAACTTATTGTTTATCTGATTCTTTTAAAAGTAGTTAAATAATTTACGCAAGTTGGCACACAAATTGTATTGAAAATATCAGAACAGATTTAGAGATTCTAAACCCTGCGTTTAAGGCAGATTTAGCAAGTAACTTTTACGGTCAGTGCTTATCCAAATGAGAGTAAAGCTGGCCGCTTCGCAAAAGCTTGCGAACTCAACAGGAGAGCAAAATGGCTGTAACAGTTAGTACTAACGTCTCCGCGATGACCGCGCAGCGTTACCTAAACAAAGCGACTGATGAATTAAACACGTCGATGGAGCGCTTATCTTCAGGACATAAGATTAACAGTGCAAAAGATGATGCGGCAGGTCTACAGATCTCTAACCGCTTAACTGCACAGTCTCGTGGCCTAGATGTCGCAATGCGTAACGCGAACGATGGTATCTCGATTGCACAAACCGCTGAAGGTGCGATGAATGAGGCAACCTCTGTCATGCAACGAATGCGTGACCTTGCGATTCAATCATCGAACGGTACTAACTCTCCGGCTGAGCGTCAGGCGATCAACGAAGAGTCAATGGCATTGATTGACGAGCTAAACCGTATTGCAGAAACCACTTCATTTGGTGGTCGTCGTCTATTGAACGGCTCATTCGGTGAAGCGGCATTCCAGATTGGTGCGAGCTCAGGTGAAGCCATGATCATGGGACTCACCAGCATTCGTGCGGACGATACTCGCATGGGCGGTGTGACCTTCTTATCTGAGAACGGTAAAGATAAAAACTGGAGCGTTGACCCAGCTAAATCTGACTTGAAGATCACGCTACCAGGTATGGGTGAAGACGAAGACGGCAATGTTGATGATCTAGAAATCAACATTAATGCCAAAGCGGGCGACGACATCGAAGAGCTTGCCACATACATTAATGGTCAGTCTGATATGATTAATGCGTCTGTAAGTGAAGATGGCAAGTTGCAAGTTTTTGTCGCGCATCCAAACGTTCAGGGTGAGATTTCTATTTCTGGTGGATTAGCATCTGAGCTTGGCCTGAGTGATGAACCTATCAGAACGTCAGTACAAGATATTGATATGACCACGGTACAAGGTTCTCAAAACGCGATTTCTGTGCTGGATTCGGCACTGAAATACGTAGACTCGCAACGTGCAGACTTAGGTGCGAAGCAAAACCGTCTGAGTCACAGCATCAACAACTTGGCAAACATCCAAGAAAACGTTGACGCATCGAACAGCCGAATTAAAGATACAGATTTTGCGAAAGAAACCACGCAAATGACCAAAGCACAAATTTTGCAACAAGCAGGTACATCGATTCTTGCTCAAGCGAAACAGTTGCCAAACTCTGCAATGTCACTATTGCAGTAGTTTACTTAGCCTGTACTCAATACATTCAGACGTGGATGGGAATGCAGGCTTTTGGCAAGCAACTTTACAATAGAATGAGCGGCTCTCTCATCTCTCACCTGCCAATCATTTTCAATGTAAAGTTGCACTCGGTATGCCGGAAATGTGTTCATTTCTCTTGATCTCCACATAGGCTCTGGCGACCAACCTAGCCCCAGTTCTCTCAAAGGAAAAGGGGCTTTTTCTTTTCTAATTTTCACGTCTATCGTCTGCGAACTTACCTTTAATTGTTTCCTTTTGCTGGTTTTCTATACAATTTAGCCCTCTCGGCTCGATTTGTGGAAACTTGAGCACTTTTTCTTACTTTTCTTCAATTTTATTAGCTAAATCTCGCAATGTTATTTTTTTAAACTTTTTTCTAAAGCTTCTGAATTTGGTGTCGTTAATAGAGGTAACTTTGAGAGAACTACTTGGTTTTCCGAGACGTCGGAAACCGCTACACCGGAAAATCAATTGGAGAAATCACCA
>NZ_JAWOWJ010000023.1:0-48914 GCF_033340495.1 Vibrio sp. 1249-1
TGTTTTACCGTGGTCAACGTGGCCGATAGTACCAACGTTAACGTGCGGTTTCGTACGTTCAAATTTTTCTTTAGACACGATCGTGTTCCTTCCTAGTTATGATTCGTCGTGATCATTATTGATCGACGACGCGCCAGAAATTGTTATTTTATGCGCCAACGCCCGTTAGCGCAATATTTGGACGCCCTGATCTCGCAAAAAGTCGTAAACTTTTTGCAGTTCAATCGTCAATTAGTAACCACGCTCTGCAATAATTTTATCTGCGAAGTTTTTCGGCACTTCAGCGTACTCGTGAAACTCCATAGAGTAAGACGCACGGCCTTGAGTTGCAGAACGTAGATCAGTTGCGTAACCGAACATTTCGGATAGTGGTACTTGAGCACGGATGATCTTAAGACCAGCCACACCTTCGTCCATGCCTTCAATGATACCGCGACGACGGTTTAGGTCACCAACAACGTCACCCATCCAGTCTTCCGGAGTGGTTACTTCGACATTCATCATAGGTTCTAGAATCACAGGTTGTGCTTCTAATGCACCTTTCTTGAATGCCATCGAGCCAGCGATCTTAAACGCCATCTCGCTTGAGTCTACATCGTGGTAAGAACCATCAAATAGTGTAGCTTTAATATCTAGTACAGGGTAACCCGCTAGAACACCACTATTCATTTGCTCTTCGATACCTTTCGATACCGAGCTGATGTATTCCTTAGGAATCACACCGCCCACGATTTCGTCTACGAATACGAAACCTTCACCAGGCTCAGAAGGCTCAAGTTTGACCCAAACATGACCGTATTGACCACGACCACCTGATTGACGAACAAACTTACCTTCAACTTCCGCTTTACCACGAATGGTTTCACGGTAAGCAACCTGAGGTTTACCAACGTTACAATCAACGCTGAATTCACGCTTCATACGATCAACGATAATGTCTAGGTGAAGTTCACCCATACCTGAGATCAGAGTCTGACCTGATTCGTCGTCCGTTTCCACGCGGAATGATGGATCTTCCGCTGCTAGTTTACCTAGCGCGATAGCCATTTTCTCTTGGTCTGCCTTAGAACGAGGCTCTACAGCAATCTGAATAACTGGTTCAGGGAACTCCATGCGCTCTAGAATCACTTTGTGGTTCTGATCACACAGTGTGTCACCTGTTGTTACGTCTTTCAGACCGATAGCAGCTGCAATATCACCAGCGCGAACTTCTTTCACTTCTTCACGCTTATTCGCATGCATCTGAACGATACGACCGAAACGCTCTTTCTTCTCTTTTACTGAGTTGTAAACAGCGTCACCCGAGTTTACAACACCGGAGTAAACACGCATGAAAGTTAACGTGCCCACGAATGGGTCAGTCGCAATCTTAAACGCTAGCGCAGAGAAAGGTTCGTTGTCGTCAGCATGACGCTCAACTTCATTTTCTCTTTCGTCGACACCTTTAATTGCAGGTACGTCAACAGGCGATGGCAAGAACTCAACTACTGCATCCAGTACCGCTTGAACACCTTTGTTCTTAAACGCACTACCACAAGTAGCCAGTACGATTTCGTTATTTAGTGTGCGAGTACGTAGAGCTTGTTTGAGCTCAGCTTCAGTCAATTCACCTTCTTCAAGGTACTTGTCCATCAGCTCTTCGCTAGCTTCAGCAGCGGATTCAACCATGTGGTTGCGCCACTCTTCAGCAAGTTCAATCATGTCAGCTGGGATGTCTTCGTAAGTAAACGAAGTGCCTTGATCGGCATCATTCCAGTTGATCATTTTCATCTTGATAAGGTCGATGACACCTCTGAACTCATCTTCCGCACCAACGTTCAGCTGGATTGGAACAGGAGTCGCACCAAGACGATTCTTAATTTGGTTCACAACGCGTAGGAAGTCTGCGCCCGCACGGTCCATCTTGTTTACAAATACCAAACGTGGAACGTGGTATTTGTCTGCTTGACGCCATACAGTTTCAGACTGAGGTTCAACACCAGATGAGCCACAGAACACAACCACAGCACCATCAAGTACACGAAGAGAACGCTCTACTTCGATAGTAAAGTCAACGTGTCCAGGGGTATCAATGATGTTTACGCGATGCTCAGGGAACTGTGCTTCCATACCACGCCAGAATGTAGTAGTCGCAGCGGATGTGATAGTGATACCACGCTCCTGCTCCTGCTCCATCCAGTCCATGGTTGCTGCACCATCGTGAACTTCGCCGATTTTGTGAGAAAGGCCAGTGTAGAACAGAATACGCTCAGTTGTGGTTGTTTTTCCTGCATCTACGTGAGCACAGATACCGATATTACGGTAGAGCTCAATAGGAGTTTTACGAGCCACGATTGTATCCTCTTACTAAGGTGTACCTTAGAGTATAGAAAAGTGCTGCGAGAGAACCTCGCAGCACAGAAGGTATTACCAACGGTAATGAGCGAACGCTTTGTTTGCGTCAGCCATGCGGTGAACGTCTTCACGTTTCTTAACCGCAGTACCTTTGTTCTCAGACGCGTCTAGCATTTCAGCAGCTAGGCGTTGAGCCATAGATTTTTCACCACGCTTGCGCGCAGCTTCAACCAACCAACGCATAGCAAGTGCGTTACGGCGAACCGGACGTACTTCTACAGGTACTTGGTAAGTTGAACCACCAACACGGCGAGATTTAACCTCTACCGCTGGGCGAACGTTTTCAAGAGCTTCTTCAAAAATAGCTAAGTGGTCTTTACCAGACTTTTCAGCCATAGCATCTAGTGCAGTGTAAACGATTTTCTCTGCAGTAGATTTTTTACCGTCAACCATTAGGATGTTAACGAATTTTGCCAGCAATTCAGATTTGAATTTTGGATCTGGAAGGATCTTACGCTGACCAATGACGCGACGACGTGGCATGGATTTATCTCCGTTGTCTTCTTCAGGTTTTATCCAAAACTTTTCAGTTTTTTCAAAAAATTAAAAATAATTTAGTGTTTGGCCTTACTTAACGGAATCCATTAAGACTTAGGACGCTTCACACCGTACTTAGAACGACCTTGTTTACGGTCATTTACGCCAGCACAGTCTAGTGCGCCGCGAACAGTGTGGTAACGCACACCTGGAAGGTCTTTAACACGACCACCACGGATTAGAACAACTGAGTGCTCTTGAAGGTTGTGACCTTCACCGCCGATGTACGATGTAACTTCGAAGCCGTTTGTCAGACGAACACGACAAACTTTACGAAGTGCTGAGTTAGGTTTTTTAGGTGTAGTAGTGTAAACACGAGTACATACACCACGTTTTTGTGGGCACGCTTCTAGTGCAGGCACGTTGCTTTTAACAACTTGCTTTGCACGTGGCTTACGTACCAACTGGTTAATAGTTGCCATTAACTAGCTCCTGATTTACTTGAAAGTAAGCTTTGTGAAAAATCTATCCCCAACTGCCAATGCAGTTAGGGACGCAAAATTCTATGCAGCAGTGAGAGGTGTGTCAAGAAATATACGGATCTTTTTTGTTCAATTAGAACAATTCATCCGTAAAGCTTTGTCGACAGCAAATCTTGTTCAATCCCAAGTTAGGGATTTATCCTGTTTTGCTGTTAGTTCAACGAAGCCTGAATAATTCACAATCGTCAGCGATGGACTGATACGATTTGCAATACCGCGAGCTTGTGCATCGCTCTCTAACACAAATACGCTGCGGTTTTTAAGATGGGAAAATGCTTTATGTTGCGAGTTAGCAGCGTACACTGCATCTTCTATAAGTAAGATGTCATCCTGTTCACTGCATAAAGGCATAGCGTCTTCTAGAGCAGAGACTGTTTTTATGATGTGTAACATAACTTCCTCAAAAAGACAGTAGCTTACCAGCGTGTTGTAACTTATCTTTGAGCTGCTCTGAGCTTAACGCTTGGGCTTCAATGACTAAATCCGCTTGCGCCAAACCTCGCTGGGTTAACGACTCTGAACACACAAAGACTTGTTCGATGTCGTATAAATCGAAAAGCTTTAACATCGGCGCGTAATCTTTACTCAAAATATTGTTGGGGTCTTGTCCGAGTAGAAGCTGGTATACCCCGTCACCCATGAAAATGACGCTGATATCTTCACAGTAAGCCGACGCGGCTAACAGTGCATCCACACCTTCACGACCAGCTGCACTGCCATGTGGCGCACTACGAAATAGATAAGTTAACTGACTCAAAACTGTACCACTCTGTCTTGGGTTAACATCGCTTCAGCTAGGCTACCTAAGCCTGCTTGTTCAAAACCATCGGCTAGATTGTTCTGAACCAAACCATGTTGATTCGCTTCTTCTTCACTTACAATCCCGCGACGCAAAGCGGCCGCGACACAAGTTTCTAGGCGAACACCATGCTCTTTAGCCAAAGACTGCCACGCCTTATTGAGATCAAATTCATCGTTGGCTGGCACACTCAAAGCAGTACCATTAGTCACACCATCTTGATAAAAGAAGACGCTCACTAGCTGATGGTCTTGCTCTATCACCGCTTTGGCAAACTGATAAGCACTGCGCGCTGACTGGCTGCCATAAACGGGACCATTCACCACTAACGTGTAAGTCAGTTTACTCACCTTTCATCATCCTCGGTTTTACGTTGACGAATGTACAAGTAAACGGTGTGTTTTGAAATATTAAGGCGATCCGCGACACGGTTGATGGCATCTTTAATATCGAAGATACCTTTGTCGTACAACTCCATCACGATCTGGCGATTCTTGGTGTTGTTAGACACGGATTTATCCGCATTGATCTCTTCGATGGTGCGTTCAACAGTTTGGTCCACCAGCTCTTCTACGTCACTAGCAAAGTTGACCGAGGAAGCCGCTTCTTTCGCTTCTTGCGTCGGCATGAAAGACTGAAGAACTTGCGAGAAAGGCGCATCCAAGTTGACGTTGATACACAACAAACCAATCACGCGATTTTCGCCATTACGAATGGCGACAGTAATCGACTTCATCAACACGCCACCTTTTGCACGGGTAAAGTACGAACGTGAGAAGTTGCGCTCCGAGCCTTCGATGTCTTTTAGCATCTTAAGCGCTAAATCAGTGATTGGTGAGCCGACTTGGCGCCCCGTGTTTTCACCGTTAGCGATTTTAATTGCAGAGGTATTTAAGTCTTCTAGAGAGTGAAGAACGATTTCACAAAATGGACCTATCAGGCTAGCGATACCATCCACGACCGCCTCATAAGATCTTAAAATGATTTTGTCGTGCTCGGTAAACGGCATCACGTTAACGGATTCCATTTCGAGCAACATCTCCGCGTTTATTGTTTCTGTAGTTGTCATAAGCCTTCGAGCGAAAAATCAACAAATTGGTGTAAGTTTATCAGAAAATTTGAAAAGCAACCTAGCAAACTCACCAACTAGTGACCTAGAACAAAAAAGGCCCGTTAAACGGACCTTTTTCAATAACTTATCGCAGCTTATTGTTATTGCTCTGCGTTGTCGTTCTCAACTTTTAGCAGCTCAACTTCAAATACTAGCGTTGAGTTAGCAGGAATGCTTGGTGTGTCTTGGTCACCGTATGCTAGCTCTGGCGGGATAACGAATTTGAATTTAGAACCCACAGGCATTAGCTGAACACCCTCTGTCCAACCTGGGATTACACGGTTAAGTGGGAACGTTGCAGGTTCACCACGATCGTATGAGCTGTCGAAGTGAGTACCGTCGATCAGAGTACCTTTGTAGTGTACTTGAACCGTATCAGTGTCTTTTGGCTTCTCACCTTCAGCTGGTGTCATTACTTGGTATAGAAGACCTGTATCTGTCTTCACTACGCCTTCTTGCTTCTCAAACTCAGCACGGAAATCATCGCCAGCTTTTTTCGCTTCAGCTGCTTTCTCAGCCGCTTGTGCTTGCATCTTTTCTGCAACACGCTTGTCTAGAGATTCTAGTGCTGCACGTGTTTCTTCTTCATTCAATTCAGCATTGCCTTTGAAGACATCTTCGATACCTTTTAGTACCAAATCTTTGTTAAGATTAATGCCGATTTCGCTTGGCTTGTCGATGCTTGTGCTTAGGTAGTTAGCAAATGAAACACCGATTGCGTATGCCGCTTTGTCGTCGTCGGTTTTAAAGTGAACCGCTTTACCGGTTTCTGCTTGAACTTGTTCTGCTTGAGGTGCGGTTTCTGTTTTAGTTTCTTCTTTCTGACAACCTACCGCTAGCATAACTGTTGCAGCAAGTAGCGACACTTTTAAAACTGATTTCATTAAATTCTCCCAATAATGGCTCTGCCATTGGTTGTTGTGCACAAATCTTCTATGAGACTAGTGAAGACAATCGTTATACCAATATACTAGCTATATGTCTTAAGACACAAACCGGATTATTAGATGTGATGCAAAGAATTTTTCATTTATTCCTATATTTAATTGTCATCACCACGTTAAATGGTTGCTTTTTCGCCGAGCGTGAAGTGCAGCGTTGGCCGATAGAACCTCAAGGTGCGACGAGCTTCGCACTTAGCAGAGATGGACGGTTTGCTCTGCTCTATTCTCAACAACGTCATTTGATGTTGTGGGACCTAGAGCAAAATGAACAACTAGCCAACCTGGGTGAACTCGATGCCGATGCCAATGTGGTTTCCCATATCCGCATATCTGACAATGGTCGCTACGCAATTACAGCAAGCCAAATGAACTTCGCAGTTTGGGACCTAGGCTGGACGCAATCCGAAGGCCTTTGGTCTATCTCTGATGCGCTCATTCGCGACGTTGATATCACCAGTAATGGTGAACAAGTTCTGCTTGGGTTATCCAACGGTAAAGCAATTTATGTCAACTTAGTCACCGGGCGTCGCATGGAGTTCCTTGCGCATCGTGAAAAAGTCAATTCCGTGGCCATTTCTCCTAATGGGCGCTTCGCCCTAACCGGAGGTAATGACTATAAAGCGTATCTGTGGGACACCGAAACCGGACAAGTACTACGAACCTTCGAACATGAACAACGAATTGTTCGCGTGGCCCTGCAAAGAGATGGAAAATTAGCAATGACATCTGATGGCGGAAACCAAGCGATTGTTTGGGATTTAAAAACTGGACAAGAAGTCACACAGTTGAGCAGTTGGTCACGCCAATTAATTTTCTCTACCGCACGATTTTCTGACGACGGGACTCAACTAGTCACAGGAAGCCCTTCTGGCCGTGTGTCGATATGGGATACTCAAACCGGAAAACGAATGAGTGGATTTGAAGTGGAGCCCAAAAAAGACACTCGCCCTCCCCGTGCGGTCGTGTATGATGCAGCCTTTGATTCAAAACAACGCGTAATTACTGCTACTTCAGCAGGTATTGCCCAAGCTTGGCAGTTAGAGAACGGATCATGACAGAAAAAATCATTCAGCAATTGGAAGCACGTATTAATGACTTAGAATGTCAGCTTGCGTTCCAAGAACAGACTATTGAAGATCTGAACGGCGCTTTATCGCAGCAGCAACTGCAAATTACCAAGATGCTCGATCAGATGAAATATGTGGTAGGTAAAGTAAAAAATATGGACTCGTCGAATTTAGCCGATCCGTCAGAAGAAACCCCACCACCGCATTATTAAAATGCAGGCTCAAACAGCATAAAGCCCAGAACATGTTCTGGGCTTTGTTGTATTAATTACTTAAGAAGGTTCTCAAGAGGAAGCTATTCGTCGGCGTAGATTTTAACGCTCAGCTCGCCTTGCGTATTAATGCCGGCTCGGTACATGCCAGAACTGTTCATCGCAAAGTGCATCTCACCTTTAGCATCAATGGCAATCAAACCGCCCTCTCCGCCCATCTGTTTGAGATCACCTTGGATAATGTGTTCACAAGCCGTATGAATATCTTCTTGTAAGTAACGCATACGTGCTGCAACGTCTTCCGCAACACGTTTACGAATAAAGAACTCACCGACACCCGTAGTGGAAACTGCCACAACGCCATTTTCGGCCACCGTACCACAACCAATAAGAGCCGAATCTCCGACTCGGTTGTATTTCTTATTCGTCACGCCACCCGTACTGGTGGCAGCGGCTAAGTTGCCTTGTTGATCTAACGCTACCGCACCAACCGTACCGTGCTTACGGTCATCTGGGTAACGAGATTCCGACAAAGCAAACAGTCCTTTCTCACGCATAGACAGCAACTGCTCATAACGGCGATCAGTAAAGAAGTAATCTTGCTCGGTATACTCATGGCCTTGCTCAAAAGCAAACTTCTCTGCGCCCTCACCCACCAACAACACATGATTGCTGTTTCGCATCACGTCACGAGCGAGCTCAATTGGGTTTCTGATATGACGAACCCCAGCGACCGCGCCTGCTGCAAGGTTTCGCCCATCCATCACAGAAGCGTCCATTTCAACCATTTCGTTGTTGGTCAGCACTGAGCCTTTACCCGCATTAAAGTTAGGAGAGTCTTCCAATACTTTCACTGCCGCTACGACTGCATCTAAGGCTTCACCGCCCGTTTCTAGAATTTGATGTCCCGCTTTTACCGCAGCTTCTAAATCCGCCAAGATGGATTGTTGCAGCTCATCGCTCATCTGTTCACGCAAGATGGTGCCTGCACCGCCATGAATGGCAATCGAGAAAGGTTTCGTCATCACTTTGTCCAACTGTTATTCCTTGTATGGTTGGCACTACACCTTAGATAAACAAAAAGCGCAAGTTGAAAACTCAACTTGCGCTTTTCAAAGCTTTGCTAGATAAGATTATCTAGTGAAGGAGCTTATGATTAGTGAGAACCACAGCTACCGCCGCCACAGCAGCCGCCTTCTTCTTCGTGATCGTGGTCATGATCGTGACCACCACAACAGCCACCACCTTGGTGGATGTGACCGTGTTCGATCTCTTCTGCTGTTGCTTCACGTGTAGACATAACTTCTACTTCGAAAGTTAGTGTTTGACCAGCTAACATATGGTTACCGTCAACAACCACTTCGTTGCCGTCAACTTCTGTTACTTCAACAGGGATTGGACCTTGGTCAGTGTCAGCTAGGAAGCGCATGCCCACTTCGATTTGCTCAACGCCTTGGAATACGTCCGCAGGAACGCGCTGTACTAGCGCATCGTTGTGCTCACCGTAAGCTTCTTCAGGAGCTACCGTTACTGAGAACTTGTCGCCAGCCACTTTACCTTCAAGTTCTTTTTCAAGACCTGTGATTAGGTTGTTGTGACCGTGAAGGTAATCTAGAGGTGCTTCTGCTGTTGATTGATCAACAACGACACCGTCTTCCATCATTACTTTGTATGCAAGGCTTGCAACAACGTTCTTTTCAATTTTCATACTAACTCCAGGGAGATTAATTGACTTAACCTGAATGGGGTTAAGTACTGAGATATCTGGGTGTATTATGGGGATCAATTATCGAAGTTCAATTACTCCGGCTTAAAAATTCCGATCATTTCCTGATCTGAGTGTTTATTTTTCTCTACAGATTGTGGTTTGCGCTGCTCTGTAAACTCACACTCGACACACTCAACTAACTCGATGTTATTTTCAATCCACCAGCGCAGGGTATCTTGCTGGCTGCAATTTGGGCAGCTAGCGCCGGCAATAAAACGTTTCTTGATTTTCACGCTATTTCCTTAGCTTGAGTCTTGGCTCAAGTACTACTTCCAATGATTAGGTGACTGATGGTCGCTCTCCATTTCACGACCAAATATTTCTTCTAGCTCTTTGCGTGCCTCTTTCGCCCTTTGAGCTAATTTCTTATCTTCATTGTGTTGAGGCAATAAGTCCTTAAGCATAGCATTATCCAACTTGCGAAAATGTGCTTCTGCCCGCTTTGCTTGATAAGGATGCATACCCAGTTCTACGAGCGCTTGGCGACCGAGATCTAGCGCCCCTAAAAATGTTTCACGAGAGTAATTCTCTACACCATGACTCATTAACTGGTAAGCCTCGACACGGCTTCTTGCTCGGGCTAACAACTTAAGTTTCGGGAAGTGCACGCGACAAATGTCCACGATGGCCATCACCTCATCAGGTGAATCAGTACAAATAATCAATGCTTCCGCTTTATCAGCGCCAGCAGCCCTCAATAGGTCAATTTGTGTAGCATCGCCATAAAACACTTTGTAACCATACTTACGTAATAGGTGGATTTGGCTGGCATCACTTTCTAATACTGTCACTTTGATTTTATTGGCATACATTAAACGTCCGACGATCTGACCGAAACGTCCAAAGCCTGCAATGATAACGCGTGGTCGGCGATCCACGACTTTCGTGGTCATGCCCTCTTCTTCTTGATTCAGGGTATGAGCAAACCACTTCTTTTGTCCCATCAGCAAAAGAGGAGTCGTCACCATGGATAGACTGACCACCACCAACAGAAACGCCACTTGCTCTTTGGACAAAATGCCCTCTTGGCTCGCCGCGGTAAATATGACAAAGGCAAACTCACCGCCTTGGCTCAAAATTGCAGCCATACGGCTTCTCGCTTTGGCTCCGACACGGGCAGCTCTCGCCAATGCATACAAAACCAAACCCTTAACCACGACCAAAGCCACCACCGCACCGAGAATCTCTAAAGGATGTAATGCCAATAACCCCAAGTTTACCGCCATGCCCACCGCAATAAAGAATAACCCCAACAACAGACCTTTAAATGGCTCGATAGCGATTTCCAACTCATGGCGATACTCACTCTCTGCCAGCAAAACGCCTGCTAAAAAAGTCCCCAATGCCATCGAAAGGCCGAGCTTTTGCATCACGACCGAAATGCCAAGCACGACTAAAAGTGCAGCAACGGTAAAGAGTTCACGAACGCCGCTCATCACGACAAAACGAAATAGCGGACGTAGTAAAAAGTGACCACCAATCAACAGTGCTACCACACTGCCTAAAATAGTGAAGACATCCAACCAACTTCCACCACTATGCCCGCCTGCTAGCAAGGGCAACATCGCCAGCATCGGGATCACTGCAATATCTTGAAAGAGCAGCACCGCAAAACCAGATTGCCCCGTTTCGGTACCATTAAGCCCTTGCTCTTCAATGACTTTAAGCGCAATCGCCGTCGAGGACAGCGCCAACCCCATCCCGATCACTAAACTCACTTGCATGCTTACGCCAAACATACTGACGACACTACCAATCACGGCGGTCGTGACCACAACCTGCGCACCGCCTAAACCTAAAATCGGCCCTCGCATCTGCCACAATTTTTTAGGGTTTAACTCAAGTCCTATCAAAAACAGTAACAACACAACCCCAAGCTCGGCAAAATGCAAAATGGCATCAACGTCGCTAATTAAGCCAAGCCCCCATGGGCCAATCAACACACCAGCGAGTAAATAACCTAAAACCGAGCCAAGCCCAAGGCGCTGAGCAATCGGCACCGCAATAACCGCAGCCGAAAGAAAGACCACACTGCTTTGAAGAAACTCACTGGTGATCGCCATACTGACCTCCTCGCTCTGCCGCTTGCCAGTTTTCAAGTGGGTTACTCAGCCATCCACGGTATAACTCGGCATGTTCGTAGCGTTCAATATCTGAAACATTTCTTGACCAATACAACACCAGTGGTTCAATCCAGTGCATTTGACATAGGGCTGCCGTCAGTTCAAACGGTTGCAAGATTTGCTCAAGTGGGTATTTGTTGTACCCCTTCGCGCTGAAGGCTTCTTCTTTACCACCTGTTGTAATGACACTGCGCCAGTATTTTCCTTCTAGCGCCGCACCTCCGCCAAACGCAAAGCCTTTACCTAACACTCGGTCTAGCCACTCTTTTAATAGGGCTGGACATGAATACATATAAAGTGGGTGGTGAAATACAATCACATCGTGAGCGAGCAACAACTCATGTTCGTAATTCACATCAATAAAGAAATCGGGGTAAACACCGTAAAGATCGTGCACAGTGACGTGATCAAGCGACTGAGCTTTTTTTATCATCACTTGATTGGCAATCGAGTTATGTGGCTCTGGATGAGCATAAATGACCAGAACTTTTGGGAGAATAGACGGTGCAACAGCCAAATGGTCGTCCTTGTGGTTATTTTTATCCGTTATCAAATTGTTATACTTTTTTGTACAGCATAATGCAATTAAAGCGAATCAATCGACTTTTCCGGCCAATACCCCTACTATTCACCGCTAGATATATACCCAAGTGGCTTTAAAAACGATTGAAACCACTTCGCTATGTAACCAAGCAACGCGCACTGCGCAAAGTGAATGAAAACTTTATGATTACCTTCTCTGATATTCAGTTACTGCGTGGCGGTAAACCTCTTTTAGACCAAGCTTCTGCGACTATTCACCCTGGCGATAAAGTCGGTCTTGTGGGCAAAAACGGCTGCGGTAAATCAACGCTGTTTGCCCTACTGAAAGATGAACTGTCAATTGATGCTGGCTCATTTAGCCAACCTCAACACTGGGAGTTGGCCTGGGTCGCACAGGAAACGCCTGCGCTAGAGCGCACTGCACTGGAATACGTCATTGATGGTGATCGCGAGTACCGCGCTCTCGAAAAGCAGTTAGCTGAAGCAGAAACACAAGACAACGGAACCCTAGTTGCCGAGATACACGGTAAAATTGAAACCATTGGTGGTTACAGCATTCGCGCTCGCGCGGCAGAACTGCTCGATGGTTTAGGGTTCAGCCAAGAGCAAATGAGTTGGAGTTTGACCCAATTCTCGGGTGGTTGGCGTATGCGTCTTAACTTGGCTCAAGCGCTATTGTGTCGTTCTGATCTACTGCTACTCGACGAACCAACCAACCACTTGGATTTGGACGCGGTAATGTGGTTAGAGCGTTGGCTACAAAACTACCCTGGCACGCTGATTCTGATCTCGCACGACCGAGACTTCCTTGATCCAATCGTTGGTCGCATCATTCACATCGAGAATCAGCAGCTGAACGAATACACGGGTAACTACTCGTCATTCGAAAACCAACGCGCACAAAAGATGGTGTTACAACAAGCGATGTTTGAAAAGCAACAGAAGCAGATGTCGCACATGCAAAGCTACATCGACCGCTTCCGTTACAAAGCATCAAAAGCACGCCAAGCCCAAAGCCGTATCAAAGCTTTGGAGCGCATGGAAAAAGTACTGCCAGCTCAATTCGATAACCCATTTAGCTTTCAATTCCGTGAGCCAGCTGCGCTGCCAAACCCAATCATGATGATGGATGAAGTATCTGCAGGTTACGGTGACAACCTCATCTTAGAGAAGATCCGCTTGAACTTGGTTCCTGGCAGTCGTATTGGTCTACTCGGCCGTAATGGTGCGGGTAAATCGACCTTAATCAAGCTGCTCTCTGGTGAACTTAACGCGCAAGGTGGTGACCTAACTTACTCACAAGGCGTGAAAATTGGTTACTTCGCTCAGCACCAGTTAGAAACGCTTCATCCTGAAGAAACGCCGCTGCAACACATGATGCAAATCGCACCCGATCAAACCGAACAGCAGCTACGTGATTACCTAGGTAGCTTTGGCTTCCAAGGTGACAAAGCACTAGAAAAAGTTGCGCCGTTTTCTGGTGGCGAAAAAGCCCGTTTGGTATTGGCTTTAATTGTGTGGCAAAAGCCAAACCTGTTGCTACTTGATGAACCGACCAACCACTTAGACTTGGACATGCGCCAAGCACTTACGATGGCACTGCAAACATTCGAAGGTGCGATGGTGATTGTTTCGCACGACCGCTATTTACTGCGCGCTACGACCGATGACTTGTATTTAGTGCATGATCGACAAGTTGCTCCGTTCGACGGTGATTTAAATGACTATTATAAATGGTTAACCGAACAACAAAGAGCGGAACGCAAAGAAGCGCAGGCTGCGCAGCCAAGCAAAGATACGGCCAACAGCGCAGCTGCGAAGAAAGAGCAAAAACGTCGCGATGCAGAGTTTCGAAAACAGACAGCGCCAATTCGCAAAACGCTGACACAACTAGAAAATAAAATGGATAAGTTAGGTGCTGCACTGGCCGAAGCTGAAGAACAATTGGCGGACAACTCACTGTATGCGGCCGAAAATAAAGCTAAACTTAACCAAGTGCTGGCACTTCAAGCTTCCAGTAAAGCTGAGCTCGAAGAAATTGAAATGGAATGGATGTCTGCTCAAGAAACGTTGGAGCAGATGGAGCTAGAGTTTAATCAATGAGTAATCAACACGCTGAATACACACTCACCCTAGAACACCTTTGGCAGTTTAGTCTGCAATTTTATGGTGTGCGAGAAGTGAAAGAGGCGTGTTTATCATTACAGAACAACTACCACGGTAACGTGAACCTACTCCTGCTGCTCAGATGGCTCGATGAGCAGCAACTCATTTTCCAAGAAAAAGACTGGCCCTTGGTGCAAGACTGTCTAGGTAGGAGCGAAACTTTACTTCACTCCTTTCGCGACCTTCGTCGCCACCTTAAGTCTCAAGTCAATGACGCTTTGTATCGTGAGACCTTGCAGTTTGAGCTGCAACTAGAAAAGCAGCAACAAGCGGATTTGGTGGACTGCATTAACTCACTTGCACTACTCAAAAATGATGGTGACCCACTGACGTTGAGATACTGTCGTCAACTCGGTGGGGAGCATTTGCAGCAAGCCTTTGCTATGCCGGTGCCAAACATTCAACCACCAAAACGCCCATAAATCTGTAGAATACCTATAATCTTTATAAAGGATTATATTAATAAGTTCTTCAACGGACACCGAAGGACCGCATAAGAGCAGTTAGGTATGACACAATTTTTCGCAGCCGCCGGGATCAAAAACCCGCATCTCCAAACGCTTTTGCCGCGTTTTATTCGCAAAAAAGCGTTGTTTACGCCGATTTGGCAAACCCTCGATACATCCGATGGCGACTTTCTCGATCTCGCGTGGAGCGAGGACCCAACCCAAGAGCCTGCACAAAAAAAGCCGATTTTTGTTTTATTTCATGGGTTAGAGGGGTGCTTCTATAGCCCTTATGCCAATGGGCTAATGAATGCATTTGCTCAATCTGGATGGCTGTCGGTGATGATGCATTTTCGTGGCTGCAGCGGTAAACCAAACAAAAAAGCACGAGCTTATCACTCGGGAGAAGTGACGGATGCTCGTTACTTCCTAGAGCACCTTGAACAACGTTTTCCTGATAATCCCAAAGTTGCAGTTGGTATTTCTCTTGGCGGTAACATGTTGGCGAATTATTTAGCCCAATATAAAGACCACCCTATTTTGAATGCAGCGACTATTATCTCAGCGCCTTTAGACCTAGCGGCGTGTGCGAACCGTATAGAACAAGGCTTTTCAAAAGTGTATCGCCGTTACCTGCTTTCTTCACTGAAACGTAACGCGTTACAAAAGCATCATCTACTGCATGGTGAGCTTGCGCTGTCCTACAACTCAATAAAACGTGTCACACGGCTGTATGAATTCGATGATTTGATCACGGCACCACTGCACGGTTTTAAAGACGCACAAGATTATTACGATCAATGTTCTGGCTTAAGTAAATTACAACAGATCACGCTACCGACACTGATCATTCACGCCAAAGACGATCCATTCATGACCGACGATGTGATCCCGAAATTTGTTCTGCCAGATAACATTGATTACCGTCTCTTTGAACACGGTGGCCATGTTGGTTTCCTGACAGGAACGGCGTTAAAACCTAAGTTTTGGTTGGAGGAAGCGCTGCCCGCGTATTACGAAAGTATCGCCGCAGATTACCTTTCTGCTGTATCCAAGCAACGAACGCAGTAAACTAGCCGCTCATCATAAAAGTTAGAGGTATTTATGATCATTCCATGGCAAGACATTGCGCCGGAAACATTGGAAAACTTAATTCGTGAATTCGTCTTACGCGAAGGAACGGATTACGGAACCGTCGAGGTTTCTTTGCAAGACAAAATTGATCAAGTTAAAGCTCAATTGGAAAAAGGTGAAGCGGTTATCGTGTTCTCTGAGCTACACGAAACCGTCGATATTCAGCATAAAACAAAATTTTAGACCCTTCACATTTTACCGTATCCCACTCGATGACAAGGTATTGTTACGTGCTATAGTGGGATATCGACCGTGCAGTAGTAACTCTACTGCACATTACAGGTAAGTAATTTTCGACAAGGTTTGTCATGTCAGCTAAACACCCAATTATTGCGGTTACTGGTTCGTCCGGTGCCGGCACGACCACTACATCTGAAGCCTTCCGTAAAATGTTCAATATGATGAACGTTAAACCCGCATGGGTTGAAGGCGATAGCTTCCATCGCTTTACTCGCCCAGAAATGGACATCGAAATTCGCAAAGCCCGCGAGCAAGGTCGACACATTAGCTACTTTGGCCCACAAGCTAATGACTTCCCGGGATTAGAAGAGTTTTTCCGTAAGTTCGGGCATGACGGCACTGGCAGCGTGCGCCGTTATCTGCACACGTTTGACGAAGCGGTTCCCTACAATCAAATGCCAGGCACGTTTACACCGTGGCAAGACTTACCCGAAAACAGCGACGTGCTGTTTTATGAAGGGTTACATGGTGGCGTGGTCGATGGCGATGTTAATGTTGCTCAACATGTGGATTTCTTAATTGGCATGGTGCCGATTGTGAACTTAGAGTGGATCCAAAAATTCGTACGTGACACTCGCGATCGCGGCCATTCGCGTGAAGCGGTAATGGACTCAATCGTGCGATCCATGGACGATTACCTCAACTATATCACTCCGCAGTTTTCTCGTACTCACATCAACTTCCAGCGCGTACCGACCGTTGATACTTCCAACCCACTTAATGCAAAAGGCATCCCTAGTTTGGATGAGAGTTTTGTGGTGATTCGCCTACGCGGTATCAAGAATGTCGACTTCCCATATCTGCTGGCCATGATTGATGGCTCATTCATGTCACGCCACAACACGATTGTCGTACCCGGCGGTAAGATGAGCTTTGCAATGGAGCTCATAGTTCGGCCTATCCTACAACAGCTCATCGAAACAGGGAAAATTGGCTAAAAACCTGCCTGCGAAGATGTTTACTTTTCATACCGTGATCATGTGCACAGTTTTGCTTACAAAATCTCAATCATGGCACGATTAAAATCAAGAAATCGTTTTCGAAAAAGGATACTATTTCTTACCGAAACACAAGAGAGCTTGCAGCATATAAAAAGTGCTCTTATTCTAGTAGGCCTAATTCAGGCTTAGCTAAAATATGGATAGCGCAAGCGTACCCTGCAGAGGAAGTGAGATATTATGGTTCTAGGTAAACCTCAAACCGACCCAACATTAGAGTGGTTTCTTTCACACTGTCATATTCATAAGTACCCTTCAAAGAGCACGCTAATTCACGCGGGCGAAAAGGCAGAAACTTTGTACTACATCGTTAAAGGTTCTGTTGCGGTTCTTATCAAAGACGAAGAAGGTAAGGAGATGATCCTTTCTTACCTAAACCAAGGAGACTTTATTGGTGAACTTGGTCTATTCGAGGAAGACCAAGAGCGTACAGCTTGGGTTCGTGCTAAATCTCCTTGTGAAGTTGCTGAAATTTCTTTCAAGAAGTTCCGTCAGCTTATCCAAGTAAACCCAGACATCCTAATGCGCCTTTCTGCGCAGATGGCTCGTCGTCTTCAAGTAACTAGCCAAAAAGTAGGTGACCTGGCGTTCCTAGACGTAACTGGTCGTATCGCTCAGACGCTTCTGAACCTTGCAAAACAACCAGACGCAATGACTCACCCAGACGGCATGCAAATCAAGATCACTCGTCAAGAAATCGGTCAAATTGTTGGCTGTTCTCGTGAGACAGTGGGTCGTATCTTGAAGATGCTAGAAGAGCAGAACCTAATCTCTGCTCACGGTAAAACCATCGTGGTTTACGGTACTCGTTAATCTCGAACTAGAGTGACACGAACAAAATTATAAAAGCCACCAATGGCAACATTGGTGGCTTTTTATTTACTCATGACCAAATGAGATAGGGTGCAGCGAACACTAATGAGTAAGCTTAACAGGTTAACCCTAAAACTTAGCCATTCGTACTTTCAAAGATTTTGTCAGCTGAAGCGGCCACGAAACCTGGGTACAAATCACCATTTTCCATCGGATAGCGCTTAGCAAATTCATAAAACCCGCCAGGGATAATTTCAGTGCCTTCGCTAAAACGAACCGCTACTTTATCTGCCATGGTCGATGACTGCTCTAGCAACACCTCAGGAGTGCCCTTCACTTCACCACCATTTTCATTAATGGTAAACCCAGCGGTACGCAGATGATCGTTTACCTGCTTCACTTCTTCATATTCATTGAGTTGGTTAACGCTCACCGTGAAGTGGTTTGCTCCGTAACCATGCGCCGCAAGCCAAGATGCGTACTCACTTTCTTTAGCCAACGTTTGGTAATCAGCAAAGCTTAAATCCCACAAGCGTCCACCATGTAAGAATGCGCTATCGTTCAGCTTGTCAGCATCGACTTGTGCCACCAAATTTTTCACAATCTCTTGTAGCTCAGGCGAGCACTCTTCAACTTTTAGCTCACTAATAAATACTTTAGGTTGCTTCGGATCTGGGTGCTCATAGTGCTTAGCAACCAGCTTTTTGCTTTCGAAAACGTAATCACCACACGCCTTGTAACCAATAGCTACAAATGGCTTAGCTAGAGTTTCAATATCAAGAGGCGCGATATTGAAGGTACGTAAAGCTATATGATCATTAATCAGAGGCTCATCTTCTTGAAGCAGCTGATGCACTTTAGCCGCCGAAGGGCAAAGACGTTGAATGTAATCTTGCCATAGCGATTCAAATAACACATCGGGCGTCATAACGACTCCTTGTTACGAGATGTAGAGTTTAAAGGTAAGCGGAAGTTGGCTGCTCGTTCACAACAAAAGTTGTCCAGAATAATGAACGAGCAACCATCAACCTGTGACGGTAAATGCCAGTCAGTCAACACGCTTTTCCGAGTCTTTGCTCACTTTTCGTGTTCTGCCAACGATCACTACAACCCATACCTAAATGATGCGCCGGCAAGGTGAGCCGCAATGCATAGTTGCGACTCTATAATTAAAACTTATAGCGCTACACCTGGACTCAATGTTGCAGGCAAGACAGTTTCTTGACCTTCCATTGATGCCATTGGGTACGCACAGTAATCTGCTGCGTAGTAAGCGCTTGGGCGCAAGTTACCCGACGCCCCCGGACCACCAAATGGCGCATCACCGCTTGCACCAGTGAGCTGGCGGTTACGGTTCACGATACCTGCACGAATGTGGTCAACGAAGTATTCCCATTCTTGGTCGTCGGTTGAAACCAAACCAGCAGATAAGCCAAAGCGCGTATCGTTTGCTAGCGCCACGGCTTTGTCTAATCCTTCGTAGCGCACCACTTGCAGAAGTGGGCCGAAGTACTCTTCATCTGGTAACTCAGCAATGTTCGTTACATCAATGATGCCAGGAGAAACAAACGCCGCCTCTCCTGCTTTCGCTTCAATCAAGCTTTCACCGCCAAGAGACTGTAGATTGGCTTGGGCATCAAGAATAAACTTGGCTGCCGCGACCGAAATTTGCGGTCCCATAAATGGCGCAGGTTCTGCAAATGGTTGGTCTACGCGAATATTGCGTGTCGCTTCAACGAGCTTGGTGATAAGCGCATCGCCTTTTTCACCCAATGGCACATACAAACGACGAGCACACGTACAACGCTGCCCAGCACTGATAAACGCTGACTGGATGATGGTGTAAACCGTGGCATCCAAATCACCATATTTATCAGAGATCACCATCGGGTTATTACCACCCATTTCTAGTGCGAGCATCTTGCCCGGTTGACCCGCAAATTGACGGTGTAATACATGTCCCGTATTCGCGCTACCCGTAAACAGTACGCCATCAATGCCTTTTGCGTCAGCTAGGGCGATACCAGTTTCTTTCGCGCCTTGAACAAGGTTAATCACGCCTTTCGGCAGACCGGCTTCTTCCCATAGCTTCATTGCCAGTTCACCCGTCCATGGCGTTTGCTCAGACGGTTTGAAGACTACCGTGTTACCAGCCAGTAGCGCAGGCACAATGTGACCATTTGGTAGGTGGCCTGGGAAGTTGTAAGGACCAAACACCGCCATCACGCCCAATGGGCGGTGGCGCAATACGATTTGGTTGCCTGCTGCTTCACGGCTCGCCTCACCAGTACGGTCATGATAAGCGCGAATCGAAATGGCAATTTTACCTGCCATGGCTGCTGCTTCAGTGCGCGTTTCCCAAATCGGCTTACCAGTTTCTTTGGCAATCACTTCGGCGATTTTTTCGCTGTTCTCTTTTACTTTCTCCGCAAAAGCCAACACGATTGCCTCACGCTCTGAAAATGGACGCTTTTTCCAGTCAATAAACGCTTCACGCGCTGCAGATACCGCCTGGTTCACCTGCTCTGCCGTTGCACCTTTGCCTTGCCAGATCACTTCTTGGTTGTACGGCGACAGAGACGTAAATGCTTCACCCTGACCTTGTACCCATTCACCTGCAATCCAATGTGTCATTGTTTCTATCCTTAAATTCTGTCGTCTGTTACTGCGGAAGAAGGCGAACGAAATCCCCTTCTTCAACCGAAAGTGCATCCGCAACGTCTGGTGCGATCATTACGCTCTGTGTCTCTGCGTCATACGCCGCCTTAGTGACTGTCGCACGGAAGTTCTCGAAAGATGAATTACACATCAAGAAGTCTTGTGTGCTGGAATGTTCAGAGATTTTGACTTGCGCGCGGAATGAATGACGTACCGACTCAATATTACGCAGATCACACTCAACCGTTGGGCCACCATCGAAGATGTCGACGTAGCCTCGGTTGGTAAAACCTTCACGCTCAAGCAGCTTCAGCGCTGGACGCGTGTTGTCATGTACTTGACCAATCACGGCTTGCGCTTCTGGGCTGAGCAGGTTGATGTAAATAGGCAGTTTCGGCATCAAGTCGGCGATAAAGCCTTTCTTGCCGATACCTGTCAGGTAATCTGCAAGAGTGAAATCGATAGAGAAGAAATGCTCTTGAAGCCATTGCCAGAATGGTGAATTACCCTCGTCGTCTGAAACGCCACGCATCTCCGCAAAGATCGTTTCAGAGAAGCGCTCTGGGTGCTCTGCCATCATTAGGAAACGACACTTCGACATTAGACGACCATTCAGACCTTGGCGGAATTTCTCACGCAAGAACAAGGTACAAATTTCGCTGTTACCAGTGTAATTATTACCAAAAGTAAGCAGTTTAACGACGTTGTTAACGCCAAGCTTTGGCGACGAGTGCACAACTTTACTAATGTGATATGAGTAAAATGGGACATCCCAGCCGATAGATGCTTCGATTCCGGTGGTACCCGCAACCTCACCCGTTTCAGAGTCAAAGCCAACCATCAGGTAGCCTTCATCGCCTGGTTCTGCCACATCTGGCTTACCAAAGCTGTACTCTGAATGTTTGATTCGATTGGTTAACAGTTCTTCGTTAACCGGTAGAGATGTAAATCCGTGACCAGACTCCACCGCACAAGTGTGCAGTGCGTCGTAATCCGACATCGCGATAGGGCGAACTACTAGCATCAATACTCCCTCCAGATGCAAGAAGATCCTAACTATATTGTAGGAACAATTCCCCCATCAGAGATCCTTGACGGGGGTGTCTGCGTTGACGTTTAAACTGATATCGCGCTTAAACTAAAGTCGCGATCGCTTTATCCAGTTTCGCCAAGCCTTCTTCAATTTCTTGTTGTGTGATAACGAGTGATGGTGTGAAACGTACGACATTGGCACCCGCAACCAATACCATGAGACCTTGTTTACCTGCAGCAACCAGCACGTCACGCGCACGGCCTTGCCATTCTTCATTTAGTGCAGCGCCAAGTAATAGGCCTTGACCGCGCACTTCTGAGAAGATGTTGTACTTCGCGTTGATCTTCTCTAGACCTTCACGGAACATTGCTTCGCGTTCTAGTACACCAGCCAAAACCTCTGGCTTAGTGACTTCATTTACAACCGCTTCTGCAACCGCACACGCTAGTGGGTTACCGCCATATGTAGAACCGTGAGTGCCCACTTTCATGTGCTCTGCCAATTTTGCTGTCGTTAGCATTGCACCGATTGGGAAACCGCCACCAAGTGATTTCGCAGTACTTAGAATATCTGGCGTGATACCTAAACCTTGGTAAGCGTAGAAGTTACCTGTTCGGCCATTACCAGTTTGCACTTCATCGAAGATCAGTAAGGCGTTGTGTTTGTCACACAGCTCGCGAACCGCTTGAGCGAACTCAGGCGTTGGTGGCACGATGCCGCCTTCACCTTGTAGTGGCTCCATCATGACCGCACAAGTACGATCAGACATGTGTGCTTGTAAAGCTTCGATATCGTTGTAAGGAAGGTGTGTCACGTCGCCTGGCTTAGGACCGAAGCCGTCAGAGTATGCCGCTTGGCCACCAACCGTTACGGTAAAGAATGTACGACCGTGGAAACCTTGTTTGAATGCAATGATTTCAGATTTCTCAGTGCCATGAACGTCTGCTGCATAACGACGTGCCAGCTTCAAAGCGGCTTCGTTTGCTTCTGCGCCAGAGTTAGCAAAGAACACACGCTCAGCAAAACTCACTTCTGTTAGCTTTTTCGCCAGACGAAGGGCTGGTTCGTTCGTCATAACGTTACTTAAGTGCCAAAGCTTGTTAGCTTGCTCTGTTAGTGCGTTTACCATTACTGGATGACAATGGCCAAGACAGCTCACTGCAATACCACCAGCAAAGTCGATGTATTCATTACCTTCCTGATCCCAAACACGTGAACCTTCACCTTTAACAGGGATCATTTCCATCGGGTTATAGCAAGGTACCATTACCTCATCGAATAAACCGCGCTCTACTTTAATTTCCGTTGTCATTGCACATTCCTTCTTGATACCGCATGCGTAGCAGATAAGCGAATTTAACCGGCTCTCTTTGCCAGCAAATAATGTTTTGCATTTAAGCTATTGCGGCATTGTATTTACATTTAATTAACCATTTCAATAGTGATTTATTCTTTTCGTTCTCGAAAGCAACTTCCATTAATCACTGCTTATGACTATTTATGCATCAAGAAAGTAAAATAGAGAAGTGATTTTTTATAAATGTTATGTAATACAGGGGATAGAAGGTTTAAAAAGACATGAATAGACAAAGAGACTCGAGAGAATCGCATAGTTTTGCAATCCGCTCACCTCAGCAAAAAGATGAATGATTTGTTAAGAAAAGTGATCGCGATCAGATCGCTTTGCGTGCTAAAAAGTTCGCAAGCAACTCGTGACCTTGCTCAGTTTTGATTGATTCTGGGTGGAACTGCACCGCATCAATTGGCAAGGCTTTATGTTGGTAACCCATTATTTCATCCATGCTTCCGTCCGGCAGTTCTGTCCATGCAGTCAGTTCAAACACGTCGGGTAAAGTACCGTTTTTCACCACAAGAGAGTGATAACGGGTTACCGTGAGTGGGTTATTCAGATTTTTAAACACACTACGACCGTTATGACGAATCGGTGAGGTCTTACCGTGCATCACTTGTCGTGCACGTACCACTTCACCCCCAAACACTTGCGCTATCGCTTGATGGCCAAGGCAAACACCCAATATTGGAAGCTTACCAGCGAAGTGTTCTATCGCTTTCAGTGAAATACCTGCTTCGTTCGGCGTACATGGCCCTGGCGAGATCACCAAATGAGTTGGGTTGAGCGCCTCAATGCCTTGGATATCGATTTCATCGTTACGCACCACCTTTACGTCTGCACCAAGCTCGCAGAAGTATTGGTAAAGGTTGTAGGTAAAAGAGTCGTAGTTATCGATGATCAACAACATAAAGGGTCGGTTGCTCCAATCCGTTTTGGCAATGCTTACGTAGTGAATCGCCACGTTCGTGACAATCAAGGGCGGTATTTTGCTATACCAAGCAAGAAAGGCAAGTTTTTGCTGAATAAAAAGGCCAGCATAGGCTGGCCTTTGGTCTTTACAGCTATTTAGGAAAGGTTTATCAGGAAATAAATTCGCTTAGCGGCGACGGCGGAATAAGCCGAGACCTAGCAGCGCAAATAGCGCGCCAAAACCAAACGAACCACCATCTGAATCCTTCGACCCTTCTGTTCCAGTTTCAGTTTGCGTCATTGAAACATCACGAACAGAGCTAAACTTCACGATATTACCTGTCGAGTCAGTCACTTTCTCTTCTAACTGATAATTACCTTGCTCTGGCGTTTGTTCAAACTCAATATTCACGCTACGCGCATCAATATCAGCTTGAACTAAGGTTTGGCTAGCCGAGTAAGCTTTCGTATCGCTGCTTGCCGCAGCCGCTTGTGTGGATGGCGTTAAGTTCACCGTAACAATATCACCTACAACCGCCGTTGGTGGTAAACGGACATCGACGGCTAAGTTGTCACCTGCTTTCGGTAAATCGATGTCATCATCTGGTAAATCAATCGCGATGATCACTGGATCGTGATCAGAGGCAGAGAACGCATCTTTGTACTTCGGCATATCACCGGTGTACTTGCTGCTGTATTCGAACAAGTTACTCTCTAGTGAGTTGATGTGCCAATCTTCAATTGCTACCACTTTTTGCGCTAGGCTACTGCTTGCCAATGCGTGGTCCAAATTACCCAGCTCGCCCGAATAGGTGTAAGAAAACGTATCAGTGCCGTGCAGCAACGTGTTTAAATTGTGCAGACCGTAACCTTTTTCAATTTTGGTCTTCTCTACTTGAAGTTCACCATCACCAATGGTTGTGTAAGCAGCAGTATAAATGTCACGGCCGTATTTCTCTTTCGAGTAATCAGTCAGTGTCAGAAGTGGGTCTTCCATGCCATAAGCATTGAGATCGCCCATGAGCAATACATCGCCTTTCACCTCTTTCAACGCTTCACCCACTGCGTGCGCAGCAGAAACGCGGAAGTTGTTACAGTTGCCTTGCAGATCCGCTGGCTCAGAATCTTCTACACCAGCAATCCACTCTTCAATACACTCAGAGCCTTTCGACTTAAAGTGGTTTACGACAATAGACAAATCTTCACCCGTCTCTTTCACCGTAAAGGTCTGAAGTAGACTGTGTCGTTGGTACTTATCGTAAGCAGGGTTACTTTCTGTGCCCTCTTTACGAGTAATTGTGTTTTCTGCAATGTGCTGCTCTGGCGTGATGATCACTTTTGCAGCGTCTTTTGGCGTTACTGCGTTAGCACGATATAAAATCGCCACCATGATCGCATCACTGCCAAAGTATTCGTCTTGGTATTTGTCTTGCTCTTCGATTTCGACATACGTGTAATGATCTTCAGCGTCATCAATCTCAGCATTTAGGGCATCAACTAAGTTTTGGATAGCACTGCCATCACCAAAGCCATTGTTCTCGACTTCCATCAAACCAATAACGTCTGCGTCCATCTTGTTCATCGCCGCAACGATTTTCGCTTGCTGGATCAGGAATTCGTCTAGATTAGTCGCACCACGGTTTTGTCCGGTTGGGTTTTCATGACCACTGTCAGCCACGGAGTTGAAGTAGTTCAGTACGTTGAAGCTTGCAATACGCAAATCTGAGTCCGCAATCGCTGGGGCATCTTTACGAGCCACGTCGAAGCCTTCACCTGAAGTCACGAAGTTGGTGTTATTGACTTCATTTGTCGCAATCAGGCGGTATTCGTTGTAGCTGTAAGCCACGACACCCTGTAGACCTTCTACTCGAGAACCAAGGCGAATGTGCTGCTCTGAAGAGCCATCTTGATCTGCATCTTTAGCAAAATCTGGGTAGTATGGGATTTGGCCGTTTGGTGCTTTGCCATCTGATTCTAGGTATACGCGGTTCGCTGCGTTGTCTTTTGCTAGCTCAACGGCTGCATCGCTCTCTGCCGCGTGTAATTGAGTCGGCTTTAACAATGGCGCTTCATGAGAGAGCATCATATTGTTACGACGTGAATCGTAGTCGTAAGAGAAGTTTCGAGTTACAAACAAGTCACTTGCCGAGGTCAACTCAACTTGCATGCCTTCATGACGCTCTAGCGCATCACGTAGTGTCTCACCTTCTTTGATAACAAGATCGGTAACTCGAGGGGTTTCAGAGGTGCCTGTTTTCACATAGCTGTTAGCATCAGAAGCTAGCTGAGTATTGCTGTAGTACTCTTGAACTTTACCTTTCACACAAACAACGTCACCAGCTTTTAGCTCCGTGTCTGCCGCATCGGTATGAATGAACAAACCTTCTGAGGTCTTGTCGTTGTTATCACTTTCTAGTGCTTGTAGGTAGAAACCTTTGGTTAGGCCAGTGGTAACAGCAGTCACGACACCAGTTACGAAATGATCTTCGTCAGTAATGTATGGGTAACCATCAATGAATGGAGACGTATCGCCTTCACCTTGAATATCTTGGATGGTAGTGAAGTTAGGTTGCTGACCGTCTACTTCACAAGCGAATGGTGCTGGTGGCTCAGTCGCATTTAGCTCACCAAGGCCGTCAATGTTGTCTTTCTCAAATGCCGTCCACTGAGATGCATCATAAGTAGCAGAAGGGGTTAGTGCATCACTGTTACGAACTAATGTGGTGTCTTTACCAAAATCTACGTCACCCATCACACCGATGATGTCGTGTACTTCACCATCTTTAAGCAGTGCGATCGGGTCATCACCGTTAAAGTTCGCGACGCTTTTATCTGTAATATCCGCGATAGCTTTGATGGTATCGCTCGCGTCACCATGCGCCAGTACATACACTTGGTTAGCTTGTAGCATCACTTGGCTAAGGTCGAATGTGCTACCCCAAGTACCACCACCGTTTGATGATTTCGCCAACTCGTAGCCAGTGAGTGTCACCGCAGTATCACCCGTATTAGCGATCTCTACCGCTTTATTATAAGCGCCGCCTTCTACGTATTGGGAAATAATAATCTCTGCGTTCGCGTTTGCACTAAGTGCACTGGCGATGGTTAATGCGAGTATTGAGGGTTTGATTAACGTGTCCATTGTCATACCTGATATTTATGTAAATGCAAACTTAGCTCTGGTTAGAGCCTGCCATTTGCGTCTACTATCAGGTTTATTTATGAAATAAATAAGAATGAGTAATTAAAGCCGTGAAATGAATCACATGTGAATATAAGAAAATATGCCAGAGCATCCCATTCAAACATTTTTTGTAATAAATACAGAGCGCTATTGATAAACAAATCAGAATTTAGATTGATTACTCAGTTTACTTTTTCAATTCATGTTAAGGAGTAGAAAATACATCACTTGTTGAGTTGCTTATTAACCCAACCGTTCCTGTTACAAATAAAAAATATAATTAGTCACTAATTTAGAATGCTTTAATTTTCACTTGTATCACTGTTCAAGCCCAAGAATCTATTACTCGCTTCGTTCTCTCTTATACAGGCCTCTCATACTTCAAAGTTTTCATGATTTATTCAATAACTTTTCATTACTCACTAGCCAAAAACATACACAAAAGATATAACACCTGCGCGAGACAATAAGATCTCATTAGCTGTAAACCCAGGAACGACAAATGAAAAAAATTCAACGCAGTGTGCTAGCTCTCTCCCTACTTGGCTTGATAGCGGGGTGTCAGTTGACCGCCAGTGAGCCACTTCAACCTACGGCGAATCAAGACATCATCGAATCAGCCAAAAATGAACTGGATGGTATTGAAGAGCTAGAAGTCAGTGACGAGGGTGTTATTACCTTTACTCAGCGTCTAAGAACGCCAGGAACCTACTGGATTCCAGCGAGAATTAAAGAACTCAGCTACGATATATCATGCGTACAGCTTAGTTACTTCATTGATAGAGGCATGGTTGTGAAGTCTGCCTTTCTAGGGGCTCGAGGACGTGTTGAATATTACGACATGGAACGCTGTATGAAAGACACACCATTTCAGTAATACAGGCATAAAAAAAGCTCCACCAAAGTGGAGCTTTTTCGTATTCGTTCTTAGCAACTATGGGCGAGCTACAAAACCTACTGCTTCGTATGCTTTCTTAAGCGTTTCAGCCGCTCGTGCCGAGGCTTTCTCAGCGCCTTGCTGCATTACCTCGTCCATGTAAGCACGATCAGCGCGAATACGGTGATATTCTGCTTGAATTGGCTCAAGCATTGCTACAACTGCCTCACCAACATCTTTCTTAAATGGGCCATACATTTCTACGCCTTGGTACTTCGCTTCAATCTCTTCGAAGCTCATGCCTGTCGCCGCAGAGTACAGACCCATTAGGTTAGCAATGCCCGCCTTGTTCTCGATATCATGACGGATACTTGGTGGCGTTTCGGTATCGGTTTGCGCTTTGTTGATCTTCTTAAGGATCGACTTAGGCTCTTCCAGCAGCGTGATAACGTTCTTACGGTTGTCATCAGATTTAGACATCTTCTTCGTTGCGTCTTGAAGGCTCATTACACGCGCATTTACTGTCGGAATGTAAGGCTCTGGAACTTGGAAGATTGGCTGCTCTGGCGAGTAAATATTGTTGAAACGCGTTGCGATATCGCGCGCTAATTCTAGATGTTGCTTCTGGTCACTGCCTACAGGTACTTGGTGTGCACCGTAAAGCAAAATGTCAGCCGCCATCAACACCGGGTAGTCAAATAGGCCGACGTTTACGTCATTCGCGTAACGTGCCGATTTGTCTTTAAACTGAGTCATACGGCTCAGCTCACCCATTTGAGTGTAGCAGTTAAGAAGCCAACCTAATTGAGCATGCTCTGGTACATGTGACTGAACAAATAGCGTGCTCTTCTTCGGGTCAACACCAACTGCCAGACAAATTGCCAGTGCGTCTAGAGTTGCTTCATGCAGCGCTTTAGGGTCCTGACGAACCGTAATCGCGTGAAGGTCTACCACACAATATTGGCAATCATAATCGTCTTGCATCTGCTGCCATTGACGTAGAGCACCCAAGTAGTTACCGATACTTAGTTCACCTGAAGGTTGAACACCACTCAATACAATGGGTTTGCTCATTAGAATGATTCCTTTGACTTCTTAATCTAATTAAATGAAAAAAACCGTGCAGTAATAGGTGCACGGTTTACTCAGTGTACTCATTAACGAGTATTTTGGAAGCTCTTTTGTAGCCGTTATGCAGAAACCGCTACAACGTCCAATAATTCTGCCAAACTGTCAGCGACGAAATCTGGATTTGATGCTGAAATAGGTTCACCGTGGTTGTAACCATATGTCAGACCAAATGAGGCACAGCCTGCATTCTTTGCTGCGAGAATATCGTTTTTCGAGTCGCCAACCATCAGCATTTCACTTGGTTGGGTTTGGTGCTTTTCCATCAACCAGTTCAATGCTACTGGGTTTGGTTTTTTCTCTGGGAATGCATCACCGCCAAGGACATCAACGAAGTATTTTGCGATGTCGTGCTTTTCCAAAACGTCAGGCACAAACTTTGAAGGTTTGTTGGTCACCAACGCCATAACAAAGCCCGCTTTGTGCAGCTCTGCTAGTGTCTCTTTTACCGTTGGGTAAAGATGACTTAGCTTGTGACCGCTTTGCTCGTAGTAATCATCAAACAATACACGCGCTTTAGCACGAAGCTCTTCACTCAGCTCCGGGTTGATGGTCAGGCTTTGGCTTAATGAGCGACCAATAAGCACGTCTGCACCGTTACCCACGTAATCACGAACTTGTTCTTCTGAAACCGATGGAAAGCCAAGCGCCTGTACTGCTTGGTCTGCCGCGACAGCTAGATCTGGCACGCTATCAAGCAAAGTACCATCTAGATCGAAGGCGATGAATTTAATGTCTTGTTGAGTCATAACTTCCCTGAGGATTTTTATTTATAAATCGGTGAAAACGACAAAGGATGGCACCCCATCCTTTGTTTTTATCATTATGTCTAACTTTGCAGTAACTGTTTGTTTATTAACTTATTTAGCACTTACTTTGCAGCAATACGCTGACGAACTGCCTCAAACAAACAGATGCCGGATGCCACAGATACGTTCAAGCTTGAAACGCTACCAGCCATTGGGATCTTAATCAAATCGTCGCAGGTTTCACGAGTCAGACGACGCATACCGTCACCTTCTGCCCCCATTACGATAGCAAGGGGTCCAGTCAGTTTGGCTTGGTAGATGTCGTGCGTTGCTTCACCCGCAGTACCAACAAACCAGATGCCTTTCTCTTGCAATGTACGCATAGTACGAGCCAAGTTCGTTACTCGGATCAATGGTACGACTTCAGCTGCACCACAAGCGACTTTACTTACCGTCGCATTCATTGGCGCAGAACGATCTTTCGGTACGATGATCGCCGCAGCACCTGCCGCATCTGCGTTACGTAAACACGCACCAAGATTGTGTGGATCGGTCACTCCGTCTAACACTAATAGCAGTGGTGATTCGTGCTGCGCCAGGATGTCATCTATATCGTTCTCATTCAGCTGCTTCGCTGGTTTCACACGAGCGATGATGCCTTGGTGATTTGCACCGCGCGCTTTGTCATCCAAAGTTTTACGTGTCATCTGCTGAATAGAAACACCACAAACCTGAAGATCATTTAGGATTGGCATTAGGCGATCATCTTGACGACCTTTTAAAACGTACGCCTCGATAAAACGCTCTGGTTCGCGCTCCAATACCGCCTTCACTGCGTGAATGCCGTAGATAAATTCGTTACTCATTGTTTAACCTGTTGTTCTGGTCGTATTGCCTGCGCCAACCAAGTTTGAACTAAGTTGGCGCTTCAACCTACTACTGCGCTTCTTTTTTAGTGCGCTTGGTTTTCTTCGGCTTACTGTGCGGCTTCTTTTTACGTGCTTTTTTCACTTTAGGCTTCTCGTTGCCTTCGGCGTCACCACGTTTTGGGCCATTACGCTTACTCGTTGCGCCCGTTTCTTCTGGGCGTTTAGTTGGCTCTATCGCAGGAACTGCACGAGCCGCGCCACCTTCCTTCGATGAAGAGCGAGTCGCAGCGCGTTTTTTATCTTTCGCTTTGCGCTTTGCTTCCGCTGCGCGTTTCTTCGCAGTCTTACCTTCGCCGCGTAGCTTACGACTTGTTTCGACCAATTCAAAGTCAATTTGCTTATCATCGAGGTTAACAGCCAGTACTTTTACTTTTACTGCATCACCTAAGCGGTAGATGTTACCGAAACTTTCACCAATAAGTCGTTGACCAATCGGGTCAAATTGATAGTAGTCGTTCGCAAGGGTAGAAATATGTACCAAACCATCGATGTGCAAATCCGTTAAACGTACAAAGAAGCCAAAGCTAGTGACATTAGCAATAACACCGTCTAGTTCGTCACCGACGTGGTCTTGCATATATTCACACTTCAGCCAATCCGCAACATCACGTGTTGCATCATCAGCACGGCGCTCTGTCATCGAACATTGTTCGCCGTAAAAATCCATGTCGTCAAACGAGTAATGATAGCCACCTGTTGGTGTCCAGCGATCTTGATTACGACCTTCTTCTTTAGCAATCAGATACTTGATTGCACGGTGAAGTAACAAGTCAGGGTAACGACGAATTGGCGACGTAAAGTGCGCATAGCGTTTCAATGCCAACCCAAAGTGCCCCGCGTTATCTGCGTTGTATACCGCTTGCTTCATTGAGCGTAGCAGCATGGTCTGAATCAACTCTTGATCTTGACGCCCGGAGATTTGACGTGCGAGATCAGCATAGTCCGTTGGTGAAGGCTCTAAACCACCTTTTAGCTCAAGACCAAGTTCACTTAAGAAGTCACGGAAACCTTGCAGGCGTAATTCACCTGGAGATTCGTGGATACGATAAAGCGCGGGCTCTTTCGCTTTTTCTACCAGCGATGCCGAAGCAATGTTGGCTAAAATCATACATTCTTCGATGATCTTATGCGCGTCATTACGAATTACTGGCTCAATACTTTCGATTTTTCGTTCCGCATTGAAAATAAATTTGGTTTCAACGGTTTCAAATTCGATTGCACCGCGTTGATCTCGTGCTTCTTTCAGCACTTTGTACATCTTGTGCAACTCTTCTAGATGAGAAACAAGCGGCTGGTAGCGCTCACGTAGTTCTTCATCCCCTTCTAGAATCGCGCTCACTTTGCTATATGTGAGACGAGCGTGCGAGTTCATCACCGCCTCGTAATGCTTGTAACCAGACAGCTTACCTGTATCGGAAATGGTCATTTCGCACACCATACACAAGCGATCTACTTGCGGGTTAAGCGAACATAGACCGTTCGACAGTACTTCTGGCAACATCGGCACAACTTGCGACGGGAAATATACTGAGTTACCACGATTGATCGCTTCTTTGTCCAACGCAGAGTCAGGACGAACGTAGTAACTGACGTCAGCAATCGCTACCCATAAACGCCAACCACCTTCTTTGTTCTTTTCACAGTAAACGGCATCATCAAAGTCTCGTGCGTCTTCGCCGTCAATGGTCACTAGTGGCAAATCACGTAGATCCACACGACCAACTTTCGCTTCTTCTGGTACTTCTTCGCCTAAGTTTTCGATTTGTTTATCGACGGCTTCTGGCCATTCGTGAGGGATTTGGTGTGTACGAATCGCAATTTGTGTTTCCATACCTGGTGCCATATTTTCACCAAGGACTTCAACCACTTTACCCATCATGCCGCGTGAGCGTGAGCCACGATCAGTAATTTCAATTACGACTACGTTACCCATGCGTGCACCCGCTTTGTGCTCATTTGGGATCAGGATATCTTGGCTGATACACGAGTCATCTGGGACAACATAGGAGTATCCATATTCAAGGAAGAAACGACCAACGATTTGATCATTGCGCTCCTCTAGCACACGCACCAAACGTCCTTCACGGCGGCCGCGCTTGCTGTTGTCTGTCGGTTGCACTAAGACAAAATCACCGTGGATGATGTTCTTCATCTGATGGTGCGGTAACAGAATATCATCATCCTTGCCGACGCTGCCTTCTGGACGTACCCAACCATGGCCATCACGATGACCAATCACGTAACCTTTCACCATTTCAAGTTTTTCAGGCAATGCATAGCACTGACGGCGGGTAAACACCAGTTGGCCATCTCGCTCCATCGCACGTAGCCGACGACGCAACCCTTCGTATTGCTCTTCGCCCTCAAGCTTTAGTGCCTCAAACAAGTCGTTACGATTCATTGGAACGCCCGCTTGCTCTAGAAACTCGATGATAAACTCTCGGCTTGGAATTGGATTTTCGTAATTTTTGGATTCACGATCTGCAAAAGGATCGTTTGGAATATTGTCTGACATAGGCACGCCTATCTAGCAAGGAAGGTATATGGCTAGTATATCTGAGTCTCTCGATAAGCTACAGAATTGCTTTGAAAAAAGAATGATCGAGATCGACTCTAGGCATGCAAATGAGTTAAGGACGAGCCAGCAAGATCAAAAGTTCAGAATTGTCACTGAGCAAGGATTCAATCGTGCAGTCATCCAACTCCGCCAGGAAGGCACTTTTTGCTTTCGCCAATTTATCTTTGAGGCGGCAAGCAGGGGTAATATGGCAAAAATCCACACCACAGTTGACTAAATCTAACGGCTCTAAATCGCGCACAACACCACCGACTGTGATTTCAGACGCTGGCTTCATCAGCCGGATACCACCGTTTTTTCCGCGCACGGTATGGACATAACCCAACTGCCCTAACCGATTGATAACTTTAACCATATGGTTGCGTGACACACCAAATAAATCCGTCACTTCGGTAATGCTGGTTAACTCATCTTCCGGCAACGAAGCCAAGAAAATTAAGGTTCTCAACGCATAATCAGTGAAACTAGTTAACTGCATATTCTCTCCCAAAGTGCGACTCAATAGCCCGCTGGTGATGCTAAAACCCCAAACTTGAGCTATCGATAAAAGTGTAAATCTTTTCTTGATCGAAAGATACATTTGAGATACAACTTTAAACATGCATTATAAATACAACTTAAAGTAGGAAGCCCTTATGCTCAGCAATCAAACTATCGAGATCGTCAAAGCGACCGCACCACTCATCGCCGAAACAGGACCAAAACTGACCGCGCACTTTTACGAGCGTATGTTTACTCATAACCCTGAGTTGAAAGATATTTTTAACATGAGTAACCAGCGTAACGGCGATCAGCGTGAAGCATTATTCAACGCTATCTGTGCCTATGCTGCCAATATTGAAAATTTGCCAGCTCTGCTTGGCGCAGTAGAGAAAATTGCGCATAAGCACACGAGCTTTTTGATCACAGAAGATCAGTACCAAATCGTTGGTAAACATTTACTTGCGACAATCGATGAGCTTTTTAATCCAGGTCAAGAAGTGTTGGATGCTTGGGCTGAGGCTTACGGCGTACTTGCGAATGTATTTATTCAGCGCGAAGAACAAATTTACCAACAAAATGAAGCTTTGGAAGGCGGCTGGCGCGGTCTACGCGAATTTGAATTAGTCGATAAAAAGATTGAGAGCGAACACATTTGCAGCTTTGTATTCAAGCCAACCGATGGCCAAAAAGTGGCGTCGTATAAACCGGGGCAATACCTTGGCATCTACATCAACAGTGACCAGTTAGAAAACCAAGAAATTCGCCAATATAGCCTGTCTTCTGCGGTCCAAGAGAACACCTACCGTATCTCGGTAAAACGTGAAGAAGGTGGAAAAGTATCGAACTACCTGCACGATAACCTGAACATTGGCGAAAAAGTGCAGCTTGCGGCCCCTGCCGGTGATTTCTTTATGGATGCCGAACCACAAACACCCGTTGTTCTAATATCTGCTGGTGTGGGACTTACTCCAACGCTGTCAATGCTAGAAAGTCTCTCAGCACATCAAGCACCTGTAACTTGGGTTCATGCAACAGAAAATGGCCAACAGCATGCTTTCAAGCAACACGTAAACCAACTCGTTGCAGAAAAAGAAAATATGAATGCGCTCATTTGGTATAACCAACCAACGGCAGAAGACAAACTAGGTGAAGACTTCCACTTCACGGGCTTTGTCAATCTGCATGAAATTGAAGCTGCATTAAAGCAAGATAACGTGCAGGTGTACTTCTGTGGCCCTGTAGGATTTATGCAGCACATAGCGAAACAGCTATTAGAACTTGGCGTACCAGAAGAGCAATTCCATTACGAATGCTTCGGTCCACACAAAGTGGTTTAAGCGCTATCAGCTATCGGGAAAACAACAAAGCCCACGTGACGTGGGCTTTGTTGTATGAAGTAGTTTGCAATATTGAAGCGTTACCAAAAGGTGTCTCGCCGTTTAGCTCGAGCAATAACGTTTTGTGGCATGCGCTGTTCAAGGCCGTTTCTCAATACAGTTATGCGCTTATGCTGCCGCTTATCTGCTGTGACAGAGTTATATAACCAACGATACGCATCTTCGTAATCGAGTGGACTGCCATAATCACGTAAAAGCAACTCGGCCAGATGAATACGCGCGTTTAGGTTTCCCATTGACGCAGCTTCTCGCAAATATGGAATTGCACGTTCTTTATCTTGCTGTACTAAAGTGCCACGCGAATAGTATCGGCCAATCTGCTCTAGTGCAGCTGGTAACCCCTGATGCGCTGCATTTTCGATGTAGTAAAGACCCAGTTCGACATCTTGCTCGACACACACCCCCCAAGCCAACATATCTCCGTACAGAAATTCATAAGCGGGTAAGTTAATTCGAGTCGCACGAGCTACGATATCCTCCACCAGCTGGCAGTTATCAGCGCGCACACGTTGTAAGTGCTTATTTTGCTCAATAAGCTTTATCAGCTCTGCTTCGGTATAGATCGGAACTGGTGCCCCCACATCAGCAACATTGGCTTTCACTGTGGTAGCAACCAAGGTCAACAACAGTGAAGCAGCCACTGTTCGTAACTTCATAAACGTACCCTTAAGGTATCTAAGAAACCAAAGATCGGTGAAGGATCTCCTCTGCTTGATAACCTTATCGGCAAAAAACAGCTAAGCTTTAGACAATTTTTGCCTCTGATTTAGGCTCAGCGGCAAAAGCTTGCCATATGAGAGTCACGCTGTTTTTGTTCAGATACAAAAAAGCCGACCAGAAGGTCGGCTTTTGCAATCTTTAACGGCTATCAATTAAGCTTCGAATGGGTGAACTTTGATGATAGTTTCGTTACGGTCAGGACCTGTAGAGATGATGTCTACTGGAACGCCAGTTAGCTCTTCAATACGCTTGATGTAGTCAAGAGCGGCTTGTGGTAGAGCATCTAGTGACTTAGCACCAAATGTGTTCTCAGACCAACCAGGCATTGTTTCGTAGATTGGCGTTGCTTTTTCGAATGCTTCAGCAGCCATCGGAGAAACTTCTAGCACAGAGCCATCTTCCATCTTGTAACCAGTACAGATTTTTAGCTCTTCTAGACCATCTAGTACGTCTAGTTTAGTTAGACAGAAACCAGATACAGAGTTGATTTGGATTGCACGACGCATAGCAACAGCATCGAACCAACCTGTACGACGTAGACGACCAGTTGTCGCACCGAACTCGTGGCCAACTTCACCTAAGTGCTTACCAATTGGATCTTGCTTATCTAAACCGTCGTATAGTTCAGTCGGGAATGGACCAGCACCAACGCGAGTACAGTACGCTTTTGCGATACCCAAGATGTAACCGATGTGACGAGGACCAAAACCAGAACCTGCAGCAACACCACCAGCTGTCGTGTTAGAAGACGTTACGTACGGGTAAGTACCGTGGTCGATATCAAGTAGTGTACCTTGTGCGCCTTCGAACATGATCTTGTCGCCGCGCTTACGTGCTGCGTCTAGTTCGTCAGTTACGTCGATAACCATTGAAGTTAGTAGCTCAGCGTAGCCTTTCGCTTGCTCAAGTACTTCTTCGTAGCTTACTGGCTCCGCTTTGTAGAAGTTAACTAGTTGGAAGTTATGGAACTCCATGACTTCTTTTAGCTTCTCTGCGAAAGTCGCCATATCGAATAGGTCGCCAACGCGTAGACCACGACGAGCAACTTTATCTTCGTATGCTGGACCGATACCACGACCAGTAGTACCGATAGCTTTTTTACCGCGAGCGATTTCGCGAGCTTGGTCCATTGCAACGTGGTAAGGAAGAATTAGCGGACATGCTTCAGAAATGAAAAGACGCTCGCGTACTGGAATACCGCGCTCTTCAAGAGGCTTCATTTCTTTAAGTAGAGCTTCAGGTGATAGTACAACACCGTTACCGATAACACATTTTACGTTATCGCGAAGGATACCTGATGGAATTAAGTGAAGAACGGTTTTTTCACCGTCAATTACGAGAGTGTGACCTGCGTTGTGACCGCCTTGGTAGCGTACCACGTATTTTGCATCTTCAGTTAAAAGGTCTACGATTTTACCTTTACCTTCGTCACCCCATTGGGTGCCTAGAACGACTACGTTATTTCCCATCTTTCCAAGTCTGATTGCTAGTTAAAAATGGATTCTAGCACCGAATCACGCTTCTTGCAGTCATTTTTTGTTCACAGAGTTGCTACCAGAATGTCATCTTGCCGCTTTGTTCATTTTGAAATCAGCATATCACTGATAGTATTTAGCTTTCTCTATTCGACTGGAAAGCGCTATGTCTGAATCCATATGGTTGGCGATTGGGCTCGTCTTGATCGTGGAAGGCATTGGGCCACTGATTGCTCCTAACGGTTGGCGGAATATGGTGGCTCAATTAAGTGAACAACCCAACAATCAGCTACGACGCATCGGTGGCTGCCTAGTAGTTGCTGGAGCCGTCATCGCCATCATGATGAGCTAGCACTTAGCATCAGATACAAAAAAGGCTCCCTAAGGAGCCTTTTATTTCAATGAGACGCGGAGATTATTTCTCCATGCTGCCCTTCGACTGGTTCATGTATTGGAAGAACTCACTCTTCGGATCAAGCACCAGAATATCGCTCTTAGAGCTGAAGGACTTCTCATACGCACGTAGCGAGCGTAGGAAGCTAAAGAACTCAGGGTCTTTGTTGTACGCTTCAGCATAAATCTTCGCAGCTTCAGCATCCGCCTCACCTCGTGTCACACGCGCAGTTTTATCAGCTTCAGCTAGAATAGTTGCTACTTCTAGTTCTGCTTGAGCACGAATAACTTCCGCTTTTTCACGACCTTGAGAACGGTGCTTACGAGCAACGGACTCACGCTCCGCACGCATACGACGGTAGATAGACTCACTGATTTCATCAGGCAGGTTGATTTTCTTCATTCGGAAATCAACGACACGAACACCCAAGTCTTTCATTGCGCTTTCACGCGTGTCCTTCAATACTTCAGACATGATTAGGTCGCGTTCACCATCAATCTCAAGCGCTTCACGAGCCGCTTCAGTTGCGACAACATCAGCACTTGCGTCTTCTGGTAGCACATCATCGTTACGTGGACCAGATACGATCTGTTTGATTTCACGAGCACCGATTTCAGAACGAAGCACGTCCGTCACTTTACGCTCAAGTAGTGCCTCTGCCGTTAGCGAGTTACCACCGCCAGTCGCGAGGTAGTAGCGACCAAAATCTTCAATACGCCACTTCACGTAGGTATCAATGATAACGTCTTTTTTCTCAGACGTTACGAAACGGTCTGCACGGCCATCCATTGTTTGGATACGTGCATCAAGTTGTTTCACACGGTCAAACAAAGGCATCTTGAAATGCAGACCAGGCTCGTAAATTCGAGTGATGTCGTTGTTGTCTTTCAAGACACGACCAAATCGAACCACGATACCACGCTCACCTTCAGGAATCACAAACAAAGACATCAACATTAATGCCAGTGCGATTACCAGTACAGGGATCATTAACTTACGCATTCTTAGTATCTCCCTTGACGTGAACCTGTTGAACGAGACTGCGTGTTCGAAGTGTCTTCTTGTGTACGATCAGACTCAAGTTGAATTTGATCATAGGTTGAAGATGACTTCGATTTACGTTTGGTATCTGCTTTGCCCTCTTGTCCCGCCAACTTATCGATTGGAAGGTAAAGAAGATTGCCGCTTGATTCCGAGTCAATCAACACTTTCGAAGTGCTTGAGTACACCTCTTCCATTGCGTCAATGTACAGACGATCACGCGTTACACCAGGCGCTGCTTGGTATTCTGGTAATAGTTTTTCGAACTGTGCTACCTGACCAAGAGCCTCGTTAGTGACACGCTCATTGTAACCTTGTGCTTCTTTCTTCAAACGCTCTGCACGACCCGTTGCCTTAGGCAAGATTTCGTTCTTGTATGCTTCAGCTTCACGAATGAAACGCTCTTCATCCTCACGTGCTGCGATTGCATCATCAAACGCATCTTTCACTTGCTCTGGTGGACGAGCAGACTGGAAGTTCACATCAACAAGTACCAGACCCATATCATAGCTATCAATGATTTGGTTCAGTGTTTCTTGCGTAGTTTGACGAATTTGCTGACGACCACTGGTTAGAATGCTATCCATCAATGAGTCACCAATTACTGCACGTAGTGCAGAATCCGTTGCTTGACGCAAGCTGTCGTCTGCATTGGTTACACGGTACAAGTATTTGTATGGGTCAGTCACTCGGTACTGAACATCCATCGCAACTGTTACAACGTTTTCATCTTTGGTCAGCATTAGACCAGATGCACGTAGTGAACGAATCGCTTGTACGTTTACCGCTTCGTACTCATCAATAAAGCGAGGACGCCAGTTAAGACCTGGGTCTACGATACGATCGTATTTACCTAAACGCAGTACAACACCACGCTCTGCTTCACCGATGGTGTAAAAACCAGCGAAGAACCAAACTGCAACAGCAATCAGAGCAATCACGCCAAAGCCAATTGCACTACCACCACCGCCGCCGATTGGAGAACCACCGCCGCCTTTTTTACCAAACTTGCCGCCCAGCTTTTGACTCAGTTTGTTGAACACTTCATCTAAATCTGGCGGACCTTGATCTCGGCCACCAGGACGCTGGCCACCACGATTATTATTACCCCAAGGGTCATTATCGCGGCCATTGTTGCCGTTGTTATTTCCAGGCTCATTCCACGCCATTAGAAAGCTCCATCATTTGATATGACGTTATACTGTAGCAGTCCTTTAAGTGACTATAAAGCCAGTCAAAACTGCCCCTTCTCTTTTTTCAAGTCTAGACCAATCTACTTGCTGCATTCGAATATCGATCAACAAGTTACCATCCTGGTCATATTCCTCACGTTGAATACACTTCATTTGGAAGAAGGTACTACGGAATCGTCCTTGATACTGTGGAGGAATTCGCAACTGATGCTCGACCATTTGTGACGCCAGACGTTCCGTCAGAGCCTCAAACAGGACATCAATGCCCAACCCATCCATTGCTGAAACCCAAACTGCGCGAGGTACGCCTTCCTCGTCTCGTTCTATACGTGGTTTCTGCGAATCTAGATTGTCGATTTTGTTCATGACAACCAGAGTCGGCACTTCATGCGCGTCGATCTCTTCTAGTACTTCATGAACAGCTTGAATATTCTCACGAAAACGCTCATCACTGGCATCAACAACATGTAACAAAATGTCAGCTTCTTGCGTTTCCTGCAAGGTTGCCTTGAAGGCCGCAACCAAGTCGTGTGGCAAATGTCGAATAAAACCAACCGTGTCTGCCAAGATGGCAGGACCAACATCTGCTAACTCTATCTTACGTAAAGTCGGGTCCAAAGTAGCAAATAATTGATCAGCCGCGTACACGCCAGCTTCTGTAATACGGTTGAAGAGTGTCGACTTACCCGCGTTGGTGTAACCCACAAGTGAAACCGTTGGGATTTCAGCTCGATTTCGGGCGCGGCGCCCTTGTTCACGCTGCTTCGCTACTTTGTCTAAGCGTCGCAGGATGGCTTTGATTCTGTCACGCAATAAGCGACGGTCGGTTTCCAGCTGGGTTTCACCCGGGCCACGTAAACCGATACCACCTTTCTGCCTTTCAAGGTGTGTCCAACCACGAATCAAACGAGTAGAGATATGACGAAGTTGAGCCAGCTCTACCTGTAGCTTACCTTCGTGTGTTCGAGCTCGTTGAGCAAAGATATCGAGAATAAGACCAGTGCGGTCGAGAACTCGACATTGGCACAGTGCTTCGAGGTTACGTTCTTGGGCAGGAGAGAGGGCGTGATTAAAAATCACAATTTCGGCACCCGTTGATTGTACCGCTGTAGCAATCTCTTGGGCCTTACCCTCTCCGACATAGTATTTAGGGTGTGGGGATTGACGACTACCAGTTACCACTTGTAGCGCCTCTACCCCAGCAGAAGAAACCAGCATTTCGAACTCAGCCAGATCTTCCCATTCACCTTCTTGCGTGAAGTTGATATGAACAAGTACGGCTCGCTCACCGGATTCATAACGGTCAAACAAGCAATCAACTCCTTATTTTAAAAATACTCGATGAAGAATTAATCTTCAGATTTCTCTTGTGGACGCTCACCTTGTGGACGTTCACCGCTGTGATGGCTCACTGGACGAGCCGGCACAACTGTTGAGATCGCGTGCTTGTACACCATTTGGTTAACAGTATTCTTCAGCAGGATCACAAATTGATCGAATGATTCGATCTGACCTTGTAGTTTAATACCATTCACAAGGTAGATAGATACCGGGATACGCTCACGACGTAGCGCGTTTAGAAATGGGTCTTGTAGAGATTGCCCCTTAGCCATTTTTATTTTCCTTATTTAATTTGTAGTTGTAATTATTTAGCTAGTGGTGCAATGCAAAAGATACGGCTTTTGCATCTGAGCTAAACGAATCAAAAATGCACTCTAAGTAATTAGCAGCATAGTATAAAAACCGCCAACAACAGATCCTTTGAGAGTGCGTTCACGCAAAAACGATCACATTATACACAGCTATGTCAATCAGATGCTATTGCTTCCGACATCGTTTCTAATGCCTGTTCAATGTTCTCGCTATCCAACCAAGTTAAATCATCCCAGCTGCGTAACCAGGTGATTTGACGCTTGGCCAATTGACGAGTCGCGCATACGCCACGAAATACCGCTTCGTCACGTGTACACTCCCCATCTAAATACTCCCACATCTGTCGGTAACCGACGCATCGTATGGAAGGAAGATCGGGGTGAAGATCTTTTCGCGAATATAACGCTTTCATTTCTTCTTCAAAGCCCGCTTCCATCATCTTCTCGAAACGGAGTTCAATCCGACGGTGAAGTTCTGCCCTATCCTTGGGAGCTATTGCAAACTGCTTGACTCGGTATGGTAGGCTTTCACCTTTCGTTTGAGTCAATTCAGTCAAAGTTTTACCTGAAATGCGAAAAACTTCCAATGCCCGAGATAAACGTTGGGGATCATTGGGATGGATTCTCGCGGCTGACACAGGATCAACCTCTTTGAGTTCATCGTGCAACACTGACCAACCTTTAGTCAATGCCTCTTGTTCAATTTGCTGACGAATTTCAGGATTTGCAGCAGGAAGTGGTGATAAACCTTCAAGTAACGCCTTGTAATACAGCATTGTTCCACCCACAAGAAGTGGAATTTTTCCTTCTGCAACAATATCATCCATCGCTTTCAATGCATCTCGACGAAAGTCGGCGACAGAGTAAGATTCACTTGGATCCAAAATATCTATCAAGCGATGAGGCGCCAAACTTAACTCTTTTTCATCCGGTTTCGCCGTACCGATATCCATCCCTTTGTAGATCAAAGCAGAATCAACACTGATGATCTCAATCGGAAATTTTTGACGAAGACGAATCGCCAGCTCAGTTTTGCCTGATGCAGTTGGCCCCATTAAAAATAGCGCCAAAGGTAGTTTATCTGTCATGGTTTTAATTTGGCTATCGTGGCAGAGAAATCAACAGCGGATACGAATTTTGTATCTTCTAATGGCAATTGACCATGTCTTAGCTGTTCAAGTTCCGCAATAATTTGAATGGCTTCAGAAAAAGTATAGTGACTCTTCACTGTCGTGACCTGTAATGCGAGCCAATCTATCAACTCAGACAGCATCTGAGCCGCTGCTATACCTTCGTTCACACAAGATTGCGCGTAAGATAACAGATCTGGTACTAAATTTTGTAAGTTTTGTTGACGCAGCGGAGCTGGGACGCCCATCACCATTAAGGCGTGCTCGTTTCTCGCTTTCAATTGAATACCAAGCAATGCCAAATCTTGTTGATAATCTTGGGCCAGTCTCACTAATTCGGGCTCTAACTTAATAGATAGAGGAACAAGCAGAGGTTGTGCCTTGAGTGCACCATCGCTTGGAGTGAGCTGGCCTTTTACACGATAAAATTCTGCTCTAGGTAACGAGACTAACGCCGCCCCACTGTCACTGCTCATCAAAACAAATTGTTCATCGACCACCATCAGCGCTTTGCCTAATGCAGTAATCGATGGCATTGATGTGTGCGAAGTTATCGTTTGGGGCGCTATTGGAGTGACTGCCTGAGCCTCAAACTCTGGCGTTTTCAGCAGCTCGTGATAAGCGCGTACTTCTTGTTTAGTTGGCGCTGGTTCTACGTGGCGCTCTTTACTGTGACTTGGCTTTGGTGCAGGTTTGGATTCCACCCAATCATTACGTTTGAATGACTCCACTACGCGCGCCTCTCGCACGGAGGTTTCACTAGGACCGCTATTACGAGGCTTCACTTCATAATCACTGCGTCCAGGATAAGCCGGTGTACTCTCTATCGCTTGATAAACCCGCTCTGGTACTGGTGAAGATGCTGGCTCTTGTACTTTTTCAGGCTCTGGCGAATGCTCAATCTCTTCGGATTCAGTCTGTTCCACGCGATGAAATGCCGATTCATTCACCTGTGGTTTATCAATCACAGCGCTTTGTGAAAGTGCATCCGTCAGAGCTTGATAGATGAAATCATGCACCAAACGAGCTTGGTGGAAACGCACTTCATGCTTAGCAGGGTGAACATTCACATCTACTTGGTGCGGATCTAGCTCAATAAAGAGCACATACGCAGCAAACTGATCTGGCTTTAAGCTCATTTCATAGCTTTGACGAATCGCGTGATTGATTAATTTGTCACGCATCATTCGGCCATTCACATAGCAATATTGTAAATCGCTTTGCTGCCTTGCTCCCTCTGGCGTGGTAATCCACCCATGTAGATTTAACCCTTGATGCTCAAGCTCGATTCTGAGCATGTGTCGAACAAACGCGTTACCGCAGACAGCTGCAATACGTTTTTCGGTTTGAAGCTGATTTTTCGCCGCACGATATTGACGAATGATCTTGCCGTTGTGGCGCACATTGATGGTGACATCAAAGCGGCTTAACGCAATGCGTTTCAATAACTCATCAATATGAGCAAATTCGGTTTTCTCCGTACGAAGAAACTTGCGACGCGCTGGAGTATTAAAAAATAAGTCCAACACTTCAACAGTCGTGCCAATCGGGTGCGCTGCTGGCTTAAGCTTCACCTGCATATCACGCCCTTCGGAGTAAGCACTCCAAGCTTCTTCTTGTGCCGCAGGACGCGACGTGAGCGTCAAACGCGAGACTGAGCTAATACTGGCTAACGCTTCACCGCGAAAACCTAGACTCATAATGGCTTCGAGATCATCTAAGGTATGTATCTTAGATGTCGCATGACGACTGAGCGCTAAGCCGAGTTCATCTTTCGCGATACCTTTTCCGTTATCACGAACACGAATCAGCTTTGCGCCTCCTTTCTCGATATCGATATCGATTCGAGTTGCGCCAGAATCAAGACTATTTTCAACCAGCTCTTTAATCACAGAAGCAGGTCTTTCGACCACTTCCCCTGCGGCGATTTGGTTTGCAAGTCTGGCTGGCAAAATTTTAATCGTCATAATGAGTTAGAAGCTCACCTACTTGTTTGGAATGATCAGGACTTGCCCAACCGCTAGCTGATCAGAGCGTAAGTTATTCGCTTTACGAATGCTCGATACGCTAACGCCGTATTTGGACGCTATTTTGCCAAGGAACTCACCCCGAGAAACCTTGTGCTTACGAATCGGTTTATCTTTTACCGCGACCGTTATCTTCAACTTTTGCCCTACCCACAAGGTATCTGACTTCAAGTTATTCTCTCGGCGGATATCTGAAACCTTCACTTTATAGTGATTCGCAATCTTACCTAAGAACTCACCAGACTTAACCTTGTGCGTAATGGTTTCTGTCTCAACAGTAATCGGTTTACTTGGCACTTTAATCGTACCAGCAGAAGGAATGTTGAGCTTCTGACCAATTGCCAAGCCTGTCGACTTCAAGTTGTTTGCCGACATCAGCGCTTTAGAGCTAAGCCCATATTTGTTCGCGATCACCGATAATGACTCGCCACGCTTTACAATATGTACCATTGGCTTCGCTGAAGGCGAGAACACCGTACCCTCTGGTGGGTTATCTTTTAAGTACTTGACGACCGCCTTAGTGATAGCCTGAGCTAACTTATCTTGGTGCGCTCGTTGAAACAGTAAACGCTCTTCTGTTGGGTTAGAAATAAAGCCCGTTTCCACTAGCACAGACGGAATCTGTGGAGAGCGTAAAACCGCAAGGCTGGTGTTGATCGGTTTGGTGTTATGCAGGTGCGCAACACGTCCCATCTCACCTAGGATTTCTGTTGCCAGCTTATAGCCTTCTTTTTGTGAATGACTAAACTGCAAGTCCAACAAAGTTTGGTTCACGTTACGATCTTTTGTCTTCGTGAAGAACGCATTACCCGAGCCGCCCAATAACTCAGACTGTTTCTCATGGTTCTCGACCCAACGAGCAATTTCGGTATTTGCACGACGAGTATTTAGTACGAAGACCGATCCACCGCGAGGCTTCGGTGAAGTAAACGCATCTGCGTGAATGGAAATCAGCAAGTGCGCATCATTTTCACGAGCAATCGCGACACGACGGTTTAAGTTTACAAAATAATCTCCCGTACGAGTCATGCGCGTTTTAATACCAGGAGTCGCATCGAGCTGAGCAGCAATTTTTCTTGAGATACTCAATACCGCATCTTTCTCGTACTTACGACGTGAAGGGCCAATAGAGCCAGGGTCTTCCCCACCGTGACCAGGGTCGATAACAATTAACACTTCTTGAGCTCGTTGAACTGAACTCATGTCTTTGCTGGCCGCCGCTGGCTTACTCGGTTTAGAGGTCGATGCCTTCTTACCGTGCGGTAAATCAATCACCAAGCGGTGACCATACTGCCCACCTGGTGTTGGGCTTAATTTAAATAATTCCGCTTGAACGCTCTTTTTTAGTTCAAACACCAAACGATAAGTGCCCTTCTCTGGAGGCGAGCTTTTTCGTACCAGTTTTAAAACAGGGCTATCCGTAACAGTAACAGGCAGTCTGGCCTGCATCGTCGTGCTTTTTAAATCCACGACAAGGCGATCCGGCCCTGATAAAGAGAAATAGGAATAGTCAGCTTCCGAGCCTAAATCGATGACAACACGCGTTTCATCAGGTGAAGGCCAAACTCGAAAACTCTTAACGACGTTAGCAAATGCTAAATTGGGGATGAGAAGGAGAAAAGTGGCGACAAACGTCGCCACTACTCTAAAATTTGAAAAACTCAACATAGCTCCAATCGACTGAGTAACTGCACACCATAATCATTATTAGCTGTTAGTTCGGCTACACGTTGCTCACCTTGGTAGCGAATGTTTACATCAAGATCCGGTTGTGGCAGTAAGCCATGCCCTTTTTCAGGCCATTCAACCAAGCAAATCGCATCGTCTGTGAAATAGTCTCGAATACCCATAAACTCAAGCTCTTCAGGATCCGCAAGACGATAAAGGTCGAAGTGATATACTTGCCACTGATCCAACTGGTACGGTTCGACTAGAGTATAAGTTGGACTTTTCACGTTACCTTGATGACCAAGAGCACGGACAAAACCACGACTAAAGGTTGTTTTACCTGCACCCAAATCACCATGCAGATAAATTGTGGTTTGCTGGGAACAAAGCTGAGCCAAAGCGGTGCCTAGTGCAACCGTTTCATGCTCATCTTTTAAATTGAATTGTTTCGTGCTCATTGATGCTTCTCTAACTAATGATCGTTGACTATATAAAAATCAAAAGAACAGGAATAGTAAACCGTGTTGGTTTTGAGAGACAAGCTTTCAAATGTCATATGTGCGAAAAAAGTATCCAATAAACGGTATCTTAATCATCTTAGTATCGACCTAGATTTAGAATATATGCAAATGACTTCAATAAGCAGTATTCACAACATCAAAAACGTACCTAACTGGGTAGCACCAAAGCCAGAGATCCGTTAAGATCCGCCCCCCTTTATTCCGGTGGTTAACATGAACTACGAACAACTCGCACAACAAATCAAAGTTTGGGGAAAAGAACTCGGCTTCCAAAAAGTTGGGATCTGCGACGTTGATCTGAGTGAACATGAAGCAGCACTACAAAAATGGCTTGATGCAGGCTATCACGGCTCAATGGATTGGATGGCTCGTCACGGTATGATGCGTGCTAGACCCCATGAGCTACTCCCGGGAACCGTTCGTGTTATCAGCGTCCGGATGGACTATCTGCCACCAGAGGCTCAATTCGCTTCGAACCTCGCGAATAAAAGTCATGCCTATATTAGCCGCTACGCACTAGGGCGCGATTATCACAAGCTCGTCAGAAAGCAGCTAAATAAGCTCGGCAAACTTATTGAACAAGAGGTTGGTCAATATGGTTACCGACCTTTCGTTGATTCCGCACCAATATTAGAGCGACCTCTCGCCCAAAAAGCGGGCTTAGGTTGGACCGGGAAACATTCCCTGATTTTAGATCAAGACTGTGGATCGTGGTTCTTTTTAGGTGAACTACTTATCGACTTACCACTACCCGTAGATGAGCCAAGCGTTGATCAGTGCGGTAAATGCAAAGCATGCATTACATCATGTCCAACACAAGCCATCGTTGAAGACAAAGTTGTCGATGCCAGGCGTTGTATCTCTTATCTCACCATCGAGTTCGATGGCGTGATTCCTGAAGAGTTTCGAAAGCCAATGGGTAACCGCATTTATGGTTGTGACGACTGTCAATTGGTTTGCCCATGGAACCGCTACGCCGACATAACGGAGCAAGATGATTTCCACCGTCGTGACAGTTTCAAAAACCCTGACCTCGTCGACATGTTTAACTGGGATGAAGCGACTTTTCTAAAAAATATGGAAGGCTCCGCTATCCGTCGTATTGGTCATATACAGTGGCTACGTAACATCGCTGTCGCACTTGGTAATGCAGAATATAGTCAGCGAATCATAGATGCGCTGGAAAGTCGGCAAGGTGAAAATAAATTACTTGATGAGCACATTAAATGGGCTTTGACAGAGCAACTGAATCAACTCCCCACTGAGAGTAATTCATCTATAGAGACGAAAAAGCAACGCTTAATAAGGATAGTCGAGAAGGGACTGCCGAGAGACGCATAGAGCGTAGTCTATATGCAAGAGATTGAAAGTACTTTTGCATGTTCAATTCATGACCTTGTTCTCAATTTTGTAATGTGGAAAAAAATTTGAGATTCAAGAAAAACAAGCTAGCAGAAAAAAGTTAAACACAGCTCGGAGAAATGACTAGGATCAAAAAAATACCAGTTAATGATCGTATTTTAACGTACTCGATCCGACAAAAAACTTATTTTTTCTTTATATAACAAAGATTTAATTGATATTTCTTTGTTATTTCAACTTCACTTTAGAGAAAAGATCTTTCTTCCCCATCATAAAAAGTCAAGCTAAAAACACTTTATCAACCAACTTATCCACAGAACGACGTATGTGGATAACTCTGTTAATTAAAGTAGATAAAACACGCGAAGCCTCATCATACTTGTACGTCAGCCGATTCATATCGTGTTTTAAACACAAACGAAATCGTCCGACATCATATGATGCGGATAAAAGTTTAGCTTTTGGGGATTCATGCTTCGCAGCATTATGAAAAGAGCGATGTGATTGGTTGCGAGAAGCAGGCGTTGAATCAAGCGGCGCATCCGTAGACGACTTAACAATTGTATACTAAATAAGTACTCAATCTATCGTCTTGTATTTGGTTGCGGGGGCCGGATTTGAACCGACGACCTTCGGGTTATGAGCCCGACGAGCTACCAAGCTGCTCCACCCCGC
>NZ_JAWOWJ010000024.1:0-38230 GCF_033340495.1 Vibrio sp. 1249-1
GGGTGTAGCTCCAATTGGCAGAGCAGCGGATTCCAAATCCGCGTGTTGGGAGTTCGAATCTCTCCACCCCTGCCATATATCAGGCTCTGACTTAAGTCAGAGCCTTTTTTGTATCTGGTTTCTTCTCATTATTACAGCTTATTTCGACTCTTATCCCGTAAGTATGGCTTTCTGCTGTACTTTGGCAGCATTTAATCTACTGAACGAAACTACTGTTAGCTGTAATGATCAGTGGCCCGAAATTTTAATAATAAAGGGGAATCACTATTTATATTTAGTTACACTCAACCGATCTGGATTAATGAGTAACTATGTATGGATATATCTCGTCGACGCTTTCTTCAATCTTCCTTAGCGATCTCTGCGCTTACCTTTCTGCCTGCATGTTCTCTATCTAAGAGCACTAACAAACAAGGTCAGCATATATACGATATCACTGCAGAGCCTTCTACTGCTGAATTGGTAACAGGGTTTGCGACGGATGTACTTGCCTTTAATGGTTCGATTCCAGCACCTACGATTCGATGTCGCCAAGGCGAGAAGGCTATAATTCGATTTACCAACAAGCTTTCAGAGCCGACTACAATCCACTGGCATGGCTTGCGAATCCCTATTGAAATGGATGGTGTCCCTTTCTTGAGCCAGCCGCCTATCATGCCGGGTGAAACATTCGTTTATGAATTTACACCACCAGATGCGGGCACATTTTGGTATCACCCACACATGAATAGTGTTAAGCAACTTGGTATGGGCTTAGTCGGGCTAATTGTCGTTGAAGAGGCAGAGCCTGTTCAGTTTGATGAAGAGCATGAAGTCGTCCTCAAGCATTGGCATTTAGACAAACAAGGTCAGTGGAAGAATCTTATGGTGCCGCGCATGAGTGCTCGTATGGGGACCCCCGGAGAGTGGAGTAGCGTTAATGGTGTTCATGAGCCTGTTTATATGCTGAAGCAGAATGCAACCACGCGACTAAGAATTGCTAATGTCGATAACACCATTACTTACCCGATAGCTATAGAAGGCGCAGAGGCTTGGGTTATTGCTATTGATGGTAATCCTGTTAAAACGCCTTATAAGCTCACTCAGCACAAAATTGGTCCGGGAATGAGGTTAGATGTCGGATTGATAGCTTCGAAGGCTGGAGAACGTGTTTATGTGCGTCAAATGAAAGGACGCTTCCCATTCCCTTTGTGTGAGTTCGAAGTTGTTGAGTCTGACCTGCCGAGCAATCAGAAACTGCCTTTATTGCCTCTAAACCCTGTGCCTGATCTTGATTTAGAAAATGCGGAACAAATTGATTATGTGTTTGAATGGGAGGGGGCGGTCACTCCTGCCGATAAATCGGGCAAAGCGATACCTAAGTTTTGGCTGATGAACAAACGAGCTTGGGAGGGAATGAGTAAAGATAACATTCCAGCGCCGCTTTCAACGTTGGAGCTCGGAAAAACCTATATCTTCAACCTTAAGAACGTCACCCAATATCATCATCCTATTCACCTTCATGGGCACACGTTTACTGTTCTTGAGTTAGATGGCAAAAAACTTGATGAGCCGTTTCATACCGATACGGTCTTACTTGGAAAAAATGGCAGTGCGAAAGCGGCATTTTTTGCAGATAACCCAGGGCGTTGGATGTACCATTGTCATGTGATTGAACACATGAAGACGGGTTTGATGGGTTACATCGAAGTAAAGTGACTCCTGTAACTTTTTAAATCTTGATAAGTTTTAAGCGCTATACTTTGCTGAATTCTAAGATTGTATAATCACTATTGCCGTAAATTTGATTACAATGTCGCCATTAACTTTTCTGGGGGAATTATGGGACAACTATCCGTTTTGGGTTTTATTGCATTGGGTGGCGCATTTGGTGCATGTTCTCGTTACTTAATTTCTGAACTTTGTGTGATGCTACTCGGTCGTGGCTTTCCGTACGGTACCTTGACCGTGAACGTGGTTGGCTCATTTATTATGGGTCTACTGATTGCTGCGTTTGAAACTGAGTTGATGGTCACTGACCCATGGCGTCAAATCATCGGTCTTGGTTTTTTGGGCGCATTAACCACATTCTCTACTTTCTCGATGGATAACGTGCTGCTTATGCAGCAGGGCGCTTTCTTTAAGATGGGATTGAACGTATTGCTGAATGTCGTGTTAAGCATTTCAGCTGCGTGGATTGGTTTCCAATTATTGATGCGTAGCTAGCAAAAATACTCAAATCTTAATCAGGTCGGCTTGGTTTAACCAAGCCGTTTTTATATACTGATTTTACTTGTCGGAGTGCCATAAGGCTGAGACCGTTAATTCGGGATCCGTTGAACCTGATCAGATTAGAATCTGCGAAGGGAACAAGAGAAGATATCTACACCAGGGTTCTATCTGGTCGACCTATCAAATAGTCGAATGTTGTTATAGACGAAGAGCACTCGCTCAACTTGTCCTTAATTCGATTCCTCTTGTCGCATCTATCCGCCAAGCATTTTTATCCCAATACTTTTTATCTAAGCATAACAAAGCAAGGAAAAATGCTATGTCGAGTCGCAAGCAAGCGAGACTGGAAGCAAAACAGTTCATTGATACACTCTCGGTACAACCGTACCCAAATTCAAGCAAAGTCTACGTAGAAGGTTCACGTCCTGATATTCGTGTGCCAATGCGTGAAATATCACTCGCTGATAGCCTTATTGGAGGCACAAAAGAAGCGCCCATTTTCGAGCCTAATGAGCCAGTACGTGTTTACGATACCTCGGGTGTATACACAGATCCAGAACACACCATAGACCTCTACAACGGCTTACCTAAGCTGAGAGAAAGGTGGATTGAAGAGCGTGCCGATACTGAACTACTCGATGAAGTAAGCTCGGTATACACCAAAGAACGCCTAGAAGATGAAACGCTAGACGATCTTCGTTACGGCAATCTACCACGTATTCGACGTGCCAAAGATGGGCAGTGCGTGACTCAATTGCACTATGCTCGCAAAGGCATTATCACCCCAGAAATGGAATATATCGCCCTACGTGAAAATATGGGGCGTGCTCAGTACCGCGATGAAGTGCTGAATCAACAACATCCGGGTCAAAGCTTCGGAGCGAATCTTCCAAAAGACATTACCGCCGAGTTTGTGCGTAAAGAAGTCGCCGAAGGTCGCGCGATTATCCCTTCTAATATTAACCACCCAGAATCCGAACCAATGATCATTGGGCGTAACTTTTTGGTCAAAGTGAACGCCAACATCGGTAACTCATCGGTCACTTCTTCGATTGAAGAAGAAGTAGAGAAGTTAGTATGGGCAACGCGCTGGGGTGGCGATACCGTTATGGATCTCTCTACTGGACGTAATATTCACGAAACTCGCGAGTGGATTCTACGTAACAGTCCGGTTCCTATCGGTACCGTACCAATGTATCAAGCGCTTGAGAAAGTGAATGGTGTGGCGGAAAACCTTAACTGGGAAGTGATGCGCGATACTCTGATTGAGCAAGCAGAGCAGGGCGTAGACTACTTCACTATCCATGCCGGTTTACTACTTCGTTATGTGCCAATGACTGCAAAACGCGTTACTGGCATTGTTTCTCGTGGTGGTTCTATCATCGCGAAATGGTGTTTAGCGCATCACCAAGAAAGCTTCTTATACACCCATTTTCGAGAGATCTGTGAAATCTGTGCTAAATACGATGTCGCACTATCTCTTGGTGATGGTCTGCGTCCTGGCTCGGTTGCTGATGCTAACGATGAAGCGCAATTTGCAGAGCTTCGTACCCTTGGTGAGTTAACCAAGATAGCGTGGGAATACGACGTACAGGTGATTATCGAAGGTCCTGGTCATGTTCCAATGCACATGATCAAAGAGAATATGGAAGAGCAGTTGGAGCACTGTCATGAAGCTCCTTTCTACACGCTTGGTCCGCTGACGACAGACGTCGCTCCTGGTTACGACCATATTACTTCAGGCATCGGTGCTGCCATGATCGGTTGGTATGGCTGTGCAATGCTTTGCTACGTAACGCCTAAAGAGCATCTTGGTTTACCAAACAAAGAAGACGTGAAAGTAGGCATGATCACTTACAAGCTTGCTGCTCATGCTGCTGATTTAGCGAAAGGGCACCCTGGTGCTCAAGTCCGTGATAATGCGCTTTCTAAAGCTCGCTTCGAGTTCCGCTGGGAAGACCAATTTAACTTGTCGCTCGACCCAGATACTGCACGCGCTTTCCATGATGAAACCTTGCCTCAAGAGTCTGGAAAAGTTGCTCACTTCTGTTCGATGTGTGGACCAAAGTTCTGCTCGATGAAGATCTCGCAAGAGGTACGAGAGTATGCGAAAGACACTGAGCAAGTTGCTGCGGACCAAGCTATATCGATCAAAATGCTGGATGATCCTCTTGAGGGGATGCGTCAGAAATCGCAAGAATTTAGAGATACAGGTTCTGAGCTATACCACCCAGCAGCACATGCCGAGGTGAGTGACTAATGAGCAAAATCCTTATTCCGTCATCATTGATTGAACTGACTGGTTTAGTTCAGCAATGTTTGTTGTTGGCGAAAGAACAGGGTTTTAGCATCGAAGACATCGAGTTGGGTGTGAGCCCAACTCAATCTATTCAGCTTGTTCGCGACCAACAGACCACACGCATAACGACAGATCTTACTGATGGTTATGACTCTGAGCATGAGACTTCATTTGTGCTCTATTACCGCTCTGCTTTATCGGTAGAAGCGTGTGCTAAGCAACCGTCGAAAGCGATTTATATTGGCATTGCTGATACGCAGGTATCCGATGAAAAGGAGAAAGTGCTTCAGCTTGATATCTGGCGTCACCCAATTAACAACGAAGTGAGAGCGCTTTCCGTTAAGTCCAAATTCAACGCAATGTTCGATCCTGAACATCACCTTGCTTGGATAGTAACGCTGACAGTACTCGATTTTCCTATCGAAGATGCGTTAACACTTACTCGAGGAATGCTAACTCAACAAGCGAATGTTTCACGTGAAACACTGTTGAATGACAACCTTAACGAGGAAAGATCTACTCAGTGGGCTGTCCAATTTGATGATTTCCCCACACCTGTACTGGAGGATAACCGACTAGGTATTCAAGTTGGTTGGTCTGCACAAGGCGAGAGCGTTAGCTTTCCAACTCTAACTAAGCAAAGTCTAGGGCTCTATCCAGTCGTTGATGATGTTGCTTGGATTGAGCGTCTACTGCCACTAGGCATCAACACTATTCAACTGCGAATCAAGAACCCACAACAAGCCGATTTAGAACAACAGATCATTCGAGCAATTGAGCTAGGTCGTCAGTATCAAGCACAAGTGTTTATCAATGACTACTGGCAGTTGGCAATCAAGCATGGCGCTTATGGCGTTCACCTAGGACAAGAAGACATAGAAGAATCGAATTTGGCTCAGCTAACTAAAGCGGGCATTCGTCTTGGTCTTTCTACTCATGGTTATTATGAGCTACTGCGCATCGTACAAATTCATCCTAGTTACATCGCGCTAGGGCATATTTTCCCAACCACCACTAAACAGATGCCATCGAAACCACAAGGTTTGGTGCGCTTGGCTCTGTATCAAAAGCTGATTGATAGCATTCCTTATACAAATACAGAGGCTGCTTTCCGTCCTGCAAAAGACAAAGCAGGTAGTGACTATGTACTTGGATTTCCGACGGTCGCAATTGGTGGTATTGACCAGTCTAATGCTGACCAAGTTTGGCAAACAGGTGTTTCTAGTTTGGCAGTTGTGCGAGCTATTACGTTGGCAGAATTACCTCAGTCCGTCATCGAGTTTTTTGCACAACTGATGAAGGAAAGACAGCTAACGTTTACTGATCAGATTAGTGAATTAGCGCATACCAAGAGAGGCGAGCATGCTCACGGATAAGCAGTTTCTTCGCTATCAACGTCAAGTCGCTCTGCCTGAAATTGCCGAAAGTGGGCAAGAGCGTTTGAGCAAATCGCATGTTCTGATCATCGGTTGTGGTGGGTTAGGGAGCGCAGCGAGTTTGTACTTGGCGTCAGCGGGTGTTGGTAAATTGGTTGTTGTTGATGACGATGAGGTTGATAGCAGTAACCTACAGCGTCAGATCATTTATCGTGAACAAGACCTCCAAGTTGCGAAAACAAAAGCGACTGTAAAGCAACTCACTGAACTTAATTCTATGGTTCAAATTCGTGCTCTCAATAAGCGATTAGACAAAGCACAGTTACAGCTTGAGGTGATGCTAGCGGATGTGGTGCTCGACTGCACCGATAACATGCCAACGCGCCAGCTAATTAACCAAGTTTGTTTCGAGCAAAATACGCCGCTCATCTCGGCGGCAGCAATTGGTTGGCAAGGGCAATTCGCTGTCTTTGATTACCAAACACCAAGTGAACAAGAAGCGCAGAGTAAAGCCTGTTACCGCTGTTTGTATCCGTTCGACGAATTACCGCAAACGCAAAAGTGCAGTGAGAGCGGTGTCGTCGGTCCGGTGGTGGGTACACTTGGCAACTACCAAGCGATAGCGGCAATTCAAAAACTGGCGACGGGAAAGTTTCATGTCGAGACTGCCAAGTTACACCTGTTCGATGGATTGAAGCTGCAATGGCAAACCATGGCGATAAGTAAAGACAAACAGTGCCAAGTGTGTGCTCAGATTTAGCTTATGAGTAATAGGCAGAATTAAGAGAGTTGGAAGCAATGACGTTATCAGGACAACAAACAACACAAATGACTGCAGCTGACTTAGATGTGATCACTATTGTCATCAATGACCAGTCACATCAAGTTGCCAGTGAGTCGAATCTACAGCAAATCATTAGTCAATTTGCGCTGCCTGAAATGGGCTGTGTTTTTGCAATTAATAACAATGTTGTGCCGCGCAGTGAGTGGGCTAGCACAGTTCTTTCACAGGGAGATAGCATCTCTTTGTTTCAAGCAATCGCAGGGGGTTAAAGTCGATGCTTAAAATTGGTGATAAACAATTCGAATCAAGACTGTTCACGGGAACAGGGAAGTTTGCCAACAGCCGATTAATGGCAGAAGCGATTCAAGTATCGGGTTCTCAACTTGCGACCATGGCGTTGAAGCGTGTGGATGTGAACGACCAACAAGACGATATCTTGTTGCCGTTAGTACAAGCGGGTGTGAACTTATTGCCGAACACTTCAGGTGCAAAGAATGCTAAAGATGCTGTGTTTGCTGCACAACTTGCGCGAGAAGCGTTAGGTACAAACTGGCTAAAACTAGAAATTCATCCAGACCCGAAGTACTTGATGCCCGATCCAATTGAGACACTTGCGGCCGCTGAACAACTGGTTCGTGAAGGCTTCATTGTTCTTCCTTACTGTCATGCTGACCCGGTTCTGTGTAAACGATTGGAAGAAGTAGGTTGTGCTGCGGTCATGCCATTAGGTGCACCGATCGGTTCCAACAAAGGGATAGTTTCTCACGATTTCCTAGAGATCATCATCGACCAAGCTAATGTTCCAGTGGTTGTCGATGCGGGTATTGGTGCTCCTTCACATGCCGCGCGTGCAATGGAAATGGGCGCGGATGCCGTGCTTGTTAATACCGCGATTGCGGCTTCGAGCGATCCTGTTGCGATGGCGAAGGCATTTAAGTTGGCGGTAGAGTCGGGGCGTATGGCTTATGAAGCCGGACTTGCTGGTAAGGTTTCTCATGCGGTTGCGTCGAGTCCACTGACGTCATTCCTAGATGAGCTTTAGCCCTAGATTGATTTAGCTAATAAGCGAGGAAAACATGAGCTTCGTTGAACAATTTAAGCAGCTTAATTGGGATGACATTTCGATGTCGATCTATGCGAAAACGGCAAAAGACGTCGAGCGAGCATTGAATAAACCCAAGCGTGATTTGGAAGACTTTAAAGCGCTAATTTCACCAGCGGCTGAAGCGTACTTAGAGCAAATGGCGCAGTTGTCATACTCGGCAACTCGCAAGCGTTTTGGCAATACCATGTCGCTTTATATTCCATTGTACCTTTCTAACTTGTGCGCCAATGCTTGTACTTATTGTGGCTTCTCGATGGAGAACAGAATCAAACGTCGTACCTTGAATCGGGACGAAGTGGTTGCAGAGGTCGAAGCAATCAAGCGCATGAAGTTTGATAGCGTATTGCTGGTGACTGGCGAACACGAAACCAAAGTGGGCATGAAATACTTCCGCGAAATGGTGCCGATGATTAAGCAACGTTTTAACTATTTAGCGATGGAAGTACAGCCACTTGATCAAGACGAATACGCTGAGCTCAAGACATTGGGTTTAGATGCGGTCATGGTCTATCAAGAAACGTATCACCCTTCGACTTACGCCGAGCACCATTTGCGTGGCAATAAGATGGATTTCGAATACCGATTGGATACACCCGATCGTCTTGCAAAATCGGGCATCGATAAGATCGGTATTGGCGCATTGATAGGGTTGGAAGAGTGGCGTACCGACTGCTTTTATGTGGCAGCGCACTTGGACTATCTTGAGCGCACGTATTGGCAGACTCGTTACTCAATTTCTTTCCCACGTTTACGTCCTTGTGAGGGCGCGCTACAACCCAAATCAGTCATGACGGATAAGCAACTTGTTCAGCTGATTTGCGCTTATCGTTTGTTGAATCCAGAAGTGGAGTTGTCATTATCGACTCGTGAATCACCAAAGTTCAGAGACAATGCATTACCGTTAGGTATCACCAGTATGTCTGCTGCATCTAAAACTCAGCCGGGTGGTTATGCGATGGATGATGTTGAACTCGAGCAGTTTGAGATCAGTGATGAGCGAAGTGCTGCTTCTGTGGAAGATATGATTCGAGCCAAAGGCTTTGATCCTGTATGGCGAGATTGGCACTCGGCGTATTCTGGTTAAGTAGCAAAGAAAGCCACTGGTCATCGTTATGTTTCACGTGAAACATAGGCAAAAAAAGAGGGTTGATGCAAAACATCAACCCTCTACTTTTTTCTAGCTTCTAGCTTCTAGCTTCTAGCTTCTAGCTTCTAGCTGTGTGCTACTGGTAGCGTTGCTTGACGAAGCCACTCTTTCACATCACCCTCAACAAGTGGGCTGATCTCATCCCATACCTTCTGATGGTAATCATTCAACCAAGCAAGCTCTGGACGAGTTAGCATATCAACGTTGATATTGCGCTTGTCGATTGGACAGCGTGTTAGCGACTCAAATGATAGAACAGGGAAGTCACCGTTAGTTGGGGTTTCAACAACAAGCTCTAGGTTCTCGATACGGATACCAAACGCATCCGCACGGTAGTAACCTGGCTCGTTGGATAGCACCATACCTTCTGTTAGAGGCACGTCGATTTGCTTCTTCGAAATGCTCGCCGGACCTTCATGAACACTTAGGAAGTGACCGACACCGTGACCAGTACCGTGATCGTAATCGTAGCCCTCCGCCCACAGGTGCTGACGAGCTAGCGTATCGATTTGGTAACCACGTGTGCCTTTCGGGAAACGTGCACGTGCAACACCGATGTGGCCTTTTAGCGCGAGAGTGAATTGTTTAATCATCTCTTGTGAAGGCTGACCGATCGCGATGGTACGCGTAATGTCTGTCGTGCCATCTAGGTACTGACCGCCTGAATCCACTAGGTAAAGTGTGTTCAGTTCTAGCTTGCCAGGTTCAGGTTGGTTCTCGTGATTATAGTGACACATCGCCGCGTTGCCACCTGCTGCCGAGATAGTATCGAAGCTAAGATCCATAAGTGTCGGGTCTTCGCTACGGAACGCTTCCAGTTTGTCTGCCAGCGTCGCTTCATCATGCAGGTTACCCGCAACGACTTCAGCATCTAACCAAGATAGGAACTTACTCATCGCTACGCCATCACGGATATGACATGCTTTCATGCCTGCGATTTCAACTGAGTTCTTCGCCGCTTTTGGCATTAGGCATGGGTCAGCTTTACTCACCACAGATGCGCCTGCGTTTTGAAGCACCAGCTTAAACCACGCGTTACTTGTCGCAGGGTCAACCAGTACATTCTTGCCAGTTAGGTTTTCTAGTCGTGCTTGCAATGCTTCTGGGTGATGAACCGTCACGCCGGCACCAACATGAGCGTCAAACTCAGCAGGTAGGCGAGCAGGATCTAGGAAGTATTCCACGCTTGAGTCTGAGTGCAGAATCGCGTGAGAAAGCAGAACTGGTAGACGTGATACATCAAGACCACGAACGTTGAGTAACCAACAGATAGAATCAAGTGCTGTGATCACTGCGCTGTCTGCACCGGCTTTTTTCACGAGCTCTGCGATTTCTTGGCGTTTGCTTTCACTTGACTGACCAACTGCTTCTGTTGCCATTAGGCGAACATCAGAAACCACAGGAGCAGGGCGGTCGTGCCACAGTTCATCAATTGGGTTGCTATCGAGAATCTTAAGCTCAAGTGCGCCAGCAAGTTTTGCTTGTGCCATGTCTAGCCAAGCAGCGTTGTGCATGCGAGGGTCGATTGCCACAGACGCGCCATTTGCAAGATGGTCTTTAATCCAATCTAGTGCAGGCTCTTCAATCAAGTGACGGTATTCGAATAGATCAGCAGGAACCTGCTTTGTTACTTGTACTGTGTAGCGACCATCAACAAAGATAGCGGCTTTGTCTTTGGTGATTACCGCAGCACCAGCAGAACCAGTAAAGCCAGTTAGCCAATGTAAACGCTCGTTGTGCGCTGGTACGTATTCACCCAAGTACTCGTCTTCATGAGGGACAAGTAGGGCATCAATATTATGTTGTGCTAGCCATTCGCGAATTGCATTCACGCGGCTTTGGGTATCGTTGTGCATCTGTGTTATTCCTTCAAATTACCGCTCCTTCATGCTCAGGTGTGGGAGCTGTTTCCATCTGCTTCATGCAGTTTACGATTCCATTGAGGTTCGCAATCACTTCAATAGAGTCGGAGTACAACTAGGCCATAGATGAGCCAAAAAGGACTACGACAGTTAAGCTACTCATTTTAGCCGCTAAGCGCAAATTGAGTGCGGTGTTTTTATCTAAGGTGATCGGTTTTTTGTGTGATCATCGTACGTAGCCAGCCTAATGCAGGGTCGTTTTCTCTATCTCGGTGCCAGAATAAAGTGTAAGCCATAGGTGGGAATTCTAACGGTAGTGGCAGCACGACCAAATCAAGCTGTTTGGCCGCAAGTTGCACAAAATGACTTGGCGCAGTAAAGATAAAGTCGGTGTATGAACATAAACTTGCGGCACTGTTAAAGTCGGGCACGGTGACGGCAATATCGCGGTCGGCGCCAATATCTGCAAGGCGATAATCCAGCAACCAACGGTCGTTGCCATCACAACGTACTTGTACATGGCGTAGGGCGAGATAGGCTTCCAGATTCCAAGGTTGTTTTAGCGCAGGGTGGTTTTTGCGAATGATGCACATTTGGTAATCACGATAAATTTCCAACTCGCAAATGTCATCGGGTGGTTGAAGAGTCAGCTTGGCATCGTTTATATCGATATCTTTTCCAGTTAAGCCTAAATCCAGTTCGCCGCGTTGAAGCATTTTAAATGTATTATCCGACCACGGGTGTGTGCTAATTGTCACGCCAGGTGCTTGTTGAAAAATCGCCGGTAAGAAATGGGGTAGAATGAGAGGGTAGACACTCTCTACCGCTGCTATTTGAAAACGGTATTCGCTGCTTTGCGGAGAAAACTCTTCGGGTTGAGTCAGCACTTCTAACTGATTTATCAACAGATCCAGTTTCGGTTTAAGAAACAATGCGCGCGGCGTAGGTGTTAATCCATGTGAGTTTCGAGTGAAAAGCGGGTCATCAAATTGAATGCGCAGTTTAGCCAGTGATTTACTTACGGCGGATTGGCTTAAGCACAATCGGTGGGCCGCACGAGTAACGTTTAACTCTTCAATCAGCACTTTAAAGCAGACCAATAGATTTAAATCGATACGAGCCAGTTTTTCGACGTTCACAGTGAATTTCCTCTGAGGAATAATGCTCATGATTATACATCATTTCCATTCATATCATCAGATGATTAAGCTTTACCCAAAGTTCTTTATCCAATTCGGAGTGTTGTGTGTCTAGCCAGTTTTCTAATAGTAAAAAACAGATGGCGTTATTGACCCTTTTGGTTCTTTTCAGTCCTTTAGCGATTGATATTTATCTACCTGCTTTACCTCTTATTGCTTCCACTTTTCAGGTCGATAATGCGCTAGCACAAGACACGATCACTTGGTTCTTATTTGCTATGGGTGTTGGTCAGCTATTCGCAGGTCCCCTAGCAGATAAACTCGGACGTCGAACTGTTGCACTGGGCGGTATCACCATTTACGCGATGAGCGCTTTATTGGCGTGGAGTGCTCAAAATATTGAGTGGATGTTGGTTTCCCGACTGCTACAAGGCTTAGGTGCGTGTGCGACATCGGTAGCAGCCTTTGCAACAGTTCGCGATATCTTTGGCCCGGAAAAAAGCGGCAAAATGATCAGCTACCTTAACGGTGCGATTTGTTTCATTCCGGCTTTAGCTCCAATTCTAGGTAGCTGGTTAACTCAGCAATTTGACTGGCGTGCTAACTTTAGCTTTATGGCGGGTTTTGCTGTGGTGTCTGGATCATTAATGTTTTTCATGATGAAAGAGACTAACCCGTCAACAGAAAAGCAAGCCGTGTTTAAGCTTAGTCGGTATTGGGCAGTGCTTAGCACACCATCTTTTGTTTTCCATGCGTCATTATGCTTGATGGCGATGGCGGTTATTCTTGCTTACGTTACCTCAGCACCGTCGGTATTGATGACGGGGATGGGGCTGTCGATGAATGAATTCACTTTCTGGTTTGGTGTAAATGCGGTGATAAACATTGCGGCATGTATGCTGGCGCCTAAGTTTATGGAGCGCGTTGGAACTCACAACACCTTGGTCACCGGGATCTCAACTCTGGGCCTCGCAGGTGTGATCATGCTAGTGATGAATGGTCAGAATACCGCGCTTTCTTTCATGCTACCTATCTTCATGTCTTCTGTAGGTTTTGCATTCATTCTGGGTGCAGCGGCAGGGAAAGCGTTAGAACCGTTTGGTGATAAGGCGGGCACGGCAGCTGCACTGCTTGGATTGTTCCAAATGAGTGGCTCTGGTTTGCTGGTGGGTACACTGCAACGCTTATCTCTGGATCCACAAACCTTGATCGCAATTCATATGTGGGTCCTATTACCTGCGTTGGTCGTTCTGTTTACAAAAGCAGGGAAGAACTGGCACTCGAGCTTTGCGAAAGCGTAAATCAGTGTAATTTAGTATTTTCCAATGTAAGTAAGGCGTGTATATTTGTCACTCAGACTTTTCCTGACACCATAACGGAACTCAAAAAGTAATGTCGTTAACCACGTATGAAATGGCTCGTATTCTAGAGCAAATGGAAGATTCACCAGAAAAGGTGATGTTTGGCAAGTTGCTTAATGAGCTGGGTAATCAAAGCTCCGAGCGTATTCGTAGTGCGGCTAAACAAGTACCTCTGCCAATTTTGCGTGATATCGTGTACCAATTTCAGCAAGTGATTGAGTCACGCAAAGATGAACAAGTCGAGCAGATGGCAAAAGACCTCGCTCAGCAAGGTATCTCAGCAGAAGAGCTACTGGCTTACTTGAATAAATAATAAAAAATCCCCGCATGATGCGGGGATTTTTTTAGCTCGTCATTTTCTTTTTCAGGATGTGGTCCAAAGACAGCGGTCCTGGCCCCCATACGATTATGATAAGAATCATCAATCCCCAAAGTTGGTGGTCATAAAAACCTTTCTCCCACAACAGTGGGTAAGAGATCACTGCGATGATGTTGAACACAAACAGCATTGCTGCCATCGGGCGGGTAATCAATCCTAGTGCCAAGAACACCGGTAGAACCAACTCCGCAGCCGTACCTAAATAAGCCGCCAATTCCCATGGCAAGATTGGCACTTGGTATTCCAGCTCAAATAAGTACAGCGTGCTATCCCAAGATGAGATTTTGATTAGTCCTGAATTGAAGAACACCCAAGCAACCCAAAAGCGGCAAAAGAGAAGTAGTAAAGGGACAAAGCCAGCTTGTAAGGTACTGATTAAATCGTCGTACCGATTCACTAAGTTTTTAACCGTATCCGTCATAGAGTGCTCCTTAGATTGATTGCAATGTAAAGCCGTCAACAATATCGAGTGCCATGATGCGATTGAGATGAGCGAGTAAAACTTCAGGTATTTCGCTCAAACTCTGCTTCTGCTCTAAACATTGCAGCAGTTGGAACACATCAGCATCGAGTGCGTGACACAAGGCTTCTCCATTGGCTTGAATCGAGATGACACCTTGCTGTAATTGGTTGATATTAAGTTGTTCGAATTGCCCAGTTTGAATCGCGCTAAATAGATCGAATACTGCGTAGTTGGAGTCAAAGCTGCGGCAGCCCTTTTTAAGGTGTAAGATTAAAGTGGGTTGTTGCTCTTCACTCACTTCGCCAAGTAACGCAAGCGGTTTTAATTCCGCTGCATTGGATTGCTCATACTGTGCTTGACGAGCTAGGTCGATATGCCACTCGAAGCGTGCGACTTCAGGGCTGTAAGGTGCTTGTGCGATCACCTGACTGAACTGCATGATGGTGTCTTGAAAGCCTTCGCCATAATGCACCACATTTCCTTCTTCTAATGGGTAAGAAAGAACATGCTGGCGAGCTATCTGTTCAAAGCATTCTTCACCAAGCAGCGCTTCAACCATCGGGTAGGTCGCGGATAATACCTCGCTTAAGCTGACGATAAAGTTATTGCGGTAAATCTGCATGCGTTCATCAGCGGTAAACGTATCACTGGCAATATCGCAATCTTCGCCGAGTGCTTGATAGTGTAGGGCTTTAGCAAACTGGCTTTGTAAGGTGGCTAGATTCATGATGCCTTCCTTGGTTCGCTTTGTTCACTTGGAAGTGTGCCTTGCAACAGTAGTTGCGATGCTTTCTGTGCTTCTCCTAATAAGACTTCTGGCGCGGGGATATCCAAATCCCATTCAATCAACGTATGACGTGGACCGTGTTTTTTTGTCCACTGTGAAAACAACTGCCAAACTTCATCGCTAACTGGGCGGCTATGGGTATCAATCCATATCTCACCTTTGTCGAGTTGTTTAATGGTAAAACCTGCCAAGTGAATCTCATCCACTTTGTCGGCTGGAATCGCATCTAGGTATGTGTCGCAATCAAAACCGTGGTTGAACGCCGAAACATAAACATTGTTTAAATCGAGCAATAAACGACAGTCAGTGCGCTTTTGCACTTCGGTAAGAAACTCCCATTCGCTGATGGTCGAATGTTGAAACTTCACATAACTAGATGGGTTCTCTATCAAGATCTCGCGTTGCAAATATTCCTGCACTTCATTCACGTTACGAGTGAACACGTTGAGCGCTTCTTCCGTATACGGAAGTGGAAGCAGGTCATTAAAGTAGTGACCGCCGTTTTCACTCCAACTTGAATGGTCAGAAACAAGAATTGGGTCGATTGAGTCAATCAGTGATTTAAGTTGCGCAAGATGCTTTTGACTAACACGTTCTACCGAGCCCAGCGACAAACCAATACCGTGGCAGCTAATTTGATATTGCTCGCGAAGCGTTTGTAGCTGATGGCGCTCTGTTGCATTGGGTTGGAAATAGTTTTCACTGTGGATTTCTAACCAAGACAACTCGGGTTGGTTTTGGCTAAAGTAATCGAGGTGAGGGGTTCTTAATCCAACTCCAACAAGGTCGTGGAAGGTGTGGTGTTTCACGTGAAACTCCTTTTCAAATCGTGCGGGAAGAGAAGGATGCGTCTTGGCTTTGCGTTGGTTGAGCGTCAACGCATCCTCACAATAGCTAGCGATAAAAGATTATGAAGAAGAAGTGCTACCGCCAGCGAGTTTGTCACAAAGACCTTTTGGTACGACTACGAATGCGTCTTTTTGGTTATCTTCTTTAGAAGTACCAGCGCATGAGCTGCTTTTTGTTGCACAGTCGTTTTTACCTGCTTTAGAAACGCCATAGCACTTTTCTTTTTCAGCAGCGACAGCTGGAGCTGCAGTTAGCATTGTGCCACCAAGAGCTAGAAGACCAGTAACAGCAGCAGTAACAGCTAGATTCGACTTTTTCATAATAAATTCCTCTGAATGATTTCCTTTACTTTAAGTTGGCAAGATGAATCGCCTGTTTTGGCGTTTTTGTTATCAACTTGCTTAACTTAAAAGATAGGAAACTGGCTAAAAAACTTTCAGAAAAATTTCTGAAGTAAATAGGTTTGTAGGGTCAAATAGGTATAACTAATTGATGTGTTGGGCAAAAAAACATCGATTTTTTTATCAAGTTTTGTCTAAACAGCACCCGGTTGTTTAGGTTATAATCGGTTTTTATGTATAAATAACCAGTAGCTCTCATCATGATGGATCCATCTCTATTACTCGACGGTTTGAACGATAAACAACGTGAAGCCGTTGCAGCACCTCTAGAAAACTTGCTCGTTCTTGCTGGCGCAGGAAGTGGTAAGACACGCGTTCTTGTTCACCGTATCGCTTGGCTGATGTCGGTCGAGCAAGCTTCTCCGTTTTCAATTATGTCGGTAACCTTTACCAATAAGGCGGCGGCAGAGATGCGTGGACGTATCGAAGAGCTAATGATGGGCAGTGCAGGCGGTATGTGGAATGGTACTTTCCACGGCATTTGTCACCGTATTCTGCGTGCACACTATCTTGATGCGAAGCTACCGGAAGATTTCCAAATCATTGACAGTGACGACCAACAGCGTCTACTAAAGCGTTTGATTAAAGCGCAAAACCTCGATGAGAAGCAGTGGCCGGCACGCCAAGTGGCATGGTGGATTAACGGTAAGAAAGACGAAGGTCTGCGCCCGTCGCACATTGATGCGTACCATGATCCAGTAACCAAGACATATCTACAGTTGTACACCGCTTACCAAGAAGCGTGTGATCGTGCTGGTTTAGTCGATTTTGCGGAAATCTTGCTGCGCGCACATGAGCTACTGCGTGATAACAAGTTCGTCCGTGAACACTACCAAGCACGCTTTAAGCATATCTTGGTGGACGAGTTCCAAGATACCAACAACATTCAATATGCTTGGCTACGTATGATGGCGGGTCCTGAGTGTCACGTGATGATCGTAGGTGATGACGACCAGTCGATTTATGGTTGGCGTGGTGCAAAAGTCGAGAATATTGAGAAGTTTACGCTCGAATTCCCAAGCGTAAATACCATTCGTCTTGAGCAAAACTACCGTTCAACCAAGACCATTCTGGAAGCATCTAACACCCTGATTGCGAATAACACCGAGCGTATGGGTAAAGAGTTGTGGACGGATGGCGTGGTCGGTGAGCCTATCTCGGTTTACAGCGCTTACAACGAATTAGATGAAGCCCGTTTTGCGGTGAACAAAATCAAAGAGTGGCAAGACAAGGGCGGTGCTCTGAATGACGCTGCGATGCTTTACCGTAACAACGCCCAGTCGCGTGTTCTGGAAGAAGCGTTAATTCAAGCCGGTCTGCCTTACCGTATCTACGGCGGCATGCGATTCTTCGAACGTCAGGAAATCAAAGATGCCTTGAGCTACATGCGTCTGATTGCCAACCGTAACGATGATGCGGCGTTTGAACGTGTGGTGAATACGCCAACGCGTGGTTTGGGCGATAAGACGCTTGAAACCATCCGCTTTGCGGCTCGTGATCGTGGTTGCACCATGTGGGAAGCGAGTGTGGCAATGTTGGACGAGAAGGTGCTTGCTGGTCGCGCTGCTGGTGCTCTGAGCCGTTTTATCGAGCTTGTCACCGCGCTAGAAGACGACACCTTAGAGATGCCGCTGCATCACCAAACTGACCATGTAATTAAATACTCGGGCTTGTTCGCGATGTACGAGCAAGAGAAGGGTGAAAAGTCTAAGGCACGTATTGAGAACTTGGAGGAATTGGTGACCGCAACTCGCCAATTCGAGAAACCAGAAGAAGCCGAAGACATGTCACTGCTGACGGCATTCCTAACCCACGCAGCACTAGAAGCGGGCGAAGGACAAGCGGACGAATTTGAAGATGCGGTTCAGCTCATGACATTACACAGTGCGAAAGGTCTAGAGTTCCCATTGGTGTTTATGGTCGGTGTGGAAGAAGGCATGTTCCCAAGCCAAATGTCGGCAGAAGAAGCAGGGCGCTTAGAAGAAGAACGCCGTCTGTGTTACGTAGGCATGACCCGTGCAATGCAGAAACTGTACATCACTTATGCTGAAATGCGTCGTTTGTACGGTCAGGATAAATACCATAAACCGTCTCGCTTTATCCGTGAACTGCCAGAAACTTGTTTAGATGAAGTACGAATGAAGGCGCAAGTTAGCCGTCCTTCAAGCAGTGGTCGATTTAGCCAAACTGTTGTGAAAGAGAGCTTTAATGAAACCGGCTTTACGCTAGGTTCTCGTGTGATGCATCCAAAGTTTGGTGAAGGCACCATCATCAACTTCGAAGGCAGTGGTCCACAGAGCCGTGTACAGATTGCCTTTAACGGTGAAGGCATCAAATGGTTGGTAACTGCTTACGCACGACTAGAGAAACTGTAAGGTTTGACCAAAACTCATACCAATCGTAGTAAATAACTGGTCATTCTAGCTTGTTAAAATACTCGATAACTGCGTTGCAATTTTTGATTGTAGAATAACTACTTATCGAAAAATTGCGCCTTGTTCTCAAGCATTTTCCCTACGCTATTTCTGATCACTTATTTACTGTGATTGGTATCATCAACTTAAGAGCTGCTTCGGCGGCTCATTTTGTTTGTGCGGTTTTGGCGTCGATAAAGCAGTAAAAAAATGGAATTCGAAAGCGCGATTTAACGGTGCAGATGAGAAAAACTTTAGGCAAAGAAAAACCCCGAGGGCTTGCGCCCATCGGGGTTATAGTCTTACTCGCAGCAATCCAGCTACTAAGAGTGCTCCATGCATCTAATCCATGATAGTGTGCTGAATCCATCAGCTTAATCCTTACGTCGCCTTCCTAGCGGTGTCCTTAATGACCTTATCCTGGTCTGCTAACCATCCTCGTTAGCTCTCATCACTTGTTCCCTGAGCGGTGTCCCTGACATCATCCTGATGTTCAAATCCTTGCCTCGTCCAGAGGTGTCCATTTCCCGTCCTTAGTAGCAACCATCCTAGTCACTATTGATTCCGTTCAATGTCCAATTTTGCAATCCATGCCCGACTATTCATCCTGAATAACCGTTTCTTCTTCCTGAAGTTCACCAAATCCGTGGTGTTTCCTGTTCCGTGTCAGCATCCTTCCGACAGGTTTAATATTACGTGTTTAACGATTTCCAACAACGGGCTAATCTCACATTTTTTCACTCTCTTAGCGTTCAAAAAAGATACATAAATATTAAATTCAATGACTTATGCTCTTTGTTGTACGGTTTTACCATTAAAAAAGAGAGGTTTGCTCAACCCTTTGTGAGAGATCTCGCACAAGGGGTCGAGCGAAAGGCTCTTACTGCCCGATAGCGGCACCTTCACGTCTTGGATCCGCAGCGCCTTCAAGACCGTCTTTTGTTATGCGTATCGCATGCAGACCAGAGTTCAAATCCCGAACATCGGTTTTAAAGCCCATCTTCTCCAGAGCAGGCTGTAAGCCCTCTGCGGCGGTACCTTGCTCAATATCTAAGGTGCCAAAACGGTTCAGCAATCGTGGCTGATTAATCGCGCTTTGGATGTCCATATCCCATTGCGTGTGGGCGATAATGGCTTGTGCGACGTAACCAATAATGCGGCTGCCACCCGGTGAGCCAATTGCCATGTAAGGCTTGTCATCCTTCATCATAATGGTTGGTGCCATAGATGAACGTGGGCGTTTGCCCGGTTCTAATCGGTTTGCGATTGGCACACCATCTTGATGCGTGCGGAAAGAGAAATCGGTCAGTTCGTTATTGAGCAAGAAGCCGCGTACCATCAAGCGTGAGCCAAAGGCGTTCTCGATGGTTGTTGTCATTGAAACCACATTGCCTTGCTTATCGACGATATTGAAATGGCTAGTGGAAGGCAGCTCGATCGATTGGTCCATGCTTAAGTTCATGGCGTGCGACCAAGGAGGATTACCGGCTTCAGCCTTACTCAAGGCTTTACCGACTTGAATGAGCTCAGCACGTTGTTTGAGATAATCTTTATCAAGCAAGCCTTCGGTTGGCATTGGCACATAATCTTGGTCAGCCATGTATTTAACACGATCCGCGAACGCAAGGCGCGATGCATCGGCGATCACTTGCCATGATTTCGCGCTTTCGGCTCCCCAACCTTTAAGATCGTATTGCTCGGTGATCGCGAGAATCTGTCCAACCGTCAATGCGCCAGAGCTAGGTGGTCCCATGCCGCAGATGTCATAGCTTTGGTAAGCCGCACAAACCGGTTCACGTTGCTTGATTTGGAACGCATCAAAGTCAGGTTGTGCCAATACGCCAGGATTGCCCGGTGCATTTTGTACGGTCTTGATGATGTCTGTGGCGATATCGCCTTGATAGAAAGCTTTTGCCCCTTGCTCTGCAATTGCCGTCAGAGTTTGCGCGTATTCAGGGTTCTTCAACAACGTGCCTTCGGCTTTTGGTGAGCCGTCTGGATTGAAGAAGTAAGCCTTAGTCGCAGGGAAGCGTGATAGGCGCTTAGCATCTTTCTCAATCAGACTCGCGAGGCGAGGACTGACTTCGAAACCTTGCTCAGCCAAGGTAATCACGGGTTGGATTATCTTCTTCCATTCCAACTTGCCGTATTTCTGGTGCGTGTCCCACAGCAGTTTCACTGTACCAGGAGTGGCAACGGAACGCCCACCGACAACCGCATCGTAAAATTGCAGTGGTTGTCCTTTGTCATCTAGGAAGAGTTTCGGCGTTGCGGCGAGCGGTGCGGTTTCGCGTCCATCATACGTAGTCAGTTTTTGTTTCTCACTGTCCCAATACACTAAGAAGGCGCCACCACCAATGCCTGATGATTGCGGTTCTACCAAGCCCAGCATCAGCTGCACGGCAACCATAGCATCAATAGCATTACCACCTTGGGCAATAACATCCGCACCAGCTTGGGTTGCAATTGGGTTAGCAGCGGTAACCATATAATCTTTCGCTTTGATCAATTGCTTTTGCTCGAAGCCAGTACTGTGCTCCGGCGCAACCGCATCTGCTGCTTGGTTAGCAAAGACTGAGGTAGATAAGATTAGTGGGGAAGTAAGAAAAAGACCCGTGGTCACGAGTCGGTTGAACGTCCAATGCATGATGACTCTCCATGTTGCCAGTTTTGTGCTTTGAGCTTGGCAGTTATGGAGAGTCACGTCGAGTCAGCAATCTTAGAAATGTCGATTGTGCTACGCTTTTAAATCAGTACTTTATCCGATAAAAGTATTGATAGTTTGGTATAGAATACTGCCGCCCACTAGAGTAAATACCACGCCGCATAGACCGTCGATGTAGATACCCGCTTGTTGCAATTTACGCTGTAAGCGCTGTGTCGACAGCATCCATGCAAGGCTAGAGAACCAGAATAGCGACAAGCCAAACAGGATGACCAGTGCAATACCTTTGCCAGTAATCGACATACCTGCTGGGACTAAACTCGACATCAAACTGACAAAGAACACCAGGGCTTTTGGGTTAAGAATGTTGGTCGCAAACCCTTTAGCAAACGCTTGACGCTTATTGCTGATCACTAGGTTATTTTGCTTCTTAGGTTGATCCGTCAGTGGGTTTTGGATCATCGAGATCACGGCACGCAATGCGCCAATTCCTAAGTAGAGCAGGTAACTACCACCGAGCAGTTGTACCACGGAATACAGCACTGGGTGCTGGTGGACGACAAAACTCACACCTGTCAGGCTGAACAAAGAGTGCAGCAAAATACCGACGGACAATCCCAACGCAATGTACAAGCCAGTTTGACGACCATGACGCGTCGCATTTTGTACGACCAGCGCAAAGTCCGGACCTGGACTCATTAGGGCAATAAAGTGAATGCTGGCGAGTGTCAGCAATATGGTGGATTCATTCATAACACATCTCAAATTTAACCAATGCGGCTATTGTCGTGGTAAGTCACCTGTGGCGCTTGTAAAAAACTGACAGCTTTCTCGGTAAATGAAATTAACGAGCCACTTGAGAAGGGGAAACGCCGTAGGTCTGTTTAAACGCTTTGCTGAAATGCGCTTGATCGTAGAAACCGATCTGGTGGGCGACGTCGGTACCACATTGACCAGCTTGCAGTAACTTCATGCCTTGTTCAAGGCGCAGGCGTGCGAACCACGCATAAGGCGTCATGCCGGTTTGCGCTTTAAAGTGGCGCTGGAACTGAGTTGGGCTCAGTTGGCACAGCTCTGAAAGTGAATCCAAACGCACCGCTTGGTCAAGGTTAGCCATTAGATAATCTTTTAACGTCCCAAGCGATTGGTTTCCTAGCGGCACCACTTTTTGTCGCTCAAGCGATCCGTAGCGATCAAAAAGCTGGTTAAATCCTTCAAAAGGAAGGCAATCTTTGGTGAGTTGGCTGAGGTTTTCACGACGAAGTAGCCCGTGTAAGTTACTAAGTTGTGAAAATATCTGTGGATCCGAGATGATCAGCTCGTTGAAGTGTATTATTTGACCGTTTTGCTTAAGATCAGCCAGATCGCTCAATAGGTGAGGCTCGATCGCAAACACATTTACTTCGTAGCCACTTTCGAGCTTAGATTGCCCGTCGTGCAGCTCATCCGGCGGCATAATCACAATTTGCCCGTGACCAACTTGGTGGCTGTTACCTTGGTATTGGAACTTCTGCGCGCCATGCGTGATCAGGCCGAGATGAAAATCCAGATGGTAATGCCTTTGAAAAGCAAATTTCTGGTATTTCGCCTCTATTAGACTCAAGTTGTCATGGTCGGTTGCGTAGTACTGAATATGTTCCATTAAACAAAAAAAAGCTTGGTCACATTATGACCAAGCTTATCTGGCAATTTCTAACTTGTCTTGTAAAAAACGATCACTGTGGCTGAACGATTCGGCGTGAGCGACGGTTATTACGTAATCCATCAAAGCTAAACACGACTAGTGCTCCCCAAATAAAGACGAAAGTGATCGCTTTATCCATGGTAAAGGGTTCGCCATACATCAATACTGCAAGTAAAAACATTAAGCTTGGGCCTATATATTGGAAAAAGCCCAAAGTCGATAATTTGAGTCTTGTTGCTGCACCCGTAAAGCACAGCAGTGGTAGGGTTGTTATAACCCCAGCCGCGATCAACAAACTATTTAACGTAAGTGGATTCGTAAGCATATTTGAGGTTGGTGTATCGGCAATAAAAAGCAAATAAACAGCGGCCACTGGCAGTAGAAGTAATGTCTCGATAAACAAGCCAGTTTTTGCATCGACACTGACTTTCTTTCTTAATAAGCCATAAAAGCCGAAGCTCATTGCTAACGCCATCGCAACAACAGGTACGGAGCCAAATACAATCAGTTGAACGAGTACGCCACAACCTGCCAATACAACCGCGAACCACTGTAATTTACGCAGTCTCTCTCCCAAAAATACCATCCCGAGTAAGACGTTGATCAGTGGGTTAATGTAATAACCTAAGCTGGCGTCGAGCATATGATTCGAGTTTACCGCCCAAATGAAAATCAACCAATTGCCGCCAATTAACATGGAACTTGCGATCAGGTAAGCGATTTTCGTTTTGTCTTTCGCGATGTGGTAAGCCGAGCGCCAGTGACGGCCAAAATGGAGGAGTGCAGCAAGCAAAAAGAAAGACCATATCACTCGGTGGCTTAGAATTTCCAAAGGAGATACTTGTGCGATGGACTTAAAGTACATCGGCGCAATGCCCCACATGGTATACGCGCCAATCGCTAGCAAGATGCCTTGCCGCGCGCGTTGTTGTTCGTCTTCTGGTGTCATGAAGTGTCACCTAATTGTGTGTTTTATAGAGCAGAAAATCAGTATACGAGTCGTGATGCGAAACACCTAACAATTTGCGGTTTTATTCACCATGAAACCCCATTACAATGTGCCCTCACTTTGTGTGCCAGTGGTATGCATAAGCACCTCTTTTTTAAGACCCAATCTGAGACTTTTCATGACCTCGACCTTGTTAGCCGAACAATCTGATTCGCCTGTAACGCCTCAACGTGTGTTGGAGGATGTGTTTGGTTACCAAGAGTTCCGTGATGGTCAGCAGTTGGTGATTGATGCTGCGGTAGAAGGTCGCGACAGCTTAGTTATCCTGCCTACTGGTGGCGGTAAGTCGCTGTGTTATCAAATCCCTGCTTTGGTTCGCTCTGGTATTACTTTGGTGATTTCTCCGCTTATTTCGCTGATGAAAGACCAAGTGGACCAGCTTAAAGCCAACGGTGTAGCGGCTGAATGCATTAACTCGACCATGCCTCGTGAAGAACTGCTCAGCGTGTATAACCGCATGCACACTGGTCATCTTAAGTTGGTGTACGTCTCGCCAGAACGCGTATTGATGCGTGATTTCATTGAGCGCTTGGAAAACTTGCCGCTATCGATGATTGCCGTCGATGAAGCGCACTGTATTTCCCAGTGGGGACACGACTTCCGTCCAGAATATGCCGCGCTTGGTCAGCTTAAGCAGCAGTTTTCCCATGTGCCATTTATGGCGCTGACGGCGACCGCAGATGACGCAACGCGCCGAGATATTCTTGAACGCCTGCAACTGAATAATCCAGAGGTTTACCTAGGCAGCTTCGACCGTCCCAACATTCGCTACAACTTAGTTGAGAAGCACAAGCCGGTTTCGCAAATCGTTCGTTATCTTGAAACCCAAAAGGGTAACTGCGGCATCATCTATTGTGGTAGCCGTAAGAAAGTTGAGATGGTGACCGAGAAGCTGTGCAACAACCACATTCGTGCTGCTGGTTATCACGCCGGTATGGACGCTGATGAGCGCGCTTACGTTCAAGAAGCTTTCCAACGTGATGACATCCAAATTGTAGTTGCGACCGTGGCATTCGGTATGGGCATCAACAAACCAAACGTGCGTTTTGTGGTTCACTTTGATATCCCGCGCAACATCGAGTCTTACTATCAGGAAACGGGTCGTGCAGGGCGTGATGGTCTACCTGCCGAAGCGATGATGTTGTATGACCCAGCGGACATCAGTTGGCTGCGTCGTATGTTGGATGAGAAAGACGATGGTCCACAGAAGCAGGTGGAAACCCACAAACTGAATGCGATGAGTGCCTTTGCTGAGGCGCAAACTTGTCGTCGTCAGGTGCTATTAAATTACTTTGGTGAGTATCGTGAGAAGCCATGTGGCAACTGTGATATTTGCTTAGATCCACCGAAACACTTTGATGCCACGGAAGAAGCGCGTAAGGCGTTGTCTTGTGTGTACCGAGTGAATCAGAGCTTTGGTATGGGCTACGTGGTGGAAGTGCTACGTGGCATGCAAAACATTCGTGTACGTGAAAACGGCCACGATAAGATTTCTACCTACGCGATAGGGCGCGACCACAGCCACGATTACTGGGTGAGTATCTTCCGTCAGTTAATCCACAAAGGGCTGTTGTTTCAAAACATCACGCGTAACTCAACGCTGCAATTAACCGAAGAGGCACGTCCGCTTTTGCGTGGCGATGTGACCCTAGAGTTAGCGGTTCCACGTTTAGACACCGCAGCACGTGCGGCTAAATCAGATAAACTGACCAGCAAGAACTACGACAAAAAGCTGTTTGCTAAGTTACGTAAGCTGCGTAAGTCGATTGCTGATGAAGATGGTTTGCCACCATACGTGGTCTTCAGTGACGCAACTTTGATTGATATGGCGGAAATTCTGCCAACGTCTTACGGCGAAATGCTTGCAGTCAGCGGTGTTGGTCAGCGCAAACTAGAGAAGTACGCCGATCCATTCCTCGATTTGATTCAAGAACACATTACTCACCACGGATAAGGAACCAAGATGCAAAAGGAATTTGGCTTAGCGGATTACATGGCACAAGAAGGGCGCTTAATCATTACCGCGCCGAGCTTTGACCTTGATAGCTTTCCTGCTTTAGGTGAGCGTTTAGTCGGCTTGCTTTCTGCTACTGTGGTGGAAAAACAGTGGGATGCGGACATTCACTCTTGGTTGATTGACTTTGAAGGTTGCCGACTGTTTATGAAAGCAGAGCATTACAGCGAAGCGATTTGGTTTGAAGCGTTAGCGATTGAAGAGAGCAGGGAAGAGTTGGATTATCTTGCAGGGTTGTTCCAGCGCGGCTTCTAAAAATAGAATTTTTCTAGAGAGGGTGTTTCACATGAAACACCCTTTTTTATGCTTAAACGTTTGCGTCAAACAGACGACTTGCGGCGAAAAGTGGTTAATGTATAATCGCCCACCGCTTCGCTCAGAAAGAGCCAAGCCAGTTTATTTTTCATTTTACATTGTTGGTAAGAGCCACTTTATTCAGTGACTCGATTTGGGTTCCCTCACCCCCAAACCAAACTAAAAAGGTATCGCATGAGTAACTTTACCCCTGCGCAGCAGCGCAACGCCCTTATCTATCTGGTTCTATTCCACCTAGTCATTATTGCATCTAGCAATTACCTAGTTCAGCTACCGTTTACTATCTTCGGTTTCCATACCACTTGGGGTGCATTCACTTTCCCATTTATCTTCTTAGCGACTGACTTAACTGTGCGTATTTTCGGTGCTCAGTTGGCACGTAAGATCATCTTCTTAGTGATGTTGCCTGCTTTGGCAGTGTCTTACTTCTTATCGGTGGTGTTCTTCGAAGGTCAATTCCAAGGTTTTGGCCACCTAGGGGAATTTAACTTATTCGTTGCTCGTATCGCGATTGCTAGCTTCATGGCGTACCTACTTGGTCAGATCATGGATGTGCATGTGTTCAACCGCCTACGTCAAATGAAGCAATGGTGGGTGGCACCAACGTGTTCAACGCTTTTCGGTAATGCACTTGATACCATCGCTTTCTTCGCCATTGCGTTCTACCAAAGCCCAGATCCATTTATGGCAGAGCATTGGACGGAAATCGCGCTGGTGGATTACGGCTTCAAACTGATTATTAGTCTTGGTTTGTTCGTTCCTATGTATGGCGTACTACTGAATTACCTAATTAAGAAGCTGACTGCGGTGAACCCTGACTTTAAGGTGACCACAAGCGTTCAGTCTTAATATCAGTGGGAACCCCGAAAGCCGCTTGCTCAAATCAAGCGGCTTTTTTGTGCCTGTTTACTTGGGGTTAGAGGGTTTTGTACAGCATGGGGAGTAATTAGATCATGGGTGTCCAAAAGCTCCCTAAGCTGTACAAAGGTAAAAATGGAGTAATAAAAAAGGTCCCGAGTGAGACCTTTTTATCGAAGTTACGGAACGTAGAGGAAGCTAGTTGGTGAAATGGCTAACGGAGCATCTTCTCAATCAAAATGGCTTTTTGCGCATCGAAGGCGCCAAGTTGCAGGCCGTTCTCCCAACTGATGCTTTGATTGAACATCGCCAGCATCAAACCGACACTGCGTTGATTGGCGTCCTGCCAGCAATCAGATTCGCTGTACTCTCCATCATTTATCGCGTTGCCATTAACGAGAATGGGCTCGAAACGCCATTTTTCGCCGACACGGTAGTAGCCTTTACTGGTTAAGGTCTGGTTGGATTGAATCGTTAAAATGTGCTCGATGCCCGGCTCACCGGTTAATTCAAATACAAATCTTAGCTGGTGGTCGCCACATTGCAGCTCAACGATCAGTTGGCCGTTTTCCTCAATCAGTGTTGACTGAGAGTAGTCTCCGAAGCAGTGCAGCAACCAAGAAATAGGGTGACTGGCTGTTTCAAGAAACCACTCTTTGAGTGTGAAGGTGCCCGGTAGGTTAACTTGGGTGATTAGATTGACCACACAAGGTTGGGTTTGCGAGGTGAGCCATTTCTCTATCGTCTTGGCGGTCTCTAGCTGAGCAAAGGCGTAATTAACCAATAGGTTGGAGTTCGGTTGCTGCCAGTGAGTGATGTCGGAATTCAATCCCACCAATGGCTTTTCACAAATCAGCTTGGTTGAACCTAACGTCTTTATGATCTCTGCATGAGTATGCGCAGGTGTCGCGATGGTCACGACATCGAGTTGTTTGAGTGCGCTGATGTTCGTTTCTGCCTTTAGGATTGCTTCCTCACTGCACGCTTGCTGAAGCGGTTCTATTTGGTTGGCGCATAACGTTGTGACCGATACACCATTGTTTCGATAGTGGGGAATGTGCGTGCGTCCCCAGTTGATTCCTATGATGCCAGCTTGTTTGATTTGCTCTGGCTTGTTGAAACGTTCACTCAATGGCGGCAAGGCAATTCGTTCATCTGTTAGACGTTGGTCATGGTGATAATCATTGCTTGGCAGCACTTGCCATGGCTTGTTGTAATGCTGCTTGAGTGCACAAACGAGTTCGTAGAAATTCCACTTATCCTTTAAGTTGCTATCAAAATGGTATAAACCTGCTTCGTTCCGCTCAATAAGCTGCAAAAAGGCGAGTGCAGTATCGTCCATATGAGAAGTCGCGGGATACCAAACTGTACTAGCGGTAATAACGCCGTTCTCTTCATATTGGCGGTCGAGATGCGCCAACATGTTATTGCCTTCTGCTTGGTGATGGAGCTGCCAACCAATTCGAGCAATCATCGCATCTGGATTTGCTTGCCAGATTGCATCTTCACAACGAACTTTGTATTTGCCGTATTCATCTTGGGTGTTTCTTTCTTCAAAGATGCCATAAGGCCCATTTTTTGTGGCATCAAATACCATTGCTGTACTGACAAAAAGATAAGGAATGTTGCGCTGTTTGCAGTGCTCACCAAGCCACGCTGCCCACGCTTCACTCCCCATCGCCATGTGGCACACCGCATCAATGTGGTGCTGTTGCCAAAATTGCTCACTTTGCTGTGGATCATCTGGTGGGATTTGGTGGTGATTCCATTCCAATACGTTCCAGCCACGGAGGTGGAACTGATGAGCAACTTTAGGGGCGAGGGTGCCAGTTAAGCCAGTCATTAAAACGGTTTTCATTATGGTGCATCTTGGTTGGCTAAATCGTGCTTATCAATAAAGCATGGCTGTTTTTCGATGTAGAGCGGAGAAGCTGAGATTTTTGCTGGGCAGCACGTTTTGTAGGGGAAGTAGAAGCAAAAAAACCCAAGCGAACGCCTGGGCTTTAGTATTGTAAGGCAGTGATATTCGCTTATTTTGCTACGATATTTAATGGCCAGCCGATGTCTGTCTGACGGTTGGATTCAATTTCCAACTCAGCCGCAGTCAGTGGGTTTTTCTCTAGCCATTGCGCATCAATGTGTAACGTTAGATTGTCGCCTTCAACCTTTAGAGTCACATTTGGCTCTAGATCAGGATTGCGACGATGGCTGAGTAGAACCGCAAGACGCAACAGTCTCAATACTCGTTTGGCACTTGAGCCTGATAATGCATGCTGCTCAGGTAAAGAAGTGAGCTGTTCGCGATAGCGACGAGCCACTTCACCAATAAAGAACTTCTGCGCGCGCGTGTAACCAGGCAGATCCAAATTCTGCAGCAAGTAAGCACTATGCTCTCCGCCTTTTTTGAAATCGATAGTTAAACCAATTTCATGCAGTTTTGCGGCGGTCTCGAGTAATATCTTGCCCTGAGGCTCTGTAATCCACTCATCGCCCCCAGCTTGCTGTAAAAGCGTGTGTGCCAGAGTAGCGACTTGTTCGCCGTATTGGTGATCGAGCTGATAGCGATTTTGTACGCTAGCGATAGTGCGGGCACGAATGTCTTCTTGGCGAAGCTCTTCAACCATCTCATACACTAAGCCTTCGCGTAGTGCGCCGCCAGCGAGTGTCATAGCATCGATTTCAAGCAATTCAAAAACGGCAATCAAAATAGAGAGGCCACTAGGGAACACTAATGCCCGCTCAAGTGTTAAGCCTTCAATATCGAGCTCTTCTAAATGGTCGGCCAACATGGCTTGCTTCTGTAGACGCTTGAGTTTGGAGTGAGTGATTACTTCGTCCATGCCTTGCGCCAGCATTATCTCTTGCAATGCCTGAACAGTGCCTGATGCACCAACGCACACATCCCAACCAATTTCAGTATAACGTTCTAAAATCGGCTGGATGGTCTGTTTCGCTCCTTCAATTGCCGCGTCAAAGTTACGAGCATTCAATTGGCGATCTTTAAAGAAGTTTTCAAGCCAAGTCACGCAGCCCATTTTTAAGCTGGTCAGTGCTTTGGCTTCGAAACCTTCACCGATAATCAGTTCGGTACTTGCTCCACCGATATCGACTACAAGGCGACGACCACTACCGCCAGAGGTGTGAGCGACACCTTTATAGATAGTGGCAGCTTCTTCTTCACCAGTAATCACTTCGATAGGCTGGCCTAGAATTTGGTTAGCCTTTTCTAAAAACACATCTACATTGGTCGCGGTACGTAATGTTGCAGTACCGACGATGCGAATGTTTTGTTTAGGAATGTCCTGCAAGCGTTCCGCAAATAGACTTAAGCAGTCCCATCCTCGCTGCATAGCTTCCATACTAAGAGAATTATGTTCATCTAAGCCCGCTGCTAGACGAACTTTGCGCTTAATTTTAGCCATTGTTTGAACGCTGCCATCGATGTGACGCACAACGAGCATGTGAAAACTGTTCGACCCGAGGTCGATGGCGGCATATAGCGGTGATGATCCTGCTTGACTCATAAACGAACTCAGTTTCCTATTACGATTGTTTTGGTGCCGATTGACGCGGTTGGCGTGGACGACGTCCCTGCGGCTTACGGTTACCAGAACCAGAACGGGTACCGCCAGTATTCGTGCGGCGCTGTTGGTTGCGTGGTGCACGCATACGAATCGGAGCCGGTAGATCTTGAATCAGTGCCGACGAATCGTACTCTGAAACTGGGATTGTATGCTCAATGTATTCTTCGATTGCTGGTAGGTTAACCGCGTACTCTTCACAAGCAAAACTGATCGAATGGCCGCTCGCACCAGCGCGACCAGTACGGCCAATACGGTGAACATAATCTTCACAGTCGTCAGGAAGGTCGTAGTTGAAAACGTGCGTTACCTGAGGAATATGCAGGCCACGCGCTGCAACGTCAGTTGCAACTAAGATGTCGACATCACCTTTGGTGAATTGCTCAAGAATCTTCTCACGCTTCTTCTGCGGTACATCGCCAGTAAGAAGGCCTACACGGTGTCCATCGGCAGCCAAATGTCCCCAAACCGATTCACACTTATGCTTGGTATTGGCAAAAATGATAGCGCGATCTGGCCACTCTTCTTCAATTAGTGTTTGAAGCAGCGCCATTTTGTCTTCATTCGAAGGATAGAAAAGCTCTTCCTGGATACGGTGACCAGTTTTTTGTTCTGGTTCGACAACGACATGCTCAGGAGTATTCATGTGTTCGAATGCCAGTTCTTGAACGCGGTAAGACAGCGTTGCTGAGAACAGCATGTTCAAACGCTCTTTTGGCTCAGGCATACGACGGAACAAGAAGCGAATGTCTTTAATAAAGCCAAGATCGAACATGCGGTCGGCTTCGTCCAGAACAACAGCTTGAATGTTGTTGAGGTTAAATACGCGCTGTTTGTAGAAATCGATGATACGGCCTGTTGTTCCGATCAGAATATCTACGCCGTCTTGCAGTTTCGCAAGTTGCTTGTCGTAGCTTTCACCACCGTAAGCTAGAGCGGTTTTTAGACCTGTGCTTTCAGTTAATGATTCTGCATCATTGTAAATCTGAATAGCGAGCTCACGTGTAGGCGCCATAATAATTGCGCGTGGCTGTGTAGGCTTACGACCTTCATGTTCCGGAGTCGTCAGAAGGTGGTTGAACGTAGCAGTAAGAAACGCGAGCGTTTTACCAGTACCCGTTTGGGCCTGGCCTGCGATGTCTTGGCCGGTGAGCAGGACCGGCAACGCCAAGGCTTGGATAGGGGTACAAAATTCGAACCCTTTTTTGTCCAATCCTTCAATAACTTGGGGCTTTAAGCCCAAATCGGCGAACTTTTGCTCTGTGATATGCGTCTTTTTCATGGCTATAGAATATCAGCTAAAGCTTGCAATACGAAAGTAAATACATTCCAATAGGGCATCTAATTACTGGTTATCATCCAACCAGTTTCGAAAAACACATTGGAGTGGAAGATGAGTGATAAGATTTTGCAGCTAACTGATGACGGTTTTGAAAACGATGTAATCAACGCTGCAGGCCCGGTTCTAGTGGATTTTTGGGCAGAATGGTGTGGTCCTTGTAAAATGATCGCTCCTATTTTGGACGAAATCGCAGACGAGTACGAAGGCAAACTCACTATCGGTAAACTAAACATCGACCATAACGCAGGTACACCACCTAAGTTTGGTATTCGCGGCATTCCAACGCTATTACTATTTAAAGATGGTAACGTAGCGGCAACGAAAGTAGGTGCTCTGTCTAAAACTCAACTAAAAGAGTTCCTAGACGCAAACTTATAATCACCAAGTGATTACAGATAAAACCGTGCAAAGTTACAATGCACGGTTTTGTTTTTCTAACTCTGGACTAGAATACTAATTAGTGCTAACTTATCGCGCGTTAATTGAACAAATTTCTCTTCTTGGTCGATCCTGAGACCAAATCCATCTTAACTAGAAAACAGATCTTATTTTGACTAAACAAGAATCCACCACCATGAACCTTACCGAACTGAAGAACAGACCTGTGTCTGACCTTGTAAAACTGGGCGAAAGCTTAGGATTAGAGAACCTAGCTCGCTTAAGAAAACAAGACATCATCTTCGCGATTTTAAAAGCGCACGCGAAAGGCGGCGAAGACATCTTTGGCGATGGGGTTCTGGAAATTCTGCAAGACGGCTTTGGTTTCCTACGCAGTGCAGATAGTTCATACCTTGCGGGTCCGGACGATATCTACGTATCACCAAGTCAGATTCGTCGCTTTAACCTACGTACTGGTGACTCTATCGCTGGTAAAATTCGTCCACCAAAAGACGGTGAACGTTACTTTGCCCTTCTAAAAGTCAATACCGTTAACGACGATAAACCAGACAACGCCCGTAACAAGATCCTATTTGAAAACCTTACCCCTCTACATGCGAATGAGCGAATGGTTATGGAGCGTGGTAACGGTTCAACAGAAGACATTACAGCACGTGTTTTAGACTTGGCATCGCCAATCGGTAAAGGTCAACGTGGTCTGATTGTTGCTCCGCCTAAAGCGGGTAAAACAATGCTTCTGCAAAACATCGCGCAAAGCATCGCGTACAACCACCCAGAGTGTGAGTTGATGGTTCTTCTTATCGACGAACGTCCAGAAGAAGTAACTGAGATGCAGCGCCTAGTTAAAGGTGAAGTGGTTGCGTCGACTTTCGATGAGCCAGCATCTCGTCACGTACAAGTAGCGGAAATGGTGATCGAGAAAGCAAAACGTCTTGTTGAACATAAGAAAGACGTAGTTATCTTGCTTGACTCTATCACTCGTCTAGCTCGTGCTTACAACACCGTAGTGCCTTCATCAGGTAAAGTACTAACTGGTGGTGTGGATGCAAACGCATTACATCGTCCTAAGCGTTTCTTCGGTGCTGCACGTAACGTAGAAGAAGGCGGCAGCCTAACTATCATCGCAACGGCACTAGTAGATACTGGTTCTAAAATGGATGAAGTTATCTACGAAGAGTTCAAGGGTACAGGTAACATGGAACTGCACTTGAACCGTAAGATTGCTGAGAAGCGTGTATTCCCTGCGATTGACTTCAACCGCTCAGGTACACGTCGAGAAGAGCTACTGACGAAGACTGACGAACTACAGAAGATGTGGATTCTGCGTAAGATCGTTCACCCAATGGGCGAAATCGACGCAATGGAGTTCCTAATCGATAAGCTAGCGATGACGAAGACCAACGATGAGTTCTTCGATGCGATGCGTCGTCAATAATCTCAGATAAGTTATTCTGCGAAAAGCCACCGTATATCGGTGGCTTTTTTATTGCTTTCTCCCGATAGAAGTATCAGAATGAAGGAAATGTTATCGGGAGGTTAACATGCAACAAGGAATGTTGTCGTCATTACTCCTGAGCTTGTCACTTATCACTCTACCTGCGACATTATCTGCCAAGGAAATGCATGAGTCTGTAGTAGAACAGTGGCTTCAGGATACTCAAATACAGACTAAAGTCTCTGAACTGCTTGATTACGCTGTCAGAGATGAAGTCGACTCGCTTAAATTCGCCCTTGATAGACTTGCTTTGCCTCAACAAGAGGTGGTGCGCTTTCAATTATTGGAAAAGCTTGAAAAGCAAGATGTGATTCTCACGCCTCGAATGGCTCTGTTTGTTGAGTCCCAGATCCGTATGACCCCGACTTATCAAGTGTTAGAGCGAGGTGATGGGTATGAATTTAGTGTACCCGCTTTTAACTTTCCCGTTATTGCGAGTCGCTTGATTAAGCGTTGGAAACAAGACCAAAGTACCTTGGACTTTGTCTTACAAGCTGAACGAAGAGAGCTTAACTTAAAGCAATGGCTTACAGGGCCATCTCAACAAGCTCAAGCACGTGAAGCGCTTTTGATTCGAGAGTTAGACAGCTTATCACCCAATGCGCTTGCTGCATTAACGGCCCAGTTAACCAAAGCAAATGTGACCAGTTGGTTACCATCGACGGCCGTGATAGTCAGGTTGGCACAAGTTAGTCAGGATGAGGAAGTGTACAACTTACTCTGGCGGATGAAAGCTGATTACAACAGCCAGTCCGAACTTGAGCGTTTAGCTGCGGTTGGAGACGTTTTTTCCATTCAGCAATTGATGAATGCCACAGTTAACCCATCACTCAAGCCAGAAGCGATTAGTCTACTTACAAAATCTAACCCTCTATCTCCGCAAGTAAAGCAGTTTCTAGTTAGAAAAATGGCGTTATCAGAAGAAGCAACCATGGTTGCTCGAGAGCTTGCTCAACAAGGGCATCAAACCTGGTTGGAAGAGTTAGTATCTTCGAACCATCAGATAAAGACTCGGCAGATTGAACAAGTATTAAAGTAATCTGGCTCACATACCCACACAAAATAGGAGGATCTTAGCGTCCTCCTATTTGTTATACTGCGGACAGTTTAATCAGCCAGCATGAAGGCCTATGAGTTTTAAGGATTTACGCGAATTTATCGACCACCTAGAACAGAAAGGTCGACTTAAACGCATCACTCACCCTGTCGATCCCGCTTATGAAATGACAGAAATCAGCGACCGCACCTTGCGTGCTGGTGGACCTGCGCTGTTGTTTGAGAACCCAATCGGCTACGACGTACCTGTTTTGACTAACCTGTTTGGTACACCAGAGCGTGTCGCAATCGGTATGGGACGTGAAGATGTTAAAGAATTAAGAGAAGTCGGTAAGCTGCTGGCTTATTTAAAAGAACCTGAGCCACCAAAAGGCTTCAAAGACGCTTTAGAAAAACTGCCTGTGTTCAAACAAGTATTGAACATGCCGGCTAAGCGTTTACGTAAAGCACCATGCCAAGGCATTGTTTGGCAAGGTGATGAAGTCGACTTGGATAAAATTCCGGTAATGAGCTGCTGGGCAGAAGATGTAGCGCCGCTGCTTACTTGGGGCTTAACCGTAACCAAAGGTCCAAATAAGAAACGTCAGAACCTAGGCATTTACCGTCAGCAGAAAATTGCCAAGAACAAAATCATCATGCGTTGGTTAGCCCATCGTGGTGGTGCGCTTGATCTGCGCGATTGGATGGAAACCAACCCAGGTAAACCTTTCCCAGTTTCGGTCGCGTTTGGTGCAGACCCAGCAACCATTCTTGGCGCAGTAACACCAGTGCCAGATACGCTATCGGAATACGCATTTGCAGGTTTGCTACGTGGAAGCAAAACGGAAGTCGTGAAGTCAGTCAGCAACGATTTGGAAGTGCCAGCGAGCGCGGAAATCGTGATGGAAGGTTATATCGACCCGAACGAGTTTGCTGATGAGGGTCCTTACGGTGACCATACTGGCTACTATAACGAAAAAGAAAAGCACCACGTATTTACTATTACGCACATTACTATGCGTAAAGACCCTATTTATCACAGCACCTACACAGGTCGTCCGCCAGATGAACCAGCTGTATTGGGTGTGGCATTAAACGAAGTGTTTGTGCCGATTCTGCAAAAGCAATTCCCAGAGATTGAAGACTTCTATCTACCGCCAGAAGGTTGTTCGTACCGAATGGCCGTCGTCACCATGAAGAAGCAGTACCCAGGACATGCCAAGCGCGTAATGATGGGCGTGTGGTCTTTCTTACGTCAATTCATGTATACCAAGTTTGTTATTGTGTGCGATGAATCGGTAAACGCACGAGATTGGAATGATGTCGTGAAAGCCATGTCAGAGCATATGGATCCTGTACGTGATACCTTGATGATAGATAACACGCCAATCGACTCGCTCGACTTTGCTTCACCAGTGGTTGGGCTTGGCTCCAAAATGGGCTTGGATGCGACCATTAAATGGGATGCCGAGCTGGCGACGCGAACCGAGGTCACTGAGCGAGACAGCAAAGCGATTACCGAAGCAGAACTAAATGAGTTGAAACAGCAACGCCCTGAGATTGTTGACGTCTATCTTCCAGTTACAGCAAACGACCAATTTGCTGTCGTGACTATGAAGAAAGACCAAGCTGGTCAATCCCAAGAATTGATGGAACATCTATGGGGCTTCTTTGCTCAGTACACGGATAACAAATTCATCATTTTGTGCGACGATGACGTTAATGCACGAGATTGGAATGACATCATTTGGGCGGTGACAACTCGAATGGACCCAGATAGAGACACGATTCAAGTGCTTGGTAAGACTGAGAGTTCATCCAAATTAGGACTGGATGCGACCAACAAGTTCGAATCTGAAGTCACGCGCGAGTGGGGTACGCCTATCAAAAAAGATCCTAAACTTGTGGCTAAAGTCGATGAGATTTGGGACCAGTTAGGTATTCTATGAGTCATCAAGTCCACCTTCTACCAATGGACGTTACATTCCAAGTAAAAGAAGGGGAGACGGTGTTAGAAGCTGCGCTCAACAACAATATTCGCTTCCCACACCGTTGCCAAGTTGGCGCTTGCGCCATGTGCATGTGTAAAAAGCTAACGGGCGAGGTGAGCTATCACCTCGAACCGATGCTAACCGAAAAAGAGCAACAGCAAGGTTGGATTTTCCCTTGCCAAGCCTATACAGAAAGTAATTTAGTGCTTACTTTTGACGAGTAAGCGAGAGGAACACCATGACCATCCAATGTAAAGTAAAGTCTATTCAGCCGTTAGCTTGTAATACTTACCAAATCCTTCTTCATCCAGAATCACCAGTGCCTTTTAAAGCGGGTCAGTACCTAATGGTGGTGATGGGTGAAAAAGACAAACGTCCTTTCTCTATCGCAAGCAGCCCTTGTCGTCATGAAGGTGAACTTGAACTGCACATCGGTGCGGCGGAACACAACGCTTATGCACAAGAAGTTGTCGAAGCAATGCAAGCGGCGCTTGAAACTGATGGTCAGATTGAAATTGATGCGCCACATGGCGATGCTTGGGTTCAAGAAGAAAGCGAACGCCCATTATTATTAATTGCTGGTGGTACAGGCTTCAGTTACGTTCGCTCGATTCTGGATCACTGCGTAGCGCAGAATAAAACCAATCCTATCTATTTATATTGGGGGGCGCGCGATAACTGCCAGCTTTATGCTAAAGACGAACTGGTCGAGATTGCCGACAAGTTTGCCAATGTTCACTTTGTGCCGGTAGTAGAAGAAGCTCCTGCAGACTGGCAAGGTAAAGTTGGTAACGTGCTACAAGCTGTAGCTGAAGATTTCGAAAGCTTAGAAAACTACGATATCTATATTGCAGGTCGTTTTGAAATGGCTGGCGCAGCACGTGAACAGTTCACTCAGAACAAGAAAGCGAAGAGCGAACGTATGTTCGCAGACGCGTACGCATTCATTTAAATACGGCTTTTAAGGCAGAAAAAGAGGGTTTTTTACCCTCTTTTTTGCTTTTTTGATGAAATAGTCATCGAACAGTCATTTTTTTCCATTTTTTTTCAAAAAAGGGTTGCGAACGGATCTGAGTTCCCTATAATGCGCATCCACCGACACGGCAGACGCGATAAGGCTTCGGCAGGGTCGGAGAGGTGAAAGCTTCTACGAAAAATAAAATTGAAAAAGTGTTTGACACTGTCAATTAAATCGCTAGAATGCACCTCCGCTTTGAGAGAAAAACTTCTCGCAAAGCAAGCTCTTTAACAATATAGACCTATCA
>NZ_JAWOWJ010000025.1:0-31003 GCF_033340495.1 Vibrio sp. 1249-1
ATGCCAGGCGACAACGTACAGATGACTGTAGAGCTAATCGCACCAATCGCAATGGACGAAGGTCTACGTTTCGCGATTCGTGAAGGTGGCCGTACAGTAGGTGCTGGTGTTGTTGCTAAGATCTTCGACTAATTCATAGCGAATTAGCGATGCTTTCGGAAAATCTTGAATTAGATTTGACGAACCAGTAGCAAAAAGGGCATCATTTGATGCCCTTTTTCTGCACTCAACATTATTTTTGCTGTTTTCTTGTTCAGAAGTGGGTTGGGCGCAGAGCAAGATTAAGCAAAGAGGCTTAATCTTAAGAAGAGTACGCTGATTTTTTCAGCGATATGGAGTTTGCCCTGCAACAGCGGGGTTGTTGTCGTCTATATTAAGACTTGTAACAGGTTGGTTTTATGAAAGCAAATAATGCTGAAACTCCTGATAGCTCAAACGCAGCAGATACGTTTAAGTGGGTAGCCGCTTTCGTATTGGCAGCTGCCGCTGTTGTGGGTAATTACCTGTATGGTGAAATGTCTGTAGTGGTTCGTGCTGCAGGCGTTGTTGTTCTTATTGCAGCTGCCTTAGGCGTTGCAGCAACAACGACTAAAGGTAAAGCAGCGATCAGTTTTGCAAAAGAATCTCGTATGGAAGTACGTAAAGTTGTTTGGCCTACTCGCCAAGAAACCATGCAAACAACACTGATCGTTTTAGCTGTAAGTATTGTAATGGCTCTAGTGCTATGGGGTATTGACGGAATTATGGTTCGTCTAGTAGCTCTAGCAACTGGGGTATAGAGGGTTTTTATTCATGAGTGAAGCTCCAAAAAAACGCTGGTATGTGGTTCAAGCCTTCTCTGGATTTGAAGGTCGTGTAGCTCAATCTCTGCGCGAGCATATCAAAATGCACGGCATGGAAGAGCTATTCGGTGAAGTACTGGTTCCTACTGAAGAAGTAGTGGAAATGCGCGCGGGTCAGCGTCGCAAATCTGAGCGTAAGTTCTTCCCAGGTTACGTCCTTGTTCAGATGATTATGAACGATGAATCATGGCACCTAGTACGCAGTGTGCCGCGTGTCATGGGCTTCATTGGTGGTACCTCAGACCGTCCGGCACCTATCACGGATAAAGAGGCTGACGCGATTCTTAATCGTCTTGAGAAAGCGAGTGAAGCGCCTCGTCCGCGTACAATGTACGAAGCGGGTGAAGTGGTACGTGTTAACGAAGGTCCATTTGCTGACTTCAACGGTACGGTTGAAGAAGTGGATTACGAGAAGAGCCGCCTGAAAGTGTCTGTATCGATCTTTGGTCGTGCGACACCAGTTGAGCTTGAATTTGGTCAGGTTGAAAAGCTGGACTAAGACTCTTCGTTAAAGAGTATAAAAAATCACCTTTTTAGGGTTGTATAAGGCGCGGATTATGACTATAATTTCGCGCCTTTTTACTTCAAGTGAAGTAAAAAGTTTCTTACACAAACGGGGAGCTGATCCGCGATTAGCGTTTGTACCCAAACTTAGGAATTATCATGGCTAAGAAAGTTGAAGCTTACATCAAGCTACAAGTTGCTGCTGGTATGGCTAACCCTAGTCCACCAGTAGGTCCTGCACTAGGTCAACACGGTGTGAACATCATGGAATTCTGTAAAGCGTTCAACGCAAAAACAGAATCTATTGAGAAAGGTCTACCAACTCCAGTAGTTATCACAGTATACAGCGACCGTTCTTTCACGTTCGTAACTAAGACTCCACCTGCTGCTGTTCTTCTTAAGAAAGCTGCTGGCGTTAAGTCTGGTTCAGGTCGTCCAAACACTGAAAAAGTTGGTACTGTAACTGACGCTCAAATCCAAGAAATCGCAGAAACTAAAGCTGCTGATATGACTGGTGCTGACATCGAAGCGATGAAGCGTTCTATCGCTGGTACTGCTCGTTCAATGGGCCTAGTGGTAGAGGGTTAATAAGATGGCAAAACTAACTAAGCGCATGCGCGTAATCCGCGAAAAAGTTGACGTAACTAAAGAATACGAAATCAACGAAGCTGTTGCTCTTCTTCAAGAACTAGCGACTGCTAAATTCGTTGAGTCTGTAGACGTTGCTGTTAACCTAGGCATTGATGCTCGTAAATCTGACCAGAACGTACGTGGTGCAACTGTACTACCTCACGGTACTGGCCGCGAAATCCGCGTTGCAGTGTTCACTCAAGGTGCTAACGCTGAAGCAGCTAAAGAAGCTGGCGCAGACATCGTAGGTATGGAAGATCTTGCTGAGCAAGTTAAGAAAGGCGAAATGAACTTTGACGTAGTTGTTGCTTCTCCAGATGCAATGCGCGTTGTAGGTCAACTAGGTACTATCCTAGGTCCTCGCGGTCTTATGCCAAACCCTAAAGTTGGTACTGTAACTCCTAACGTTGCTGAAGCAGTTAAAAACGCTAAAGCTGGTCAGGTTCGTTACCGTAACGACAAAAACGGCATCATCCACACTACTATCGGTAAAGCAAACTTCTCTGCTGAGCAGATCAAAGAGAACCTAGAAGCACTTCTAGTTGCTCTGAAGAAAGCTAAGCCATCTTCAGCGAAAGGTACTTTCCTGAAGAAAGTAAGCATCTCTACTACTATGGGTGCTGGTGTTGCTGTTGATCAGGCTAGCCTGAACACTCAAGCATAATTTATTTGCTTAGGCGCAAAATTAGTGTATAATTTTGCGCCTAATATTTGTGGTTGGGGCTGAACTTTGGTTCTTTGAACTGTCTCCTAGTTCGAAATGAATTAAGACCCAGTCTCCGTCCAAGACCGTAGGTGTTTGTGTAAAAGCAAACTTAATTATCCTACGTAGATGGTGCCCGAACTGACAGAAAGCTCTATGTAATATAGTTAACTTTCTTCTGGGGAAGCACCTCAATAGCTCTCACTGTCGTGATGATAGTGAGTGGTGTAACGACAACCAGGAGTAAATCCAAGATGGCTTTAAACCTTCAAGACAAAAAAGCAATTGTTGCTGAAGTCAACGAAGCTGCCAGTGGTGCACTTTCTGCAGTTGTAGCTGATTCTCGTGGCGTTCAAGTTGGCGCGATGACTTCTCTACGTAAACAGGCTCGTGAAGCTGGCGTTTACATGAGAGTTGTTCGTAACACTCTTGCTCGTCGTGCGGTTGAAGGTACTGAGTACGAGTGTCTAACTGACACTTTCACTGGTCCTACTCTAATCGCATTCTCTAATGAGCACCCAGGTGCTGCAGCGCGTCTTTTCAAAGACTTCGCTAAAGAGAACAAAGATTTCGAGATCAAAGCTGCTGCATTTGAAGGCGCTTTAACTGACGCTGAAGTACTAGCAACACTACCAACTTACGACGAAGCAATTGCACGCCTAATGATGTGCATGAAAGAAGCTTCGGCTGGCAAGCTGGCGCGTACTATCGCAGCTATCCGCGATCAAAAACAAGAAGCAGCGGCATAAGCCTTGCTTTTTACTGGTTGCTTAATAAACTTATTGTTGACTTAAAAGAGAATTGTTATGTCTATTACTAACGAGCAAATCCTAGACGCAGTTGCAGAAATGTCTGTAATGCAAGTTGTTGAACTAATCGAAGCAATGGAAGAGAAATTCGGTGTTTCTGCTGCTGCTGCTGTTGTAGCTGGCGGCGCTGCTGCAGGCGAAGCTGCTGCTGAGCAAACTGAATTCGACGTAATCCTAGAAGCTGCTGGCGGTAACAAAGTTGCTGTAATCAAAGCAGTACGTGGCGCAACTGGCCTAGGTCTTAAAGAAGCTAAAGCTCTAGTAGACGGCGCTCCAGCACCTCTTAAAGAAGGTGTTGAGAAAGCAGAAGCTGAAGCTCTTAAAGCTCAGCTAGAAGAAGCTGGTGCAACTGTTGCTGTTAAGTAATTATTGCATAGTTTCTTAGCCTAACGGCTAATTGGCTGGTGGTTTTTTAACCACCGGCCTTTTTGCGCTGTAGGGTATAGGCGAATTTTCCCGCTGTTTAAGCGCCTGATATCCATGCAAAAAACATTTCATTCTTACGAAATGAAATGTCACTACAGTAAACAGCTATATTAGTCACTGTCCCTTACCCCCCCTTAAGTAACTAGGAGCGGGCGGACAGTTTGGGTCACTTATCAGCGAGCTGAGGAACCCCATGGTTTACTCTTATACCGAGAAAAAGCGCATCCGTAAGGACTTTGGTACTCGTCCACAAGTTTTGGACATTCCATACCTGCTATCGATCCAGCTCGATTCGTTCGACAAATTTATCGAACAGGATCCTGAAGGTCAATACGGTCTTGAAGCCGCTTTCCGTTCTGTATTCCCGATTCAGAGCTACAACGGCAATTCTGAGCTGCAATACGTTAGCTACCGTCTTGGTGAGCCAGTTTTTGACGTTAAAGAATGTCAAATCCGCGGTGTAACTTACTCAAAGCCACTACGTGTAAAACTACGCCTAGTTATCTTTGATAAAGACGCGCCAGCAGGTACTGTAAAAGACATTAAAGAACAAGAAGTCTACATGGGTGAAATTCCACTCATGACAGACAATGGTACCTTCGTAATCAACGGTACCGAGAGGGTTATCGTATCCCAGCTGCACCGAAGCCCAGGCGTGTTCTTCGACAGCGATAAGGGTAAGACCCACTCTTCAGGTAAAGTTTTATACAACGCACGTGTTATTCCTTACCGTGGTTCATGGCTTGATTTCGAGTTTGATCCTAAGGATAACTTGTACGTTCGTATCGACCGCCGTCGTAAGCTACCAGCATCGATCATCCTTCGAGCACTAGGTAAGTCGACAGAAGAAATCCTAGATATCTTCTTCGAGAAAGTGAACTTCGAAGTGAAAGACCAAACTCTATTGATGGAGTTGGTTCCGGATCGTCTACGTGGTGAAACTGCGTCATTCGACATCGAAGCAAATGGTAAAGTTTACGTTGAGCAAGGTCGTCGCGTAACAGCTCGTCATATCCGCCAACTAGAAAAAGATGGTGTTGATCACATCGAAGTACCAGTTGAGTACATCGTAGGTAAAGTTGCATCAAAAGATTACATCAATGAAGCAACAGGCGAGATCATTGTTAACGCTAACCAGGAAATCAGCCTGGAAGCACTAGCGAACCTATCTCAGGCTGGCCACAAAGCGCTAGAAGTTCTATTCACGAACGATCTAGACCACGGTCCATTCATGTCAGAAACACTACGTATCGACAGCACGGTTGATCGTATTTCTGCATTGGTAGAAATCTACCGCATGATGCGCCCAGGTGAGCCGCCAACAAAAGAAGCTGCAGAAGCTCTATTCGAAAGCCTATTCTTCTCTGAAGAGCGTTACGATCTATCGACTGTTGGTCGTATGAAGTTCAACAGCTCTATCGGCCGTGAAGATGCTCAAGAGCAAGGCACACTTGATGAAACTGATATCATCGAAGTGATGAAGAAGCTGATCGCGATCCGTAACGGTAAGGGCGAAGTGGACGATATCGACCACTTAGGCAACCGTCGTATCCGTTCTGTAGGCGAAATGGCTGAGAACCAGTTCCGTGTAGGTCTAGTACGTGTTGAGCGTGCAGTTAAAGAGCGTCTAAGCCTAGGCGATCTTGACGCAATCATGCCTCAAGACTTGATCAACGCGAAGCCAATTTCTGCGGCAGTTAAAGAATTCTTTGGCTCTTCACAGCTTTCACAGTTCATGGACCAAAACAACCCGCTATCAGAAGTAACGCACAAGCGTCGTATTTCTGCATTGGGTCCTGGCGGTCTAACTCGTGAACGTGCTGGCTTCGAAGTACGTGACGTACACGTAACTCACTACGGTCGTCTATGTCCTATCGAAACGCCTGAAGGTCCAAACATCGGTCTGATCAACTCTCTATCTGCGTTTGCGCGTTGTAACGAGTACGGTTTCCTAGAGACACCATACCGTCGCGTTGTAGATGGCGTAGTAACAGACGAAGTAGATTACCTATCTGCAATCGAAGAAGGCCAATTCGTTATCGCACAGGCGAACGCTAAGCTAAACGAAGATGGTACTTTTGCAGATGAGCTGATCACAGCTCGTCAGAAAGGTGAATCTGGTCTACACCCTCGTGAGCACGCTCAGTACATGGACGTTGCGACAAACCAGGTTGTATCTATCGCTGCATCGCTTATCCCGTTCCTAGAACACGATGATGCGAACCGTGCATTGATGGGTGCGAACATGCAACGTCAGGCAGTTCCAACACTGAAAGCTGACAAACCGCTTGTTGGTACTGGTATTGAACGTAACGTAGCCGTTGACTCAGGTGTAACTGCAGTTGCTAAACGTGGTGGTGTAATCCAGTCAGTAGATGCTTCTCGTATCGTTGTTAAAGTTAACGAAGAAGAGCTAGTACCAGGTGAAGCTGGTATCGACATCTACAACCTGACTAAATACACACGTTCTAACCAGAACACATGTATTAACCAGCGCCCATGTGTGATGCCAGGTGAGCCTGTATCACGCGGTGACGTTCTTGCTGATGGTCCTTCAACAGACCTTGGTGAACTAGCGCTTGGTCAAAACATGCGTATCGCGTTCATGCCTTGGAACGGTTACAACTTCGAAGACTCGATCTTAGTATCTGAGCGCGTAGTTCAAGAAGACCGTTTCACGACTATCCACATCCAAGAACTGACTTGTGTGGCGCGTGATACTAAGCTTGGTTCTGAAGAGATCACAGCGGATATTCCAAACGTAGGTGAGTCTGCTCTGTCTAAACTAGACGAGTCAGGTATCGTTTACATCGGTGCTGAAGTTAAGGGTGGCGACATCCTAGTTGGTAAAGTTACACCTAAAGGTGAAACTCAGCTAACGCCTGAAGAGAAGCTACTACGTGCAATCTTCGGTGAAAAAGCATCTGACGTTAAAGATACTTCACTACGTGTACCTAACTCTGTATCAGGTACGATCATCGACGTTCAAGTCTTTACTCGCGATGGCGTAGAGAAAGACAAGCGTGCGCTTGAAATCGAACAGATGCAGCTTAAAGAAGCGAAGAAAGACCTAACTGAAGAATTCCAGATTCTTGAGGGCGGCCTTCTAAACCGTGTTAAAGCTGTATTGATTGAAGGCGGTTACTCTGAAGCGAAACTAGACACAACTGATCGTAAGAAGTGGCTAGAACTAACGCTAGAAGATGACGCACTACAAACTCAGCTTGAGCAACTTGCTGAGCAGTGGGATGAGCTAAAAGCTGACTTCGATAAGAAGTTCGAAACTAAGCGTCGTAAGATCACTCAAGGTGATGATTTAGCACCTGGCGTCCTGAAGATCGTTAAGGTTTACCTAGCGGTTAAACGTCGCATTCAGCCTGGTGATAAGATGGCGGGTCGTCACGGTAACAAGGGTGTAATCTCTAAGATCAACCCTGTTGAAGACATGCCATACGATGAGAAAGGTCAGCCTGTAGACATCGTACTTAACCCACTGGGTGTACCTTCGCGTATGAACATCGGTCAGATCCTAGAAGTACACTTAGGTCTGGCAGCGAAAGGTATCGGTGACAAGATCAACCAGATGGTTAAAGAGCAGCAAGAACTAGCGAAATTCCGCGAGTTCCTACAAAAAGTTTACGATCTAGGCGACACTCGCCAGAAAGTAGACATTGCTTCTCTATCTGATGATGAAGTACGTACTCTGATCAAGAACTTGCGTGGCGGTCTACCAATCGCGACTCCTGTATTTGATGGCGCTCCAGAAGAGTCAATCAAAGCACTTCTTGAGCTAGCAGATCTACCAACATCAGGTCAGTTAACACTGTTTGATGGTCGCACAGGTGATGCGTTTGAGCGTCCTGTAACTGTTGGTTACATGTACATGCTGAAACTGAACCACCTTGTTGATGACAAGATGCACGCTCGTTCAACTGGTTCGTACAGCCTGGTAACTCAGCAGCCACTAGGTGGTAAAGCTCAGTTCGGTGGTCAGCGTTTCGGTGAGATGGAAGTATGGGCACTAGAAGCATACGGTGCTGCTTACACGCTACAAGAAATGCTAACGGTTAAGTCGGATGACGTTAACGGCCGTACTAAGATGTACAAGAACATCGTAGACGGTAACCACAGCATGGAACCTGGCATGCCAGAATCGTTCAACGTACTGTTGAAAGAGATCCGCTCGCTAGGTATCAACATCGAGCTAGAAGACGAAGAGTAATCCTTTTCTCTCTTGATGAAAGTCGAGAGAATCAAAGCGATTATTTGGAAGAAGGTGCTCACTTTAGCGAGTGAGCTCCTTTTAACTCCTTACAGGAGCTGATTGTGAAAGACTTATTAAACTTTCTAAAAGCACAGCATAAGACCGAAGAATTTGATGCAATCAAAATCGGTCTATCTTCACCAGACATGATCCGTTCATGGTCTTTCGGTGAAGTTAAAAAACCTGAAACGATCAACTATCGTACGTTCAAACCTGAACGCGATGGTCTGTTCTGTGCGCGTATCTTTGGTCCAGTTAAAGACTACGAATGTCTTTGTGGTAAGTACAAGCGCCTGAAGCACCGTGGTGTTATCTGTGAGAAGTGTGGTGTAGAAGTTACACAAACTAAAGTTCGTCGTGACCGTATGGGCCACATTGAACTGGCTTCACCAGTAGCTCACATCTGGTTCCTAAAATCGCTACCGTCTCGTATCGGTCTACTAATGGATATCCCTCTACGTGATATCGAACGCGTTCTGTACTTCGAAATGTACGTAGTAACAGAGCCTGGTATGACTGATCTAGAAAAAGGTCAGATGCTTACTGAAGAAGAGTATCTAGATCGTCTAGAAGAGTGGGGCGACGAGTTCACTGCTAAGATGGGTGCGGAAGCTATCAAGGACCTACTAGGTTCTATGGATATGCACGCTGAAGCAGAACAAATGCGTGAAGAGTTAGAGACAACAAACTCTGAAACTAAGCGTAAGAAAGTAACTAAGCGTCTTAAGCTGGTAGAAGCGTTCATCGCATCGGGTAACAACCCAGAGTGGATGATCCTAACTGTACTTCCAGTACTTCCGCCAGATCTACGTCCTCTAGTACCTCTAGATGGCGGTCGCTTTGCGACTTCTGATCTTAACGATCTATACCGTCGTGTGATCAACCGTAACAACCGTTTGAAGCGTCTTCTAGAGCTAGCTGCTCCGGACATCATCGTGCGTAACGAAAAACGTATGCTGCAAGAGTCTGTTGATGCGCTACTAGATAACGGTCGTCGTGGTCGTGCGATCACAGGTTCTAACAAGCGTCCTCTGAAATCTCTTGCTGATATGATCAAGGGTAAACAAGGTCGTTTCCGTCAGAACCTTCTAGGTAAACGTGTAGACTACTCTGGCCGTTCTGTAATCACAGTAGGTCCATACCTTCGTCTACACCAGTGTGGTCTTCCTAAGAAGATGGCACTTGAGCTATTCAAACCATTCATCTACAGCAAGCTAGAGACTCGTGGTCTTGCGACTACAATCAAAGCAGCTAAGAAAATGGTAGAGCGTGAAGAAGCGGTCGTTTGGGATATCCTAGACGAAGTAATCCGTGAACACCCAGTACTATTGAACCGTGCACCGACACTTCACCGTCTAGGTATTCAGGCGTTCGAACCAGTACTGATCGAAGGTAAAGCGATTCAGCTACACCCACTTGTTTGTGCGGCGTACAACGCGGACTTCGATGGTGACCAAATGGCGGTTCACGTACCTCTAACTCTAGAGGCACAACTTGAAGCTCGTACTCTGATGATGTCGACAAACAACATTCTGTCGCCAGCGTCAGGTGATCCGATCATCGTACCTTCTCAGGACGTTGTATTGGGTCTGTACTACATGACTCGTGAAAAGATCAACGTGAAAGGTGAAGGCATGTACCTTTCTGGCCCAGAAGAGGCTGAGAAAGCATACCGCACTAAACAAGCTGAGCTTCACGCACGCGTTAAAGTACGTATTACAGAAACTGTTGTAGACGAAGACGGCAACAGCACTACAGAAACCAAGATGGTAGACACCACTGTTGGTCGTGCAATGCTATGGCAAATCGTGCCAGCTGGTCTACCGTACAGCATCGTTAACCAAAAGCTAGGTAAGAAGCAAATCTCTAACCTACTTAACGAGGCGTACCGTAAACTAGGTCTGAAAGACACAGTAATCTTCGCTGACCAAATCATGTACACAGGTTTCGCATACGCGGCACTTTCTGGTGTATCTGTTGGTATCGACGATATGGTTGTACCAGCAGCTAAGTACACTGAAATCGCAGAAGCGGAAGAAGAAGTACGTGAAATCCAGGAACAGTACCAATCAGGTCTTGTTACTGCGGGCGAACGCTACAACAAAGTTATCGATATCTGGGCATCGACCAACGACCGTGTTGCGAAAGCAATGATGGAAAACCTTTCATCTGAAACGGTAGTTAACCGTGACGGTGAAGAGGAACAGCAAGAGTCATTCAACAGCATCTATATGATGGCGGACTCGGGCGCTCGTGGTTCTGCAGCACAGATTCGTCAGCTTGCGGGTATGCGTGGTCTGATGGCGCGTCCAGATGGTTCAATCATCGAAACGCCGATCACAGCGAACTTTAAAGAAGGTCTAAACGTACTTCAGTACTTTATCTCAACGCACGGTGCTCGTAAGGGTCTTGCGGATACGGCACTGAAAACAGCGAACTCGGGTTACCTAACTCGTCGTCTAGTAGACGTTGCTCAAGACGTTGTTGTAACTGAACATGACTGTGGCACTCACGAAGGTGTCGACATGATGCCTCACATCGAGGGTGGTGATGTTAAAGTTGCACTTTCTGAGCTTGCTCTTGGTCGTGTTGTTGCTGAAGACGTACTAAAACCTGGCACTGAAGACGTTCTTATTCCACGTAACACCCTGATCGATGAGAAGTGGTGTCAAATCATGGAAGAGAACTCAGTAGACAGCATGAAAGTGCGCTCTGTAGTAACGTGTGATTCTGACTTCGGTTGTTGTGCACAATGTTACGGTCGTGACCTAGCACGTGGTCACCTAGTGAACCAAGGTGAAGCAGTGGGTGTTATTGCTGCTCAGTCTATCGGTGAGCCAGGTACACAGCTAACGATGCGTACGTTCCACATCGGTGGTGCGGCATCGACAGCAGCGGCAGAGAACAGTGTTCAAGTTAAGAACAACGGTTCTATCAAGCTACACAACGCTAAATCTGTATTGGCTGATGACGGTAAGATCGTTATCACTTCTCGTGCGACAGAGTTAACTATCGTTGATGAGTTTGGTCGTACTAAAGAGAAGCACAAACTGCCTTACGGTACGCTACTAAGCAAAGGCGATGGTGATACAGTTCAAGCTGGCGAAACAGTTGCAAACTGGGAAGCGCACACACTACCTATCATTACTGAGGTAGCAGGTCGCATCCAGTTCGTAGATATGATCGACGGCGTAACAGTATCTCGTCAAACTGATGACCTAACTGGTCTATCTTCAAGCGAAGTAACTGACCCAGCAGCTCGCCCTTCAGCAGGTAAAGATATGCGTCCAGCTATCAAACTTGTTGACGAGCAAGGTAACGATGTAATGATCCCTGGTACTGATATGCCAGCTCACTACTTCCTACCTGGTAAAGCGATTGTGAACATCGAAGATGGCGCAGCAGTAGGTGTTGGTGCAACACTAGCTCGTATTCCTCAGAAGTCTGGCGGTAACAAAGATATCACCGGTGGTCTTCCACGAGTTGCTGACCTATTTGAAGCACGTAAGCCGAAAGAGCCTGCAATCCTTGCTGAGCACACAGGTACTGTGAGCTTTGGTAAAGAGACGAAAGGTAAACGTCGCCTAGTGATCACACGTGAAAGCGGTGAAGCTTACGAAGAGATGATTCCTAAGCATCGTCAGTTGAACGTATTCGAAGGTGAAAAAGTTGAACGTGGTGATGTGATCGCAGATGGTCCAGAGTCTCCACATGACATCCTACGTCTACGTGGCGTACACGCGGTAACGCAGTACATTGCTAACGAAGTACAGGAAGTTTACCGTCTACAAGGCGTTAAGATTAACGATAAGCACATTGAAACTATCGTTCGTCAGATGCTACGTAAGTGTACTATTACTCACTCTGGTGACTCTGAGTTCCTACCTGGTGAACAGATTGAGTACTCACAAGTTAAGATCGCTAACCGTAACCTAGAAGCTGAAGGCAAAGAGCCTGCACGTTTCGAACGTGAACTACTAGGTATTACTAAAGCATCTCTAGCGACTGAGTCGTTCATCTCTGCGGCATCGTTCCAGGAGACAACTCGCGTACTAACAGAAGCTGCGGTTTCTGGTAAGCGTGATGACCTACGTGGTCTGAAAGAGAACGTAATTGTTGGTCGTCTGATCCCAGCTGGTACTGGTTTCGCATACCACCAAGAGCGTCAAGCTAAACGTTCTGAAGCGCAAGATGGTCCTTCTGCTGAGCAAGCAACGGATAACCTAGCGGCACTTCTAAACGCTGGTTTCTCTTCTGAAGAGTAAGTCATATAACGAGTAATCGTTAAAAGCTTAAGAAAAAGGCACCTTCGGGTGCCTTTTTAGTTTTTTATACTACTTTGTTCTTCCGGTGGGATTTTCGATAAAGCTAGAAACAAAAAAGACCGACGATGATCGTCAGTCTTTTCTCTCACTCTATTTCTGAATGTTTGCAAATACTAAGCTCCAGGTGGCATAGACAGGCTTTCTGCGATTTGCTGTATCAAATAGTCCTCGACTTCAAAGCGAGTCTCAAGAATTTCCCCAATGAGACACATATCAGAATCGAAATCATTTAATTCATCATCTTCAGTCACTTCTGAGTACTTATCGTTAAAGTTCAATAATGGTTCAGTCGTTAGAACAATTTGACCATAGGTTTGATTGATCTCATTAGTCACGACAAAGCCGGTTGCTTTCCAACGGTCCATAACCATGTCATAAATTTTAAAGTGGCCTTCGGAGATGTAATCAACGAGGTGCTGACAGAAATCCTGCAGTTCGGAAGGAGATGGGAGTTCAATAACATTGGTTTTCGAACAAGGTTGCAGCGCTGCAAGCTTACAATATTCAACAATCAGGGATTGTCGTGTCTCTAACCAGTGATCAATGACATCACTTGAGCCACCCCACTGGTCTTGTGTTTGTTTGAATTTTCTTAGCATGACCATGCCCTCATGATCTGATCGCCCATCGGCGAACGTATCCTTTGCAAAGCAAAGTTAGTAAAGTTATTACAAACTCTTGTCCTTACTAGAATTTAGAGTGCACATTTACTTAACGATAAACTCTAGTATGAAATTAGATTGCCAGTAAAATGAACGAACTTCAAGCAAAGGGATGGTGTAATGTTAAGAAAAGGTGATGTTAACCGCGCGATAAATGCATACTGGTGTGTTGTTGCAGGAAGTGAAATTTGGCTGGTGGATGGTGCTGTGCCCTTCGGGTCTGCAGAGCAGTTATCACTGCCAGTAACGAGTGCAAGACCCATTGGTGAGTATTCTGGTTCGCCCGTCTTGTGGCTTAACTTGGCCGATTTAGAGCATGATCTACCCTTAGTATCCCTGCGTGACTGCCTGCATTTTCCTGAGCCATTATTTATGTTGTTAAGTAAAGCTGTGCAATATGGGCACATGACGCAAAGTTTGCGCTTTTGTCCACAGTGCGGAGGAAGGAACTTTCTTAATAATAACCAGTTAGCCATGCAGTGTGGTGAATGTCGCACCCTTCATTATCCTAGAATATTTCCGTGTATTATCGTTGCTGTACGTAAAGAAAATCAGATTTTATTAGCCCAACATCCAAGGCATCGAAATGGTATGTATACGGTTATTGCGGGTTTTCTTGAAGTCGGTGAGACCTTAGAAGAGTGCGTGGCTCGAGAAATTCATGAAGAAACGGGAATTCTCGTTAAAAATATTCGTTACTTTGGCAGCCAGCCTTGGGCTTTCCCATCCAGTATGATGATGGGGTTTTTAGCTGACTATGAATCGGGAGAGTTAAGTCCAGACTACACTGAGCTGTCTGATGCACAATGGTTTGGTATCGACGAGATGCCGCCTGTTGCGCCTAAAGGAACGATTGCAAGAGCACTTATCGAGCAGACGCTGAAAGATATAGACACTAATTATCTGATAAATAGATAAAAAAAACCCTCCGAGAGGGAGGGGGTAAGTAAGATGTCGTTATGAGATGCTGAGTACTAAGTACTCAGTTTATAATTGTAGTTTTCGCTAGCGAACAAATTTTTAACACTGATACCGATTGGGTGCAAATTAAGCATTGATTTAAAAGTTAATAACTTGATCCAGGTTGCAAAGCACACAGCTATTGGACTTAAATCAGTGATAGAATACCCCCTTTCACAGAAAGCCTAACAGTTGGAATTACGGAATGACTGAATTAAAAAATGATCGTTATCTGCGTGCGCTTTTAAAAGAGCCGGTAGATTACACGCCAGTATGGATGATGCGCCAGGCAGGTCGTTACCTACCAGAATACAAAGCGACTCGTGCAGAAGCGGGTGATTTCATGTCTTTGTGTCGAAATGCAGAATTAGCATCCGAAGTGACACTTCAACCATTACGCCGTTTTCCTCTTGATGCCGCGATCTTATTCTCGGACATCTTAACGATTCCAGATGCAATGGGGCTTGGTTTGCGTTTTGCTGCGGGTGAAGGACCTGTTTTTGATAACCCAATTACATGCAAAGCCGACGTGGAAAAAATTGGTTTGCCAGATCCTGAAGGTGAACTGCAATACGTAATGAACGCAGTACGCCAGATCCGTAAAGACCTGAAGGGTGAAGTGCCGCTGATTGGTTTTTCTGGTAGTCCTTGGACTCTTGCGACGTATATGATCGAAGGTGGTAGCTCTAAAGCGTTTACCAAGATCAAGAAGATGATGTACGCGGAACCACAAACTCTGCACCTACTTCTAGATAAGCTGGCAGACAGCGTTATCGAGTACTTAAACGCGCAAATTAAAGCGGGTGCGCAATCGGTAATGGTATTTGACACATGGGGTGGCGTACTAACGCCTCGTGATTACAATCTGTTCTCACTGCAATACATGCACAAGATTGTAGATGGTCTGATTCGTGAAAACGACGGTCGTCGCGTGCCAGTCACACTGTTTACTAAGAATGGCGGCATGTGGCTTGAGCAAATCGCAGCAACGGGCTGTGATGCGGTTGGTCTAGACTGGACAATCAACATTGCAGACGCGAAAGCACGTATCGGTGATAAAGTGGCTCTGCAAGGTAACATGGACCCATCAATGCTTTACGCTTCACCAGAGCGTATCCGTGAAGAAGTCGCGGGTATTCTAGAAGGTTTTGGTGATGCAGGTACTGGTCATGTGTTCAACCTAGGTCACGGTATCCATTTGGATGTGCCGCCAGAAAACGCGGGCGTATTTGTGGAAGCGGTACACGAGCTATCTAAGCCATACCACAAGTAAGTTAGATCTTTTGAAATCAAATGCCGGCATTCAGTGCCGGTATTTTTTTGCCTAAAATTCATTTTTCCTATCTGAGACTCAAGGCTGTACAGCTCTAGTAGTATTTGGCCTACCATGATCTAATTACTACTCTAGCTGTACACTAGATATTAAAGTTTAATATAAACAAATACTTATGATTTCTGCTTTTATGTTCTAATTTTCTTGTACAGATAAACAAGCAATTAGATCATGGGTAACCTAAAGCATCGAGTGAACGCGTTTTTTAAGGTATGGCACGACGTCAGATTCAAACCAAGGGTTCTTCTTTAACCACAATGTATTGCGTGGAGATGGGTGAGGGAGAGGGATAAAGTCTGGTTCCCAATCTTGCCATTGCTGAACGGTTTGTGTGAGCGTCTTTGGTTTGTTGGTGAGATAGTACTGCTGCGAGTACTGACCAATTAGTAGAGTGAGCTCTATATTGGGCAGCTGCTCAAGAATCTTTTTATGCCAAGTGGGCGCACATTCTTTACGAGGCGGTAAATCCCCAGAGTTCCCTTTGCCTGGATAACAGAATCCCATTGGGACAATGGCAATTTTATTTGGGTCGTAGAAAACGTCTTTGTCGATATCGAGCCATTGGCGTAATCGATCACCACTTGGGTCATTCCAAGGTATCGAGGTTTTGTGTACACGTGTGCCAGGGGCCTGACCGATGATTAGGATGCGTGCCCCTTTTGCGGCTTGTACGACAGGGTTTGCGCCCAAAGGTAAATTATCCGCGCATATCTGGCAGGCCCTCACTTGTTGCAATAGCTCGTCTAACGACATTCTCAGTAACCCTTTTCGAAATCCACTTGATAATTTAATGAAAACCCATCGCGCCAGCGTAGATAGTTGTCAGCAAAAATCTCGATGACTTGCTCGGGAAAACTCAGCGCAGCAATGTGTGGAGTGATGGTGACTTGCGGTAGTTTCCAAAATGGATGCTCTACCGACAACGGCTCTTGCTCAAACACATCTAAGAAGGCGTGTTCTACCCAACGGTTTTTCAGAGCGAAGAGCAACCCTGTCTCATCCAGTACGTCGCCACGACCTACGTTAAATAATAACGCCTGATTTAGTTGGCTGAGCGTTTGACGATTAAGTAACTGTCGCGTCTCAGGTGTACTTGGTAGAGTATTCACAACGATGTCGGCTTGCTCAAATGCCTTACTTAGTTCATTGATATGAAAGGTCTGATGAAACTCGCCGCCTGAAGTCGGGATACCTGTGCGGTTAATACCGATAGTTTTTATCCCCATTGCTTTAGCGGCGTTGCCCAGATAGCCCCCAATGCTACCGGTACCAAGAATTACCATGGTTTTACTTTGTAATGACGTGTATAGGTGAGGCTGCCATTGTTTGTTTTGTTGTTGCTGGTGGTATCGGGCAAAGTGGCGGTAATGGGCAATACTGTAACCCAAAACATATTCAGCAATCAGTGGACCAAAGATGCCTCGAACGTTAGTTAGAGTATAGTCCTGACGAAGGCTAGGGGATGTTAAGGCGTTGACACCAGCAAACGTGGATTGTACCCATTCAAGCTGTGAAAACTCGTCTAAGCTTTGTGATAGTAAGGGTGGATCCGCTAGTACGATCTGAGCGGCTTCTGGTTGGTCGGTGAGACAAAGATCGGGCAGATTTTTCTCTGCCAGTAACGTTTTGTAGGTGTCGCGATGCTCTGAGAGCAGGAAAATCTGATTTGAATGCGGCATTAACTTTTTTCCCTGTGATGAATCAAGTACACTTTCGCTGTTTTTTTCTTCAATGATTGAGTGACTATGCTTAAGAATCCTCTTCAGGTTCGTTTAGAAAAACTAGAACCTTGGCAACAAATTACCTTTATGGCGTGTCTGTGTGAACGCATGTATCCAAACTATGCGATGTTTTGTGAGAATACAGAATTTGCTGACCCGCGTGCTTACCGAGCGATTCTTGATAGTGTATGGGAAATTTTGACAGTTAAGAACGCGAAAATTAACTTCGAACGTCAATTGGAGAAGTTAGAAGAGTTGTTCCCAAGTGCGGATGAGTTCGATTTTTACGGCGTTTACCCAGCGATGGACGCGTGTCAGGGTTTGTCTACGTTACTGCATGGTCTATTGGACCGCGACTACCTTTTCGATTCAATGCTTAAAGTGAGTCAACAGTCGGTACAAACCGTTGCTGATCTAGAGCAAGCACAAGGCGCAGAGCCAATCACTAACGACAACCAGAAAGAAAACGAAGCCGTATGTGAAGAGTGGGACGTCCAGTGGGCTATCTTCCGTCCGCTGCGTGAAGCGGTAGAACGTGACATCAGCTTGATTAAAGATTTGCGTGAAGAGCTACGTGAAGAAGGTGTGAGCAACATCGGTATTGCACTTTAATCGTTGAATAAATAGAAAAAGGCATCCTAACTGGATGCCTTTTTTTGTGCGTTTAAGCTGTTATACCTAATGCTGATTACGATTCTTTCGAGTCGGGTTTCGGTGGCTCTTGAGCTTCTGGCTCTTTATCCTGCTTCTCCGGCTCATTATCTTCTTCATCGTCATCGCGGCTTTCGATTACGCCGTGCATTTCTTTCCAGCTTTCCCAGCGTTGGTAAGCCAGCTCCTGCATGTCAGTGCTTTTATCTGCTTCGTCGATGATCTCCTCGCCTACGAGGTGTTCAAAAATATCTTCCAACGTTACCAAACCTAGCACGGTACCGTATTCATCAACAACAAGTGCCAGCTGTAAGCGATGAGTCATCATCTGGTCGAATACTTTAGGTAAAGTGGTATTGTTTAGCACCACTTGAATTGGGCGCATGATTGCTCCCAACTGTTTCTGTCCACAACCTGATTGTTGTAGTTTGAACAACTCAAGGCGATGCACAAAACCTATGATGTTATCTTTCTGCTCGCTGTAAACCAATGGGCGTGAGAAAGGCGTATCTTTGTGTTTTTCTAGGAACTCATTGATGGTCATTGTGGCATCGACACGGAATACTACTGGTCGTGGCGTCATAACCTGCGTTACGGGTACATCTTGGATGCCAAGCAAGTTGCTTAAGATTTTTGATTCACCCTCGGCAAACTCACCGCTTTCACGTGCCAGAATCGCCATTGCAGACAGCTCATCACGCATCTTCGGAGCTTCGTGGTTACGAGCAAGACGCTTGGTGATTTGCTCTGAGAACCAAACAAAGGGTGTAAGAGCCCATACCATCCAACGCAATGCGACCGCGGCAGTGGGTGCCAACTGACGCCAGTAGGTCGCGCCAATCGTCTTCGGTACGATTTCTGAAAGCACTAAGATCGCCAATGTCAGCACTGCCGAAAAGATACCTAATGCTTCGCTACCAAATACAACTGCAGCTTGTGCACCAGCAGTGGCCGCGCCGATAGTGTGAGCGATGGTGTTTAAAGTCAGAATAGATGCCAGTGGTCGGTCGATATCTGATTTCAGCTTAGCCAATTGTCCAGCTGCGGGATGCCCCTGTTGATTGAGCTGCGCAATGTAGCTCGGACTGATACTCAGCAGTACCGCCTCCAGCACCGAACAGATAAACGAAATGCCGATTGCAATAGAGATATAAATGGATAACAGCAGCATAGTTGCCCTTGAATGTAGTTTGATAGTGGTTATTTGCAGCTATTATAACCGCAAAAGTGACTTATAAATTGGTCCAAATACCTTGGAAAGCAAGGGTTTTCAGGGGGTATGTGGTAACAAATTGTGAGTTATTACTCATATTATGGCTAAAAGTACGTCAGAAAATCGAAAGATCGCTTACAAACCTTTGCCAGATGGGGCATTTATGTTTTAGAGTGAGACGAATTCGATAACCTATGAGAAGGGAAACCTAATGAACAAGACCCAATTAATCGACTTTATCGCAGAGAAAGCAGACCTATCAAAAGCACAAGCAAAAGCTGCTCTTGAAGCGACTCTTGATGGTGTAACTGGCGCACTTAAAGAGGGTGACCAAGTTCAACTAATTGGTTTTGGTACATTCAAAGTAAACCACCGCGCTGCACGTACTGGTCGTAACCCTAAGACTGGTGACGAGATTCAAATCGCAGCAGCTAACGTACCAGCATTCGTAGCAGGTAAAGCGCTGAAAGAATCAGTAAACTAAGTTAGAATGCACCGAGGTATCCTGCCTCGGTGCAATTTCATGAAAAAACATCTACTCACTTCACTTCTCCTATCTAGCCTTACCCTTTTTGGCTGTTCATCGGTTGAAACTCCTAATTTAGAACAATTCACGCATTTTTCTGGTGGTAAAGTTGCGGGAGATGCTAGCAGCTTGTACTGGATGACAGAGAAACTCACTCGTGTGAGTACGGCGGCTGATTATGTGACTATGGGGGAAAATGGTTGGTTCCAGAGTGATTATCGCTGGGATGAAGGTGAGTTGCGAGAGTTGATTCGAAAAGGCGAGCAAGTTGATACCAAACAAGAGTTGGTGCCTTTTCAAATCCACATCCGTTTCAATAAAGATGGCGAAGCGGTTTACCAACAATATCGTGTTAACCGTAAAGTCTTACCACTCCAGCATGACCAATTAGAGCGCTACAAAGCAGAAGCGAATGACGTAGTGGCATCGGTTAAGGCGCAGTCTCGTAACAATCAGAGCCTTATTCAAGGTTATTGGAATGGTCAATCGTTTGAAACCTGCAAAGGTAAGGTGTTCTCGACACTCGAGTTTAATCAGACGCTGCCAAAATTTATTATCGAGCGTCTCTCATCGGTAGACAGTTATGTGGCTTTTGTCGGCAAGCAGTCACGAAACAAAGCAATGGTCGATGAACTGTTGATGCTCAATGACGATGACTTTGATTGTGTTTCTCGGCCAAAGTTGATCTCTGAATAAACATTGCTTCGCATTCTGTCGAACAAGAACAATAAAAAAGGCGCTGAGTGCGCCTTTTGTTTTTTGAGCCAACTTATGTTGTTTTTATTTTTCTTGCTCACGTGCAATTGCACGGTAGCCGATGTCGTTGCGATGGAACATGCCATCCCAACTGATCTGTTTTGCAAGCTCGTAAGCACGCTGCTGCGCTTCTGATACGCTGTTGCCAAGTGCGGTTGCACAAAGAACACGACCACCGTTTGTCACGATGTCGCCATCTTTGTTACCTGTACCAGCATGGAAGACTTTCTCGCCTTCAATTTCAACTTGTGGCAGACCCGAAATAACGTCGCCTTTGTTGTACGCTGCTGGATAACCACCGGCTGCTAGCACGATACCAATCGATGCTCGTGGATCCCACTTCGATTCCGCTTGATCCAGTTTCTCGTCGATTGCCGCTAGGCACAGATCAACAAGATCTGATTCCATGCGCATCATGATAGGTTGTGTCTCAGGATCACCGAAGCGGCAGTTGTACTCGATCACTTTCGGAGTGCCGTCTTTGTCGATCATAAGACCCGCGTATAGGAAACCAGTGTAAGGGTTACCTTCAGCGGCCATGCCACGTACGGTTGGGTAAATCACTTCTTCCATGATGCGGTTGTGGATTTCTTGTGTCACCACTGGAGCTGGAGAGTATGCTCCCATGCCACCGGTGTTAGGACCAGTATCTTTGTCGCCTACGCGTTTGTGGTCTTGGCTGGTGGCCATTGGCAGAACGTTCTCACCATCCACCATCACGATGAAGCTTGCTTCTTCACCATCTAGGAACTCTTCGATAACGACACGACTACCAGCATCACCAAATGCGTTGCCTGCTAGCATGTCTTTGATTGCGTCCTCAGCTTCTTCTAGCGTCATTGCCACAATCACGCCTTTACCAGCTGCAAGGCCGTCGGCTTTCACCACGATCGGTGCACCTTGCTCACGCACGTAAGCCAGTGCAGGCTCGATTTCAGTGAAATTCGCGTAGGCACCCGTTGGAATTTGGTGACGAGCAAGGAAGTCTTTGGTAAACGCTTTAGAGCCTTCAAGCTGCGCTGCGGCTTGGGTCGGGCCGAATATTGGCAAACCTGCTTCGCGGAAAGCATCAACCACACCAATAACCAATGGTGCTTCTGGGCCAACGATAGTCAGTTCAATCGCCTTCTCTTTGGCGAAAGCAACAAGGCCAGCGATGTCTTCTACATCGATGTTTACGTTCTCTAGTTTTGGCTCTAGTGCTGTACCTGCGTTGCCTGGTGCAACGAAGATAGTCTCAACATTTGGGTTTTGCGCTGCTTTCCAGCCTAGCGCATGTTCACGACCGCCTGAACCAATGATTAAAACTCGCATATGAAAATCCTTAATCTTATAAATACCGTTTGCTCAAACTCAGATATTTCGCAAAGACCTGAGTATGGCCTCTCTAATTCAATGGGACGAGGACAAGGCGACAAGTGAACTTATTCCTATGAGCATAGTATGCTATGTGATTAGGATAAGTGAACGCCGTCAACGCAGTTATCGTCCCAGTGAAGACGAGAGGATTAGTGGCGGAAGTGACGCATACCGGTAAAGATCATCGCCATGCCGTGTTCGTCTGCTGCTGCGATAACTTCGTCATCACGCATAGAACCACCAGGTTGGATAACACACTTGATGCCTGCTTCTGCAGCCGCGTCGATACCGTCACGAAATGGGAAGAATGCATCTGATGCCATTACACAACCTTCAACCTGTAGACCTTCGTCTGCAGCTTTGATGCCTGCGATTTTCGCAGAGTAAACGCGGCTCATTTGGCCAGCGCCTACACCGATAGTCATGTCGCCTTTCGAGTAAACGATCGCGTTAGATTTCACGTATTTCGCTACTTTCCAGCAGAACAGTGCATCTTTCAGCTCTTCTTCTGTTGGCTGGCGCTTAGAAACCACTTTTAGGTCGTCTAGGCTTACCATGCCTTGGTCACGGTCTTGAACCAGTAGACCGCCATTCACGCGTTTCACGTCAAAGCCAGTTGTCTTAGTTGTCCATTTGCCACACTCAAGTAGACGCACGTTTTTCTTCGCTGCAACCACTTCAATCGCTTCAGCAGAAACTGAAGGTGCGATGATCACTTCAACGAATTGACGCTCAACAATAGCGGCTGCTGTTTCAGCATCTAGCTCTTGGTTGAATGCAATGATGCCGCCGAATGCAGATGTTGGGTCAGTTTGGTAAGCGCGGTTGTACGCTTCTAGAATGTCTTTACCTAGAGCTACACCACATGGGTTTGCGTGTTTTACGATCACACATGCTGGCTCGTTGAACTCTTTCACACATTCAAGTGCTGCGTCAGTGTCTGCGATGTTGTTGTAAGAGAGGGCTTTACCTTGGATTTGGCGAGTAGTAGAAACAGATGCTTCTTGTGGGTTTGCTTCAACGTAGAATGCGGCTGCTTGGTGGCTGTTCTCACCGTAGCGCATGTCTTGCTTCTTCTCGAATTGCTGGTTGAAAGTACGTGGGAATTTAGACTCTTCATCACCTTCTTTGTTCTCACCGTAAGATGGAACCATAGTGCCGAAGTAGTTTGCGATCATGCCGTCGTAAGAAGCCGTGTGTTCGAATGCTGCGATAGCTAGGTCGAAACGAGTTTCGAGAGTGAGAGATTTGTCGTTTGCGTCCATCTCTGCAATTACGCGGCCGTAATCACCTGCGTTAACAACGATAGTCACGTCTTTGTGGTTTTTCGCTGCAGAACGAACCATTGTTGGGCCGCCGATATCGATGTTTTCAACCGCGTCGGCCAGTGTACAGCCTTCTTTGGCAACGGTTTCTGCGAATGGGTATAGGTTTACGACAACCATATCGATAGGGTTGATGCCGTGCTTTTCCATCACGTCATCATCTTGGCCACGACGACCAAGCACACCACCGTGAACTTTTGGGTGAAGCGTTTTAACGCGGCCGTCCATCATTTCTGGGAAACCAGTGTAGTCAGAGACTTCGGTTACGGCGATGCCTTGTTCGGCAAGTAGGCGAGCTGTACCACCAGTAGATAGGATATCGACACCGCGCTCAGCAAGAGCTTGCGCAAACTCAACAATACCTGTTTTGTCTGATACGCTGATAAGCGCACGGCGAATAGGACGAGCGTTATTCATGCTTCCATTTTCCTCAAATTCACGGAGTTAAAGATGTTTGCCAAAAATGAACTTGTTTTTACCTCTTGGGGTAAAATATTGGCCAGTTTTGGTAAAGACCTTTGCAGGGTGTTTTCTGATTAGAAAACAGTCTCCACATTTGATGGCGCGTATTCTAACCAATTTATTACAAAAAATCTCGCGCAATCGTTTGGCATCTCAAAAATAATTGCAAAAAAGTCGTTCTTTAGCTTTAAAAGTAACGAGATAGTTAATAGGGAAAGTTATGTTTCAGATAGGTGAACTGGCAAAACGTTGTGGTGTGACTGCCGATACATTGCGTTTCTACGAGAAAAACGCGCTAATAAAACCCGCAGGGCGAAGTGAGTCAGGCTACCGCTTGTATGATGAAGAGAATCAAAAGCAGGTGCACTTTATCCTCAAAGGTAAAGATCTTGGCTTGAGTCTGGATGAAATTAAAGACCTGTTAGAAATTAAGTTAGAAGCGACAGAACACAGCTGTGCAGAGGTAAAAGCCATTACTTCTGCTAAGTTAGAGCTGATTGATGGGAAAATTAACGAGCTGACGAAAATTCGCCGAGCGTTAAAGAAGATTAATGATGCTTGTTGTGGTCATACAGACGATGACGCCACACATTGCTCTATCCTTGCAGCACTTGAGTAGTCTCATTCTTGAATCACTTAACTTAAGTTTGCATTTTTGGCGACTTGCTTTTCTAGGTACACGCTGCTTTCCCACCTATAATCTTGCCTTTAGTTACTTGTAGGAATCGACCATTGTCTGATTCCTACCGTAACGCTGTCTGTAGATACGAGAGTTTTCATACATGGTTGGAGTCTATTTTCAAATCAATGACTGGGTTTTGAGCGTTGATGAAAATAAGCTGTATCGACAAGATAGGGAAGTTACTGTTGAGCCACGCTTAATTAATCTTTTGCACTTCTTAGCGGAGCATGCGAATGAGGTGTTCAACCGCGAGGAATTGATTCAGTACGTTTGGGCTGGAGCGATTGTGACTGATCAAGTGGTGACTCAATCCATCTTTGAGTTGCGTAAGCTACTACGTGACGGTCGAGAGGAAAATACCAACTACGTTATCACGGTGCCCAAACGTGGCTATAAGCTGGTAGCGAACGTGGTTACTATGACGTATGAAGAGTTTGTCACAAGTCGGCAAAATGAAGAGATCCCACCTTCGGTTGAAGAATCGGAAGAGGATTGTCTACCTATAGCACCAGCCGTTACCTTTCCTGCCGGTCCTCTAACTCGCGCGGTCTGCGAGATGTCAAAAGAGAAAAAAGCCCCTCAGAGCAAAAACAAAATCAGTCCTTGGCTATTGGGAATTATGAACTTCATCTGGATCAGTATGTTGGTCGTAGTGATGGGCGTGTTTACCTACAAGCAGTCGGAAGTGCGTATTACCCAAGCCATCGATACCCATCTTATTGAGTTCAAGTTTCAAGATAATTTTACGAATGAAGGGTTAAGCTACGATTTGGCAGACGGATTCGCCCAAAAGTTGATGTCCGACATTGCTCAAGTCAGTGATTACCGAGTCATGCTAAAGAAGGCGTCGTTTACTTCTGGCATTGTGCCTGGTAAATCGGTTGTGGTGAGAGTTCGTGAGAATGACGGTGGCAGCTTTTTAGAGGTGGAATATCGCAATAACTCATCTGAAAAAGTGTTGTTTAGTCGTCAATACGCGTTAACCAGTAGTCATTTAAAGACAGTGCTTCAACAAGCATCGTTGGATTTGATGCAAGTGCTGAAAGTATCGGATGCCAAATTGAAATCTACGATGCTGGTGGCGGGAATGCCAATGAATCCCGACGCGTTGGAGTTGTTTGTTCAGGCTAACCATTACCTTAATGTCTCTGATACTAAACAATTCCGCCAAGGTATCGACTTGATGGAAAACATTTTAGAAATCGAGCCGGATAATGCTTACGTTCAAGCTGAGTTGTTGATTGCTTACCATGTACAAAAGGCTCTTGATTTCTCACAGGAGTTGAAGAAAGGGCGAATGCAGCAGCTCAGTGAAGCACTAGAGACTAATGTGAAAATGATGGTGGGGCCAATTCAACCGCGAATTTATGAAGCTTTAGCACTGCACGAAACCATCATTGGTGACATGGCGTTAGCCAAGCGGCATCTCGGACAGGCATTGAGGTTACGTGATTCAGTGCTTTCCTATGTGATTCGCGGTAAGCACGCCGAATTGGATGGTGATCTGGATTTAGCCAGTGAGTCTTACAGTGAAGCTTTCTATATTGATACGTCGGTTGAGACGTACCTGCTGTGCGAAAACTTGGTCTTCCCAAGTAACATGAAGGCGATTGATTACGCCATGTATCGCGCCGTTCACCCTTCTGTCGTTCGAATGCTTTAATTCTCTCGGACTCAACGTCAGTCTAATGCTAGCCCCTCATTTCGGTGAGGGGCTTTTTTGTCGCTGTCGAAAAGTGAAAAGGGTGAGGCGGTGGGGCAATGACTTACGAAGGAGCTAACAACGCAAGCTTGCAACGGGAATACATACCCGCTTTGCTTCTCTATCTCTATCTCTATCTCTATCTCTATCTCTATCTCTATCTCTATTGATTGTATGAAGTGTCTGGCTGAGTTATGTGGCGAGAATGATTTTGATGCTTTCTTGCAGGCGAGATGAATATTGATGTGGGTCAAAAAGCGCGATCAGGGAGAGATTTATGGAATCAACACTTCAGGGAATTAACCCTTCGGGATGGGGAAGTTGATAGAGGTTGATAACTTTTATCGCGATGACCAACGAGTTGATGAGAGTTTATCTATCGGTAGAAGGTTTGATGTTTTTCTTATAACTAAATGAATAATATGGTTTTATATTTTTGTGTTTATCATGTTTATCATGTTTATCTCAACTTGATGTTGATGAACTAATCATTTTATTGATAACACCAAGTTTATTTTTTTCCCGATTTTTGGGCGTAGTCTTCACTTCGAAATTTAGCGAGGTCGAGCAGGTTCTTCCTCATAGCATCTCGCTAATAACCATTCAGTTTGAGTCATGTTGACTCGAGTAGAATAGATTTGGAGATGTTATGTCATCGAATGCGAAAAAAATCGGCCTTATTGCCTGTACGGGTGTCGTAGCCGGTAACATGATGGGTAGTGGTATCGCACTATTACCTTCTAGTCTTGCCTCTGTAGGCTCTGTTTCAATCTTCAGTTGGCTGATCTGTTTGGCCGGTGCACTGAGTCTGGCGTTTGTTTACGCTCGTCTGGCAACCAAAAACCCACAAGAAGGTGGTCCAATCGCTTATGCTGGCGAAGTGTCTCCGGTATTTGGTTTCCAAACGGGCGTTCTTTATTACCACGCGAACTGGATTGGTAACCTGGCTATTGCCATTACAGGTGTTTCTTACCTTTCAGTATTCTTCCCTGTGCTTAATAACCCAATCCCAGCAGGTATTGCGACGATTGCATCGGTATGGATCTTCACTTTCGTCAACCTACTTGGTGGTAGCTGGGTAAGCCGTCTATGTACGCTTGGTCTAGTTCTTATCCTTATCCCAGTTGTTGGTACAGCTGCATTTGGTTGGACGCACTTCGATACTGCGCTTTACAGCCAAAACTGGAACGTATCAGCAGGCACTGACAGCCACGCGGTAGTAACAGCGGTTCTTATCTGTCTATGGTCATTCGTAGGTGTGGAATCAGCAGCGGTATCGACTGGTATGGTAGAAAACCCTAAACGTACTGTACCTCTAGCAACTATGTTGGGTACTGGTATCGCAGGTGTGATTTACATCCTATCAACTCAAATGATCAGCGGTATGTTCCCAGCGTCAGAAGTTGCGGCATCAGGTGCGCCATTTGCACTAGCAACCACTGAGCTATTCGGTAGCTGGACAGCACCATTCGTATCAGCATTCACAGCGCTAGCATGTTTCACTTCGCTAGGTTCTTGGATGATGCTAGTAGGTGAAGCAGGTAAACGCGCAGCAAACGACGGCAACTTCCCTAAAATCTACGGCGAAACTGACAAAAACGGTGTGCCTAAGAAAGGTCTAATCCTTGCGTCAATCAAGATGACTGCGCTGATGGTTGTACTGATGTTCTTCAGCTCTAAAACAGCACACGCATCAGACCTATTCAACCAGCTAACAACTGACGCGGTTCTACTAACAATGCTGCCTTACTTCTACTCAAGCATTAACTTGATTCGCTTCGAAGGTATGACAACACGCAACGGCTTCGTAATGCTGTTCTCTGGTGTGGCTTGTCTGTTCTGCTTCATCGCACTAGCAGGTGCAGAGGGCGGTACGCTAACAGCAACCTTCATCGTGTCTCTAGTTATCTTGATGTTCTACAGCAAAAAAGCAGGTCTTGCTCAGTACGTGAAAATGCACGCTGACGACATGCCTGCCCAAGCAAGCAACTAATCCCCAAAACGCTGCCACTAAGGTGCCAGCCTATAAAACCCAAATTCACGCGGCGCTCACCTTACTCATTGCCTGTAAATGGCAAAGAGCGCCCTCATTCGCCTTGGAGATGTCCAAATGAATATATTCGCTATCTTGAACCACATGGGTGTGTTCTTTAAAGAAGAGCCAGTTCGTCAACTTCACGCTGCTCTTGAGAAAGCGGGCTACGAAGTGGTTTACCCAGTAGATGATAAAGACTTGATCAAAATGATTGAGATGAACCCACGCATTTGCGGTGTACTGTTCGACTGGGATAAATACTCACTAGAGCTATGTGAACGTATCAGCCAAATCAACGAAAAACTGCCTGTTCACGCATTTGCTAACGAACAGTCTACTCTAGACATTTCACTAACAGACCTACGTCTAAACGTGAGCTTCTTCGAGTACGCTTTAGGTATGGCTGACGACATCGCTATCAAAATCAACCAAGCGACTGAGGCATACAAAGATGCCATCATGCCTCCATTCACTAAAGCGCTATTCAAATACGTAGAAGAAGGTAAATACACCTTCTGTACTCCAGGTCACATGGGCGGTACTGCATTCCAGAAAAGCCCTGCTGGTAGCATCTTCTACGATTTTTACGGTCCAAACACATTTAAAGCGGACGTATCAATCTCAATGCCTGAGCTAGGTTCTCTACTAGACCACTCAGGTCCACATAAAGATGCAGAAGAATACATCGCACGTACATTCAATGCAGACAGCTCGTACATCGTAACTAACGGTACGTCTACATCGAACAAAATCGTTGGTATGTACTCAGCGCCTGCAGGCAGCACAGTACTGATTGACCGTAACTGTCACAAGTCTCTGACTCACCTAATGATGATGAGCGACGTGACACCAATCTACTTCCGCCCAACTCGTAACGCATACGGCATCCTTGGTGGTATCCCACAAAGCGAATTCAGCCGCGATGTAATCGCAGAGAAAGTGGCGAAAACACCAGGTGCAACAGCACCAACTTACGCAGTAGTGACTAACTCAACTTACGATGGCTTGTTGTACAACACACAATTCATCAAAGAGTCGCTAGATTGTAAACACATCCACTTCGACAGTGCTTGGGTGCCTTACACTAACTTCAACCCAATTTACGAAGGTAAATGTGGTATGAGTGGTGAAGCGATGCCAGGCAAAGTGTTCTACGAAACACAATCAACACACAAACTGTTGGCTGCGTTCTCGCAAGCTTCAATGATTCACGTGAAAGGTGACTTTGATAAAGAATCTTTCAACGAAGCATTCATGATGCACACTTCAACTTCACCTCAGTACGGCATTGTTGCTTCTACTGAAACTGCAGCGGCAATGATGCGCGGCAACACTGGTAAGAAGTTGATGCAAGACTCTATCGATCGCGCAATCCGCTTCCGTAAAGAGATCAAACGTCTAGAAGCAGAAAGCGACAGCTGGTTCTTCGATGTATGGCAACCAGAAAACATCGATACCACAGAATGTTGGAAACTAGACCCTAGCGACACATGGCACGGCTTCAAGAACATGGATGACAATCACATGTATCTTGATCCAATCAAAGTAACGCTACTGACTCCTGGGATGAATAAAGAAGGCGAACTAGAAGAATCAGGTATTCCTGCTTCGCTGGTGGCTAAATTCCTAGACGAGCGCGGCATCGTGGTAGAGAAAACAGGTCCATACAACTTGTTGTTCCTATTCTCAATCGGTATCGACAAATCAAAAGCAATGCAATTGCTACGCGGTCTAACTGAATTTAAACGTGGCTACGACTTGAACCTAACCATCAAGAGCTTCCTACCTTCGCTATACAACGAAGACCCAAGCTTCTATGAAGGCATGCGCGTTCAAGAACTAGCACAAGCAATTCATGACCTAACTAAGAAATACAACCTACCAGAGCTAATGTACAAAGCATTCGATGTACTTCCAGAAATGAAAGTAACACCACACGCAGCATGGCAAGAAGAGCTTCGCGGTAACGTAGAAGAAATCAAACTGGAAGAAATGGTTGGCCGCGTAAGTGCGAACATGATCCTTCCTTACCCTCCAGGTGTGCCACTAGTACTTCCTGGTGAAATGGTGACTCAAGAGTCTCGCCCTGTGCTGGACTTCCTAGAGATGCTTTGTGAGATCGGTGCGCATTACCCAGGTTTCGAAACCGACATCCACGGTCTATACCAACAAAAAGATGGTAGCTACACCGTAAAAGTATTGAAGAACTAAGTTCCTCTCGAAGATGACGCCATTGGGAATGCAAGCATGCTCCACTCTTACGAGCTCAATGCGTCATCGAACAATAACGACATTTAGATATACCCCTAACTAATCTGTCGTAAAGAGAAGGGCAAGGATGCTCTGATCTTTTCTTCTATATATAGAAGAAACACTTTTCCAAGACTTCACCTGAAGTACCCCAAATAAAAAGCAAAGACCAAAAGAGCAGTTCGTCATCGTTCTGCTCTTTTTTTTCGTCTTTATATCGATAGAAAGAGAAAAAAGAACCAAGAGAGATAAGATCAGCAATCAAAATCACAAAGAAATAGGCGATCTTTTAATGCAGAAGTCAGGTGTTTCATCATGAAAAGATCCTCTGCAACCCGAAATATTAGACAAGATCGTTGAGTATCTATGCAGGGTGCTCGTTATTTGTGCGGTTGAAAGTTTTTTTGCAAAAAACGCTTGTGCTAATTTCTCAACCCCCTATACTGCGCATCCACCGACACGGAGTGAGACGAAAGTCACACAGCGAGTCGGGAAGAGAGAAAAAAGAATTTGAAAAAAATGCTTGACTCTCTCACGGTGTGAAGTAAGATACGCACCCCTAACGACGAGCAACTAAGTTGCTGAAAGTGTTAGAAAAGCTCTTTAAAAATAAGAACCTATCAATCTGTGTGGGCACTCGTTGATGATAATCCAATTAGATATTTCTTTCTTAATGGAAAGCGGTATCAAATTAGGTTTCAATGAAACGAAGTGACCATTGAATCGAAAGATTCAGCACAGTCAATTCAAACATTACTTATGTAATGTTCAGTATTCATTGAGCCGACAAAATCTTAAATTGAAGAGTTTGATCATGGCTCAGATTGAACGCTGGCGGCAGGCCTAACACATGCAAGTCGAGC
>NZ_JAWOWJ010000026.1:0-27727 GCF_033340495.1 Vibrio sp. 1249-1
TTCAGGTAAAGGCAGAGGGTCTGGATATCCCTGTCATTCATGACCTTCAATGCCTGTTGTCTGACTACTGAGAAGGGCTGATTGTCATCAATATTCTCGTCAACAAACAGGTGAAGTAGCTCTGCCGCTTTCGTGACATTGTCCGCAGCTGACTGCCAGGACAGGAACACTGCTTGTTGTGCAAAGGCGTTGGCGGCTTCCTGTTGTTTTCGGATATGGTAAACAAACCCATCCGTCAGGCGCTCCAGTGCAAGTTGCATGCGCTCTGTCAGATGACACAGTAACCACAGGTGCTGCTGTGAGCGTTTGAAGCGCCGCACTTTACTGCCGTAGTAATCAATAAGGCCGCTGAAGTGTTGTCGATTTTTTAGCGACAGATTGAGCCTGTCCACAACGTCATTTATTTGCGTGTGCCATGGTGCTAACCGGTGGTAAATGGCGAGCTCTTTTTTAAGCTCAGGCACGGTCAGACTTTTGGCACCACCCCTGAGATGGCTCAGACTCAGCCCGTCGTCTTTAGTAGTGATTATGTTGTCCAGAAAGACGTTAAGTTCATTACTGGTAAGTTGATTCAGTTGGAGCGTCAGGTCTTTTCTGACCTGTTGCATTGTGCGGCTTATCAGTCTTTGAAGCACGGAGTACTTAGGAATGGCAATGTTATGGCTGGCAAGGTATTCAATGGCCGCATCAAAGAGGTGTCGAGGCTCCAGCCAGGCATGACCAATGTAAACCAGGTGGTGGCACAGAGCATTGAGGTGCTGTTTTTCATTCCACTTATTGTAATTTAGTAGACGCAGTATCCTTGAGTAAATACGGTCACGCTGCATTTTACTGACACTGAAAGGCCTGATCCCTTTACCTCTTTGAATTTGGGAGGCAATAAACTGCATGTCGATACTGATATCACGGAAACTCGGAGCAATGATCACTGGCTTAGATTTAAAATAGCCCAGAAGCGCCACGAAATAACAACGATGTTTAGTAAGCCTGATAGTACGGCATTCGGCCTGTTCTACATCGTTTAGCGAAAAATACAAACGTTGTTCCTCAATAGAAAACTGAGGTGCTGAATACAAGTCTCGTTGTTCTGCCTGAGTCAGAATCGAGAGTTCATTACTAATTGCCATGATGAATAAACGCCAATATGATTGATGGTGTTTATATAAGATGGCAGAATATTGGAAGGTAACCCACCGCCACAGACCATATAATATAATACCTGTAGCGTTCTATGTTACTTTAGAGGGGAAAATCCCTAGAACCCCATTACATATCACCCTAAAATGATATGCGGGATAAATCGGCTAGAATCTTTGGTTATTTTCCCTTCATCTTCTCGAATTCCAATTCCTGCCGCAGTACCATTCACTAACCAACTTCCGATCAGTACATGGTTTTCGCCAAATGTTGGCAATGGTGTGTAAGCCTGTACAATTTTCCCTTCGCTACCATAAGGGCCATCTACAAATTCAACCACTTCGCCATCTTTTACGATCGAGATGTTCGCACCCTCACGTGAAAAAATTGGCTTCACGACGTAATGGTCCATACTCGCTACTCGTGGGTCATTTTCAAAATAAGCTTCAAGCAAATTCGGGTGGCCTGGGTACATCTCCCATAACAGTGGCAAAATTGCTTTATTGGAACTGATGCACTTCCACAATGGTTCCATCCAATTGATCTCTGCTGTTTCTAGATGCTGGCTATATTCCTCGCGTAACATGTACTCCCAAGGATATAGTTTAAAAAGCGTATCGATCGGTTTGCTATTGGCATCCGTAAAGTATTTTCCATCTTCCGAAATGCCAATATCTTCTACATACACAAATTCACTGTGGATGCCGGCTTCTTTGGCACAGTCTTGAAGATATTGTACCGTACCGCGATCTTCGATGGTGTCCTTACAGCATGCGAAGTGCATCGTATTAAATGCCAGTGTTGGCTTTAACTCGATAAAACGTCTTACAAGCAAATCTTCCAACAGGTTGAACTGGTCGGCATTTTGTGGCAATTCGCCGCGATTAACCTTTTCTTCAAGCCACAGCCAAGAGAAAAATGCCAGTTCGTAGAGACTTGTCGGCGTGTCACTGTTTAGTTCTAGGAGCTTTGCCGGGTTCTTCCCGTCATATGCCAAATCGATACGACTATATAAACTCGGGTCACGGCGTTTCCAAGATTCACGAACCAAGCCCCACATAGATTCAGGTATTTGAAACTTTGCCATCAGTTCATCGCTTTCAATAACCTTGGCGATCGCATTCAAGCTCATTTGATGAATTTCTTCTGTCGGTTGCTCGATGTCGCGTTCTATCTGAGTTAGAGTGAATTGGAAGTAGCGGTCCTCTGTCCAATATGGCTCGTCGTCGAAAGTATGGAAGCCGAAATTGAACTCTTGCGCTGTCTTCTTCCAATCATGACGTGGTTGTGTAGGTATCTGTAGCATTTAGACCTCTATGTCTTTGTTAGTGCCTAAGTAAATGTTCTAGTAGCATCTCACCCCTTAAATAATCGGCAAGAGCACTTACTCAGTTACTAAAAAGCCGGTGATGAACCACCGGCTTGGATGATGTAAGAGAGTTGTTTATCCACCCCAGCTACTACGAGAGCTGACAGAAGAACCCCAACCACCACGAGAGGAAGTCTTCACTACTGGTTTTGCTTTGTAGTCAGACTTAAATCCACTGGAAGTAGTTGAACTCGAACTTGTCTTGTAACCTGCGCCACTCATTGCTTGCTGTTTCTTTTCAGCGTCTCGGGCTGCGTTATACATGCGCTCTTTGTGACGTCGTTCGCTTGAGTCATCAAGAGCATCAATTACGCGGCCAGCGATATATGCATTCGCAATTGTGTTTGCTACGCTACTTCCCGTTCCTTGACCAATCCCCTGACCGATACTGGAGCCATAGTTTGATTTATTGTTACCGCCAGAGTTACCAGTGTAAAAACCGTCATCCTCGTTGCGTAACCGAACTGTTGGTAACGGGTGCAGATACCTGTCGGTCATAGTGAAATTCAAATGGCTTATGTTGTTTGCATCACCAACTTTCATTCCATCTGCAAAGAACAATTTTCCGTATTTATCCGAGTATGAAGATGTCGACGTAAACAATGGCTGCACAAACAAATCACCATATTGTCGAGAGATGTCGTAGTTGTCGTAATGCTCGGGCTTAACTGGCGCAACCATAAATGCGTCAAGCTTAGGACGATAGCCTAATCCAGCTGGCATCGCTTCACAGACACCATACTCAAGTTCACATTCGGCCTGTTTACGGAACTTCTCAGTAGTTCTGTCGGCTTCACGTTGCGCAATTTTGTATGCTGCATCGCATTGAGTACCAAGCTCTGCTTTACCATCAGCTTTACAAGCATCAACGTCTTCATACACCTTAATGCGAAGTGGGCTGTCTGGTTGACAACCAGCAAGTGTTGCCAGTGCCAGCGGCGCTAATGCAAAGTGACGAAATGTTTTGCGTTTACCTTCTAGTTTAATGCGGCTACGCATTCGACGTTTTAATTCAGTCATAGCTACCTCGACTAGTATGTCAGACAAGCGGCGTTAAGAAGGCCAACAGCGATAGAAACAGAAGCCAATAGCACGGCTGCAGGAGTTTCATTTTCTTCAATTCTTTGCACGATCTTCGGCATCATAATGGCTCTAACTCCCACAAAACCGGCAACCTGGGCGACTAGAGCTACAGCGCCCCATAGTGCATAATCAGTAATCCCCACAGAGTGAGAAGCTGCGCTTGAGATAGCGATTGCATAACCAACAATTGCGCCGCCGAGCGCGATCGCAGCAGATACGTTTTTATCTTCTTTAATCAGCTTCCATTCGTTGTATGGTGTCATGGCCATGTAAATGAATTTGAATCCAATCAAGAATACCAAGGACAATGCGAAGTAACCGATGAATGAAGTAATCCCATTCATAAATGCTGTTGCCGCTGCACTTTCGTTTGCTAGTTCGATCATTTATGCCACCACTTTAAAGTCAGAAATATTTAGTTGAATCCCTGTAACACGAGAAAGTAATCGGTCCGGGGTGTTATTTGCGATTCGTTCTTCACATGCGACAAGAAGTTCTTCTGTTTTATCGTGTGGTAATAGAAGGTCTTCTGTTTTGTCGTCTTGCAAATTGCGTGAATAGAGCATGTTGAAAGAGTCCAGTTCTTTGACAAATCCATTTTTGTTGTAAACTTTCTCTGTCAGACAAACGGGTTTTTCGTTCTCCCAATACGGGGCAAACGTAGTACCTTCCAAGTCGTATTCATCTTTAACAATTTCATTGTTAAGTAGGTTGTCCCACGCTTGTTGCCCGTCAATTGGTCGAGAGTCATAGAAATACCAAAGGCTGATTTCCATAATACCGGAGTCATCATCGCCATTGATTAGCACTTGGATATACCCTTCATCATCTGTGTAGTACCGAACTATGCGAGTACCAGCACCCATATCGATTACACCGACCGCTTCAATGATTTGCGATGTTGCAGCACCTTCGATGGTCAACTTCGGTTCAGCAAGTCGTAACATCAGGCTGTCAATTTCAAACGCGCCACCAAGACGAAAGCCGCAAATTTCTGGAGTTACGGGTTTTGGTTGTTCAACTGGCTTTTTCTTGCCAAAAACAGCTCTCAGCGCTAAACAAACTTTTTTCAACATAAAAGTCCCTTATTCTGAAAAAATGAACCCGCATGAAAGCGGGCTCGTGTTATAGAGTTTCGCGCCTGAATTATTCGGCTGATTTGCTCTTGTTTAGGATCGCTGCCAACTGGTCTTTGGCAGTTGTACCGCCACCAATACCTGCAGCTTTAAGCTTCTGATCTAGATCTGTAGTAGTTTCAGCATCACTTAGCTCTTGTTGGGCTTCTAGTTTTGCTGACTGCTCGGCCTGCTTAGCTTTAATTCGGTTTAACGAATCCAGTGCCGTACTTGTTTTAGATGAAGCACCTACAACACTAGCTTGAGTTGCAGCTTGTGCCTTTTGAACGCTGTCAGTAGCTTTAACAAGGTCAATCTGACGATCGATGCTTGTAATATTTTTGCGAGCTACCGCGATATTTGACTTGTGCTTTTCTTCTGCTTCTTTGAATGCCTTAAGTTGCGCTTCTTCAAGTGCTTTTTCTTCATTCAAGTCTGCAACTTTCTGTGCACATTCCAGCGCTAAATCTTCATGGCCAGCTTCATTCGCTTTAATAGCTTTATCTGTGTACTCAGAAATCGCTTTATCAAAACCAGTTACTTTGCCCTCAGATAATTTGCGTTTAGCAACGATAGTTACTAGTGAATCTTCTGCTTTGCGAACAGCTTCTTTCGATTCACGCTGCTCCTGCTCAAGAATGGTGATTGCGTTAGCATCAATCACGCTCTCAGCTGCCTTGTTTACATTACCAGTGAAGATGCGGAACAATTTACTTAGTGACATATGGAGTCCTTACTTAATGAGAAATTCAGAGTAGCCTTCAAGCAGTTCTGCAACATTGCGGAAAAGCTCTTCGACCTCAAGAACAACACTTTCAACTTTTGACTCAGAAGATAGAGCGCCGAAAGCGGAGTAATAAAACTGGCCTTCTACTTCTGATTTACCGACTGCTGTAAGTGGGACTAACTTATGTGTTTTTAAGATGTAATCGTCCAGCGCAGCTTGGTCAGCTACTGCGTCTGCTTGGAACAGCAAGGATTCAACGATGATCTGTGACCCCTGAACTACGAGTACTGCATTAATACCTACATCGTTTGTGATGATCAGGCTTTCATCCGATTGAGTTACATTGAATCCTTCGTCAGATTCAAGAAGTGCTTTTGTTACTACATTAAGATCCAAAACATTTCTCCAGAATAGGTATGCATAAGACTGTAAAATCCGTCACATACGGTTATTTGGTATAAAAATACCACCTGCTTACACTCGAATCAATAAAAAGCGTTTAGCTTTTATTTTTCATTCTTGCGCTGTCGAAAACTAATTTATGTGGTTTTTAATTTTCCGCAACCATATAAATACTACAAGGTCAGATTTTTTAGTTTAAAGTGATAATCGTTATCTTTTGATAACTCTCTATGTGTTATCCTTACGCTGAAAATCATGTTTCTCAGTGGCAAAAATTTCAATGCGTAAGAAGTTAAATCCCCAGTTTGAAAGCGAATTCTGTTTGGCTGGCTATGACAAAGAGAAATTGCTTTCTCTGCTGAATGAAATTGACTCAACAAAAAGGTCGGTTTCAAGTCGGTTATCAAGATTATCGAGCGAACCAGGTGAAGTGGTTCTCAAAGGCGAAAGTCGTCAGGCTGCGATAAGAAGAATGAAAGATAAGCTGGCATTTCTAGCTGATGAAAGAGAGTTGGTAGTTAGGCGACTAGCTGAGATTAAGAGAAATACAGTGCTTATCAACCGTGAAATGCATAGCCGGCCACCAGCATTAACGGCTGCATTTGTTGCCGCAACAAGGTTATTGGTCGATAAAAAAACATTGAGTGTCATCGAGCAAGCAGCGCAGGATATTTTATCCCAAACTCACTTCTAAACCTTTCTCGGTTTGTGCACCACATTAAAAACTCGAGCATTTTCAAACTCCAAACAGGTTAAGTACAGATACATTTTGTTTTATACTACCTCCCTATCAAATGGGAGCGTAAATGAAAAGCATACTAAAATATCCTGGCGGCAAATCATGGCTTGCGACTCGTTCAAAAAAATTGATTTCTGAGTTGGAGCCACGATTTGTTGCAGAGCCATTCTGTGGCGGCCTATCATTTTCCCTTAACAATGAGTTTGAACGAGTCCTTGCTAACGACCTCATTTCTCCGCTCATTAATCTTTACCAGCATGCACAAAAAGGGTTCGTCCCCAATAAAGATGATTGGCATCTCGATAAAGCATTCTATTTAGGCGTTCGTGAGCGATTCAATCAGCTAATTGTCAGTAATCAAGCAGATTCAGAGTTTGCGGCAGGGGCAATGTGGTACCTGAGCTATCATTGCTTTAACGGGCTAATGAGGTTCAATCAAAAAGGAGGCTTCAACGTTCCCTATGGTAAATATGATGAACTTGCGACACCATCTGGTTTTACCCAGTTCCAAGAGGTTACTAAAAATTGGAGGTTTACAAATGGTAGTTTCCAAGATCTGAACCTAAATGGTGTGGATTTTTTACTGGCAGATCCACCTTATGCTGGAACATTTGCAAACTATTCAGGTAAAGGATTCACATTCAAACATCAAATACAAGTGGCTGACTGGCTAGCAGACCACAGTATGCCGATGATAGCTTGCAACAGCCTTAACCTAGAGCTGGCAAAATTATATAAAGCAAGGGGATTCAGTATCTACAGGACGGATGTAAGAAGAAGTATCAGTCGGAACGGAAATGGACGTCAGGCTGCACCTGAGATGATAGCTTTTAAAGGTTTTGGAAAGAACAGAAAATTCTCTCAGTTGGTAGACTTGATTGAACGGTGCCGAGTATAGAGACACAATAAATAAGCAGGGACTACCCTGCTTATTTATGCGATTGATTTAGAAGCGGAAGCCAAATCCGACTTCAAATACGTCCACAGCTTGCGTGTTATTGCCACTAGACATAGTAATATCAGTTGAAAATCGTTTATAAGCCGCATTGATTACATAGTAGTCACCAAGCGCATAATTAATACCCAAACCAACTACAACGTTTTTGTTAGCTGTGGTGTTCAAATTTTCTTTGTCGCGTGTAGTGACATCAACTAGTTGATGTATCTCAGGATTGAACATTTTTACCGTGTACGGGTCGCCGTATGTATAGTTCGCACCAGTTAGTTGAGCGATACCGATCGTAGCAAATACGCTTAAACGTTCGTTGATGTAGTAACTTGGACCAATACTTGCCATCCAGCCATCATAATCTGTCTCTAGTTTTTTCCCGTTTTCAGTTAAATTACCGTCAACATCATAGAAAGAAGCATCACCAACCACACCCCAATTATCAGACAGTTTATAGCCAAGACGAATACCTAGACCATTACCATCAAGACCATTACCCATACCAACAGATGAAATGTATGGAGAAATGAAATTGCTGATACTTGGTTTGTACTCGCTTACTGTAGATTCATTTTTCATAGCTAGTACAGAACCAGATGCTAATGAAGTTGTTGCGATTACTGCTGCTAGAACAAGTTGCTTAGTCATATACGTGTTTCCTTTAAATATTTAGTCTGTCGCGTTCAATTTATGTAGTTAAGATTACCGTAGCTATTACAACGCGCAACTTAGAAATAGAAGCTTTTTCAAAAGATAATTTGAAGTGTTTTTAGATAGATTAAAAATTATTCAGGTATCAACAAGTGCTGGATGAAATCGTAAAAATAAAAAAGGAAGCCGAAGCTCCCTTTCTCTTAACGGATGCAATCAATTGATTTTAAGGCTCGACATCCCTTTATAAATTTCACATAGTTTTCGACTTGGGTTCATGTCTTTTCTTATTTCCTCAAGTCTTGACTGTAGTTCAGAAATCTTGTGGTTACATCTCCCAAAGCACAATGCTCGCCCCGGCAAAACGAACACAGCACCCTGATATGTTGTTGGTGATGACAATAACTTTGCTCCAGAAACTCTATCATTTTCATTGACGATAGTTATCATTTTACTCGAATAACCGGATTGGATAGAAGCATCAACATAGTTATATACATTTAGAGTTGCAGGGCTAAATAGAACCGCATCTGTGTTGTTTTTTAGCGCTGAAACATTAGCTAAAGCACCACCAAGAGAATGACCAGTAGTTGTGATCTTTGCGTGTGGATATTGTGCTTTGACATCTTGAACTAAGTCGATTGCATCAACATACATCGGTGGCATCCTGCCTAGATGCTGAGCAATATCTGTCGAGACATCATTAGCAGCAATACCACTGTCTGTGTCATCGCCCGTACCACGGAATACTATGGTGATTTTCTGGTTATCAGGATCAGATTCATCAATCGCTGTTAGAGAGCGTAAACCACTTGATTTCTCTTCTACCTCACACGAAACACCAGAATCGCTACAAAACTTATTTAGCACGGCTGCGTAATGGTCTGGACGACTATCGTAGATACCGTTCGATAGACTCGCATAAGTTTGGTACGTCTTTAAGTTGGATTCAATATCAACGATCGCTGCATTGGTTAAACCATCCTCAGAATTACAATCTAAAGACGTGGATACTTTGGGGGGGCTACCTACAAAAATGGTGGATAGGCCAACAACTAATACAAAGGAAACTAAACCGCCAACTGTTATCTTTTCAACACTCATGATTTCTCTTATGGTTATGGGTGAATAGTCATTAAATACGATGTCAATAAACACGCAATTCTACACGGAATTTCAGTGTGTTAGATATTGAAAAAGCATAGACAGTATTTGACGCACCTTGTCCATATCGGGTTACACCTAACCCAGATAGAAGATTTAGGTTGGTTACAAAAGCATACTGAGTAGAATCAGCCAAAGAGAAAATTAATGATGAATTTTTGCACACTACCTCAACTTCATAGCGTTGTGTTTTGTCGTTGAGATTTTCAATGAAAGTGGTAAACATAGTTTCTTCCTATAGGTATGTCGCCCTACGGGAAGAAAAAACGCCACTCAACTCCCGTAAGGGAACTGAGTGGCGCGTTTTGCAGTTCGAGTTATAAATCTAAATCAACAGTGAAAACATTTCAACGATACAAGTCAGCCTTTATCTCTTCACAGCTTCGACCATTAAACCCTTCGGGAAGCTTTGCTTTGTGGCCAATCAATTCTCTGGTTCTTTCCACAAACAAATCATACACAGCTTGATGTTCGCCATTGATCTCTAACGTTTTTATATCCTCCTTTAACGCTGCCAATTGATGCGCCAAGCTGTTTTCAGTAACTTTGCCAGCGCCCAATCTATCTTGCAGTTCAGAGAATGACATTGCTTCAACGATCGCCGCTTCATCTGCCCATTCCTGCAGTATTGTTGACTTAGTAAAATCGGACACCGGATAAAAGCGTCTAAAGCCGTAGATGTCCCCTTGATGGTCAATAGCAACATAGTATGGCTTGCTGTCATCAAACGGCGGTACGCTTACTTTGTTGTGGGATCTGTCCTTCTTAGCAATGTAAAAAATGAAGGTGCTCACCGATCCCAAAACAAAGGCAAATACGACAAGTAGTGTTATCCAATAGAATTCCATGAACTGCCTCTCTAGCTATCACAAAACGAATATAAATCATTGTATTAAAATAAAGGCAAAATGCCGTTAACTTTTATAGCTCTAAGCTGTATGTCTGCCACTTCTTCTCGGAAGTTTTCCAGATATAACCTGGTTGATCGAACTGCGCGGCGATGGGATACCAAACAACAATGAAGTTATCTGTAACTTCCTGCGGAACACACACATTAGGAAATTTGCTCATTCCCTCAAGACTATTGAAAACCATGTGGCCACCAGCTGCGATGATCTGCTCGTCGACTTCCTTCTTTCTGATGTAAGGGAATAAACCATCGATCCATTCTGGATAGCTTTTTATGAACGGGTATTCATCTTGAAAGGTTAACTCAAGTTTCGATTCTCTCTGTAGTAGCGACACAAACCGTTCACCGGAGAAAGCAAGTAAATCCTCAAGCTTTTTAATTTGGTCAGCAATCAGGCCGCTACAGAGAGCATCTGGTGCCATGTCAGTGATGCATTCCACATCCCATTTCATGTGGCCAAGGTTCACGTGAAGCTGATGGCAGACGCGTGCAGCATGAGCTAAATCATCCGAATAGTCCTCATTGACCACCATGCCCGGTACGGAAACAAGTAAATCTTTCATTACTGTGCATCCTCCGACTCACCTAAATTAAACACTCGATAGAGTGAGTAATCGTCTTTCTGCAGCGCGGTAATTTTCGGGTTGAAGTACATCACTTTTCCATCACTTAAACGCTTAAGGTATGGGTTAACCGACACTCTCTCTTCTTGGTACCATTCTTTGAAGTAGGCCAGGTTCTCTTGCTTCCACAAGTCGCGGTTTTCATTGAGCTTAATAGCCGGCACGTATAGGTACTGCTCAACCGAAGGGTTACCAATGAATTTCAGTTTGTCGATCGGGAATCCTATCGGCAAAAGTGTCACTGCCGTCATATAGTCACCAGTTGGTGCTATCGGAATGTATCCATCGTTGTCTCTGGTCAACATTGGTATTCTGCTTGTAAATGTTCGACAAAGAGACTCTACCCCTTGCTTACAGAAGACATAATTAGGGTCGTAGACCTTAGTGCCTTCAACCAAGTAGAAGTTAGTGCCTGTCGGGACGTACTCGGTCTTGGCAGAATCACCATAAACGGATGCAACCGTATCGATGGCCATCTTGTTCACAACTTGTGCCTGGGCATCTAAATCCTTCGATTTGTCGACCTTTACTACCGTATAAAGGTACTGATCGCCAAGAACAGAGTGATAAGTGGTTTTAGCTCCTTGTTGCGTTAAAAGACTCAGACCAATATCGAGCGGGTTAACGTGGCCAATCGCACCAATGGCTAATGTCGCGGCCTGCCCTGCGATCTTAAGTTTGTTCTGGTCTACATCGTAGTAAAACACATCAAGGTTGTTAGTCGTGCGTTTTGGTTCAATCCACTTTAGCGGGTAAAGAAAGCGTGTTGGTTCTGAAAAGTCTTCTGCATCGAGTTCGTAGTCATCAGCGTATTTACCTTTGAGTTCAATATACTCATTGGGTGTTTCTGCACAGCCTGACATCATCAGGGAAAAACTGATCACTGACGCAAGCGCCGCGACGTTCTTAAGCATGTGTTTGTCCTTTTATTATTTAATGAATTTGTTGCTTGCATAGTCGAAAGCGCTATCGCTATCGCCTTCCTCGGAAAAGTCCCAACCTTCATTCCATTCACTATGGCGCCAATCACATATCGAGTACGGGTTATCGTCGGGATGAATGCGTTTTAAATAAGCCTCACGACCTTGATCAAATGGGAGCGCGTCAGCGGTCAACTTGTCGAGATGTACTTGGGTATCAAAGCCACTCATTAAGAGTGCTTGAAGAAACTGTTTGTCATAGAGAGTATCGCAGGTGAAATACTGCGGTTTATCACTGACGTTTAAACTGACATGATAAGTCGCCGCCGAGAGGTCATCATCGTCAGTTAGATGGTCTTGGATAATGAAAAAACTGCCGGCGGTCAGTAAGCCTGTCGATGATGAAAATGCCGTAGGAAAGACAGCTATTGGACTATTGCTATGGATATTTACGCAGAAGTCGCGTTCAAGCCTATCGATGTCATGCCAATGAGTAAGGATCAGGGAATCCGGGAAAACGGTTTTTATGTCAGCCACCAGCTCATTTGCGCTGTACAATGAAAACCACTCGGTGACTGTTCGATGGTCAATGCGATGTTGTAATTCGGCCTCAGCCAGAACCTTTATCACATAAGCATAACTCGCACGGTCATCGATAGTGAGATCAGAAAATGGCCGGCTTGCATTTTCTGGCACACAACCCGGTGATTTTGCCGTTTGTGCCTCTGCAAACAGGAAGGCAGAAAGCAACTCTGTAATTTCGGCCAGAGAGAATGAATGTAGCCGGCTCTTTAACTGAGATTTAATACTCTTTAGTGGCTTAAGGGAATATAAGCAGTCATCAAACGCTGTATTGGTTAAATCCGTAAGCTTAGTCATTATGTCCATTCACGTTCGCTTTGTTTGAAACAGAGGGTTATGGTTTCTGTCAAACGCAACCCGGGATCTACTGTGCTGCCCAGCTACTCCAGCGCTTACAAGCTGGCGATACTGATAGCCATTAACAGCGGCAAGAAAATGGGTCAATCCAAGGTGTCTACACAACCAAAACCGGTGTCGACCCTCTTCGAAGTCAATGGCTCTTGTCTTTAGCACTGGCGTATCAATTTCAATGGCATTGATCTGCTGGTATATCTCCAACAACTTAAATACCTTATTTTCTGACTTGATCAGTTGCTGCTCTCGGTGATACATCTCACCCAAAATATTGAAATTGAGTAAGTCGTTAAGGTCAGCGGGTATGTAACGGTCTGGTGCCGAAGTCTTCCATAATTCATCGAATTTATTTACATCTACCCAAAGATAGATGAACTCATTGTATGCTTCCGTTAAATCTAACTTGTGGCTACGTTTGAAATGCACATAACCTGTCGAAATCTCTGTAGGATTCGTTTCGGATTGAAGCTGTATGCAGGCTTCATCACTGACCGTTACTCTAATCATTAATATGTCTCTCTACACTTAGAATGTTGGGCCATCAATGAAATGACCCGTTGGGAATAACTAGTGTAATTATGAAAAAGAAAATGCTGATTTAATTGGGCAATTATTTATTTCCGATTGAATCTCGATCAAACCAACTACCTTTTGCTGGCAACTGATCTGCTGCCAACGCATCGCGGATGTCAAAAACGATTTGAAATGAATCAGATTCATCAGATGTTTGGTCCGAAATTTCTTCAATGATTTCTAAACGACGGATTTCATCTGAATGCGATACTGCACTAATGCCCCAAGCTGGTGGGTTATTAGGGTCATAAGCGTTATGTAGTTTTGCAATTTGGTCTTGTTGCTCTTTAAATGCCTTGGGGTCATTGATGGCATACACAACGGTTATGAATTTGGTCATTTCAACATCACTCCATACTCTGCAATTGATTGTTCTCGTTGTTCTTCATACTCACTCAGAAGCCCATATTCACCGGTGGTAGCGCGAATACTAATTTCTGGTTTGTCGTCACTAAGCTGCAGCTCAATATCACCGTTCGGGTGGCACCCAGTGTTCACATAAACGTCACCCTCAATAAAAAGGCTATCGTGGGTGCAAGAGCCTTGCTTGCGGCCGTACCAAATAACTTTCTCACCAACCGGTAAAAACTCGATACTTTTCTCCATGTTTACTCCATTTAACGGATATAGCGGATATTGAATCAAATGCAATAATACTACACATTCAACAAATAGCGTATAATGTGAGCAATAATTACAGGAGATTGTTTATGGCAATGACAAAAGATGCAAAGAGAAAGGCGAAGAAGAAGAAACTGGCGAAAAGCAAAAGTCTGAAACTGAATCAGATGTCAGGCAGACTAGATACCACCAGCACCATCTATGAAGCTGAATGGGGAATACTCGTCCACCAGCCAAGTCTCTCTGTTGATGATCTGCATCCGTTAGATAAAGACAAAGCAAACGAGCTTATTCGACAAATTGAAGGTTCCGGGGAGCGCGCTACTATCAAACGCCGAAAAGGTGGCAGCTACGTGATTCTTGAGTGTCCACAAACGTTTGCAACTGCGGATGTGGCTTATGAAGATGGATTGGTAGACCCCATAGACATCATTATCGAAAACGATCTTCCTACTATCACCAAGTTCTTGGGTTTTGTCGTTTGCGATGGCAATGGCAAATTCCTCGCTAAAGACGGTGGTCACATTACCGTGCCTGAACGGGCGCACATGTTCGAATCCATTCCTGATGCAGATAAAGTCGCTCAAACCTATGATCAGGGGTTTTCAACGATGGTATTTGAAATTGGGACAACCATTATCACGGCCGTTGTGAAGCCAAGCTAAGGGGGCGATATGCCAAGCATTACTAATAAAGAGATCCGTCACCAGACGGTACAGGAAACCGGTACACTAATGCTCGAAAACGGCTATACAGTCAGTTTTGACGAAAGTGGTGCTCTGGCTATTAAAGGACATGGCATCGAGTTGTTCCAGTACCCAAGATATTTAGGCTTCATCAAGCACAATACGAATCCTGAACGGTACCAGCTCATTGATTGCGGGTGGATGATTGATATACCCGCCGCCAATGCCTTTGAGTTCCAGACATTTACCAAACTGGACCCCATTAGCCCTACTGAATCTTACAACGTGTCCAAGCCGTATGAACTGGAAAACCCAGTCGAATTTAAAGCAGCAATCAGTGAGCTTAAGGCTCAGGCAGAATTCGATAAGAATGAGGGGTATACAGAAATCAAGGTCGATATAGACCTGGTACTTCGCCTGGTATCAGCCATCCAAAACCAATCCAATGAGAAATGAGGCAAGTATGCAGTTAGACAGTCGCGGCCTATCAAAGCCAAGTACATTCTTTAAAGCCTACTTCGTTTTTGTATCGTGCTACATGGCGTTGTTAGTCGCGGCCGAGTTAGCACTCAAGAGTACAATTATTGGTGGCCATCTAAGCCAGATGATGGTGATACACCTATTGGTACTGATTTCACCCTTTAAAAATGACCGATTCGGCTTCCTTAAAGAGCTGTTACTAAGCGTAGCGTTTGGCCTGCTACCTATGGGCATCATCATGTACCTAAGCATTAACGTGTTTAATGCGCCATTACACCCGGATGTCACCATGCCGATAGTTGCGCTATGCTCGGGCACACTCTTCTGTACAACGGTTGCATCGTGGTTTATTGCCAGTCGAATAGACCGAACTTTTACGGTACTGAGCTATAGAAATACATCACAAAAAAGGGAGCCATGAGGCTCCTTTTTTTATACATATGAACTCCAGCCAGTAACGCCTTTCATCTCATACCGTTCTTCTATTACAAACCTGCCGCCATCTTCTCCAAATTCCGGTTCCTGAGTTGGCTTTAAAATGCTGTGGTATACCAAGGATGCAGGAAACCGGTCTTCTACTGTGAACTCAGCTAATGACTCTGGCGGTGGTGGAGTATCTAAGCTGTTTTCAAGTCCATCGATGGTACTTTCAGGATAAGCCTGTAATTGCTCCCACGGTTTGAGTTTCGATAAAAACAGCCAACGCCATGAATTGCCTGAATTCCAAACCCCAATTACGCTAAAGCGGATGCCGTTAAACGTTTTAAAGATAGGATTCCCAAGTAATAATATCGGCTTTTCAAAATATTCATCATAGCTATCTGAAATCGCGTCCAGAACTGATAAGAACATTTCGTCTTTCGAATCGCCCGGTGAGACTACAATAGAATTTGCAAACACAGGATGTTCTTCATCATTTTCATCAAGCCAATAAAAGCACGGCTCGCCAAATTCTACCTGGTCGGGGATGTCATCTTCTGTGTATTCCTTTAAATTCCATCCAAGGAAGCCATCTAAAAGGTTAACATAGGTCCAAGGATCTATCGGGTGAGAGATTCGCATCCGGTTTTGGAAATCATCAAAAGTGGTGCCTTCCAAATGTTCTTGTAACTCTTTAAGTGCTGGGTCGTCTGACATAGATAGCAATTGTTTTAAAGAAGCCATCATGTTTTCATCAGCAGTCCCCTCGCCCATTAAACCGACCATCTCTCGAAGTTCGCTAAAGTCGATGGCATCATCATCTCTATCTCTAATTGCGTCCAAGTCAACGCGATACGCTTTTGGCTTGTTCGAAAATGGTGAGATTGACTTCACCAACGCTAAAATCGCCTCGTATTGGTCAACCTGTAGAATGTCCGAAAGCTTTTCAGCCATAAATTGGTGAGTCGAGTTCAATACCGTTGGTGTGACTTGCGGCTCTTGAATCGGTAAGGAGTTGATAAGCGCATCCCAAGATTTGAAATTGAAAAGCTCTGCCAACATACTACGAGCTTCTTTGTCATCTATTTTTAGCGACTTACTTAATGAAGTTGCACTTAATCGAGCTTTCTTGTGAGTGGGTAAAATCATTGGTTTACCTATAGTGATATATTGAAGCAATGTTCCACTGGGCTAAATCCGTTCCGTCACAACAAGGGCTTTTTTATTGTGAGCAGTTGCTTAGTAAACTAGCACAAAGTAATTTTTACTTATACTAAGTCGTGCTTAGCTTAATCCAGTCCTAGTTTGCGTTTATTTCTGGGGAAAAACCGGGCGGAAAACACCCAACATCAGGAAGACTTTTTATTATTTAAAACAGTAAGCAATTCAGTTAGCGGTAAAGAACGGTAGAAATACCAGCCTTGCACATACCCTTGTTTACAGTGCTCGGTGATCATGTCGTATTCACGCTTGGTTTCCACACCTTCAAAAACGACCTCTTTGCCAAGGCTGGCAACAAGGTCCATGATAGCACTTGCCATCCCCTTTTTAATGTCGAAGTTCAAAGCGTTCACAAATACGCGGTCTATCTTGATGTAGTCGAAGTTAACCTCTGTTAGCCAAACAAGGTTCGACACACCAGTTCCAAAATCATCCAACACCACCATAAACCCTAGCGCTTGAGCTCGCGCAGAGAACTCAGCGATTTCTATCAGCTCAACATCTATGCTTTCAGTGATCTCAATTTTTATCTGACTTGGGTTAATGTCATGTGAGCGTACAAGGGCAACTAAGTACTCCAGAAAGGCATGCTCACGAATTTCATAACTACAAATGTTGATGGCACAGGAAAACTGAGGGTCATTGCGTAACACTGACGCCATATCTGAAATTGCTCGCTTGGCCGTAAAGTGTGCCAGTTCCGGGTACAGCGACAGTTTCTCAGCAATACTAATGAACAACTCTGGTGATACTCGCCCGTATACGTCGTCAGTCCACCTTACAAGCGATTCTACCGCCTCGACACGACCATTCCCGATTCTGACTATGGGTTGATACTCCATGAAAAGCGATTCTTCACTTAGAGCCGTTCTGAAACGTGCTTCAATAGTTTGCCGGTTGGAAATGATCAGTTGTAAAAGGTGAGTTATGAGATAACTGATTGTCAGGATGACGATGAAGACAATGGTGTTCGATCGGATGCTGTAATATGGGAGGCCAGCCCTATCATTGATCGTTCTAACGCAAAACCCATATACCTTACTGCAAGCATCCGTTGAAAGTGTTAAGGCAAAATAGGAATTAGATTTCTTCGCTGGGGCGTACTCGTCAAATATGTTGTCAACAGTTTTGGAGTAAATTTGAAACTGAAACTGTGGTAGCTTTTTAAGTACTCTTGAATAAGAAGTGGTGATGTTTACTGCGAAGAAATTACCTTTCGCGGTTAAATTGTAGTGCTCCGAAATCCGATACAAATTTTCCTCGTTTGAATAAAACTGGTAACCATTCTGCTCACCCGAATCCTGGTACCTCAGTTTAGTCGGTTTTATTTCTCCCCAGTTCGCAGTGCAGTACACGGTGTCGTCTTTCATAAATCCAGCATCGAAGATTTCCGAATTCGTCATGACAAGTTCACGAAGCTTATTGATGTTGTCTTTATTGCAGGTGAAACCTTCGATCGAATTAGCCGTGGTGAGAACAGTCACCAACTGTGACGTGACAAGTTCGGCATTACCTAAAACATCGGTGGCGAACTCTTCTTGCTCTATTTTCTGAATCTCATACGAAAAGAATGACGCCATAGATAGCATCGATAGTAAGGATACAGAGAATATTGCGAGTAGCTTAAATTTAGCTTTCACCCGGGCCTCTAGTAGTCATGTTCGTTAATTCTTGACCTAAAACAGTGCAGGTTTAATTAAGAATAGCAGTATGCCGTTCCTACGCATATTGTTTTATGGTCTATGTTTATACACAGCAAAAAGGTGGTATAATCATTAAATTAGAGCCCATTGGTCTGAAAGAGCAATCGAAGGCAGCATCTGTGCGACGTATAACATCACCGAACACTTGAAGATCGACGCTTGTTTAAAAGCAAGCCTGCCACTAACTCGAAACACAAACGAAGAGAAAAACACAAAACAGACAACTACTAAAAACGAGGCAAAGCTTATGAATCCTAATCACATCAAGACGAACCTTACAGTTGCTGCTCTCTCACTTGCGTTAGTATGGGGTACTGAATTTCAGATTCAGACCAATGTGTTTTAATGCACTATCATCGATAACAATTCCACACGTTCCTATCATTCGTCCCTGAGATATTCGGCGTATTTTTCTTCAAACTCTTGGAGCATTGATTTCCTTGGCCGCGGAGCTGCATAGTGATAGTTCCGATTTGGTTCCATCGATGCTTTCTGCTGGGCCTTAAGCTTGGAAATTTTGTTGGTTATTGCGCCACTTCTGATTTGCTGTTTTATGTAATGGGCAAAGTAGTCCTTTCGTACCGACAACTTACATTCAATAAGCCCAAACTGAGCGCAGAACTCCTGCCATAAACATTCGCTGAGCCCTTGCACTTCGAAACCAAGCCCTTTGCAAATCAACATGTCATTTGCCCAGTCGGGCATGTCAGTACGTACAGACACAGTTATATTCTCCGAATACTTTATAGTTCATTTGGTTGGACGCATTGAGTCTGCAGTCCAAGAAAAAAGAGCCCGAAGGCTCTTATTTTTCATACGGCTTTCATTCTAGCCATGACTTGGGAATGGGCTGCGTAGTCACATGCTTTGATAAAGATCCAACAACCTTTAATAGCAAGGTATGCATAAACAACATGGTCGACATCTGTTAAACCAAAACTTTCACTAAAAACAACTAGCTGGTGGTAGATCCCCGACAGCCAATCGCTAAAGCCATTTTGTGATGCGTTATGAAGCCTGTCTGCATCCAGAAATGTTATTTCTTTGCCACTCCTTACACTGCTAGCCAGAGCGCTGTATGCGGCATAAGCCACCTTGCTTAATAAGGCTGCTACCATTGCCGTGATACCTTCTTTCATGCCCCACATAGCAAGGTAAAAATGACTTCCTTTATAATTCTCTTCCCCTTGGTGAAAGAGATAGGTCAAAACCCCATAACACATTAGAAATACAAGCGATGCGGATAGTGCTTCTGCCCGGATGCCTATGAAAATGGCTAACCCTAAGTTCATCATCAAATCCATGACGCCGAGAACTTTAAACATAAAAAATTCTCTCATTCAATTGATAAGGTAGCGTCAAAAGACCACTGTTTTTAACAAGTGTATGTGCCATACGCGCAGAGACACCTGATGGATGTTTTGGCATCAAGCGTTCTGCCATTGCGTCTGCCTGCCCGTCCTTGAAGCTGCCGATCGCTTTCAAAAATCGAATAAGGGATTTGGGGTCGATCAAGCGCCACGTAAACTGGGTTGGTGAGAAAAGAGTTTGTCCATCGTTGCTGAACCCTACCTGCTCCGTTGCCAATATATTGTGAATAGAATCTTTAAAGGCCACCACGACGGGTGTGAATTGCATTGTTTCATCGAAAACAGTCCACATCGGGTTCGGTGATTCAGCCAATACAGACGCGAGTGAATACAGTCTTTCATCATCAAATTCATTGCTCGACATCCAATCCACTTCAATGAACGTGATTGGTGTACCAGTAGGCGAAGATGGCATGTTGTTGCAATCCAAATCGACTTTGATGTGAGTAACGCGCTCTCCAGTAAAGAGATCGGGCCGCTGCTTCACCAAATTCTCAAATAGAGAAGGTAACCCGAATACTATAACTGGAATTTGAGGCTCTTTATTGTTTGCCTCGGCGTATGCCACCAGCCATTGAACTAAGTAAAGGGTCTTTCCAGTGCATGAACCTCCGACTACGACTTCAAGCGAACGAGATTCTTTATTTGATAAGATCTGACAAAAACTATTCACCATCTGCCCTACCATTTCGAACTCTAATTTGATGCGCGGCATTTCTTTAAAGTGCTGACTCATTTCGGCCAAAACTAGATGCAGCAACCGCGACTCAAATTGTTGGTCCATAAAATCTGGATAATGTGTACCAGCGACAGTTTTGGCGCGCTCGAGTACATGTGCGTGATTATCATAGCCAAGAGCTTGCGCGAACATGTCACTTGATACTGATAAAGACGGTTTGTATTGAAACGCAAGTTCTGGCGTAGTTTCTGTGCCTGGGTTCGCTGCCTGATGACATAGAAAGGCTAATAGAGATTGAAGCGATGTAACATCTCTCGATAACCGAAACAGGTTATCAAGGGATATTACCGGTAAAGTAACGTATGACATACGTAGTCCTTGATAATTAAACTCTATGAAATGCTCGCACGCCTAAGATGTCGCGCAACTACGGAGGTGTTCAGATAAGACGGCCATAGGTGCAGTAAGAACTATGCTGTAGTACTTGCTGTCCATATTTAAGAAACGGTTCGCCATCTCGATAACGGTTGCCGGTGTGTCCGGGGTAATCATTTTCTCTAAAAGAGATCTGTCTTGAATGACCTCTACGTATAACTCCGGGCTAACCTCTTTCCCAATTAACGCTTCAATCGTTATGCCCAATTGCAAAGCCAACTCATAGTAAGGTGACCCGTTTTCTGCTTTTTGTAGAAAGATGCTAAATACCGTGTGTCGATACCATGCCACTACAACGTCGTTGTCACTGAATGGACGGCAACCACCAAACCAATGAGGGGTCGTCTCAGAATTCGGAAAATAAAGCACGCTAAGGCGTAGTCACCCCGTGACTCCCCCGCGCCGATGCAGCGAGCTTCGTTCCGTCTTGCAGTGACGCAATCAGCGGGCAGGAAACGTTCCCTTTCCGCGCATGGCAGGCGCACACCAGTTCAGACAGCACGGCCTCCATGCGTGCCAAGTCGGCCATCTTCTCGCGCACATCCTTGAGCTTGTGCTCGGCCAGGCCGCTGGCTTCCTCGCAATGGGTGCCATCCTCCAGCCGCAGTAGCTCGGCGATTTCGTCCAGGCTAAAGCCCAGCCGCTGGGCCGATTTCACGAACCGCACTCGTGTTACATCCGCCTCGCCATAGCGGCGAATGCTGCCATAGGGCTTGTCTGGCTCCGGCAGCAGGCCCTTGCGCTGGTAGAACCGGATGGTCTCCACATTGACCCCGGCCGCCTTGGCAAAAACGCCAATGGTCAGATTCTCAAAATTAATTTGCATATCGCTTGACTCCGTACATAACTACGGAAGTAAGCTTAAGCTATCCAAACCAAATTTGAAAGGACAAGCGTATGTCTGAACCACAAAAGTCTGAACCACAAAACGGGCGCGGCGCGCTCTTCGCCGGTGGGCTGGCCGCCATTCTTGCGTCGGCCTGCTGCCTGGGGCCGCTGGTTTTGATCGCCTTGGGGTTCAGCGGGGCATGGATCGGCAACCTGACGGTGCTGGAACCCTATCGCCCGATCTTCATCGGCGCAGCGCTGGTCGCGCTGTTTTTCGCCTGGCGGCGCATCTACCGCCCGGCGCAAGCCTGCAAACCGGGTGAGGTCTGCGCGATTCCCCAAGTGCGAGCTACTTACAAGCTCATTTTCTGGATCGTGGCCGCGCTGGTCCTGGTCTCGCTCGGATTTCCCTACGTCATGCCATTTTTCTATTAATCACAGGAGTTCATCATGAAAAAACTGTTTGCCGCCCTCGCCCTCGCTGCCGTTGTTGCCCCCGTGTGGGCCGCCACCCAGACCGTCACGCTGTCCGTGCCTGGCATGACCTGCGCCTCTTGCCCGATCACTGTCAAGCACGCGCTTTCCAAGGTTGAGGGCGTGAGCAAGACCGACGTAAGTTTCGACAAGCGCCAGGCCGTCGTCACCTTCGACGATGCCAAGACCAACGTCCAGAAGTTGACCAAGGCGACCGAGGACGCGGGCTATCCGTCCAGCCTCAAACGCTGATCCGTTAACCGAACTCGGGAGCGACACATGGGACTCATCACGCGCATCGCTGGCAAAACCGGCGCGCTCGGCAGCGTCGTTTCCGCGATGGGCTGCGCCGCCTGTTTTCCTGCCATCGCCAGCTTTGGCGCGGCCATCGGACTGGGCTTCTTGAGCCAGTACGAGGGGCTATTCATTGGCATCCTGCTGCCGATGTTCGCCGGCATCGCGTTACTCGCCAATGCTATCGCTTGGCTCAATCATCGACAGTGGCGACGCACGGCGCTCGGCACGATAGGCCCGATCTTGGTGCTGGCAGCGGTGTTTTTAATGCGGGCTTACGGCTGGCAGAGCGGTGGACTGCTCTATGTCGGCCTGGCCTTGATGGTTGGGGTGTCGGTCTGGGATTTCATCTCGCCAGCACATCGCCGCTGCGGGCCGGACAGCTGTGAATTGCCAGAACAACGTGGCTGACGGCAACAGCCGTAGCCACCACAGAAAAGGAAAAATACATGACCACCCTGAAAATCACCGGGATGACCTGCGACTCGTGCGCGGCTCACGTCAAGGAAGCCTTGGAGAAAGTGCCCGGCGTGCAATCGGCGCTGGTGTCCTATCCGAAGGGCACAGCGCAACTCGCCATTGAGGCGGGCACGTCATCGGATGCGCTGACTACCGCCGTGGCCGGACTGGGCTACGAGGCAACGCTTGCCGATGCGCCACCGACGGACAACCGCGCCGGCCTGCTCGACAAGATGCGCGGCTGGATAGGGGCCGCTGATAAGCCCAGTGGCAACGAACGCCCGTTGCAGGTCGTCGTCATTGGTAGCGGTGGAGCCGCGATGGCGGCAGCACTGAAGGCCGTCGAGCAAGGCGCGCAGGTCACGCTGATTGAGCGCGGCACCATCGGCGGCACCTGCGTCAACGTCGGTTGTGTGCCGTCCAAGATCATGATCCGCGCCGCCCACATCGCCCATCTGCGCCGGGAAAGCCCATTCGACGGCGGCATGCCACCCACACCGCCGACGATCTTGCGCGAGCGGCTGCTGGCCCAGCAGCAGGCCCGTGTCGAAGAACTCCGTCATGCCAAGTACGAAGGCATCCTGGACGGCAATTCAGCCATCACCGTTCTGCACGGTGAAGCGCGTTTCAAGGACGACCAGAGCCTTATCGTTAGTTTGAACGAGGGTGGCGAGCGCGTCGTGATGTTCGACCGCTGCCTGGTCGCCACGGGTGCCAGCCCGGCGGTCCCGCCGATTCCGGGCTTGAAAGAGTCACCCTACTGGACTTCCACCGAGGCCCTGGCGAGCGACACCATTCCCGAACGCCTTGCCGTAATCGGCTCGTCGGTGGTGGCGCTGGAGCTGGCGCAAGCCTTTGCCCGGCTGGGCAGCAAGGTCACGGCCCTGGCGCGCAATACCTTGTTCTTCCGTGAAGACCCGGCCATCGGCGAGGCGGTGACAGCCGCTTTCCGTGCCGAGGGCATCGAGGTGCTGGAGCACACGCAAGCCAGCCAGGTCGCCCATATGGACGGTGAATTCGTGCTGACCACCACGCACGGTGAATTGCGCGCCGACAAGCTGCTGGTCGCCACCGGCCGGACACCGAACACGCGCAGCCTGGCATTGGAAGCGGCGGGGGTAGCCGTCAATGCGCAGGGGGCCATCGTCATCGACAAGGGCATGCGCACCAGTAGCCCGAACATCTACGCGGCCGGCGACTGCACCGACCAGCCGCAGTTCGTCTATGTGGCGGCAGCGGCCGGCACTCGTGCGGCGATCAACATGACTGGCGGCGATGCGGCCCTGGACCTGACCGCAATGCCGGCCGTGGTGTTCACCGACCCGCAGGTCGCCACCGTGGGCTACAGCGAGGCGGAAGCACATCACGACGGGATCGAGACCGACAGTCGCCTGCTAACACTGGATAACGTGCCGCGTGCGCTTGCCAACTTCGACACACGCGGCTTCATCAAGCTGGTCATCGAGGAAGGTAGCGGACGGCTCATCGGCGTGCAAGCGGTGGCCCCGGAAGCGGGTGAACTGATCCAGACGGCGGTGCTCGCCATTCGCAACCGTATGACCGTGCAGGAACTGGCCGACCAATTGTTCCCCTACCTGACCATGGTCGAAGGGCTGAAGCTCGCGGCGCAGACCTTCAGCAAGGACGTGAAGCAGCTTTCGTGCTGCGCCGGATGAGGAAAAGGAGGTGTTCAATGAGCGCCTACACAGTGTCCCGGCTGGCCCTTGATGCCGGGGTGAGCGTGCATATCGTGCGCGACTACCTGCTGCGCGGATTGCTACGGCCGGTCGCGTACACCACGGGCGGCTACGGCTTGTTCGATGACACCGCGTTGCAACGGCTGCGCTTTGTACGGGCTGCCTTCGAAGCGGGTATCGGCCTGGACGCACTGGCGCGGCTGTGCCGGGCGCTGGATGCTGCGGACGGTGACGGTGCGTCTGCGCAGCTTGCCGTGTTGCGGCAACTCGTCGAGCGTCGGCGCGAGGCCCTGGCCAGCCTCGAAATGCAACTGGCCGCCATGCCAACCGAACCGGCACAGCACGCGGAGAGTCTGCCATGAACAGCCCAGAGCACTTGCCGTCTGAGACGCACAAACCGATCACCGGCTACTTGTGGGGCGCGCTGGCCGTGCTCACCTGTCCCTGCCATTTGCCGATTCTCGCCATTGTGCTAGCCGGCACGACGGCCGGCGCGTTCATCGGGGAGCACTGGGGTATTGCAGCCCTCACGCTGACCGGCTTGTTTGTCCTGTCTGTGACGCGGCTGCTGCGGGCCTTCAAGGGAAGATCATGACCGCTTCCCAGCCAGCCGAGAGTGGGCAGCTTTGAGCTTCGCTACCAATCTGGAGGAGTACCACCATGAACGCAAACGCCCCGAACACTGCCAGTTGCACCACCTGCTGCGTATGCTGCAAAGAAATTCCGCTCGATGCCGCCTTCACCCCGGAAGGCGCGGAATACGTCGAACATTTCTGCGGGCTGGATTGCTATGAACGCTTCCAGGCACGCGCCAAGGCCGCGACAGAATCTGACATTGCGCCTGTCCCTGGCGGTTCGCAGCCGTCAGATTGAGGCATACCCTAACTTGATGTCAGATGCCATGTGTCATTTTCAGAAGACGACTGCACCAGTTGATTGGGCGTAATGGCTGTTGTGCAGCCAGCTCCTGACAGTTCAATATCAGAAGTGATCTGCACCAATCTCGACTATGCTCAATACTCGTGTGCACCAAAGCGAGGTGAGCATGGCGACGGAGGCTCTGTTGCAAAGATTGGCGGCAGTCAGAGGTAGGCTGTCGCTCTGCGCCGATCAGGCGGCTGCTGCGAAATGGTGGTTGAGCATGCCCATGGCCTCCGTCAGCGCCGAGGGCCCAATGCCAAAAGCTCTCTCCACAAGGCGCACCTCGCCCCTGATGCCGGGCTGCAGGCACCAGGGGCGAGCCTGTCCTTTGCGCAGGGCTCGCATGACTTCGAATCCCTTGATCGTGGCATAGGCCGTGGGGATCGATTTGAAACCGCGCACCGGCTTGATCAGTATCTTGAGCTTTCCGTGATCGGCCTCGATCACGTTATTGAGATACTTCACCTGCCGGTGGGCCGTCTCCCGGTCCAGCTTTCCTTCGCGCTTCAATTCGGTGATCGCTGCACCATAGCTCGGCGCTTTGTCGGTATTGAGCGTGGCAGGCTTTTCCCAGTGCTTCAGGCCTCGCAGGGCCTTGCCCAGGAACCGCTTCGCTGCCTTGGCGCTGCGGGTCGGCGACAGGTAGAAATCGATCGTGTCGCCCCGCTTGTCGACTGCCCGGTACAGGTAGGTCCACTTGCCCCGCACCTTGACGTAGGTTTCATCCAGGCGCCAGCTCGGATCAAAGCCACGCCGCCAGAACCAGCGCAGCCGCTTCTCCATCTCCGGGGCGTAGCACTGGACCCAGCGATAGATCGTCGTATGGTCGACCGAAATGCCGCGTTCCGCCAGCATTTCCTCAAGGTCGCGATAGCTGATCGGATAGCGACAATACCAGCGCACCGCCCACAGGATCACATCACCCTGGAAATGGCGCCACTTGAAATCCGTCATCGTTCCGTCCGTCCAATCTCCGCCAAGCATGCTCAAGCTTCACGATTTTTGCAACAGAGCCCACACGAGTATTGAGCATAGTCGAGATTGGTGCAGATCACTTCTGATATTGAACTGTCAGGAGCTGGCTGCACAACAGCCATTACGCCCAATCAACTGGTGCAGTCGTCTTCTGAAAATGACATTTGGTATCTCTCATAAACGGATGTTTTTGAGAGAACTATCTTCGGCCTTCACACGCACGAAAGGCGGCGAAGCTCCGCCGTTAATCCGTCCGCCGGAGATCTCGCCCAGGCAGGCTGAAGGCCGAGCAAGCCTGACAGGCCCGAAAAGCCCGGCACGGGCGTCGGCGGCGATGACGGCGGCGGCATTATCCAGGGTTGATGATGGAAGTGGAGGATATCGACAACCTCTCGCGCAACCAAGACATCGCGGTCGGACTGCAAGTGATCTTGAAGCCACGGGCCCGTCCCACCCCGACATGGACCTCGATGCCCGAACGGACGTTAGATTTCGAGTTCTAGGCGTTCTGCGATGAAGGTTGGATCCCAGCCGGGATTGAAAGTGTCGACGTGGGTGAATCCGAGCCGCTCGTATAGGCCACGCAGGTTCGGGTGGCAGTCGAGCCGCAGCTTGGCGCACCCCTGCGTTCGCGCGGCATGGCGGCAAGCCTCGATCAGCGCGGAGCTGACACCCCGGCCCGCATGTGTCCGTCGCACCGCGAGCTTGTGCAGATATGCGGCCTCCCCCTTGAGGGCGTCGGGCCAGAACTCGGGATCCTCGGCCGACAAGGTGCAACAGCCGACGATGCCGTCGCTGCAACTCGCGACTAGGAGCTCGGATCTCAGGACGAAGGTCTCCGCGAATGTCCGGTCGATCCGCGCGACGTCCCAGGCGGGCGTTCCCTTGGCGGACATCCACGCCGCAGCGTCGTGCATCAGCCGCACAACCTCGTCGATATCACCCGAGCAGGCGACCCGAACGTTCGGAGGCTCCTCGCTGTCCATTCGCTCCCCTGGCGCGGTATGAACCGCCGCCTCATAGTGCAGTTTGATCCTGACGAGCCCAGCATGTCTGCGCCCACCTTCGCGGAACCTGACCAGGGTCCGCTAGCGGGCGGCCGGAAGGTGAATGCTAGGCATGATCTAACCCTCGGTCTCTGGCGTCGCGACTGCGAAATTTCGCGA
>NZ_JAWOWJ010000027.1:0-16064 GCF_033340495.1 Vibrio sp. 1249-1
ACCCAAACGTTTTTGATCTATAAACTGCATATGTTTCTTCAGATCTGGTAAGTCAAGATACCTCGGTGAACGCTTACCTGAAATTAGCTAATTGAACCCAAGTGGCAAGGCCTACGGTCGAATCTGTTGTATTATATGACCCAGACCTGAAATTCTTAGTAAAGTCAAAGTTGAAGAGACTATTTTACTTACCCAACCATCAGTCATCCGAGCGTTATATCTATTGTTGGAGTCAAGAAATACGTTGCGTTCTAGATAAGTTTAAGGCTTAGATTGTAGTGCCGATCACTCATTACTTGTAGCGTTATTGACATAACCCGGAACAGGTTTTTTCCTAGTCCATGAGCGTGGAAGTCGATACCAGAACCTCCTTCTAACCGATACTCAATATCCCCCGTAAATAAATGGCCAAAGAGGAGACATAGGAACTGGAGTTGTATCATGAGTGCATTGTTTAATTTCCATATAAGTCAGAGTCTATATAACCAAATAAATTACATTGGCTGTTTACGTAGTAGTCATCGTTTTCTTCATCATCAATTGAAAAAGCAAAGTACTTAAGAGGGTTCTCAGTGTCACAAGCAAGGTTAGCCATGTTATTTTTTACGTAATCCTCTATTTTATAACCATCAAAGCTTCCTTCCCAAATAATAGTACTTTCATCATTACTGAGTTCTGCGACTAAAACAATAGTTACATAGTGCTCAATAAGAGGAGTGCTTATGATGTTTTTATTTTCATAGACTGGAGAAAATTCAAAGCGACCAGTACTGTCTGTGAATGTTGATAAGTCTATTGATTTCCCTGAGGTGCTTAAACCAATACTAAGGCTAACCTTCAGGCTACTAAGTGGTTTTCCTTTCTTTGTTAACACACCATTGATTTTCGGTGTGTATTGATTAACGTGTTCGTCATTCAATTTACTTTCTTCAAAATTCATGACAATGCTCACTAATATGACGGTAATAATTCCAGCAACTTAATTTTTCACAACAATACTTTCATTTTGAAATTTAAAAATCTATATATGTTGTGTTTCTATTCAATATCTAAGGTTAATTTTGAATTAGAGTTACATTATTTTTTGTAACTACTATTTGTAGTCATTACATCGATAGAGTTGTAATGAAACAAGCGAGTAGGGACTAACAATGAATGCATCAATCAATTCATCGAGGGAGATGAGTATAGGCTTTAGACTTAGATCTAGTTATCTCTTAGAAAGGATAGGTAAGCAGAAAACTTTTAAGTTGCAGGGCTTTTAGTACCATGCTCTCTGCCTTTTTGATTAGTACTTATGAACTTCTTGTTTACTGATTAATACTCAACGAGTTTGTAAACCTACATGGGCCAAAGGTATGCGGTAATCTATGTAGTAAGATTTCAGAAAGCATGAATGTTTGAAAAAAGAGACTATTTTAGTTGATACAAAAAAGGCCACCCGAAGGTGGCCTTTTCCAAATGTTTGGTGGGCTGGCGTCATCTGAAAGTTGCATGTAATGTTATGATTTTAAAGTGAAAAGTATATTTAAACTTGTCCGTTGGGTAACTTGTTGGGTACTAAAAGAAAAGCTGGAGTAACTTTGAAATTCGTGAGCGACTTCAAGTTTAGTTGTATTTAGCAATCAGCGTTCACTATCTTGATGTCAATTGAAATTTAGCACACTACTCATGTAACAGTAACATTCTTTTCTATCAGTAACTTGCTGTGAAAAACAATTAAACCTTTTGCATATTCAGTCGATAATAGAAGTACGTTACGTAAAGTTGGTTGCTTGACCTTTCTTACTACCGATACAAGTCTCAACAATAATAAATTAGGTATATATCGTGGCTGTAAACGTCAATACAAATCTGGTGGCTATGCATGCGCAGCATCGTCTTAGTCGGATTTCCGATAGACATGCTACGTCTATGGAACGATTATCATCAGGTCTAAAAGTCAATACTGCCAAGGATGATGCTGCTGGTCTACAAATATCTAATCGGTTGCAATCGCAGAGTCAAGGAATGGATATGGCGATTCGGAATGCCAATGATGGTGTTTCTATGCTTCAGACTGCTGAAGGAGCTTTAGCTGAATATTCGACAAATCTAATGCGAATGCGAGATCTAACACTGAGGTATGTCAATGGTTCACTTAATGCAGAAGACCAGAATGCGATTTTATTAGAGTTTGAAGATCTAAAAGAAGAGCTAAATAGAATAGTTCAAACAACAAGCTTTGCTGGAGATAAGTTGCTTAATGGCAGCCAGAGTTTACGTTCTTTTCAAGTTGGTTCTTCTAGCGGGGAGGCTGTGTTAGTTGAATTCCCTGATATAGAGAGCAAACTAGAACAAACAGGAAATAATACTCAAAAGGTATTTTATGCTCCAATTTCGAACTACAAAGTGGATAACTGGAGAGCAGATCCTGGGCAGCGTATCGGAGTTAAAGTAGTTTACTCCGAGGACAATAGCACTGAGCTTTTGATTTCGGATGCTATGGAAGGTGCTACGATGGAGGATATCGTGGAAAATTTAAATGATAAATATGGAGATAAAATCAATTTCTATTTAGATGGCTCTATTGACAGCAGTACATTAGAAGAGCGTGATGTCGGAAAAGCAGATCAATTAAGGCTTTGTTACACTTCAGACAAAGACGCATATATCACCATTCAATTGAGGTATACTTCTGAGTCAACCAGAGCTAATAATCCATTTTATTATGGTACTGGTCGATCCTATATCGATAATCATCCTGCTGAACTTGAGTTACCTAAACTCGAAAATGGTAGTGATGATGTGGTAGCTGCATTGGATGATCTTATACATTTTGTTGATTCAGCTAGAGCTTATCTTGGCTCATCGCAAAACCGACTTTTCCACGCGATCAATAATTTATCTCAATCTTCAGAAAAAGTGGCAGCTAGCGGTAGCCAGATACGAAATACTGATTTTGCTAAACAAACTAGTGAGCTTACTAAACAGTCTATCCTCAATCAGGTAAATACTTCTATTTTGGCTCAAGCAAATAGCTCCAATGTAAGTGCTATGAATTTATTAAACTGAGAAATCTTCATCTCGAAAAACCTCTGATTCTCGTCTTAGGTGAGGTTTCTTGCGAATTATCCTTTTTGGACGACGACACTCGCCAATGAGCTGGGTTTGTTTTTGAACATAGCTTTCTTTTTTTAATCTTTCTACAAGTACATCAGTCCATTTTTCTACCATTCTAAGACGATATTTTTGTGTATTGACCACTCTTTTTGCGATGAACGGTGTCTCATAGCCAGAATCTTCAAGAAAGTTAGCTATAGCTTTGTCATTGAATCCTTGTTGCTCTTTGAACTTAGCTATGTTGTGGATTTGCATCAAGTACAGAGCTTCTTTGCGGTTCGCTTTACCTTCAAAGCTTCCGTCTAAAAAAGTACTAAGACAAAGCTCGATAATTGCGGACAAATTTTCATTGTTACGGAGTTCCTTACTTGAGAAGCCAAGTTTAGTTCCAATGGCATCAAGGTTGTCTAGTGCGACATTTGATACATGAATTCTCTTAGTTACGAGTCCTGAATCTTTTCTTCTTTGTGTTACATATTGTTGTCTTATAGCTGCATCACTTCTACGTTTCATAATCAATTCTCGTTCCTTGTTACATCCTTTACGCTACACAATTTTTCCATCTATTTAAATGTATTTTTAACATGAGACTCACAAATAAAAGCTTTAATTTGCTGTTTTATAATATTTTTTATGTTGTGAGTCTCACTGTTTTTTATGATGACTTGTGAGTCTCACGAGTTGGTTTCTGTAGTTTGATACGATGGCACCATTATTTGAAACAGAGATAAAAGACATGGCGAATGAGAGATATATGAAAATTGGAGAGGTGTTAGAAAGAACTTCCTATAGCAGAGCTCAGATCTATCGCTTGATGAAATCAGGAGAGTTTCCAAGTTCATATCGACTTTCGAAAAACCGAGTTGCGTGGAAAGAATCTGAAGTGGATGTTTGGGTTGAAGAGCGCCAAAGTATTTTTCTACTACCACCGTTAGATAAAGGGCAAAAGCTACTCGAAGAGGTATGGAGAAGATGCAACTAGACATATTCTTATCTGGCACCAGATTAGAAGAGTGTGATTGGTTAATGAGCGAGTATGAAGCTTATTTGGAGAACGAGTATCGCATCGAGCTGTTGAGAAAAATGGCTGATCATGTCCATGGGAGTCTTGGTCGAAGATATAGTTGTGGTCGACTGCATGCGCTAGCAGACAAGCTAGAAGACTGCAACGAAGGTCTATACGAGTGTAAGAGTGTGGCGTGTAAGAAGTGTAATCGGCAGTTTAAAATAGAACGTGTTAATAACATCATTGCTTCAATTGTGCTTGATCAAGAGCAAACACAGAATGTTGAATACGGTGTCTACACTATAATTCAATACTCGCGCGGAGTAGATGCGTATGACTTCGTTGACTATGATATCCCTAAAGATAAAGACAGATTGAGAAAGCTTTTGTCTAGATGTGGTGTCGATGGTCCGGTACTGGGTTCGTTTGAGTTAGATTTTCATGGCTCGCCACAAAAATGGTTACCTCACTACCATGTTCTTATGCGTAAATCGGGTAATGAAGAGGCGATTGAACGATTAGCAGAGAAACTTACGAAGCTACACCCCAAGCATATCAAGCAAAATAGACAAGCTAGACCATTCATGAAGCAGGAGTTTAGAGATCCTCTCAAGCAGTTGAGTTACATACACAAGTTGGCTTGCTTTGAAGTTCGTGATTATCAATCGTTTTGGGGTAAGAATCTGACTAAAAAATATCGACTTAATAAGTTGATGTTCTGTGAATCTCTTTGCTGGTTAGATGAACAAGATAGAAGGACGCTACCTTTTCAATGGCATGCAAGAGAGTGGTTAAAACAGTCCAAAGTGTAATCTACGATTTGTGTAGATTACACCAATATCACCTATCTCAATGGCTTAAATTAGAACATTTAAGAAGCACACGATACAACACTAGTCGCCTATCCACTATGAGCCAGTAACAAATAGCAAAACTTCCCTTCATCAGCAAACTAGCAGCTTGGCATTAGAAACAAACCTAGTAGTAAGACATATCCATTAATTCGTTCTTAGAATGCTGTCGTAGAACAAACTAAATTGTTATTGCCCCGTTCCGTGCTGGCAACTAGGAAGAAATCCTTCTCGGTTACCAAAATCACCTTTGCGCTAAAGTGTGTTAGAGCTGCGCTCTTTTAATACAAGAGCGCTCTTATTAGGTTTTGGAAATATGGCCTATTTTAGAATTTCCAAACATGATCATATGCAAGACGAGCAAGCTCTGTTGTTCGTTGATCTATATGTTGAGCTGTCCAATCATCGGTTTCTAAGTTATTTTGAGAAAAACTCTTTGTAAGCTCGAAATTGCTCTGTTGATATAACGCTATTTTGTCACTAAATGGTTTGGTGTCAGCTTTATTATTTAACGCTGAACCGAGCGGCAGAAGGTTTCCGATTTTACCAACCTTAGCGTGATTAGTTTTTTGAGACATAATGTGCTCAAGCGTCATATCTAAAGGTACAACTTCAACACTGCCTCGCTCGTGACGCTCTAACATAAAGAAAATGTATTGAATTAGCTTTTTATCAGCAACGCTTGTTTTTGTGAACTTGAGTTCGGTAAATTTTCTTATAAATAAATCTCGACTAGGTACTTTTGCTCTTAGTTTGACCTTTAATTCTTCAAGTGCAGTTGCAGCGGCTCCACGTGTCTCAGCGCTCAATACCTGACGAGCATAAGAAGAATAAATATTCTCTACACCTGAAGGTCTTTGTGAGCAAATAGCGTTGAATGAGAAGTGAAAAAACTCAAGAACTTGTAACATTTCGATGAGCTTGGATTGACGTATTTTTCTTTTTGCAAAAGCTTCAAACATAGACAAAATGAGCGGTCTACAAATCGAAACATTGAACACTTTAAGTGAATTTAAAGAATAGAATATATGCTTAGAGTTGTTTTCTCGCCAATCGTCAAAGCGAGGGTCGAGTATTTTGGCATAAATACCAACACTTCCCTGTAAGTTTTCTAGGAATTCTTCTGCCGTAAAATCGCCAGAGATTAATTTATCTTTAAAATTTTTGTACAGTGAACTTTCACTAGAAACTGGGTAGTGAGCGTTCCACCAATGTCTCACATAATTCACCATCTTAAAGTTCTTATTTCTATCGGCAATTTGACTGTTTATGCTATTCCAACCAGTTTGCGCAAAATCTATTGGGTGATTCTTACGTAGTTCACTAAACAGTTTATTTTTAATTAAGTCAGCCGCATCTAGATCCATACCGCGAGCATTTAGAATCTCAAAGATGATGTATGCATCATCGTTGTTGGCAACAACAACTTTGATGACCTTAATATGACGAGTTAACTGAACCGCTATTGCTTTCAAGCACCGAATGGCATCCGCTCGTTCAGTGCTTGCTGTCCCAAGTAAGTCTGTTGTTAGATTATCCGCTTTTAATTTGTTTTCAAAAAAATCCCAAGCATCAGCAAGTAAGTTATCTTCACGGTTTTTTGCTTCACACTGATGCTTTTCAAAGCTTTGAATTGCTAGTTTGTAGTAGTTGCTTTCAGACTTACGTTCAAGTTTGAAATATTTTGGAGCTTCGGTCTCTTCTAAAGTTGGATCCTCTTCTTCACTAATAAGAGCACCTTCAATGTAGTTATCAAAGACACCTTTCGCATATGCGATGTCATCTAGTTTTTTAAGTTCCTCAACAATAGAACAGATTAGCGTAGTAATAACGGTAATTCGCTGCTGTCCATCCACTATCTGTTGTTCAAACCCGTCCTCATCTCCTGCTAGAACGATAGCTCCGATAAAATATTCACTAAACTCAAAACGAGAAGATGTTGTATTGAAAGTAATATTGGAAACAAGATCGTACCAAAACTCTTCAAGAAGTTCTTCTTGCCAAGAAAACTCTCGTTGATTTCTTGGTACGATATACTGTTTGCGTAAAGAAAATAGATTATCTACCGTTACAGGAGTAGCCCTAAAGTCCATGCTAGCCTCATTATTATGATTGTCGATTTAGGACATACTACTTAGAAATAAAACTGCATGCATTAACCACTTATCAAGATTTTGTTATCTATAGCAGAAGTAATGAATTTATTGTTCTTGGTAGGTATGTCAAAAAAATGCCACCAAAAAGTCGTGTAAGTCGGAATTGGACATTTCCTAGTTACTAAGATTATTGTGTTTCAAGCTACTACCGCCAATGACATTCTTGATTGAGATGCGTTGACGATATGCTTACTCCACCAATCCATAAGGTCTCTTCTGCGTTCTAGATAGTCTGTACGGTTATACGAACGCTGAGTGCTATCACCAATTGCGTGGGCAAGAGCAGCTTCCACCAACACGAAATCATGGCCATTCTCATTAAGGATCGTACTAGCCATAGCTCTCATACCATGAGATACCAAGCGATCCTTAAAACCCATTCGCTTGAGTGCCATATTTGCGGTTTGACTATGCATTGGTTTTTTCGGATCTTTAATTGATGGAAACACATACTCGCTATTTCCCTTCATTGCTCTCATTGTCTTCAGCAGATTAATTACCTCTTCAGTTAGAGGTATACGGTGTTCCTTTCGTTTTTTCATTCTTTCTTTTGGTATGAGCCATACACGTTCTAGTAAATCAAACTCCGCCCATTTCGCGCCAGCCGCCTCATTTGGTCTTGTCATAGTATGAAGTTGAAACTCAATAAGGCAGCGTGTAGAGCGTTTAATACTCGCGTTTGCTAGTGCATTCATTAGGGCTGGTAGCTCATTTGAGTCCAGCTTTTTCATATTTTGCTTAGTGGGCTTTTTAAAAGCAGCTAGGATGTTGCTAATCGGATTTGCTTGCAGTAGTCCGCAGTTCATCGCATAGACCATAACTTCATTTAAGCGTTGTGTTAGACGTCTAACAGTTTCCAGAGAACCTTTAGCTTCTACTACCTTTAGAGTTTCGATTACGGACTGTGCTGTAATCATAGATATAGGTTGTGAGCTTAAAGTAGGGAAAACATGAAGTTCAAATGAGCGCCAGATATCCTTCGCGTAGTCTTCGGTTACTTCTGATTTCTTTCGTTCTATCCAATTATGTGAAACATTAAATAGTGTGTGCTGGTGTATAGCCTCGCTTTTTTCTTTCTCTTCTCTTTTATGGTGTTTTGGATCGATATCTAGTGCTACTAACTCACGGTAGCCTTCTGCTTTTTTTCTTGCATTAGCTATCGATAGTCTCGGGTATGTGCCCAAGGTCATATTTCCACGTTTTCCTGTAGCTGGACTCTTGTACACGAAACGCCATGATTTTGTTCCATTTGGCATAACTCTAAGTTGTAAGCCTTGGCCGTCACTGATCAATTGTTCCTTGTCTGTTGGCTTAATGCTTTTTACTTTTTTATCTGTCAGTTGAACTACACGTCTTGCCATCTCTTTATACTCGATTTAGTACCCAAAATATCTTGGATATGAGTATAGGGTAAATCATTGGGTACTAAAAACGTGAGCAGATATGAGACGCGATGAGACAGAATAAGACAAGGAGGTGAGTTAAGTAATTGAATTTTTGATGTTTTAGATACAAAAAAGGCCACCCGAAGGTGGCCTTTTCCAAACGTTTGGTGGAGCTGGCGGGAGTTGAACCCGCGTCCGAAAACCGTTCATCATTGGTACTACATGCTTAGTCGATCTTTAATTTCGCCACCCACCTGCGAACCGACACGCTAATGAATGACTAGCCTGAATTAAAATTCGCCGTTCATCTCTCAGGCGGGAGAATCCGGGCTAGCGCGTTTGGGTTTGATCCCTCGTTATTCCCCGTCTTACGTGCGGAAGCTAGGGCGAGAGAGCTCTTAGCAGGTTATTAAGCTGCTAGTGCGTAGTTTTCGTCGTTTGCGACTATTTTTTTGCGGTTTGTTAACGAGGCCTACCGCACCTCGGCATGCACCTCAGACTTCTGAATTCCCGTCGAATCCTAAATCAGCCCCAGATAATATTCGCATAGTAACAGAAAAGCATTGGCTGTCCAGTACTATGCGTTTAAGTGGTCAAGATTAACGCAGTGCGCTCTTCATTACGCGTGCTTTTTCTCTTGCCCAGTCTTTTTCTTTTAGATCCGTACGTTTATCGTGCAGCTTTTTACCTTTTGCTACGCCAATTTTTAGTTTCACCCAAGAGCGAGACCAGTACAGTGAGAGGGCCGTTAATGTCATACCTTCACGGTTTACACGTCCGAATAGGTTATCCAGCTCACGACGACTCATTAGTAGTTTACGCACACGTGTAGGGTTCGCCACAACGTGTGTCGATGCCTGATTTAAAGGAGTGATTGTCATGCCACTCACAAAGGCTTCACCGTCACGCATAAATACGTAACTTTCAGAAATATTGGCTTTACCTTGGCGAAGGGCTTTCACTTCCCAACCTTGGAGCTCCAAGCCAGCTTCGATTTCATCATCGATGAAATACTCGTGGCGAGCTTTTTTATTCAGCGCGATAGTATTGCTACCCGCTTTTTGTTTCGTTTTTTTCTTTGCCATAATAGCGTCATTATACGGGTTGGATATCGGATAGGAAATCCTTTTATTTGCGCAATCGTGGAATAAAAGTAAAATTGGCGAGTAGCTTTAAATCTGTACATGTATCGATAGGAGTATGTATGAAGCAAGTCAGCCGTTCTGCGCTTGTGTCTTTTAGCGCCGAACAGATGTTCAATCTGGTTAATGATGTTGCTAAATACCCTGAATTTCTGCCTGGTTGCTCGGGCTCTAGAATCATTGAGTCTTCGGGGAATGGTATGGTGGCTTCTGTCGATGTGGCGAAGGCTGGAATCAGCAAAACGTTTACGACTTCAAATGAGTTGATCCCCGGTCAGGCAATTATGATGAACTTAGTGGATGGTCCGTTTAAGACGTTGCGTGGTGGTTGGATTTTTACCGCGCTAGATGAGCAAGCTTGCAAGGTTGAACTAAAGCTTGAGTTTGAATTCTCAAGTAAAATGATTGAGATGGCCTTCGGTAAGATTTTTAACGAGCTTACTAGTAATATGGTAAATGCATTTACTAAACGCGCAAAACAGGTCTACGAATGTTATGAGTATTGAGTCAGATATGATTCACGTTGAGGTTGTCTATGCTCTTCCTCATGAACAGCGTGTATTTAACTTAGTGGTAAATAATCACGCAACGGTAGAAGAGATCATTCGACAATCCGGTGTATTGGAGTTGTACCCTGAAATTGATTTGTCCAAGAACAAAGTGGGTGTGTTTAGTCGTAACGTGAAGTTGGATGCGACCGTTCGAGATCGAGACCGAATAGAGATTTATCGTCCGTTACTCGCCGATCCGAAAGAGATTCGCCGTAAGCGGGCGGAGCAGGCTAAAACCGAGGGGAGTGCAGACCCAGTCACCGGTGGCAAGCCTAGTTCTGTACGTAAAAATAAGCAGGATTAATATAAACCCAATAGCTCATGTGAGTTACTCAAAGTTTGACTAACGTGATTTCTATATAATAAAAAACCTCCCAAACGGGAGGTTTTTTTGCAAAAGTCAGTTTACTGAATTTGCTCGTAAAATGCGTCACTTTTTGGAAAGTCACCACTGATGTCTGCGAGTGTGCCTTGATCGTTAAAGTTAACGATCAGGTCTTTTTGCACTGGATCACCGTGACCAGGAGTATGGTGATAAATATAGTACCAAGTGTTTGGGTAGCCGTTTTCAATAAGCATTGGCGACCCTAGTACGAAGCGAACCTGTGCTTTAGTCATCCCAAACTTTAATTTATCAACCGCACTTTGTTCTACATAGTTGCCTTGGTTGATATCAATACGATAAACCAGTCTTTCCAATACCGAACATCCTGTCAGCAATGTCATTGCTAATGGTACGGCAACTAACCACTTCTTTAATTGCATAATAATTTCTTAGTAACCTTTAAAATACTGCGCTGATAATAAACAAGCTCGACGCAGATGTAAAAAGCTATGCGTCGTATGGTAGACAATCTGACAACGAATTTTGAGTTGAGTTGCATTTATTCACCGATATTAGGCGGTAAATGTCACCACATGACGTATTAGTTAGGTGACGAAGAGCAAATTTCAATCGGAAGTAGGGTGATGGACGCTTTCAGCGGTGAGCCAAGCCTAGTGACTCGTTAGTCGGTTTTGGCGAATTTGCGTAATGCATCACCTGAAAAACGATAATACTCTTTTTCATTAATTAGTGTTGCACCAATTGAGCGGTAAAACTGACCTGCGGTAGGGTTACTACTTTCAGCTGTCCAGTCCAACCTTTGGCATCCACACTTGATCGCCAAAGATGCCAGATACTTCATTAACTTGAGACCAACCCCTTTTCCTCGAACCTTCGAAGATACGAACAGATCTTTTAAGTACATCTGCCCTGAGAGTTTTGGGGCAGGGAACATGACGGTATAAGATGCAAAGCCTACGACGTCATCATTATCGTAAACCGCAATGATATTAACGCCAGAATGTTCAGAGAAGACTTGGCTCTTTAGATAATGGACCAGATCGTGTTTTGATGAAGCTTTTTCTTTGAAGTAGTAATGTTCTAACTCAATAAAAATAGGGATGAGATCTAAGCAGTTGGTTTTGTGTATTGCTCTGATATCCATATCTCATCCCTTGTCGATTTATTAAGCGGCGATAAGCAGTTCTTTTGCGTTTGCCAACGTTGAGTCGGTTATTTGACTACCCCCAAGTAAGCGAGCTAATTCTGCCACACGTTGTTGTTCATCTAATGCGTGCATTTGGGTTTCGGTTTGGCCTGCTTTGGTTTGCTTAGCTACAAACATTTGTTGATGGCCGCATCCTGCAACTTGAGGGAGGTGAGTGACACACAATACCTGAGTAGATTCGCCAAGCTTGCGTAGCATTTTGCCCACTACGGCAGCTGTTGGACCACTAATACCTACATCCACTTCATCGAAGATTAAACTTGGTGTATCTACTTTCTGAGCGGTGATCACTTGGATCGCTAGAGAGATACGTGATAGCTCACCGCCTGACGCAACTTTTGCTATAGGTTGCAATGGTTGTCCCGGGTTGGTCGATACTAAGAAGCACACGCTGTCCATGCCAAGCGGCGATGGGTGCGTGTTGTCATTGCTAACTTCGATACTGAATACTGCTTTCTCCATGCTCAATTCGTGCATGCTTTGTGTGATCAGTTTGTTCAGTTCTTTTGCGTAACGGCTGCGTGATTTGTGCAGTTTTTCTGCTTGTGTTAGAAAGCTTTGGTACTTGTGTTCTACTTCTTGAGCAAGCTCATCTAAACGTTCATCGGAGCAATCTAACGCTTCTACTTGGGCCAGAAGATCTTGATGATGCTGGTAGAGTTCTTCTGGCATTACGTGGTGTTTACGAGCTACAGACATCACTTTAGAAAAACGTTCTTCTACATAAGCCATACGAGCAGGATCAACATCGATGCCATCTAAGTAGCTGCGTAATTCATTCTTCGTTTCTTCAAGTTGAATCATCGCTTCTGACAGCATGTTAGGTAGCTCAGATAGCTTTTCATCTAATTCGGCTAATTGAATTAGGGAGTGATTGGCCGATTGCAAAATACCAAGCGCATTGACTTCTTCACCTTCGTAAATAAGTTCGATGGCTTGCTGACAGGTAGTGGCGAGTTCACCACTGTTGGATAGTCGTTTATGCTCTTGCTCGAGCTCTGCAAATTCTTCTTCACCTAGCGATAACTCATTCAGTTCTTTGATTTGGTATTCAAGCAATTGTTTTTGCGCCTGGTTTTGCTGGCTATTTTCTTTTAGTTGCTTGAGGTTATTGTCTGCCTGACGCCAATGCTGGTAAGCACTTCGTGTGCTTTTTAGTAGGTTTAAATGCCCAGCATATTGGTCGAGCATGGCCATTTGGTGCTCACTTTTCATCAATTGATGATGAGCGTGCTGCCCATGGATATTGATAAGTAGCTGCCCTAGAGATTTGAGTTGTGATAGTGGAACAGGGCTGCCATTAATGAAGGCTCTTGAGCGGCCTTCTTTTGTGATAATACGACGCAAAATACACTCACTGCCATCTAGCAGATCGTTATCTTCTAACCAACGTGTTGCATGTAAGTTGTTGTCCAATAAAAAGGCGGCGCTAACTTCGGTTTTCTCTTCACCTTGTCGCACCATGCCGGCATCGGCTCGTCCGCCTAAGCAGAGCCCTAAAGCATCGATAGCAATGGATTTACCCGCGCCTGTTTCACCTGTAATGGTGGTCATGCCCTTAGAAAGCTCGAGTTGTAAAGACTTAACAATCGCAAAATTATTAACACTTAGATGAGCCAGCATTTTATTTACCTGTATAACTGAACAATACTGTATAAGAGAACAGTATATACTGTTTCTTTATACAGTAAAGTCAGGTAAGGAAAATTTTCTTTGTAGGCTGTTTTTTTGTGATGAAGTGGGAAAAATGAGCCGATGTGATTACAACGACTCATTAAAATTGAACAGGTTACGGACGAGTTGGGTTAATCGTTAGTGGTTCTAGTGTGACGACTGCATTCACACCTGCACCTGGGTGATCTACGTATGAAGTATCTTGCATTAGAGTGTAGTAAACGTCGACGAAGTCATCATCATTCGTGAGTACACCATCGGGGATAGTGTCGATGATCTTGTTCGTGATTTGCGGAATAATCGCGTAAGCCTGAACTTCTGGATCTGGAATCGCTTTCAATACTTCTTCGGCAACTTGAACAAGGAGTTTTGCCAATTGTTTATAGTCTGTGCCGTCATCTTGCTCCATGAGCACAATGTCTGCCGCACCCCAGCGGTAACGAGACCAGTGAATAATGATCTGATTTGGATAGTAATCTTGGTTATCGTAGTCTAAGTATGGAAGCTCCACCAAATCGAGAGTAGGTTCATCACGACTTGGATTGACGCCCGTTACGATAGCGTAGATTTCTGCCTTGCCAGAGATCCAAGGTTCTTTGTCATCGGCTAGACGGATCTTTTTCAACTGCGTGGTTTGAATTGGAGCCGCTTCGCCCACTGCGCTACTTGACAATAGCGGTGTATTTTGGCGTTGTTCATCAGCAATATATGGTTGAACTAAAGCTGGTTGACCGAGTTTTTTCATCTCAGCTTGCATAGCTTGCAAGCCTGCTTTTAGCTCTGCAGAGCTATTGTTATCAACGACAAGTACAGGTACCTCAGGGAGCTGGTAAACATCGAGTTGATGGATGTTGCCATAAACATCAAATGCTTCGATGTATTGCCAATTCTCATCATCACCACTTGGTTCAAATGCAAATAATGGCTCGACCTCGCCACTTTGCCATGCTGTTATCATGGCTTCATTTGCCAAGCGAACTTCTAACAACTGATCAGAGTATTCAGAAATACCTTTCCAGCTACGAATTTGAGTGTCAGCTTGTACAAGCTGGCGGCTGAACTCTGAGTTAGGGTTTTGCTTAACAAATGCTGATACAGACACGTTAGTCTGTTGCGGAGTAATATCTCTTCTCAGCATGGGTTCAATGGCAGCATAATTCTCACTCAATTGTTGAGCTAGGGCCCGTTTCGTCTTAGTGATATCTTCCGCTTTTGCATTGGACACACTGTTGACTTGCGTTTCCTCTGATTGGCAGCCAATAAGTGCTAATGTACTGAGAACAGACAGAATGATGGTTTTCTTCATAATATGTCCTTTATTGATTGTATGAAATAGAGTTGATACTCTATTCATGGTGAGAATATCACCGGACATAGATCATTGAATTTGCTTTTCTATCTTTTGTGTAAAGTTTGCCCACAGGATCAAAATTTATAAGCTTCTCTTTAATGATGACAAATATCGTGTCGCCTCACTACTTTGTGTCTATTTCTTGTCTAAGAAAGCCAAAAGCCAGTAGCAATTGAGCTGCTGGCTTTTTTATTGAAGTTATTACCCTGAGTAACAAGTGTTAGAACAATTTACTAGACCAGCCAAGCTTATTCCGTAAGACGTGATAGTAGCTGTAGTCTTTTGGATGGATGAGCTTTAGTACATTTGGACTTTGATAGATGTGAATTTCGTCGCCAGGGGTAACTGGAAGTGAGACTTGTCCATCACAGCTAACTTCTTGTGTTCCACGGTTTTCTGGTGATACCACCAATTTAATTCGACGTTTTCCATCAACCACCAAAGGTCGACTCGACAATGTATGCGGGAACATTGGCACGAGTGAAATGGCATTCAAGCTAGGAGAAAGAATTGGGCCGCCGCCAGAAAGTGAATATGCCGTCGAGCCAGTCGGAGTGGAGACAATCAAACCGTCGGCCCGTAAAGAGAAGGCGAAGCTTTCATCTATGTACACTTCAAATTCAATCATATGGGCAATTTGCCCTGGGTGAAGTACGGCTTCGTTTAGCGCAGCGTTATGACTCTTTATTTGTCCGTGGCGGTGTACTTCCGCCTCTAAAAGAAAACGCTCCTCTTCAATATACTCACCGTCGAGTACCGCTTGCAGAGACGCTTGGAAGTCGTCTGGGTTCAAGTCAGTTAAGAAGCCCAGATTTCCACGGTTCACGCCTATAACTGGTACATCAAATCGGGATAAAATTCTTGCTGCACCTAGCATGTTGCCATCGCCACCAACCACAATGGCTAGATCGGCATTTTTTCCTAGTTCAACTAAGCTAGCAAACTGACTCTGTGGGATATCATCCAGTATTGCGGCAAGGCGATCGTCAATGAATACTTTATAGCCCTCAGAGGTCAACCATTGGTACAACTCTTTATGAGTTTGAATTGCTTGTTGATCTCTTGGTTTTCCGATAATCGCGATCACGTTACATGGATTTTTCATAGCATTTCCGCATTAAAGAGGCTTGAATCAGGAATCTTCATCCCCATAATAATGGCAAGTCACCTAAATATGCGAATTTTTATGTGGTTAAAGCCCGCAAAAACGCGCATGGCTTTAAGGGCATTATGTTGAATTCTGGAGATATCATGAGCAACGAAGAAAACAAAGTTACAGAAGAAGAGCTTGAT
>NZ_JAWOWJ010000028.1:0-13359 GCF_033340495.1 Vibrio sp. 1249-1
GCGTTGGGGCACGTCAGCCCAGTTGAGTACGAAAGTATGTAGTTATGTACTGTCTACTTTTTGTGGGGTACACCAGTGTTTGGAGGGAAAATGGTTAGGGAAGCGACAAAAGACGATTGCGTAAAATTAGCGGCATTGTCCATTAAAGTTTGGCTAGACACATATGCTCGAGAAGGTATCAAAACTGAATACGCTGAGTATGTCTTGTCTACTTTCACTGCAACCTACTTCTTAGAAATATTGGATACGATTAAATATCGTGTGTTTGTAAGTGAAGAACAGGAAGTTATTCAAGGCTATGTAATGGTTAATCTTGAATCGCATTATCAAACGTCCAGTAATGGCTTTGAAGTCGAAAAACTATATGTCGATAACACTTTCAAAGGTAAAGGGTTGGGTCGAAAGCTCTTGAATGAAGTCGAAAACCAGTTGGGTAATAAATACTGGCTTTACACATGGGTTGAAAATGAATCCAATGGATTTTATGAGCATCTTGGGTTAAGTCGAATAGGACTTCTAACCTTTGAGTTTGCAGGTGCTTCAATAGAAAATAACGTGTATCAGTCAGCCCACACATAACAAAGCATTTAAGACGGATTCCCAACGCTCGGCATTTTCAGTTTGCTTCAGTTTCAGTGTTTACGGCACAATACTTTAGGTTTGGTGGTCTGCGTTGCTCACCACTTAATGCGGCGTTATGTTTTTAATCAACTCCAAGGATTTAGGAGGGTAAAGTGATAAGTCTATTTGAAATGGAACCTGGTTGTTTTGAGCTGTTTCGTGAAAACTTTATACGAGAATACGCTGGTTCTATCAGCTCCAATTATGGCTACTCTGAAAGGAAATCTTTTGAGTTCGCTTCCCTAGACTTCGAGATGAGACTACCCAATAAGCTTGATACTGACGGTAACTATGTCTGTTCGATTAAATTGGGGGAGCTATCTATAGGTCATCTTTGGTACATAGAGAGCGTAGAAGACTCAACCGCTTTTATTTGTGACTTCTTCATAGAGCAAAAGTATCGCAACTCAGGTTATGGCAAATTAGTAATAAAAAACCTTGAATCCCGCCTCAAACAAAGTGGTATTACAAGGTTGAAGCTCCATGTTGCAAATGGCAATAATGGTGCTTTAAGGCTGTACACTCGTCTTGGGTATGGGATCACAGGGCATAATCTATTCAAAAAGTTTGATTAGCTTGATGAACACCAAAACATAACAAACAATTTAAGAGCGATTCGGCACGCGTGGCATTTTTACTATGCGGTGGTTTTAGTGATTAAGGTGGCATGCGGGAGCATCGGTATGGCGTGCCTCACACCTTAATTGGGCGTTAGCCCACAAGAGAGAAATAAAAAGTAGAGTTCGATGATCAAAGGTAAAGTTGTAGAGTGGAATGACTCAAAAGGTTATGGATTCATTTCGGCATTAAATGGTGAATTAAGAGTTTTTCTCCATATATCAACGGTTCAGTGTAAAGGTCGACGTCCTAAGGTCGATGATGAAGTTAAATTTGAAGTTAACGAAGACAAAAAAGGGCGTTACAACGCCGCTAATGTAACAATTCTAGGTTCCAGCTCGGTACCTTCAACAATCATGTTTAGCATCGTTTACTTAGTTTTAGCGAGTACAGCTGTGTTCATATTAGGTGGTGAGAAGCTGTTCATTGCAGCTTATATCCTGATGTCCATTGTAACCTACGTAATGTACGCAATAGATAAAAATGCCGCTCAAAACGGCAAATGGCGGACACCAGAAAATACGCTTCATCTTTTATCGTTACTCGGTGGTTGGATGGGGGCATTATGTGCTCAAAATCAACTTCGTCATAAGTCGAAAAAACAGCCATTTAAATCGATTTTGTGGCTGACGATATTCGTAAATATTGGAGCATTTGTTTGGACACTCACTCCATCAGGTTCGGTGTTCGTTCAGAACTTTATTAGCAATTGGTTCTAGCACTAGCTGTGAGATGTGGGCTAACAAACTGTTCAAGAGTGATTCGCAACGCGTGGCATTTTTACTATGCGTTGCGTTTAGTGTTTAAGGTGGTATGCGGTGACTTCGGCATTGCGTTGCTCACACCTTAACAGGGCGTTATACAAAATTAACAAAAATAAAAATTTAAATTATGAGCATAGAAAGAAAAATTGAGCATCTTGAAGATGAGATTCTTCATTTAAAACGAGAGGGGACTAAAATATCAGATGATACGAGAAAAGCGATTATTCTCGATGTCAAAGAAAAGGTTCAAGAGGGTAAGCATAAAAGTTTAACTTTAAGTATTGGTGTTACTGCCGCAATCTTGTCGTTACTGGGCTATATCGGGTTTGAGTCGGTAAAAAATGAAGCAGCCCAGTATGTAGTTAACTCGGAAATCAAACAACAACTCTTGAAAGAGTTGTCTGCACAAAAAGAAGAAACTGACAAAACGCTTGCGGACGCGAAACTGTTATTAGCTCAAATCGCCCAAGAAAAGGTCAATCTCAAGAATGAACTGTCTCAGTTAATGCTAACTATAGACGACAAGCAAAAAAGTTTAGAACGAGTATCTAATGTAATCGCCAAGCTTGGAGTTACGAATAAAGACATCAGTTCAATTGTGTCTGAAGATTTTATCCAAGTGATTCGTGATGCCGGTGTGTTTACATTTCTAAGTTCTTTTGGTGTGTCCGAGTTATCCGCTCTAAAACTATTGGCAACAGAAACGGAAAATTTCAACTTTCACAAAATTGACAAAAATACGATCGGGAATAGTGTTAAGCAAATTCAGGAGCGCTACGGGTTAACAGTTGACGGCAATATGGGACCTTGTACATCTCTTGTTATCGGATCGCTTTTGTTGAGTAACTATGAGGTAGAGACTCGAAAAGAACTTGAATCTTCGTCGTATGAGTCATCGAGCTGGCTAGTAAAGTCGTTTCAAACATGTGCTGCAAGTGATAAATCTCACCTTCTTAGGCTTATTGAGTACCCTGAATTACCATTGCATGTTCAGTTAAATCAGTTCATCACAGCATCGAAGATCAGACGAGATGATTTACTGGATAGTTTACATACCTCCAGTCCGTTACCAAGTGCATATAGAGCACTTGATTCGATCGGGTATGAGGGAGAGTAAAATTTTGTATAACAAACTGTTTAAGAGTGATTCGCAACGCGTGGCATTTTTGCTATGCGTTGGTTTTTGTGTTTAAGGTGATATGCGGCGGCATTGGTATTGCGTTGCTCACACCTTAACAGGGCGTTAGTTTGCAAGAGGAAAAACGCAGCTATATCGCAAGATCTAGTGGTAAAAGCTCAAAGTTGAAATTGTCGTATCGGCGTTCAATTTCAGTGTTAACTTGCGTGGTGAAAATTCAAAATTGGCATCGTTTCAACAGTTGATTTGTTTTTTGGTGCGGCGACTTTTGGGTTACCTGAGTCGAACTTTTTTGCTGAAACTCTGCTCGTTGAGTTTGTTGGTGCAAAAGCCGATCTACTCGCTGAAATGGCGTTTTCTCTGGTGTGGTAAGTTCATGTGGTTTCGGTGGCTTTGTTGAAAGTCCGCATTGTGAGATTGGTTTTCCAAAAGCGCTTTTTGGTGTTGTGAGTTCGTTTTCTGCGGCGTTGTTTGTTCCACGTGGTTTCATTGAGTAGCCGCTTTGAGACTACGCCTAACTTAAGTGCATCAAAACACATAAAGTTTATTGTTTGCAAAGCTTAAAATAACTTAAAATCAACGCTTTGGGTTTGCAAACTAACAAACTGCTCAAGAGGGATTCGCAACGCGTGGCATTTTTACTATGCGTTGGTTTGAGTGATTAAGATGGTATGCGGCGGCTTCGGTATTGCGTTGCTCACCCCTTAGCAGGGCGTTATGTGATTGAGGAAGAAATGACTGAAGTTCTCGATATTATTGATAAGGCAATTAAAAGACTTGTGGCTCCAGCAGCAATGCTTGTGGCTGCTGAATTGCTAAGCCGTGGCATGGATAAAGCTGATGCAAATCCAGTGTTGATTAAGTTTACAATGGCTGTGTTAGCGCTTTGGGCTCTCGGTTATATGGTGTTTTCAGCGAAAGAAGCGATGCAAGCGTTCGATGAAGCAAATATAGGCAAGTATAAGAATGCATTGCTAAGTACATCATTTTTAATAGTTTATTTTGTTCTTGCTGCCGCGGCTATTCGATTGGGGTTTGACAAAATCACATAACAATCTGTTTAAGAGTGATTCGCAACGCGTGGCATTTTTACTATGCGTTAGGTTTAGTGGCTAAGGTGGTATGCGGGAGCTTCAGTATTGCGTTGCTCACACCTTAACAGGGCGTTAACAGTATTGAGGGATTTTCGTGGCTGATTACATAAATAAAAATATTCTGAGTCAGGCTTATATTCACGTGGAGCCTACGGGAATCGAGACTGAAGAACAGCTTGAAGCGTTCAAAGAAAACCTAAGAGCTTTTGCGCTTAGTCGTACAGAGTTCTTCTTATCTGATGGACTTGATATAAATATTGAGTTTGAAGAAGGGTCGATTAAAGCACGAGTTACGGTAATTGGCACGTTAATGCTTTTACTACAAGGCATCAGCTCATACAAAGACTTCAGAGAGGGGCTTCAATTGTTGTATACGGATGCGAAATGGTTGTCAGATGCAATCATCTCGGAATCTCTGTATCAAACCAAAGCAAAACACCATGACGTAATTCGAGTCGAAGCAAGGACTGGAATAATTGGTTCTGTTCATAAGGTCTTGAATCAACTAGAAAGAATAAAGAGTGGTGCTAAAGGCACCATGCTTGCCTCTGACCTTGTTGAAAAAATTGATGATGTTCAAGATGAACTATCAAAGCTCATGGATAATATCTGCGACCTAGATGATCGTAACTTAGTCGCTAAAGAGTGCAAATATCTAGTTCAAGAATTACCTGAGATTCCGGTTCCTCCAAAAGATAAAACTAATAGCAATCATGCTATAAATGAGTATCGACGTAAAAAATCATCACTAAGCTCTTCTATAGATGTTCATTTAATTGTTGATGAGTAGGGTGAAAGCATACTGTTAACAAAGCATTTAAGAGTGATTCGCAACGCTTGGCAGTTTCGCTTCGCTCAAGTATAGCCAAGCGTCGCTCACACCTTAATGCGGCGTTAGTACGGGTTTAGCATCAAAGGTCATCAGTTTTGGTGTTTATCTGTTTTGGCGTTCGTCTTTACACCTTTCAGTTTGTACCTTTCTCGTTCTTTCCGGTGGCACTATATGTGAAGTGTTTGCTTTGATTTCACCGTTTACGGTTTCTAACTCTTAGGCTATTTCTTTGGCGCTTCTTCTCTTTCGTGGTTCTTACTAAGTCAGAATTGCCTTTTTTTGGTGTTGCCGTCGAAGTACGAGGAAAGAATCCTTTTCTAATTTGAAGCTAGTGAAAGTTGGGCAGTTCAGTGCGTTTTTCTTCTAGCCAACTTTTCTCTCTTAATCGGTGTAAAGTTTTGTAGCTGCCCGTCTCACTTCAGTGTTCAAAGCCTTTCATATCATGCCACTTTTCAATATCTTGGAGCGCATAAATAGAAGTAACGCATGTACTAACAAATTGCTTAAGAGTGATTCGTAACGCGTGGCATTTTTACTATGCGGTGGTTTAGGGTGATTAAGGCGCTGTGCGGTAGCTTTTGTATTGCGTTACTCACACCTTAGCAAGGCGTTAGGTACTAAGAGGTAAATTTATGGTTTTAGAGTATGTTTCAGGTATTAAAGCGGCTTGGGATGCTGCTAAATCAGTTAAAGCAGTAACAGACTCATTTGATGATGCTCATCTAAAATTACAGATGGCTGAACTAATGAGTGCATTAGCTGATGCGAAAGTTGAAGCGGCTGTTAATGCTGAAAAAATAGATGAACTTGAAAGGCTATTGAATACCAAAAACACGATGAAATTTATTGATGGTAAATATTATAAGTCAACTGACGATGAGCTAGAAGGTCCGTTTTGCGCTACGTGCTATGACTATGAATCTAAGGAAATTCGGTTGCAAAGCACTCCTGACAAAGTTGGTGGTGATTGGCATTGCCGAGTATGCAATGACTGGTATAAAGATCGTACCTAACAAACGCTTCAAGACGGATTCGCAACGCTCGGCGGTTTTGGTTTGAATTGGCTTAAGTGTTTACGGTGTAATGGTTGAGTGTTGTGGTAGTGTTGCTCACCACTTAAGCGGGCGTTAGTTGCCAAGGCGAAAAACGCAGCTAAAGCAGAATGTTTAGGGCTAATGTTCGTGCATTTCTGGCTCGGTTTTGTATTTCAAATTTAGTCTTTCAGGATTGTGAAAATCAGGCTTTGTTTTTTGTGGTCGGACTTTCCGTTTCAGAAGCCAATTCACTTGTTGAGAGTCAGCTCTGTGATATTGTCTTTTCAAATGAGCTTTTGGTGTTGTTAGGCTGTATTCAACGGCGCTGTTTGTTCCAAGTGGTTTCAGTAACAGGCGCTTTGAAACTGCGCCTGATTTGAGTTTCTCAATACACGTCAAGTTAGTGTTGGCAAAGCGGTAATCAACTTCAAATTAAAGCCTTAAGTTTGTCAACTAACAAAGCATTCAAGAGGGATTCACAACGCTTGGCAGTTTTGGTTTGAATTAGCTTAAGTGTTAACGGCACAATAGTTTAGGTTGGGTGGTGGCGTTGTTCACCCCTTAATGCGGCGTTAGTTGCCAACGAGAAAATCGCAGCTAAAACAGAGTATTTAGGTCTAATCGTTCGTGTGCTTTGCTTGATTCTGCACTTCGAACTTCGGGATCTTGGTTCGCGGAAATTGAGCTTCGATCTTTTCCTAGTTTGGTTTGCCGTTTCAGAAGCCGATTTACTTGTTGAAAGTCAGCTTTGTGGCATTGTTTCTCCAAAAGGTCTTTTTGGTGTTGTCAGTTCGTTTTCTACGGCGTTGCGTGTTCCAAGTGGTTTAAGTGACAAACGCTTTGAAACTGCGCCTGATTTGAGCTTTCCAACATACGTAAAGCAAGTGTTGGCAAAGCGGTAATTAACTTCAAATCAAAGCGTTAGGTTAGGCAACTAACAAAGCATTCAAGAGGGATTCACAACGCTTGGCAGCTTTGGTTTGAATTGGCTTTAGTGTTTACGGCACAATGGTTTAGGTTAGGTGGTGGCGTTGTTCACCCCTTAATGCGGCGTTATACAGATTTAGAGGAAGTATGAAAAATATAAATAAAATTGAACTGTTCATGAAAGTTATAGTTGTATTTACAGCTTTGGCTTTAGCGGCAACTTTTGGAGTCTACAAACTAATATTTCCAGGGCGGTTTTCAGAGGATGCTGCCGTTTGGGGAGCTTTCGGTTCGTACTTCGGAGGCGTTTTGGGGCCAGTCGTAGGGCTAGCATCACTAGCGGCGGTGCTAATAACAATTCTATTACAGAAAAAACTCCTTTCGCAGCAGTTGGATGAATTTACAAAACTGCATGACCAGCAAGCAACAACGTTGATATTAACTCAAGAACAACTAAAGCTAGAGGAAAAAAATCATAAACAGACCTTAAATCAGTTAGAGTTACAAAATTCACAGTATGAATTAGAGACTATGCATCGTCAGCGAGATAGATTGCTAAAAGTAATCGGCTTTCTAAAAGAGCAAAATATAGGTTTCCTCGAGCTTAAAATTGAAGTTTACAACTCTTTGTTGGCAATTGTTAATATTGATTCATTAAGAGATGACCCTGGTAAGTTGTCCGAGTTAGATATTGAAATAGAGAAACAAAAGCTAAAAAAAGAGCTACTAGACATTAGAGTAGATTGTAGTGAAATTGATAATGACTTATTAACTTTATCAGTTGATCTCATGTCTCCAAGTCATAAAACACCTGAAATTCTAGAAGAACACTTCTTAGCTAAGGTTGCTGTAATCATGCAGAAAAACAAAGACATGGTGAAAAAGTATGGCAGGAAGAAATCTGCATAACAAAGCGTTTAAGACAGATTCCCAACGCATGGCATTCTTCATTCCATCGTTGGGTTTTGTGTTTAAGGTGGTATGATTAAGTTCAGTGGTGGCGTTGCTCACTACTTAACGCGGCGTTATATACCAGTAATCAAAAAGTCGATAGCAGCAATAATTTCGTTTCTAAACGTGCTTAGCTCATTGACTGGGGTCGTAAGGATTTTAGTTGGTACACTAGCCATTTGTTGAGTAAGAATCACAAAGTCACCTTCATCAATATGGATCGTAGGGCACAGGTGGCTAGGGGCTTTTTTCTCTAACAGCTCGATAGGAGTTAAGGGAATCACCAAGCGAGTATTCAGTGAATCTAGCAACTCGCTTTGGACATCGACAAAATATGGGTAAGCGCTTGCGGTGCTCTTATCGTTGTTTTTATAAAGCGTAAATTGTGCCATTAGAATACTCGGTATGAATCGGAAAATAGTCCGTGTTTTGCAGTTAAGTCGTTACAAGCTTCAATAGCTTCGGCATTTTGTTCTAGCCATTCGGCTTTCAATTGTTGTTTTACTTCCTTTTCCAAAGCCTTTTCCATTGTTGCTGATAGGTTGATGTTTAGGCGCTTAGCTTCGGCAAGTAACTCACTGTTTAGGCTAAGGTTTGTAGCCTTTTTAGGTGCATGTGTGCTATATGTGTTTCTCATAAAGTAATCCTATGCGTATTGATGGTGCGCATTGAGTATAGGTGAAAGCTAGGCATATAACAAATTGTTCAAGAGTGATTCGGCACGCGTGGCATTTTTACTATGCGTTGATTTTAGTGGTTAAGGTGGTATGCGGCGGCATCGGTATTGCGTGCCTCACACCTTAACAAGGCGTTAGTACGGGTTTGACATCAATGGTCTTAAGTTTTGGTGTTTATCTGTTTTGGCGCTCGTCTTTACACCTTTCAGTTTGTACCTTTCACGATCTTTCCGGTGGCACTATATGTGGAGTGTTCGCTATGATTTCACGGTTTACGGGTTCTAACTCTTAGCCTATTTCTTTGGTGCTTCTTCACTTTCGCTGTTCTTTCCAAGCGAATCTTGTTTTCCTTTAGAGCTGCTGTCGGAGTACAAGGATTGAATCCTTTTATTATTTGAAGTCAGTGAAAGTAGGGCAGTTCAGTGCGTTTTTCTTCTAGCCAACTTTCGTCTTTCAATCGGTGTAAAGTTTTGTAGCTGCCCGTCTCACTTCAGTGTTCAAAGCCTTTCATATTATGCCAGATTTCAATATCTTGGAGCGCATAAATAGAAGTAGCGCATGTACTAACAAATTGCTTAAGAGTGATTCGTAACGCGTGGCATTTTTACTATGCGGTGGCTTATGTGATTAAGGCGCTGTGCGGTAGCTTTTGTATTGCGTTACTCACACCTTAGCAAGGCGTTAGGTGCAATGCGGCAGGTTTGACATAGAGCCAGTAATGTAAAAGTTTACTGGCTCTTAGGATGTTTAGTTTTGAGCGAACTTAACTCTGATTTTGCTCTTTGCCACAGTTGAAAGATTTAGGTTTTCAACGGCTGCTTTTGCTTCTTTCTCGTCAGGCATTTCGACAAATGCGAAGCCTTTTGATAGGCCAGTGTCTTGGTCTAATACTAAGTTGCATTCAGTAACCGTACCGTGAGTTGAGAACAGAACACGTATTTCATGCTCAGTAGTTTTTCGCTCTAAATTGCGAACTAGAAGTTTCATAATGATTGCCTAATATAAAATGCCTGCTAAGTGTGTCAGTTAAGTGGTAACAAGCCAAGTAAATACGTTGTTGAACTGGGAAATATTGCACCTAACAAAGCGTTCAAGAGGGACAGTCAACGCGTGGCGACTTTGGCTTAAATCTTGGCATTTGTGTTTACAGTGGTAAATTGAAGTTTGGTGGTAGCGCGTTGCTGCCCCTTAACGCGGCGTTAGGTTGGTTCGTGAGCTGTGTCGACATAAACTATTGAACCATTTGATATGATTTCTCTTTCATATATTGCAATGGAGTTAAACATGGCGGCGACACATCAAATAAAATGTATTAACAAAACCGACAGACAAAGTGCACATGAAAGAATCAGTCATATAGGTGGCTTAAATGCTGACGGTACAAGATGGAAACTTACGCTTGATCGTGCCATAGAAGGAATAGAGTCTGGAAAATGGAAGTTTTATGTAAGTGCAGGTGGAAGCAGTGTTTGGGTTATTGTTGCAACGAGCTCAACAGGACGTAAATATCTAAAAACTGAAAATGATGGCGAGCAACCAAACAATTTACTTAGCTTACCAGAATGTCCATAGACGCAGTAGTTACAACCACCTAACAAAGCATTTAAGAGTGATTCCCAACGCTTGGCATTTTTCATTCCACCGTTGGGTTTCGTGTTTATGGTGGTATGGTTTAGTTTCGTGGTAGCGTTGCTCACACCTTAATGCGGCGTTATGTGCTTTGGTGTTGATGACTAATAGATGTGCATGAAAGTCATTTTAAATTAGTAAAAGGAATTACTATGTCCAAAAAGGAATCGAATAAAAGTACTGCAATAAAGTTGGGTTTGTTTATGGCTGGCTCGGTATTTGGTGCAGCCTTGTATATCTTTTTTGCGTTTCCAACATCTTGATTGTTCGGGTTGCGAAATTTCGTCGCTTGAATAGTTCATGGTCAGGCTACATGTAGGGATAGAATGTAAGTTGCCATCGTATACATCATTGTCACACTTCTTATGGTTAAAGTGCTTTTAAAGAAGAAAGTCTCCAAAAGTGTACTTTTTTATTTCGCTCATGAACTCTATTTTGGTCCAGTTGCGGTCGCCTCTTATATCGATTTGCTGTTCTGTGAGCAAAGGTGTTCAGTTTAAGCACGCACATAACAAACTGTTTAAGAGTGATTCGCAATGCGTGGCATTTTTACTATGCGTTGGTTTTAATGTTTAAGGTGGTATGCAGCGACTTCAGTATTGCGTTGCTCACACCTTAACAGGGCGTTAAATGAGCTATTTGAAATATGATAAAGAAGTTTGAATCCAAAATAATAGAAAAGTTGCTTCAAAAGCCATGCCCGGTCTCTATCCCACGAAGTGGAGATAGAGGTAAAGCCGTTAACTGCTATTCCATAAGCTTGTACGCAGGTGATATTCCATTGTTGTTGGTTGATGAAGTCACAAGACATGGCTTTGGTGGAATGTATTTTGAAAGTGATCGCTTTAAGTCAAAAGTATGCATACCTTTCTCTTTGACGTATGGGGTCACTGTGAGAATTGAACACTATTATGGTCTTTATACTCACACGTACAATTCAGTGATCGATTATTGTTTGCATGAATGGACAGGTTTCTACAAAGTTCAAACTTTCTGTGCTTGGGCAAAACATGCCATCCCTCAGTTTGTTTTTAATAAAGTTCCTCTTCAGCTACCTAGTCGCATGAAAATATTAGAAAAAATCATCGCTAAGCAATCTGTAGATCCTGATAAAGCATTTAGCTCATTAGATATTATGAGTTACGTTTATGGTCTCCGTTGGTATTTGCATCCTCAAAAGACGGAAGTTCGGCAAAAGATGGATTTGTACCTTGATTCTTTCGTAGCTTCTGGGGAACTCTTGAAGTTTGCAAGTGATTACAAAATTACAGGGCAGGCTGTTGCTACGTTGGAGAAGTATCAAATTGAAGTATCGCGAGCAAAATCAGATAGAATAAATCAAAAAATGATAATAGTTTTAACAATCATTTTAGCCATATTTGCCGGACTTCAAGCCAAAATAATCGAAACTTCTTATAAGATAAATTTGGACAGAGTTATAGATTGGGTGTTGTCGCTCATTTAACAAGTTGTTCAAGAGTGATTCGGCACGCGTGGCATTTTTACTATGCGTTAGGTTTAGTGGTTAAGGTGTTATGCGGTAGCTTCGGTATTGCGTGCCTCACACCTTAACAAGGCGTTATGTGACCAGTAGAGGTTGTTGTGTGTTAGTTGAGAGAAAAATCAAGATTGGTCTGTTAGTTTCATGGGTAGTTATTGCATTAGCTTTAATTTATCCATCAGCAATGCTGTATCTTGTAGATGTAAATAACCTGAATAAACATTTGCTTGTCTCATTACCAGGCTTAGCTGCGGTTTTTGTAAATTTATGCACAGTTCGACTAAAAGGGTTAATTGTGAGTTCAGGTTCATTTGAAATAGAGCTAAGAAATGAAAGTGCTTACGATTTGCACAATAAATACATTAGGTCAATTACTAGAACAAACTCGATACAATATCTACTAGCAGTTTTTGCAGTGCTTCTAGGGGCTTATGTAATAGCATCGTAAGTTCACATAACAAAGCGTTTAAGACAGATTCGCAACGCTCGGCATTCCTAGTTAAAGCCGAGTCTTGGTGTTTACGGTGCAATGATTCAGGTTAGGTAGTAGCGTTGCTCACTACTTAACGCGGCGTTAGAAACTTGAGGAAATATTTTGATCAAGCAGTTTGAAAAATTATACAACGACAAAGCAAATAAAGAACAAGCATATCAATCATTTATTGAAAGTAATCCTGAACTAGTGCCAAGGGCATTTGTTCAAAATCATGGTGTGCATATGGACTTGGTTTTTCGCAAATTTCCACTTGGTACGACATATAAATCTGACTTTATGTTTCTGTCCAAAAGTTCATCTGATTGGAGGGCAGTCCATATCGAAATTGAAGACCCAAATAAGAAGATTTTTACAAAAGGTGGAGCATTCACAGCAGAGTTCAACGCTGCGGTTCAACAAGTCCAATCTTGGATTGGTTGGTTCAATCATAACGCTAATCAGCAAACGTTTGAAAACGATATTGCTGCTGTTAAACAACCGCTTAATTCTAACCCTACCAAGCACAAATTCGTCTTGGTTTATGGTCGTAGAAGTGAATTAGACACTCAGACGAAAAAAGACAACTTCGACGCAAAAAAAACCGATAACTTTGAGTTAATGACTTATGATTCACTTTTCTCAGGACGTCACAGCAAAACCCATATCGCTTCTTTCCATTCAAGAACCGTAAAAATTCATTGCAGCTGTGAACTTGAAGATAGCTACTTTGGTTTTGTAAATCCTGCAGATTTTGAAATCAATAGCACAATGAAAACACAAAAGATTAGTAAGTTAAGTACACCTGCAACTGGTACTTTTGCTAGTGTAATAAATCAAAATAGTCAGGAAAACTTAGCTCAGTGGCAAGCTACGAAGTCGTATTGAGCTCCGTTTCTAACAAAGCATTTAAGAGTGATTCCCAACGCATAGCATTTTTCATTCCATCGTTGGGTTTTGTGTTTACGGTGGTATGGTTAAGTTTCGTGGTAGCGTTGCTCACACCTTAATGCGGCGTTAGGCATCCGAGTACCCCACGTTTAGTAGACACTTTACTAAGTTAGATCTAGGGTCTAATTGAGAGGTGATTTATGGCTAAAC
>NZ_JAWOWJ010000029.1:0-11947 GCF_033340495.1 Vibrio sp. 1249-1
GGCACGGTCTCAGTCAACCCGGATGGCAGCGTGACCTACACGCCGAACGATAACTACCATGGTACAGACAGCTTCACGTACATCGTCACGTCGGGTGGGGTCAGTGAGTCCACCACGGTGAACGTCGATGTGACGCCAGTGAACGATGCGCCAGTGGCGACCAATGACAATGCCGTTACTGACGAAGACACGCCAGTGACGATTGATGTCCTGCCAAACGACACCGATATTGATGGCGATAAGTTGTCTATCCAATCGGCGTCTGTACCTGAAGCGCAAGGCACAGTTGAGATTGTTGATGGAAAATTGGTCTTTACACCGGCCGAGAACTTCAATGGTGACGCCGAAATCACTTACACCATCACTGATGGTTCGCTGACTGACCAAGCGAAAGTAGCTGTTACCGTTAACCCAGTAAACGATGCGCCAACGATCAAGGTCGATGCTGTAGAAAGTATCACTGAAGATGCAGTGAATACCGATACGGTAGTGGCAACGTTGGAAGTCGCTGATATCGACACGCCAGAAGAGCAATTAACCGTTTCTTTAGAAAACAACTCAAACGGCTACTTTGCGCTAGTTGGCGATGAAGTCAAACTGACTCAAGCGGGTGTTGACGCGGTTAACAACGACGAACTCAACCTTAAAGACCTAACGAGCAGCGCATCAGTATCGGATGGTGTTAATCCAACGGTTAGCGACAGTGATAGTTTGATTGTGAATCGCGTTAACGATGCACCAACAGTCGACAATGTGATTTCAGATCAAGTGTTAGCAGAAGATTTTACGATCTACACGATTGATTTAAACGACGCATTTAAAGACAGCGACTCCGCACTGAACTTCTCAGTGTCCGGCAACAGCAACGTGTTGGTGTCGATTGAAAATGGCATCGCGACCATTAGCCCAACTGCGGACTGGAACGGCTCAGAAACCCTAACCTTTACCGCCACCGATCCAAGCGGTGAAAGCGTTAGCCAAACGGTGAACTTCACAGTGGCGCCTGTGGCAGATATTGAATCTGACCGCGCGACGGTTGTGGAAGACACACCAACCATCATCAAGGTTTTAGGTAACGACACGTTCGAAGGCGACGACAAAGTGGTGTCGCTCGATAGCAATAACGGTCCAGCTAACGGCACGGTCTCGGTCAACCCGGACGGCAGCGTCACTTACACGCCAAACGACAACTTCCACGGGGCAGACAGCTTCACCTACATCGTCACCTCCGGTGGTGTCAGTGAATCCACCATTGTTAACGTCGATGTCACGCCAGTAAACGACAAACCTGACAGTGAAGACTTTACGCATGTGGCCGATGATCAGCTTACGCACGTTGTGTTTGATACCGATACGAAGCCTCTGGGTCACGGTGACTCTCAAGATCATATCGCGGATGTTGAAGACGACTTAAAAGGCAACGATCTACATGTCCGAATTACTGAACTGCCAACCTCAGGTACGTTGTTCTTTAAAGATAGTGATGGTGAGCTGCACGAAATTAAAGAAGTAAGCGATACGCTTTATGACAAAGACAGCCTTTACTATGAAGCTGATAATGTGGGTTTCTTATTAGGTATCAAGGATCGCCCAGATACACTAAATAGTTCCGAGTCTACAACAGATTTCAATAATTGGGGGCTAAGTGAGGACGGAGGTCCATCACACTCCCGTACTGAGCATTTAGCAAATGGAGCTTCTATCACCATTTCTTCTGATAGCGGTGAGCTTGCGCAGTACAACCGCCAGGTGTCACACATCGGCAATGGTATCGCTGACAATGATGGGCAGGGTATTGAGAAAGGTGAAACGATTACGATCGATTTGTCTAATAATCCTGTGGGCAGCGTAAACCTTGGCTTAGATGGATTAGGTGGATTGTTTGATTACGGAGATGACAACGCAGCACTTATTACGGTTACATACTTAGATTCAAATAATGTCCAACAGACTCAAACGTTCGAGTTTTTGAAGCCTGAAGGCAACTTCATGCTATTCCAAGAAACAAGCGTTGGTTATGGGAAAGATCTAGCTCTTCCTGAAGGTTCGGTCATTACTCAGTTAGATTTTTCTACGAAAAATGAAGGGAACTGGGAGTTACGTTATGTAGAAGGTGTACCTGCCGAAGACAGCTTTGGATATGTGGCAGTCGACTCTGAAAATGGCGTTAGCGATCCATCTACAGTCAATATCGTTAATGAAATGCTAGATGGTAATATTGCTGAAAATGGGCCAAGCCTGTCTGTGGTCGGTGATAGCGTGACTGAGGGTGACAATGTCACGTTCTCGGTTGTTCTAAATGAAACCACTAGCACTGCCGTTAAGTACCAAGTTGATATGCTTGCTCAAGGTTCTTCAGTTGATAAGAATGACGTAAATCTATCAAATGCAACCTATACAAATGGTGTTGTTTTCTTAGGTGGTTACTTGATTGTTCCTGCAGGTATAAGTAGCTTCGAAATATCGATTCCGACTATTGATGACTTGGTTGTGGAAAGCAGCGAAACGATCGTTCTTGAGATCGGCGGTGAAACGGGGACGGCAACAGTTCTTGATAATGACAGTACAAAACTTAGCGTAGTAGATGCCGGCGATGTCATTGAAGGAACTGACGCAATATTTACCGTTTTACTCTCTAACCCTGTTCAAGAGGCCGTTGTCGTCAATCTGAAGTCAACAACAAATGATAGCTATACTGCGGAAGATGTTGATTTAGGCACTATGGTAGTGACCTATGTGGATACTCATGGTCAAACTCAAACATTAGATATGGCGCCTAATGGAGACGTTACCATACCTCCAGGTGTCGCTGAAATTAAAGTCGCAGTCCCGACCAAACTAGATAATGTCCATGAAGGTGATGAGAGCTTTGGTCTGACGGTTACGGAAATCGGTAGTGTCACCAGTAATGGTATTGCAACTGGTAACGCAAATATTGTGGATTCTGATCCTGCACCTTTAGTTAGTATTAGTGCCGATCAAAACAGCGTAAATGAAGGTGAAACGGCAGGCTTTACGCTGACACTTGATAAAGTTGCAGATGAGAGTGTTACGGTTCATGTCGAATATAGTGGCGTGGCCCAAGATGGAAAAGATTTTGTTGGCGTTCTGAGTGTTGAAGTTCCTGCGGGTCAATCTTCAGCTGCTCTTGACTTACTGACGGTCACCGATGGTATTTATGAGGGCGCAGAATCTTTCACAGTAACCATTAAAGAGGTTGATGGCGCTGATGCGAGCATTGCTTCAAATAACAGCGCAAGTGTTGTGATCGTTGATGCCCAAAGTGCACCGAAAGTGACTATTAGCTCAGATCAATCCTCAGTTGATGAAGGTAGTGATGCAAAATTTATCGTCAACATTGACCAAAAAGCAGATGAAGATGTACTGGTAACATTCACAATCGGAGGGAATGTTGATGACAAAGATTATATTGCTCCAAGTACGTACACAGTCACGATTCCAGCGGGTAAAACGTCGGCGCCGATTGATATAAAAACTCTCGATGATGGTATTTACGAAGATCTTGAAAACCTAACCGTGACTCTAATTGATACGGTTGGTGCAGATTCGACGCTTGCAAGTGACTCGAATGAAGTAACAGTCTCTATTATAGATGCTCAGCACGCTCCAGAGTTTATTTCTGGCGGCGATAGTGCTGGTGACAAACCAAATGATGATGTTTACGACTTCGGGTCAGTTAACGAAAACACGGTGAGTGGGGCCGTTATCGGCACGGTCGTTGCTGAAGATCACGATAATGACGTGCTTGTATACCGCTTTGCAGATGGCTCGAGCACTAATGGTATTTTTGATATCGACCCGACAAGTGGAGAGATTTCATTGAACAAGACAATCGATGATGTTGACTTGGGCGATTATACGCTTCAGGTTGAGGTTATCGATGGAACTGGCGGGATTGATACTGCCGAGGTAAATGTTTCTCTGGTAAATGTGAATGATGCTCCTGAATCTTCGCCTTCAGTGGTTGAGATGAATGAAGATACTCAAGTGATGCTTGATTGGTCATCATTCGGTATTAGCGATGTGGACTCTGATGTATCAGATCTATCCGTCCAAATTACAACGCTTCCTAGCGATGGCTCATTAGAGTACAGAGATTCGCAAGGCGATTGGCAGTCTGTACAAATCGATCAAGTCCTCGATAAATCGCTTTTTGAGGAAAACGGTGTTCGTTTTGTACCTGAATTAAATGAATCAGGCAGTGACAGCTTCGGCGGAAATCAAGTCGGAGATCAGGAATCTAGTTACGCTCAAATTGGTTTTAAACCGACAGATGGGCAGAGCTCTGGTCAAGAGTCGACACTGACAATAGACGTGAACCCTGTAGCTGACAAACCGAACTTAATTGCAGTGACGCCATTAAACTCATTGCCTCAACAAGAGTTTAACGTTACGACATGGAGTAATGTTCAAGTTGGTTCTAGTGATGGTATGGGGGTCAATGGAGAGACTCTAATCTCAGCGATCAACGCTCTTAATGAAGCCGATGGTACTCGATTGAGTTGGGCAAATGTGGAAGATTTAGGGACTCATGCAACCTTGGCAAATGAGGCCGTTCTAGTCACATCTCTTGTTTATCTCGAAGCTGGCTCGAGTTACGACTTTGTCGGTCAAGCCGATGATAGCCTTGCAATTAAGTTGGGTGGTACGTTACTTGATCAAGCTCGTTGGGGGAGCGACAGTGGTGATATTAAGGGAGCTAGCTTTACCCCTTCGGTATCTGGCTTTTATCCAATTGAAATTTATCACCATAACCAAAGTGGTCCGGGTAACTTTAATGTGGATGTATCCATTAATGGACAAGCGCCTGTCAACCTGAGCAATAGTAGTCTTTACGTAGTTAGTGATGAAAGTGCACTAGAAGCAACTGATATCAGAACGTCTGAACTACAAGAAGTTAATGGTGTTGCGTTTTACGAAACATACCAGCTGAACGAAGGGTTACAAGATACAGCGATACCGCTCTCTGAAATTAAAGCAAGCTTAAATGATACAGATGGCTCTGAATCACTTAAAGTCACGCTAACTGGCTTACCTGTAGGTGCGATCCTTTCAGATGGAAATAGTTCTATTACTGTCGCAACTATTGATGAAGAACTGGACGTGACAAGTTGGACATTAGATGCACTTACTGTGACTCCACCTGCGGGCTCCCATGATGACTTCACTATCAATTTGACTGCAACGAGTACAGAAAGCTCGAATGGTGATTCAGCAGAATCTAACTTGGCGATCAATGTTGTAGTACATGAGAACTTACCGACGGAAACGGAAAGTGATTTGGGCGAAACCATAGAAGACAATACTCTACAAGGGAATGTATTGCTTAATGACTCTGACGGCGACAATATTCTGATGGTAGATCATCTTACTATCGATGGTGCTGATTACGAGGTAGGCGAAAGTGTTTCTTTGACTAGTGGTACGTTACTAGTAAACCGAGATGGTAGTTACATATTTGAACCTGCTGAGCATTGGTCAGGTGACGTTCCATTAATTAGCTATACCACAAATACTGGCGTAACAAATACACTTGATATCAATGTTGTTGCTATCGCAGATGCACCTACGATCACGATCAATGTTGGCGACTTAGTTAAACGAGATGCTATTGATCCAAACCATCACTTAGCTACATCGGCAATAAATAATACCAATACCGAAAATGAGGCTGTCGCAGCCAACCTTGGGTTGGATAATGCAGTACCTAAAATTAATACACACGCTGGTGTTGTGTTGGGAGTCAATACTGACTTAAGTGACACCGACAGCTTGTTTGTTGGGACAGATTTCAACGATGTATTCTATGGTGGCGGTGGCGATGACGTATTTGTTGGCGGTGGTAACAATGATACGTTTTATGGTGATGACGCGACCAGTCTTACTCTGCATGATGGTAAAGATACAGTCTACTTAACAGGGAACTTTGATGACTACAAAATGACCTTCAAAGACGATCATGGAGGTAAAGTTCCATATTGGATTTTATTAGATAGTCGTTCTATCGATTCGGTAAACGATCATACAGGTAGTGATGACCGAGGTGATCATTTATATGAAATTGAACGCGTTGTTTTTGCAGACAAAATTGTTGATTTGAAACCTGATGGCACTTATGAAGTGCTTCAAGATCGCTGGATTTCGGTCGATGTGGATGTTGATCTAGTTGATGTCGATGGAAGTGAGGATTTAGCGCAGACTGCTCTTGTACAAGATCTACCAGACGGTGTTGACGTGTATGTTGATGGGGTCGCAATTAAGCAAGATTCAAATGGAGATTACCCTGTCACTCTTGGTACAGATGGTAAGCTTTCCCTGGATATCAGAGTGCCATTCGATTATGAAGGCAGCTTAGAGTTCCCGCTAAGCGTTACTGCTACGTCTGTTGAAGGATCAAATAATGACGCAGCTTCAACAACTGAATCCGTTGAGCTTACAGCTCGTGACTATGTGTTGGAGTCGGGATCGCATGGGAATGATCAGATAACGGGTAGTGACGATCACGATATTATTGTTGGTGATGTTCAAGGATTGGAGATCATTGCAGGTCAGGACTACAACATCGCATTTGTTCTGGACACTTCAGGGAGCATGGGTAACTGGGTAGGAACTGCGAAGCAAGAAGTGCTAGATGTGTTTGATGAGCTGTTAAGTGCGGTAAATCAAGGAGAGAAGCCAGGGACAGTGAATATTCACCTTAGTGAATTTGCTTCAAGTGCATCAGCGGTGATTTCTGTTGACTTGAGTTCTCTTACAGCAAGAAAAGAGTTTGTAGAAGAGTTGAATCGTGTAATTGATGATGAGGGTTCTGGCGGCACAAACTATGAGGCGGGCTTACAGTCGGCCGTTGAATGGTTCAGCAGTCAACCTAACCCTAATGGCCAAAATATCACGTACTTTGTTACGGATGGTCAACCAAATAGAGCAACATACCTCTATGGTGTAGCACCGAGTGAATTCTCGAAAGTGATTTTGGACGTCGATAATTCTGGCAAGCTTGTTACCCTGCAAGATATTGCGAGTAAAAACAATTACTCATACGGACAAACAGTTACCTACAAAGGTGATGTCGTTATAGATAGTTACGGTAAGGTTTATTCACCGCTAACAGGAAGAATCCTTGGCGATATCGACAGATATTATGGCTCTATCCGTTATTACGATGAAGGGAATAGCTCGACACAAGCTCAACACATGTATCAAGTACTAGCGGCATTGTCCTCTATAGAAGCGATAGGTCTTGGGAGTGGCGTTGATGAACATACACTCAAGCAGTATGACACTGATGGTGTGGTAGAGTCAGATATTGATGTTACTAAGCTTGCTGAAACGATATTGGGTCAAGATGTACCTCTCAAACAAGGTTCAGACACTATTCAAGGAGGTGAAGGTAACGATATCTTGTTAGGTGACTTAATTGAGTTTGGTGGTAATGAACAAGGCTTAAGTGCGATTCAATCACATGTGGCGCAGCAAACGGGTCAGGATGTGTCTACCGTTGACGGCGAAGATATACATGAGTACGTTAGAAATAACTTGGAAGAATTCAACCAAACTCACCAAGGAGATAAATCGGATAATTTATATGGCGGCGCTGGTGATGACTTACTATTTGGTCATGGTGGCAACGACATACTCGTTGGCGGTGAAGGGGATGATATTCTGATTGGTGGTTTAGGTAGTGATACTTTAACAGGGTCAGAAGGGGCGGACATCTTTAAGTGGAGTGAAGTCACTAACGATGTTGATACTGTCACTGACTTCAATAAAAATGAAGACGCTCTAGACTTCTCAGATCTGTTTGACGACTTATCTAAAGATGAAATTGGAGAGCTTCTTAATGATCTTCAATCAGGTGATCATACTGGTGATGTCGGAGAGTATCATGTAGAAGTGGCACCAGACGGGGGATCTGAGGCAAACCTGAGTATTACAAAAGGGAGCTCGACATTGGACATCCATTTTGACGGTGCAAGTGTTGATGATGTGACTCAAAGCTTAATTGCGAGTTTAGAAGCTCAGTACAAAGACATGTAGTAGCGCTAAACTGTAGTCAAATTTAAAATCAAAAAAGGTCTAGCAATTTGCTAGACCTTTTATTTTTACGGTCTGTTTATTGTTGTGCTAGCTTTTTGGAAGTGTTGTGAAAACGGTCCATTCTTTCTTCACTTCACCCTTGTGGCCAATCACTGTTGCGGTTACTCGACGGTTCAATGCGTGACTAACTTGGTCTGTACCTTGTGTTGCAAGTACTGTGTCTCCATAGCCGACAATGGTAACTCTATCTCCACTAATGCCATTCTTCATTAGCTCTTTTCTAACGTTTTCAGCGCGGCGCTTAGATAGGTCAAGATTATGTTCTGCAGTACCAGTGCGACTAGCATAACCTTGAATCTCTATAGACGTGTTCGGGTACTCTTTCAAAAAGTCTGATAGTTCAAGAATTTGTTGCGTAAAGATAGGGTTGATCACATCGGAATCGTTCGCAAATAGTACTCGAATTTGCATTTCTTGTGAGGAGTCAACGTACGAACCACAACCGTCGTTGTCTATTTCGGCACCCAAAGGTGTACCCGGGCACAAATCTCGCTCGTTAATGACTCCGTCAGAGTCATCATCTATATGATCAGCCCACTGATCGGCAATTGGGGTATCTATGTAATCATATTCATCACCACGATCTGATGAACTGCATGCGGAGAGCATTAATGAGAGTGTAATAAAAGCTATGTGTTTCATAATTAATACTCCACTTCTTCTAGCCATTCTTTAGGCATTTCAACCCTTAATGCACTCAACAGTTGCCCAGTTGCGTTCATCACTCGATATTTGGCGTACTGCTCTGCGTATTTAGAATCTAAGTAGTCTTTACGCGCCTCAAAGAGCTCGTTTTCAGTGTTCAATAGATCAAGCAGTGTTCGTTTACCGATGCGATATTGCTTCTCGTAAGCAATTACGGTCTCAGACGCAGAGTCTACATGATCTGATAGAAACTCTTTTTGTTGTAATGTTAAATCAAGCGCACTCCAAGAAAGCCTTAATCCTTCTTCAACATTGCGATAGGCACCTTCACGCAAGTCTTTTGCTTTATTTAGCTGGTAGGCAAAGTTTTCTGAGTTCGCTGCATCACTGCCACCATTGAATAGGTTGTAGCGTAGACGCAGCATGGCAAGTGTCTCATCACTTCGACCTTTTAAACCATCAGCGTCGTCACGCCATGTTTGCGAAGCTTCAATTGAAATGGTTGGGTAATTAACACCTTTAGACTGTTTGTATTGAAACTTAGCCGAGTCTACGTCTGCGAGCGCCACTTGAATAACGGGATGAAGTTCAAATGCCAAGCCTACCGCTTCATCAACCGTGTACGGGATAAAGTTTTGGTCCGCTCTCGGAAAGATTAACCCTTGTGGTGTTTGACCGACTAAACGAGTGAACATCGTGTGAGAGTCATACAGGTTATTTTGAGCAGCAGCTAAGTTTCCGTGTGCTTTTGCCAAACGTGCTTCTACCTGCGTCAAGTCAGCAGTAGAGCCGATACCCGAGTTGACTCGTTTTTTAATGTCATCGTAAATATCTTTATGAACAGCAAGGTTGTTTTCTGAAAGCTTTAGGACTTCATACGCTTTAACAGCGTCCAAGTACACTTTAGTCACTTCAAGTGCCTTATCTGAAGCATCTGCTAAGAGTTGAAATCTAACAGATTCAGCATCAGCTGCGGTTCGATCAATATCATTTAACGTAGCGCTACCATCCCATATTAGTTGGGTCAGTGTCACTGAAGCTTCCTTTCGAGTGTAATCCGTGTCTCCTCGACCAACTTCATCTGACGGGTCTAATCCTTCATATCCAATTCCAGCATCTAGATCAACAGAGGGGAGGTAAGCACCTGATGAAGCTTCATTTATGTACTTCTGGCTCATAAACTCGTTAAATGCACTTTTAATATCGGGGTTATTTTGTAGCGTCTGTGCAACCGCTTGCTCTAGAGTTTGACCGAAAACTGGTGAAGACACTATTAAGCAACAGCAGGCTATATGTACTCGATTCCATCTCACGTTAGTTCTCCTAAAATCATGTCGCTCTTATTCTGTTTCATATTTGAGACGAGAAGTTACAAACAATGAATTTTCTTAGTGCGTATTATCAACTTGTTGATGTTTAAATGTTTAATTCAATAAAAAACAACAATCTTACTCTCTAAACTCTAGCATACGAGGCAAAGCTTGCTTGGTAAGTGGTCGATTTTTTCGTAGAAAACCTTTTTATCTTAAGAGCATAGCGGAAACTGGTTTAAATGAAGGCAAATTCTTCGGTTATTTTCCTTATTACTCTCAAAAAACTAAATCCTCTTGGAATAAAACGAAAAATTCATATTTTGTCTAAACTATAGACGTGTTTAGTGCAGTAACAAGCCTTTAATTAAACTAATACAAGGATGAAGAGCATGGATCGAGTAGCGTTAAGTTCATTGATGAGCAATGTCGTGGTTATAGGGCTTGATGGGAACCTGAGAAGTCTTGAAAGTGGTCAGCTACCTCAGCCTGGTGAATTAATTATTGAGGAAGTTTCTGATACATCAGAATTAATTGTACAACAGGTAACACCGCAAGGTAGTTCAATTAACGTTACTGATGATGTCACTGCGCTAATCGAGGCTATCGCTAGTGGAGAAGACCCGGCTGCTCTTGGTGAGGATTTTGAGCCAGCTGCTGGTGAGGAAAGTGGTTCTAGCCCCCAAAATACTGGTGCAATAGATCGTACTGGCGCTGAATTGTTGGCTAGTACGAATTTTGAGACCGTCGGTATTGATGGAATCGGACTATCTACAACTCAAGCACTATCTTTGTTGGATCTTTTCAGAGTAATTAATGGCCCTGTACCACCGACTATATTAGTTCAAGAAATATCTAGTCCGACTATCAACGAAGGTGACCAAGTTGTATTCGATATTACTCTAAGTCAAACAACTGAAGACAATACTGATGTCATTCTTTCTCTCCTTGATGGAACCGCAACAGGCGGCTCAGCTGACGATAACGGGAGTGACTACGTCAATGAGCGTGTCCTCATAACATTTTCTGATGGTACAACAGAAGAAGTTTCAGTCGGTGAAAGCGGAACCTTTACCATTTCGATCCCACCGGGTGAAAGTGGCTTTACGGTCTCTATAGACTCTATTGACGACTCTATATTTGAAGGCCCAGAAACGTTTACGCTCTCTGGCACGACAGAAGAACAAAACACACCTGTTACTGGGACTGCCACTATTTTAGATGATGGTAGTGGACCTGGCTCAAATCCTGATGATGATCGCCCAGCGGTAACGATGAGTGATGCAGGTACGGTTAATGAGGGCGAGACAGCGAATTTCAAAGTGACGTTGTCGAACGCCTCCGAGTCTACAGTTCAAGTCGAGCTAGGCCTCAACTTGGGTGACACCGAAGCCGGTGACTTAGGTACCTTAGAATACAACACAGGCTCCGGTTGGGTTGCAGTGCCAAATGATGGCGTGGTAACGGTGCCAGCTGGGCAAACTGAGTTTGATGTGCGCATCGCTGCCATTGATGACGCTGTTTATGAAGGCCCAGAAGATTTCAGTGTGACGGTGACTGGCATTGGCGCAGTGCAAGGCAGTGATACCGGTACGGCGACGATAGTGGATGACGGCACGGGGCCAGGCCCCGATCCGGATGATGACCGACCAAGCGTGACTATCTCAGATGCTGGCACCATCAATGAGGGTGAGACAGCGAACTTCAAAGTGACGCTGTCGAATGCCTCCGAGTCCACTGTTCAAGTCGAGCTAGGCCTGAACTTAGGTGACACCGAAGTTGGAGAATTAGGCACCCTAGAATACAACACGGGAAGTGGTTGGGTTGCAGTGCCAAACGATGGCGTAGTAACGGTGCCAGCAGGGCAAACTGAG
>NZ_JAWOWJ010000030.1:0-9604 GCF_033340495.1 Vibrio sp. 1249-1
GTGAATGGTGATCAGTTCCGTGGCAAAAACGAGTCTGAAATCGCTATCTGGAATGAATGCGCAAGATTGCTTGCCAACGCGATCATCTACTTCAACTCCGCGATACTGAGTCATCTTCTGGGACACTTTGAAGCGAGAGGAGATGAAGAGAAAGCGGGTATCACTCGTGCTGTTTCGCCCGTTGCGTGGCAAAATATCAACTTAAGCGGAACGTATAACTTCACTAATACTGGGAAATTGCCCAATATTGGCGAAATAACAAGGCCGATAGTGGATGATTAGGCTCCAAGCTGAAAGTAAACCACCTCCGCAGCCATTTATTGGTGTGGTCTACAGAGGATTATGTCTTTTTAGAGGGGAAAATCCCTAGAACCCCACCTTGAGACAGAACGCGCCTTGGTCAGAATCCCAGTCGCTGGGCGGGTTTGCGCCTACGCTCTTGACCCCCACGAGGTCTGGAAAGGGTACGACAACGCCAAAGAATACGCGGCCTTCGTGACCAAGACGCTGGTCAACAAGGACGGCGATATTAAGCGCCGGATCATGTCGATGTTTAGCCCAGAGGAACGCCCAGACGACAGGGAGTGACGGGCACTGGCTGGCAATGTCTAGCAACGGCAGGCATTTCGGCTGAGGGTAAAAGAACTTTCCGCTAAGCGATAGACTGTATGTAAACACAGTATTGCAAGGACGCGGAACATGCCTCATGTGGCGGCCAGGACGGCCAGCCGGGATCGGGATACTGGTCGTTACCAGAGCCACCGACCCGAGCAAACCCTTCTCTATCAGATCGTTGACGAGTATTACCCGGCATTCGCTGCGCTTATGGCAGAGCAGGGAAAGGAATTGCCGGGCTATGTGCAACGGGAATTTGAAGAATTTCTCCAATGCGGGCGGCTGGAGCATGGCTTTCTACGGGTTCGCTGCGAGTCTTGCCACGCCGAGCACCTGGTCGCTTTCAGCTGTAAGCGTCGCGGTTTCTGCCCGAGCTGTGGGGCGCGGCGGATGGCCGAAAGTGCCGCCTTGCTGGTTGATGAAGTACTGCCTGAACAACCCATGCGTCAGTGGGTGTTGAGCTTCCCGTTTCAGCTGCGTTTCCTGTTTGCCAGCCGGCCCGAGATCATGGGGTGGGTGCTGGGCATCGTTTACCGCGTCATTGCCACGCACCTGGTCAAGAAAGCGGGCCATACCCACCAAGTGGCCAAGACGGGCGCGGTCACCCTGATCCAGCGTTTTGGATCGGCGCTCAATCTGAATGTTCACTTCCACATGCTGTTTCTCGACGGTGTGTATGTCGAGCAATCCCACGGCTCAGCGCGTTTCCGCTGGGTCAAGGCGCCGACCAGCCCAGAGCTCACCCAGCTGACGCACACCATCGCCCACCGGGTGGGTCGCTATCTGGAACGGCAAGGCCTGCTGGAACGGGATGTCGAAAACAGCTATCTGGCCTCGGATGCGGTGGATGACGACCCGATGACACCCCTGCTGGGGCACTCGATCACTTACCGTATCGCTGTCGGTTCACAGGCGGGGCGAAAGGTGTTCACTTTGCAAACTCTGCCGACCAGTGGTGATCCGTTCGGTGACGGGATTGGCAAGGTAGCCGGGTCCAGCCTGCACGCCGGCGTGGCGGCCAGGGCCGATGAACGCAAGAAGCTCGAACGGCTGTGCCGGTACATCAGCCGCCCGGCGGTATCCGAGAAGCGGCTGTCGTTAACACGAGGCGGCAACGTGCGCTACCAGCTCAAGACGCCGTACCGGGACGGCACCACGCACGTCATTTTCGAACCATTGGATTTCATTGCAAGGCTGGCCGCCCTGGTACCGAAGCCCAGAGTCAACCTAACCCGCTTCCACGGGGTGTTCGCACCCAACAGTCGGCACCGGGCGTTGGTCACGCCGGCAAAACGGGGCAGGGGCAACAAGGTCAGGGTGGCTGATGAACCGGCAACACCAGCACAACGGCGAGCGTCGATGACATGGGCGCAACGGCTCAAGCGTGTTTTCAATATCGACATCGAGACCTGCAGCGGCTGCGGCGGCGCCATGAAAGTCATCGCCTGCATTGAAGACCCTATAGTGATCAAGCAGATCCTTGATCACCTGAAGCACAAAGCCGAAACCAGCGGGACCAGGGCGTTACCCGAAAGCCGGGCGCCACCGGCTGAGCTGCTCCTGGGTCTGTTTGACTGACGAGCCTGAAGGCCAACGATACCAATCAAAATGCTGCGTTCACAGCGCCGCGGCAGGGATCCGCCGTGCTGGTTGTCGGAAAAGGAGCCGCTAGTGGGAAAGAGGAGGGTAAATTTTCAGCGTTGCTGGCTCCCCGTCAGCCGGATTGGGTTGCATCGCAGGGGTGTCGAAAGAGTCAACTGCGGTCCAAAGCTGTTGGACTTGGGTGAAAAGGGCGTTTATTCTTCCTATACGTGCCGCGTTCCAGGCGGCGACTATGAGGGCTATGTCGATGCCCATGTGCGCCGGCTGGAGGCGCTACGCCGGGCCGGTATCGTCGAGCGGATCGACGCCGACCAATGGCGCATCCCCGATGATCTGGTCAGCCGTGCCGCCGCCCATGACGCCGGCCGAGACAGTCAGGCCAGCGTTCGCGTCCTTTCCCCGGTCGATCTGAACAAACAGATCGGATCGGACGGCGCGACCTGGCTGGACCGGCGGCTGATCCACGGCGAGACGGCCGACCTTGCGCCAACCGGCTTCGGGCAACAAGTCCGCGAAGCCATGGACCAGCGCCGCGAGCACCATATCGAACAGGGCGACGCCACCCGCAGCCGGGACAGCCGCGTCTTCTACCGGCGCAACCTTCTCGCCATCCTGCGGGAGCGCGAGGTAGCCGGCGTCGGATCGGATATGGCTTTGAGTAAGGGCCTGCCGTTCCGCGCCGCCACGGACGGCGAGAGCGTCAGCGGCAAGTTTACCGGAACCGTGCATCTATCGAGCGGCAAGTTCGCCGTGGTCGAGAAATCCCATGAGTTCACCCTTGTCCCGTGGCGGCCGATCATCGACCGCCAACTCGGCCGCGAGGTTATGGGCATCGTGCAGGGCGGGTCGGTGTCGTGGCAGTTAGGGCGGCAGAGGGGGCTGGAACGCTGAGTGCGCCCATGCCGCATTGCGAAGCAAAAGATAATCGGATAAAATGTAGCAATTCATATTCGTAAGCGTGGAGTAATCAGATGGGAAATTCCAAGTCAGCAGACAAGTAAGCCGCAACAACCAGTATTGTTGTTGCGGCGCTCTGTAAGGCTAGTCTCATCTGATTGCTGACGAGCAGACGTCGCCCGGTATTCCTTAATCGAGGGTTGATTCGTCATGACCACCACACGCCCCGCGTGGGCCTATACGCTGCCGGCAGCACTGCTGCTGATGGCTCCTTTCGACATCCTCGCTTCACTGGCGATGGATATTTATCTCCCTGTCGTTCCAGCGATGCCCGGCATCCTGAACACGACGCCCGCTATGATCCAACTCACGTTGAGCCTCTATATGGTGATGCTCGGCGTGGGCCAGGTGATTTTTGGTCCGCTCTCAGACAGAATCGGGCGACGGCCAATTCTACTTGCGGGCGCAACGGCTTTCGTCATTGCGTCTCTGGGAGCAGCTTGGTCTTCAACTGCACCGGCCTTTGTCGCTTTCCGTCTACTTCAAGCAGTGGGCGCGTCGGCCATGCTGGTGGCGACGTTCGCGACGGTTCGCGACGTTTATGCCAACCGTCCTGAGGGTGTCGTCATCTACGGCCTTTTCAGTTCGATGCTGGCGTTCGTGCCTGCGCTCGGCCCTATCGCCGGAGTATTGATCGGCGAGTTCTTGGGATGGCAGGCGATATTCATTACTTTGGCTATACTGGCGATGCTCGCACTCCTAAATGCGGGTTTCAGGTGGCACGAAACCCGCCCTCTGGATCAAGTCAAGACGCGCCGATCTGTCTTGCCGATCTTCGCGAGTCCGGCTTTTTGGGTTTACACTGTCGGCTTTAGCGCCGGTATGGGCACCTACTTCGTCTTCTTCTCGACGGCTCCCCGTGTGCTCATAGGCCAAGCGGAATATTCCGAGATCGGATTCAGCTTTGCCTTCGCCACTGTCGCGCTTGTAATGATCGTGACAACCCGTTTCGCGAAGTCCTTTGTCGCCAGATGGGGCATCGCAGGATGCGTGGCGCGTGGGATGGCGTTGCTTGTTTGCGGAGCGGTCCTGTTGGGGATCGGCGAACTTTACGGCTCGCCGTCATTCCTCACCTTCATCCTACCGATGTGGGTTGTCGCGGTCGGTATTGTCTTCACGGTGTCCGTTACCGCGAACGGCGCTTTGGCAGAGTTCGACGACATCGCGGGATCAGCGGTCGCGTTCTACTTCTGCGTTCAAAGCCTGATAGTCAGCATTGTCGGGACATTGGCGGTGGCACTTTTAAACGGTGACACAGCGTGGCCCGTGATCTGTTACGCCACGGCGATGGCGGTACTGGTTTCGTTGGGGCTGGTGCTCCTTCGGCTCCGTGGGGCTGCCACCGAGAAGTCGCCAGTCGTCTAACCGACGACTGGTAGCAGGCCCGCTCCGATGCGGCGCACTAACCATCGAAACCTCGTGAATGTCGGTATCCTGTCTGGCAGGATACCGCTCATTTCCCTTGTTCAGTTCATCGCCGTCGCCGAGCATCTGAATTTTCGGCATGCGGCCAAGGCACTTGGTATCAGCCAGTCGAGCGTCAGCGCGCGTGTGAAAGCGCTGGAGGATAACCTTGGTGTCCTGCTATTTGAGCGCCATGCGCGGGGCGTTCGGCTAACAGACGCAGGCAGGCACTTCATGGAGCGTGTCACGGCGGGTGTCGATCAACTCGATCACGCAGTGAAGACCGCGGAGTGACGGGCACTGGCTGGCAATGTCTAGCAACGGCAGGCATTTCGGCTGAGGGTAAAAGAACTTTCCGCTAAGCGATAGACTGTATGTAAACACAGTATTGCAAGGACGCGGAACATGCCTCATGTGGCGGCCAGGACGGCCAGCCGGGATCGGGATACTGGTCGTTACCAGAGCCACCGACCCGAGCAAACCCTTCTCTATCAGATCGTTGACGAGTATTACCCGGCATTCGCTGCGCTTATGGCAGAGCAGGGAAAGGAATTGCCGGGCTATGTGCAACGGGAATTTGAAGAATTTCTCCAATGCGGGCGGCTGGAGCATGGCTTTCTACGGGTTCGCTGCGAGTCTTGCCACGCCGAGCACCTGGTCGCTTTCAGCTGTAAGCGTCGCGGTTTCTGCCCGAGCTGTGGGGCGCGGCGGATGGCCGAAAGTGCCGCCTTGCTGGTTGATGAAGTACTGCCTGAACAACCCATGCGTCAGTGGGTGTTGAGCTTCCCGTTTCAGCTGCGTTTCCTGTTTGGGGTCGTTTGCGGGAAGGGGCGGAATCCTACGCTAAGGCTTTGGCCAGCGATATTCTCCGGTGAGATTGATGTGTTCCCAGGGGATAGGAGAAGTCGCTTGATATCTAGTATGACGTCTGTCGCACCTGCTTGATCGCGGCCGCGATAGCTAGATCGCGTTGCTCCTCTTCTCCATCCGCGTTCCAAGCTGCGGAAAGGCACCCATAAGCGTACGCCTGGTCGAGCAGGCGACGCGGATCGACGTCCAGCGCACGAGAGAATGCGTCCGCCATCTGTGCAATGCGTCTAGGATCGAGACAAAGGTCGTCTCTGTCAGCCGGATCGTAGAACATATTGGCGGCGCCAAAGCCCACTTCACCGACCAGACCGACGGGATCTATCACCAGCCAGCCGCGACTGGAGAACATGATGTTTTCATGATGCAGATCGCCATGTAGCCCACGCAGTTCCGAGGCATTGCTCATCATTTGATCGGCTATAATCGCCGCGTGGACGTAGTCAGTTTGACAACCTGCGTTTTGATCATCGCGCGCCCGCTGAAACAAAGCTGCAAAGCGATCCCGGATCGGGAGAAGGGCAGAAGGCAGGGGTTCCTCAGATGCGGCATACAGCTTCGCCATTAGTTCCGCTGCAATTTCGGTCGCCTGGTAGTCGCCGTGCTCGGCAACGATGTGAGAGAGCATTCGCTCCCCGGCATATTCGAGCAACATCAGATTGTTCTCACGACCGAGCAACCGGACTGCTCCCCTCCCATTGCGCCATACCAGATAGTCGGCCCCGCGCAGTTCATCAGCAATGTCTTCTATAGGTTTCAATCCCTTGACGATTGCAGGAGTCCCGTCTGGCAATGAAACTTTCCAAACGAGGCTGGAAAAGGTGTCCGCAATGAGAACAGGTTGCGAAACGTGCCAATGAGCAGGAAAAACAGGCGGCATGAACATCAACCCCAAGTCAGAGGGTCCAATCGCAGATAGAAGGCAAGGCGTTCGCGGTCGGGGGCTTCGATCCCCAATACATTGAATAGGACAGCGAAGGCGCGCTCTGCTTCATCTGGCGCTGCCCAGTTCTCTTCGGCGTTAGCAATCATGAGTGCCAAATCGGCATAGCGATCTGCTGTTCCGAGCCGCCCAAGGTCGATCAGACCCGTGCATTGAAGAGTTTTAGGGTCCACCATGAAGTTCGGCATGCAGGGATCACCATGGCAAACAACCATATCGGTGCGCTCTTGGTCGAGCCGCACCGGTAGCTCTCGTTCGACACGAGCCAAAAGATCGAGCTGCGGCGTACTCTTGTCCTCGTCCGGTAAGAAGTCGGGATTGACGGCATTGCGGGACACCACATCAACGGCGCGTCCGAACATTCGCGACAGCCTGCGCTCAAACGGACATTGATCAACCGATAGGCTGTGAACAGCGCCAAGTTGCTGCCCCATTGACGGCCACGCTTTGAGCAAATCCGCTCCAGACAGATCAGCCGCCGGTACTCCCGGAATTGCCGTTATCACCAAGCATGCACCCTCCTGTTCCTCCTGCCAGTTGATCACCTCGGGGCAAGCCACACCTCGACCTTTGAGCCAAATGAGGCGGTCACGCTCTCCAGCGAGCTCACCGCGGCGGGAAGCAGGTGCGATTTTCGCGAAGGCATGCCCGTCACCACGTCGAAAAACAAAATCACCAGATTCTCCGCCTCTGACAGGCAACCAGTCAGAATGCGATTCACCAAAAAAAATATTAGTTCGATTCAATGGAGGTTCCTTCAGTTTTCTGATGAAGCGCGAATATAGAGAAATATCCCGAATGTGCAGTTAACGAATTCTTGCGGTTTCTTTCAGCGCCGCCAATACCGCCAGCCCGTCGCGCAAGGGGCGCGGCTCGTGTGTGCGGATGAAGTCAGCTCCACCTGCGGCGGCGGCAAGCTCTGCAGCGAGTGTCGCGGCCCCGACATCCCCCGGACCACGGCCTGTGAGCGCGCGCAGAAAGGATTTGCGCGAAACAGACAGAAGCACCGGCAAATCGAAGCGCAGCCGCAATTCATCGAACCGCGCCAGCACCGAGAGCGAGGTTTCGGGAGCAGCCCCCAGAAAAAACCCCATGCCGGGATCAAGGACAAGGCGGTTGCGTTTGATACCGGCACCCGTCAGCGCCGCGATGCGCGCGTCAAAGAACGCCGCAATGTGATCCATGATGTCGCCAGCGGGTGCCTCGCGCCGATCTGCCTGCCCGTCTTGCACCGAATGCATAACGACGAGTTTGGCAGATGATTTCGCCAATTGCGGATAGAACGCAGCGTCTGGAAAACCGCGAATATCATTGAGATAGGCTACACCACGCGACAAGGCATAGGCTTGCGTCGCGGGTTGATAACTGTCGAGCGAGACGGGAATGCCATCTGCCTTGAGCGCGTCCAGCACCGGCGCGATACGCGCGATTTCTGTGTCGGACGAAACAGGCGCGGCGTCGGGATTGCTGGATGCCGGACCGAGGTCGATCACATCTGCCCCCTCGGCCATCAGCTTACGCGCCTGCGCAATGGCTGCGTCTGGCGCCAGATACCGGCCTCCATCGGAGAAACTGTCCGAGGTTATGTTGACGATGCCGAAAATGATGAGCGATTTATTCATGGGGGCTTCTATAATAATAATAATCGAGCATGAGTCTCATACGGATGCTCGGGTCGAAAGGGAATCCCCAGGCGAGTAACCTGTTTGCGGTGATCCATTAGCTGCAGGAGCAGAATAGCATACATCTGGAAGCAAAGCCAGGAAAGCGGCCTATGGAGCTGTGCGGCAGCGCTCAGTAGGCAATTTTTCAAAATATTGTTAAGCCTTTTCTGAGCATGGTATTTTTCATGGTATTACCAATTAGCAGGAAAATAAGCCATTGAATATAAAAGATAAAAATGTCTTGTTTACAATAGAGTGGGATACAGACACGCTTGATATGTTTGGAGATGGGGTTCTAGGGATTTTCCCCTCTAAAAAGACTTAATCCTCTGTAGACCACACCAATAAATGGCTGCGGAGGTGGGTTACTACTTATAAGTGTGGCAAATTAGGTAAATATCGTACATTTAATACGGAACAGCCCTGATATGGCCATCAAAAACGAAATTACTATTCTCACGAGAGCAGAACAGGCAGATCTTTATTCCCCACCCATTTTTTCAATCGAAGAACAACGTCTGTACTTTTCTCTGAACGATGCGGAATTGGCAGTTTTTCGGTCAATTCGTCTCAGAGCTCATAGATGTTACTTTGTCGCGATTTTGGGATACTTCAAATCAAAGCCCGTCATCCTAGATATCGCTTACTCGCAGGTTTCTAAGGATTTAATGTTCATCAGTAAAGAGCTGCTTGGCGGCAAGGGGCTCAGACCATTCACTCCCTCACAAAAACAAAAAGATCGACTCTACGCAAAAGTATTAGACCTTGCTGGTTATCACAAATGGGACGAAAGTCAGCACTTCAATTCTCTTTTCGACCACCTTGTTCAGGTGGGCAATGCCTGGCTGGAGCCGCGTTACCTCTTTGATACTGCTATTGAATTCCTAACCAGTCACAGCATTGCTATCCCTAGGTACACCGTACTCCAGAGACTGATAAGCAGAGCGATGCAGCAGGTCAGAAAAGACCTGGCGCACCAACTTAATCAACTCACCAGTCCTGAACTTCACGTCTTTCTGGACAGCATAACAGCCATTGATGACGGACTAAGCCTGAACCAGCTCAGAGGCGGTGCAAAAAGTCTGACCGTACCTGAACTTAAAAAAGAGCTTGCCCTTTATCATCAGTTAGCGCCATGGCGCACGCAAATCAATGGCGTTATCGATGGGCTTAATCTGTCTCTTAAAAATCGACAACACTTCGGTGAGCTCATCAACTATTACGGTAGTAAACTCAAACGATTCAAACGCGCACAGCAGCATCTATGGTTGCTATGTCACCTGACAGAGCGGATACAACTGGCACTGGAACGGTTAACTGATGGGTTCATTTACCATATCCGCAAGCAACAAGAAGCTGCCAACACCTTTGCACAACAAGCAGTGTTCCTGTCCTGGCAGTCAGCCGCGGACAATGTCACGAAAGCGGCAGAGTTACTGCATCTGTTTGTGGATGAGAACATTGATGATAATCAACCCTTCTCAGTAGTCAGACAACAGGCATTGAAGGTCATGAATGACAGGGATATCCAGACCCTCTGCCTTTACCTGAA
>NZ_JAWOWJ010000031.1:0-9356 GCF_033340495.1 Vibrio sp. 1249-1
CCAAACGTTTTTGATCTATAAACTGCATATGTTTCTTCAGATCTGGTAAGTCAAGATACCTCGGTGAACGCTTACATAAAAACGACGTTGTGACTCCCAATCATCCTAAGAAGAAAGAGATCGTCAAGAAGGCTGAAAAGCTTGATTTCGCGTTTAATCCTCGCATTTTTAAGTAGAAAAGATGAAAATGAAAGGTGTGATTCAAGAGGTGAAAATAGAATGCCTGAGAATTCTATTCAAGACAAAATCGCTAGCTTTAGCTGCATAGAAGAAGCGTTCGACTATTTTGAGATCGAGTTCGACAGCCGCTTCATTGATAATCATCGAACCGAACTCGTCAAGCGATTTAACGGCTACTTAATCCTGCAAAAGCCAGATGACTGGTTTTCTGCTCGTCGCGCACTGAAGAGCGCCTACTGTAAAGTCCAACGTAGTTTGTTAAGTAAAACCACCCGCTCAGCGTGCCGTGGTTGTACCTCTTGTCAAAGACGGTAGGGCGCAGTACGCCAAGTATTCACGTACCCAAATCAGCTCGAAAGATAAAACAGACCGTATATGCCCTGGATCCCGCACCTTGATGACCATTGGTAACCACAGTGTTGTGCAAACAAAGATTACTCATCATTTCTTTAAATGTAATTGGCATATGCTAATTACTTGTTTGAATATGAGTTGTCATTATGTCCAGAAATCGCATGTCTCACATTACCCACCAATCTCATTATCAATGTGCAGTGTGTTCTGCAACCGACGCGAATCCGAACTCTTTAGCCGTTGCGTATCAATGTTTACCCGATCATTCCGTTGTCGCAGAATTTCATGTTCTGCCGCGTCATCAAGGGTATACCGGATTATTACATGGCGGCATCGCAAGTGCTCTGCTGGATGGCGCGATGACGCATTGTCTGCTGTTTCAAGACGTTGAAGCACTTACCGCACAGTTAGATGTTCGCTATCATGCTCCTATTGAGCTAGATGAGCGAATCAAAATAACGGCTCACTGTGAGCGTGAAAGACATGGTATTTATCAGCTAGTCGCTCAGTTACAAGTCGACAATGTCGTGAGAGTAACGGCCAAAGGTAAGTTTATTTGTCCTAAAATGAAATAACGAGTTACGTGGGTGTCGTGCTCAGTGGTAAACTGTTAGGATCTGTTGACCTTTCGAGCTGATTTTTGCAGCAATTTATGGGTTCTTTATACAAGGCAGAGACTTTGATGTGTCGCTAGTCTACATGAAAAGCCGATAACGCCGTAGAAAGGAGCCACAAATGCTGCCCGAAGGGTTCGGCTAAAAGCGTTTTATCCTTTGTTGAGGTGTATTTGCTTAGAGTGACTAGGCGACATACACCTCGCCTCGTCTAAAATGCTTTTATCTCGAACAAAATTTAACCGCGAAAGATAAACAGACCCTAGCCCATTTTAAAAGTATTTCAAGGTAATTTGATGAACCCGATTCTTGCGATGTTGAAAGACAATAATATCAGTGACGAGAAAATCAACGAGCTATTTCATGCGTTAACTCAAAACCCTTTGGCAGCCATGGCAACAATCAGTCAACTGGGGCTACCACAAGATAAGCTTCAGGCATTGATGGGGCAGGTAATGCAAAATCCTGTGCTTATCAAAGAAGCAGTAGAAGAATTAGGTTTAGATTTTTCAAAAGTGGTTGAAGTAAAAGAGAAATTGCAGCAATAGCGCGCAGTTGTTGCGATAGTGAATAAAGCAATGATAAACAAGAACCGCGTAACTCAAAATTAATTGTCTGGAGAATAGCTATTAAATTTCGAAGATTAGGCCTTTCCTCCTTGAAATTAGCATATGAGCAGTGATAAGTTAGTGCTTAGAGCTATTATATGAAGAATAGTCATAAATAAAACGTGCCTTCTTAATGGCCTGTTTACGGTTGTTTACATTCATTTTTTTGTATATGTTGTAAAGATGTGTTTTCACAGTGCTTTCTGCGATAAATAAATCTTCAGATATTTCAAGATTTGATGCACCTTTGATGAGGCGTTTAAATATTTGAATTTCTCTTTTGGTTAGATTAGTACTAGCCTGTGTCACTTGTAAATTTAGTGCATAAGGGCGAATTTCGAAGAGCATCTGTGTCATTACTTTTCTTGGTAGCCACAGATCTTCGTCACTGACAGTTTTTAGACAACGTGTGAAGTGCTCTATAGGTGCATCCTGATAGATAAGTCCTTTCAAATTCAAGAAATGCATTAATTGCATTTCTGCTAATGCCTTTTCTCCAATTTCTTTAGGAACATCGTAAATTATCCATTTGTTGGACAATATGTTTGTTAAGCTTACATTGTTACCACTAAACTCCACTATGTTTTGATAACTAATAAGAACGAGATCAGAGCTAATGATCTCTTCAGATTTAGTGATCTCTTTCGAGCATTTTTTTTCTAAGGAAAAATAGCCAGTTTTTTCTATTTCTTGTTGTATAAACTGATTGGAAATTCCGTTATCACTAACTAGAAGTATATGCTTGCTATTTCTATTACTATTCTTTTTTGAGTCGATATTTATCATGATAAACTACCATTGACATTTATTATACTTATTTTCAATATATCAAATGTAGATAACAGTGCCGAATTTTTCCAATATATTATTAATAATTTTAAAGATAGCACACACTATGGTTGTTGTGATAGGTTAGGTTCGATAAATATCTGTAACATATCTTTGTATTGACCTCCTGGCTTTTCCGTCGCGTCACCAATAATAAAGCTCAAAGGAATGGGCTGCCCGATCGTCGCAGCATCACGTTGAATACGTGCATCAGTATGTTTTAGGTTTATATTATCGTTGTCGAAGATAAGCTGATAGGGGATGTCCCATCTGGGGTCATTTGATTCGTGGCGCAATGCACCTTGATGTGATGACTCCAAAACAACTGTGTAGGCAGAGTTACTTTGTACCCATAGATTTGGCGAGGAGTTGATCACTTTGTTTGAATGTAACGTTCCTAAGTCAAGGTCATAGTGTGGTTGTGATAATCCGTAAAAATGAATTTTCGCCGCGGATGGTACATCTACAGTGACAGGAAGCAAGGTAGGACTTATTTCTATCTTGCTGTCTCCTTGTGCATAAGACGTTGCAACTTCTAAAACTCCTCGATAGCTCCCTGACGTTAACCATTGTTTACCGGGAAAGCGCATTTGTACGGTTGCAGTAGGTTGGTTCTCGGTCAAAGTAAAGCGCCATTGATTAGCTATTGTGTTACCTGATTGTCCACTCCACTCGAAAAAAAGCGGCTCTTGACGGCTACTTTTCAGTGATTTACTTGTATCGTCAAGCTGTAAAGCTAAGTTAAGCTCGCAGCCCTCACCAATAATATTTGCACTCACGCGATAGGTATTGATAGTTGCAAAACTACTGTTATTGAAGACATCGTATTTTGCTTGTGTTGATGCTGGTTGGATAGACAGAGAGTTAGCTTCACAAGCCCAAACAGAAGGTATATTAGCCAATGGTAGCAAGAACAATGCGCTCCGCTTTAGTTGTTTAATCGACATATAACTCTCCTAATCTGATCAAGGTGTCACTTCGTTCACTAAGATTAATAACTACCGACTCTTGCTCTTTAGTATCAAGAACGAGTTTGTATTGTCCCGGTTTTAATCCAGAAATAGCAAAAACCCCACTACGGTTTGTAAAGAATTCAATCGGTTCTTGCTGTGTTTTACCAAGGTACTGGGCAAAGCCCGCAACAAGTGAAATAGGGCTGTTACTTTGACGATCGAACAGCTTACCAATGACGGTTAATACCGCATCAGAACCAATTTGAAGTTGAAATCCTTTTTTATAGCCAGGTTTAACCCAAAAAGCGCCTTCTCCGAGATCGTAACCGGGTGGTAAATTTTCCACGTCGTATCCGATCACTTGGCTGTTATAGGCCACAAGGTCAGGAACCAACGCAGAAGCGTCTTCATAAAGATAGACGCGTGCTTGCTTACCGTCTCGGGTAGGGTCGATGGCAACGTCGTTCTCTGCAAGGCTTTCATGTTTATTAATGATGGCAAACGCTTCTCGAACGGGTCTTCCTAGTGTCACTGATGACCCTGCAAATGCAACCGCACTACTAAGCTTAAGATCGGTGCTATGATTTCTCGTATTATCACTGATGCTCTCAAGGCGAGAGGTGTGACTCGCGCTTAATTCGTAGCGGTTTGCCGTATAGTTAACCCCAAGATTAACATCTGCGTCAGTCTCTTTGTTATTAATGGTACTGGCAAATGCAGAAACACCGCCAGTGCTTCCAATATTATTTTGATAACTATAATCTAAGGCACTTTCATTGAGTTCTGTTGAATAACGACCAACGACACGTGTTTGTTTGCTGAGTGGCCAACTTAAGGTGAAAGTCGTGCTAATGTCATCGCTCCCCCTCTCGTTATTCTTATAATTAACACGAGCGCTCCACGTGGCGGGTGTATCGAATAATCTTGCTGATAAGCTGGGACTTACAATCCAATAATCGTTTTTTTTATCAACGCCAGCTCGATAATTTAGAGTAACAGCCGCGCGTAATGAACGTGAAAGATAGATGGATCCAAAAGCACTAGCATAATGAGTCGTTAAATTAATATCACTGCTTGATGCTTCATAGGCCGACACTCCACTGAAGCTATTACTTAAATATTCATAACTGAAGCTTAATTGTGGCTCTAGTGAGTTTGATTTAGAAAATTCGGCATCGAATGCCACTTTATAAGCGTCACCGCGGCCATAAATCGGATGATCACTCTGTGAAGCGTTTAATTCAGTAATGCCTAGTTTAGAAGCGAAAAGTGCGCTAGCACCATATTGGTATAGGTTTTCACGGACTTGAGAATTAACTCCTAAGGTTAACCAAGGTGAGACACCAACATCGAGATAACCATGAAAAATACGCTCATCCGTGAGGTATTCTAATTGTCTATTTTGGATTTCTGATGGAACGCCATACATGATACTATATTCGAATTCGCCACTGTTTAATAAATCATTACCGGTCGCAATCGAAAATTCAATGCGTTCTTCATTTCCTGAACGATCAGTAATAACAAGCTCAATATCATTGCTTCCTTGTGCTAGTGGAATATCACTGAGATTATAACTACCTGCCCCAAGGGTTAACCTTTGTACAGGGATGCCATCGATATACACATCGACATTAGATGTACGTTGGAGTGTGAAGGTTTGACTTGCGCGAGGGCGTACATTTTTGGTTGGTATAAGCGTGAAGTCACGCGTCACACCAACTCCTAAAATGTCAGTTCCATCTTGAAAGGCTTGACCACTGTTGTACATATCACCTATTACTATTCGAGTGCCTTGTTGAGGGTAATCGATGTTAAGGCGTGTACCCTCCCTAACGTAGCTTGAACCAGTTAGAGAACCATTTTCTATAAAGGATTCATATTCAAAATTAAGCATGCTTACATTCAATGCTGAGTCGAATCGGCTGCGATATAGACTTTCTCGAGCAGAGTCTTCGTCGACAAACTGACTTTCATTTGCAGAAAGTGACACATTCACATAGCCACTTAAAAGGCTTGGCTGCGCATAATTATATAAATTTCCCGCTTCGCTCATTGATAAATTTTGAGTCAGGCTGAATTGTGGTGGGATCGTCAAAACACATTCTAATGAAGCAAAATCGAAGGTTAAACCTAGCCCTGTTTGTGCGAAGTGCTGCTGAGACAATACGTTATTACCACTAGATTCCCTCAACGCATTCATTACCTCTTGCGTTACAACTGACGTCAGGAGAGATAGGGTGTCCTCTTTGGGTAATAAAATTTGGTTGTCTGCCGTAATGGTGATGTCTGCTTCACCTAATATGGTATCACTGACCCTAAGCAAAGATGTTAATTGAATATCTCGGCCAGTCGGATTAAGCACCATTTCTTGGCAGTGGGCAGCAGGAATTATTATGAATAGAACAGAGCAGCACATGAATGTGAGACTATTCAACCTGCGCATCAACTTAAAAATCTTTAAAAAGTCAGTTTTCATAACCATGATAAACGCCAACGGGTAATTGATTCGAAGAAGAATGTACAGTAATAGTAGAATGTGGTGGGACAAATTGCTCACCTAACGTCTCAAGCACGACTTGATTAAAGTCACCATGAAGACTGTCAAACCTGAGTAATGAGGTGAAAGTGAATCGATTCCCTGAGTTAGTGAGCGTTAAACTACCATGTTCACCAATATGTAACTTTACGTCCGGTTGAAGAGAAGAAGAGTGGACGTGTAATAGTGCGTTGTAGTGGATCTTTAGATTAATCCCAGTAGATAAACCATTCACTTTTTCGACTTGCGTACTCTTTCGATCAATATTGGCGGTGCTAAAGCGAATAAAGTAACTTTGGGACACGTCGAGCGCCACTTTGCTTAGCCATTGTATTCTAAATGTTTGACGCTTTCCGGGCGCAAGCATTGCTGCGGGCGGAAACACCAAAATGTCTTCATTTGGTGAACTAGACGTTTCAAACGTACCATCAGGCGCAAACGTCAAACGCCGAACGTTGGCTTCAAGTGCGAGCGTTTTAGTTGAGTTATTGGAAACTACCAATTGCGAAGTTAGCTGATGATCCGTATTTAGCTCAATGACAGTTGGAGAAAGCGTAATTCCAAACGCTTTAGTATAGATAAAGCACACCATCACACCGGCTAATAAACGCCATTGCATCGCTACTTCTCCTGTTCAATATCAATGGATAGTGTACGAATATTGAAATTCTCAAGTGGTAACATTTCAAGGATACGTTTGGAGTGGGGCAGCACTAACGTCCCTGGGATACGTTGTGCGATTTCGTTTCCTTTCAAGTACGTTGACTGAGTGCCATCGGACACTTTCCAGGTCGTGTTAGTTAATCGTCCGTAACTGTTACCGTTATTCAGTACTTCTAGAACCCAATTATCTTTGTCGTTTTGTTTTATACTTGTCACGGCAAACTGGGGCGAGGTATTTTGCGGGCGAACATTGATGAGCGTGTTAAACCGAAGAAGCAAACTCACTTGGCCTTGGTTGCTGCTCGCTCGTTCCACTTTAACTTGTTTAACCGCAACCCGGTACGCTCTAGATTCAGTGATGGAAGGGTCGCCTAAGTACCGAATCATAACCGATTGTGCACGGCCTGGCTCTATAATGGCAGTGACGGGTATGACCAATAATTCTTCATCCGCTGGTTCGATGGTCTCGTTACCATATTCATCCATGGTCATAAAGTAGGGTTGCAGTTCTACCGTCAATGGCACGGTAGAGGTATTCTCTACCCGCATTGTCATTTGAGCACGTTTCCCTAATGGTGCCATCTCGGCAGACATCGGTTCTACTTTAAACGCATGTGCGAACATACACGTAAAGGACAAAACGAAAAATGTGAACCAACGAGTCATAGTAGTAAGCTCCATCAAAAAAATCTTACATGAAAAGAAAGGAGGAGGCGAAATGCGCCCCCTCATTTTGTACGTTTAGTTTGAGGTGATATTCACAGTTAATGTGTCAGAGTAGCCACCAGCCCAAGGGGATGTTTCAGTAGTAATAATGTCAATCGATGCACCTACACCGCTCGCCAAAGTGCCTGAACCGCCATAAGATTGAGAGGCTGAAACATCGTTTAGACCAGGGCCACCCGGTGCGTTCAATGTAAAGGATGCTAAACCACCACCAGGGTTAAATGTTGCATCATATTTTAGAGCAAAGTCTTCATTATCATCCGACTCCAAACCACCTTCAGCACTGGTCATAGTAACGGTGGCACCATCTGCATCATTACATTTCAAATTCAGACCACCTACAGTTACGCTTTGAATTGCTGAGACGTTTCCAAAGTCAATTAACTGTGTGGCAAGGCCAGTCACTTCACAAACAGGTGATACATAACCAACTAATTGAACATCACCAGGAGCAGCGTGGGTGTTAGCACCAAAAATAGCGGTAACAGCAGCTGCACAGAGTGTTAACTTTTTCATAAGAAATTCCTTTAACTTTTAATTGTTGGCTCGATTACGGCTGAGCGTATGTTGCCCTGCAGTTATTTGCAGAGTTCCTACTTTGTCACGCTATGAATTGAAGGGTAGACTTCAATTTCAATAACGTCTTGATAATAACCGGCATAAAGCAAGTTATTTTCGAGCGTTACCCTAAGTACTCCTCGTTGAGTAAAGGGAATAACACCAGAACTGTCTATCATTACGGGCGACAGCAATTGTCTACTAAGCCGACTTTCATTTAATTGAAGCTCATCGACTTGCAACGATAGTTCGTAATTTTCAATTAATTCAACGCCCTGATGTTCATATTTAAGGCCACCATATTGAGAATTGATGGTGATCCCCAAAGGGCGATTGCAATATAGTGAGAAGGGCAATGATTGCGTCTTCTGCTCAGAAAAGGCCATCACATTGCCTGATAAAAAATTAATTTCACAACGATCTTTAATCTGTCCTGCCAATCCCATGGTTAGAGTGTTTGAACGTACACAGAAAGGGAGTGATAGGCACACAAACATAAATGTTGTCACGAATCCACGAAGAGTAAAAAAATTTTCAGTCATTTACTCGCCCTCATCTATTCAATTACATTCACATTCGTTGTTGAACAATTCAAACTATAGAAACTAAAGACTTTGGCGTAGTAGTAAAAAAAGTTGATTCTGAAAGGAAAGTAGGAGATTTGGTATGAGTTTGGTTAAAAGAAATGAGTCCGTTTTTTCGCAATAGGTTGATATAAAGCAAGTTGTATTTATTGAGGTTAAAAGTCAGCGAATAATGAATATTTTACTTATTGTAAATGTCTGATTTATAAACTAGCAGCAGGTTTCGATGCTTTAGCGAAAGAAGAATGAAAGACATACGAGGGACTGTTTTATCTTTCGTGGTTAAATTTTGTTCGAGATAAAACGCTTTTAGCTGAACCCTTCGGGCAGCATTTGTGGCTCATTTCTATGACGTTATCGGCTCTTCATGTAGGCTAGCTATACTTCAAAGCCTCTGCCTTGTATAAAGAACCCACAAATAGCTGAAAAAAATCACCGCGAAAGGTCAATAGACCCAAGATAGCGGTATGCGTTTACGATATGTTTGCAGGCAACAAATTGCTAGTACAAAAATGGAGTAGGAATCGACAATTCTGATATTAATTCATACAAATGGGTGAATTTATCTCCACTCAGTTGATAAATAAAATATTTTTTGTTGACCTAAGATTATTATCCTTTAAAGTACGCCTCGTTCTCACGGCAAAGACCGATGAGGGTGGTGTTACCATCGTAAGTGTTCACCAAGCCCCTATTGACAGAAAAAGTGTGACACTCAGCACTTGATCCATTCTTGGCTATTGAGTGAT
>NZ_JAWOWJ010000032.1:0-7908 GCF_033340495.1 Vibrio sp. 1249-1
GATGTGCGGCCGGTTGAGCCAATCATGGAGCATCGGCAGGTCGCGCTCGGTCATGAGGCGAAGAGTTATGGGGGGGGTGCTCGCGGCCTTGCGGCCCATGGCTCGCTGCTGTTCGGCAAAGCGGGCCTGTCGTATAGCGTTAGGGGTGGCCAGCAGGTTGCCGGTACGCTTGTCGTGTTGGTCTTTCATCTCAAACCCTCCATTAGAGCTAACAGTATACCACCAGTTAGCGCTAACGCAAGCATTACATACTTAAATCTGGCCCCCGACTGCGCTGCTTCTGGGTCTGCTTCGCCAGCTCGGCGCGGGCCTCCTGCACCTGCGGCAGCTCCATCACTTTCTGTACCGTGCGCTTGATGTAATCGGCCTCATGGCCTGCCTTGCGCTCCATGATCGCGGGGCTGGCCTCGGCCATGGCCTTGGCGATCTCGTCCGGCTCCCGGCCCTTGCTGGCCAGCTTCATAGCCGCAATGAAGTCGCACTTGCTGAGGTCGTCACCGAAGCGTTTGACCAACCCGGCCATTTCGCTGCGGTAGTCGTCCACGGCGCTGCGGCGATACCGGCGCACACTCCGCGGGGCGGTGATCTCGGCCAGTCGTGCCGTCCGTTCCTGTTGGCGCTTAATGCTGTCCAGCACCTGCCCGGCCTGCTGCATCAGCTCCGGCCCTGCGGTGGCGGTCTTGCCCTTGGATTCACGCAGCAGCACCCACGGCTGATAACCGGTGCGGGTGGTGTGCTTGTCCTTGCGGTTGGTGAAGCCCGCCAAGCGACCATAGTGGCGGCTGTCGGCGCTGGCCGGGTCGGCGTCGTACTCGCGGGCCAGCTTCCGGGCGATTACGCCCCTGTGACCTGCTGGGGCGTCCTGAGCCACTTTTACCCATGCCTGATAGTTCTTGGGGCTGGTCTCCACGATCAGCGCCGGCTCCCGGCCCTCGGCTTTCATGTCATCCAAGTCGAACTCACTGAGATCGTCCACCAGCACCAAACCATGCCGCTCCTGCTCGGCGGGCCTGATATACACGTCATTGCCCTGGGCATTCATCCGCTTGAGCCATGGCGTGTTCTGGAGCACTTCGGCGGCTGACCATTCCCGGTTCATCATCTTGCCGCTGGCGGCATCCCGTATGCCGATGTCGTACCGGTCGCAGCCCATGGCCTTGAGCTGCCGGGCGATGGCTTGCGCGGTGCGGTCACCCTTTACTTGAGCTTGAAAACCAGCCATATACCCCCCTGTTGTTCGATGATTTGCGGCTCCAGCCAAAGCCATGATGCGATCAGCAGCGCCAGAATAGGCGTCACGGAAGCGATCAAGACCCCGGCCCACAACTTCCATGTCCAGCCACGGGCGGCGCTCCGGGCGCTCTGCGCGGCGCTGCTCACCTCGGCGGCTACCTCCCGCAACTCCTTGGCCAGCTCCACCCATGCCGCCCCTGTCTGGCGTTGGGCTTTCAGCCACTCCGCTGCCTGCGCCTCGCTGGCCTGCTGAGTCTGGCTCATGACCTGCCGGGCCTCGTCGGCCAGTGTCGCCATGCTCTGGGCCAGCGGTTCGATCTGCTCCGCTAACTCGTTGATGCCTCTGGACTTCTTCACTCTGTCTATCGCGCTCATGCTCGATAACCTCCCGGTATTCTTGTAAGTCGATGATCTGGCCGTTGGCCGTGTCGATGGCTAGGGCGGTGTCGGCCCGCTCGGTGCGGATGCCCCGGCCCTCCATCTCCACCACGTTGGGGCCAAGATGGATGCCCGGCAGGCGCTCGATGCCCTGCGCCTCAAGTGTTCTATGGTCAATGCGGGCGTCGTGACCAGCCCGCTCTAATGCCCGGTTGGCATGGTCGGCCCATGCCTCGCGGGTCTGCTCAAGCCATGCCTTGGGCTTCAGGCTCTCGGACTTCTGCGCCCCGCCCCGCTCTGGCTGTTTGGCGTTGTACCGCTTGAACCACTGGTCAGCCGGGCGCTCGATACCGTCGTTCTTCCGCTCAGAGATCATCAAGTGGCAATGGGGGTTCTCACCTTTACCGGCATGAATGGCCAGCGTATACGGCAGGCGCTCGCCCTCGGTCAGATGCCGGGCGAATTCGTCCACCAGCTCCCGCTGCTGATCTAGGGTCAGTTCGACCGGCAGGGCAAACTCAACCTCTTTGAACAGCCGCCCATTGGCGCGTTCATACAGGTCGGCAGCATCCCAGTAGTCGGCGGGGCGCTCGGCCCACTCGGGCAGGTGGCCGGACTGAGTGTGCAGCACCTCGTCACGGTCGCGGGAGTAACGGCCCTCCCGCTGGATGTAATCGGCTTTCGCCTTGGCCGACTGGCCGCCGTTCCGGCTGCCGGTCTTGGCCGTAAGGTGATAGATGGCCATAGGGGTTTAGCTCCATGCAATGGCCCTCGGAGAGCGCACAGCCCCAAAGGGGTGCCCGCAGGGCAGTTTCTCGAAGAGAAACCGGTAAGTGCGCCCTCCCGTTAGAATGACGGTCGGGGTTTGCGGTGTCTGTGCTCCGATGATAGCATGATGGCAAGCACATAACCAAGGGGAATGTCAACATGGCAAAAGCAGCGGAACGGCTCGCCAAGCTGGAAGAGCAACGGGCACGGATCAACGCCAAGATCCAGCGGGTCAGGGCACGGGAGCAGCAGCAAAAGCGCAAGGAGGACACCCGGCGCAAGGTGCTGGTAGGCGCGTGGATACTCGGCAAAGTCGAAAGCGGCGAGTGGCCAGAACAGCGCTTGCTCGATGGGCTGGACAGCTACCTAGAGCGCGACCATGACCGGGCGCTGTTCGGACTGCCACCCAAGCAGGAATAGCAGCCACAGGAGCATGGCCAGCCGGAGCCGCAAGAGGGGCAAGGGTGAGCTTCTACCGGCTGACACCTGCCGAGATCGAAGCCCTGCAGCAAGAGATGCGAGAGGCGGGCGCGACCATCAAGGCGGAGATAGCCAAGCGCAAGGTGGCCAGCATGGCCCCTGCGGGGCTTCACACGCGCCCCCGCCCTGCGGGCAGGGGTAAAGGCCGCTAAAGCGGCTAAAGGCGTCTGCGGCTTCCTGTGGCGTCTGTGCATGGGGTTTGGGTTTGCGGGCCTTGGCCCGCCTTTTCCCTACCGCGGAGCGGTGGGGGCGGTGTGTAGCCTAGCGCAGCGGATAGATCAGTTATCCGGCCTCTGGCCGGGCATTTTGGGCAAGGGCAAACAGCGCCCCACTAGGGCGCTGTTAACCGCGCCTAGTGGATTATTCTTAGATAATCATGGATGGATTTTTTCAGCACCCCGCCAGCCCCCGCCCCTGCTGGGTTTGCAGGTTTGGGGGCGTGACAGTTAACGGGGGGGTTCGTGACAGTTAACGGGGGGGGGCGTGACAGTTAACGGGGGGGGCGTGACAGTTAACGGGGGGGGCGTGACAGTTATTGCAGGGGTCAGCCTGCCGCCTTGGGCCGTGCGATGTCGTACTTACCCGCCGCATACTCGTTCACCGTCCAGCCCAGCGCGATCAGCTCCGGCAGCGCCTCGCGCACCCGCTGGCGTCTCTTGCGCATGGCGGCCCCACTGGCCTCTGACGGCCAGACGTAGCCGCACAGGGTATCTATGGCCGCCTTGCCGGTCTTGCCGGGGTCGATCCAGCCACACAGCCGCTGGTGCAGCAGGCGGGCGGTTTCGCTGTCCAGCGCCCGCACCTCGTCCATGCTGATGCGCACATGCTGGCCGCCACCCATGACGGCCTGCGCGATCAAGGGGTTCAGGGCCACATACAGGCGCCCGTCTGCCTCGTCGCTGGCGTACTCGGCAAGCAGCCGGAAGCCCTGCCGCTTGCGGCCATTCTGGGCGATGATGGACACCTTCCAAAGCCGTTCAATGCAGTCCCTGATGGGCTTTGAGTCCTCGATATTGGCATAGCCTATTTCACGAGCCAGCGCCCGATAGCTACCCTTGACCACCATGGCGTCAGCGGTAACGGCTTCCCATTTGGGTTCCAGGAACAGCCGGAGCTGCTGCCCGCCGGGGGTCTCCGGTTCTGGCTCTAGCACCAGACCACTAGGCCCGGCCATGGCCACCAGCCCCTGCAGGATGCGCAAATCATCAGCGCCCAGCGGCTCCGGGCCGCTGAACTCGATCCGCTTGCCGTCGCCGTAGTCATACGTCACGTCCAGCTTGCCGCGCTTGCGCTCGCCCCGCTTGAGGGCACGGAACAGGCCGGGGGCCAGACAGTGCGCCGGGTCGTGCCGGACGTGGCTGAGGCTGTGTTTGTTCTTAGGCTTTGCCACGAGGCACCCCCTTGCTCTTGTGCTGCTTTTCCAGCACGGCGGGCTTGAGTACCCCGCCGTCATGCCGCCTGAACCAGCGGTCTTTGAACGGTGCCCCATAGTTGGCCTTGCTGACTCCAAAGCGGACGAAATAGGGCCGCTGCGTGTCGTCTACGCCCCATTCCTCGGCCTCACCGGTGGTCATGCCGGACAGGTACGATTGCCAGCGGATGTTATCCACCAGCACGGACGATCCCCGGCTGGCCTGCTGCTGGTCGCCTGCGCCCATCATGGCCGCGCCCTTGCTGGCATGGTGCAGGAACACGATAGAGCACCCGGTATCGGCGGCGATGGCCTCCATGCGGCCAATCACTTGCGCCATGGGGCCGCTGGCGTTCTCTTCCTCGATGTGGAACCGGCGCAAGGTATCCAGCACCATCAAGCGGCGTCCCTCAGCGGCTCGCTTGAGGCCGTCGAACCACTCCGGGGCCATGATGTTGGGTAGGCTGCCGATCAGCGGCTGGATTAGCAGACCGTCAGCCACGGCTTGCCGTTGCTCGTCGGTCAGGCGTTCCCCCAATGCGTGCAGGCGGTGATGTATGGCGGTGGGCGGGTCTTCGGCGGGCAGGTAGATCACCGGGCCGGTGCGCAACTCGCCCACGTCCAGCAGGTCGGGGCCGCCTGCGATCTGTGCGGCCAGTTGCAGGGCCAGCATGGACTTGCCGGCCCCACCGGGGGACACCAGCGCCCCCACGGTGCCGGCCACCATGTTGGGCAGTACGTAGTCAATCGGTGGCGGTAGCTCTGTGAAGCTCGCCAGAATGTCGATAGGCTTATGGGTAGCCATTGATTTGCCTCCTGTGTAGGCGGTTGGTGGTTAGGCGCTGGCGGGGTCACTACCCCCGCCCTGCGCCGCCCTGAGTTCTTCCAGATACAGCCGCAGCGCCTCGGCCTCTGCGTCTGTGGCCCATATCTTCCGGGCCTTGCGGCCCATGGCTCGCTGCTGCTCGGCAAAGCGGGCCTGTCGTATAGCGTTGGGGGTGGCCAGCAGGTTGCCGGTACGCTTGTCGTGTTGGTCTTTCATATTTCCTCCGCATTAGAGCTAACACCATAACAGGCATTAGCTCTAATGCAAGTGTTTTATCCTAATGTCGGCCCTCGGTACTGCTGTTTCTCGGCCTGCTTCGCCAGCTCGGCGCGGGCCTCCTGCACCTGCGGCAGCTCCATCACCTTCTGCACCGTACGCTTGATGTAATCGGCCTCATGGCCCGTCTTGCGCTCCATGATGGCGGGGCTGGCCTCGGCCATGGCCTTGGCGATCTCGTCCGGCTCCCGGCCCTTGCTGGCCAGCTTCATGGCCGCGATAAAGTCGCACTTGCTGAGGTCGTCACCGTACCGCTTGACCAGCCCGGCCATTTCGCTGCGGTAACACCTGAGTTAAGCCGCGCCGCGAAGCGGCGTCGGCTTGGACGAATTGTTAGGCCGCATATCGCGACCTGAAAGCGGCACGCAAGACCTCAACCTTTTCCGCCCCGAGTGAGGTGCATGCGAGCCTGTAGGACTCTATGTGCTTTGTAGGCCAGTCCACTGGTGGTACTTCATCGGCATAGTAAAAGTAATCCCAGATGATCGCCTCCCAGCTGTTACAACGGACTGGCCGCCCGGCGATGACGCCCTCAGCCGCCTCTGGGCACGAGCCCTGCGGAGCCTCCGCGATTTCATACGCTTCGTCTGCCCACCAAGCAGGTTCGCAGTCAAGTAACTCATCCCCGATCTCCGCTAAGAATCCATAGTCCAACTCCTCCATGACGCGCCCGCCGAGCATTTCAACTATTGCCTCGAGCTCGCCGCGCCTCTCGCCGGGAAACGTCAGATCAATATCATCGTGCTTGCGTGTTACACGCCCTAGCCGTGCATCGATCGCCCAGCCCCCACCGATCCAGAGCGGCAGATTTCGCTCATCTGCCGCAGCTAGAATTTTGTGTATCAATGTGACCTGCGTTGTGTCCATGCGGCCTAACGGTTTGGGCTATGGGCAGTGGCGGTTTGCGTGAGCCTTTCCTGTCAAACCGAGAAAACGCTCGGGCGGGCTACCGACTTTGCAAATTGCACTTCAACCCGCCATTGCCTATGAGCCAGTGTTAGCGGTAGTTTTTTATTTATTCAAATAGTAATCCCACGTTATTTTTGCAATGTCTGAAATAATCTTTTCATTAATTTCCGAAGTTTCTTTGGACTCTGCAACAAATACGCTTATAAAAATTAATTGTCCATTCGGTAAAGTAATTACCCCAACATCATTAGTGGCTGCTGCAATTCCATTATTTATTCCGGAAGTCCCTGTTTTATGAGCAACAATTGTATTCTTTGGTAATTGTCCTTTTAATCGGTTACTTCCTGTTGTTGTTTCTCTCATAATTTTCCAAATAAAATCATAACTTTTTTTAGAAAGTAATTGGTTCTTATTATTATAAGTATCTATTAACAGTTTGTTCATCGCTGTTGGGGTTGCCCAATTTTGATATTGGGTATTCCAATCCTTGTGCATTTGTTCTTCGTTTGCTTTGATTGAAATATCAGTGAAATGATTAGCATTCAAGAATTTTTGAACAGAATCAGTTCCTCCGATTAATTTTAGCAAAATATCACAACCAATATTGTCGCTCTCTGATACTGTATAATTTAGTATTTGTTCAATCGTCAAAGTTGTTCCATTAGGGAATTCCTCTTTAATCGGACTCCACATTTTAGGCAAAAGGTCTTGAGGGGTAATCTCTATTTTTTGTTCAAAAGAAAGATTCCCTTTATCTATCTCAGACAAAACGGCTAAAGCAATCGGAAATTTCATAACGCTTTGCATCGGGAAATGGAAGTCGTTATTAATCTTCAAAGTATCCTTCTCATTGCTGTTGAATATTGCTACTCCTATTCTGGCATTTTTTGCCTTTAAAACATTCTCAATTTTCAAAGTTAAGTTGTCAGTTTGAGCATTTGAATACGCAATTGTAAAAAATAAACTTAACAATACTAATAATATCCTTTTTACGATTTTCATATGTCTGTACTCCTATCTGGTTAAATTACCGCTAACACCTGAATTAAGCCGCGCCGCGAAGCGGCGTCGGCTTGAATGAGTTGTTAGGCAACACCGCGCTTTCTCTCGAAGGCTTGTCGTGTTTGAACCATGTAAACCGCCGGCCCGTCAGGCGTGGTGATGATCTTCTCCCGCACGAATCCTGCCTTCTCATAGCAGCGTATGGCTCGATGGTTGTTCGGAGTCGGGTCGGTCTGAATCTTCGTCACGGTGGGGTCCGAGAACAGTAGTTCAACGAGAGCGCGGACAAGCCTTGTTCCTAGGCCTTTGTTCAACTGTGTCGGGTCAGCCAGAGACTGGTCTATTCCTCGCACTCCTGGATCAGTTTCATCTTCCCACCAGCCATCACCGCTTCCGAGCGCGACGTACGACTGAGCATAGCCGATCGGTTCCTCGCCCAGCATTGCGATGTACGGTGTTACGGACTCTTCCGCCATCGCTCTGGGCAGGTAGTGTTCCAGCACTTCATCAAGAGTCGGTCGCTCTTCGTCACCACCCCACCACTCAACGATGTGCGGCCGGTTGAGCCAATCATGGAGCATCGGCAGGTCGCGCTCGGTCATGAGGCGAAGAGTTATGGGGGGGG
>NZ_JAWOWJ010000033.1:0-7712 GCF_033340495.1 Vibrio sp. 1249-1
AGCGTTGGGGCACGTCAGCCCAGTTGAGTACGAAAGTATGTAGTTATGTACTGTCTACTTTTTGTGGGGTACACCAGAGCTTTCAACGATAAAGAGTCTGGAGAGTATTTTGTTTGTAGCTCGTCAAGCTGAATTAGGTGACTATGAATTCCTATTCGAGCTTAAGAAAGCGGCTGAGTATGAACCAATTAATACGGTTTTCGGTTGGGATGAATGTGTTTAACGGGATATCCATCGACAAGAGTGGGAAGATGGTAAGCCTAAAATTATTGAAATAAATGGTGAATCTATCGGTAGTTACTTGGTACAAGAACATTCCGATTACTTATATTTTGGACGCTTTTTCTTACTGCCGCAGTTTCAAGGGAAAGGCTTAGGCAGCAAAATTTTAAAAGGTGTTGTTGAACTAGCGCATGAAAAGTCCTTGCCTATAAAGCTTTGTTATTTACAAGGCAATCGGGTAGGTCAGTTGTATTCAAGGTTTGGTTTTCAAGTAGTATGTCAAGACAAGCAGTTCGTGCATATGATTAAACCACGCTCATAACAAAGCGTTCAAGAGGGACAGTCAACGCGTGGTGAGTTTGGCTCAAGTCTTGGTATTTGTGTTTACGGTGTTAAATTGAAGTTTGGTGGTGGCGCGTTGCTGCCCCTTAACGCGGCGTTATGCCACCCAACTACAAAGGGCAGCATTTGATTAAATGAATCTGACAATATAGCGTTCTCCATCTTTATCTATTTCATAAAATTTAGAGCCTGACTCTTGAGCCTGTTTCAGTAAAGTGTACATTTTTATTGCTTGTTCGAAAGATTCAGTTAAGCCTTTATCTTTCATCTCTTGATAAACATCAATCGCCTTTTCAAGAGTCGGTAAAGCGTCATTAAACTTAGTTGTTCCAGCTAGTTTAAGAATTTTATCTTCAAGTTCAGTCGTGATTCTAACTCGACGATCTGCTTTAGATAATTTCATTAATGCCCCTTAAAGAGTCGATGTTGATTTTACCCAACACCGACAGTCTTAATTATTTTTTATAAAAACATGCCCACAATAAGGCTTAGCATCAAAGAAAAGATTGCTCCAGTGATAATGTTAGGCCAACAGATCTTGTCCTTCCAACGCATCACTTTCTTTTTTGCCATGGGGTATTCAACTTCTTTAGTTGCATTGACAGCGTAATCGAACTGCTGATTTAACATTTCTGTATCCTCATTAGTTAGTTTCTCGATTTTTACTTCGCAATTAATAAAGTTAAAAGTTTTCATTGTCATGAGCCATTTCCTTAAGGAATAGGCCATTGCTTCTCATCTACATTAGGAATGATGTATGTAGGTCTCGGCCACAACAAGATGAGAAACTTTCCATACATATCATCATCTTATTTCTCTATGCATGTTCATGACTCCTTAATTGTTAGGTTATACGTTTTGTATAACTGGTGAATGGTAAAACTAAATCAATAAGTGACTTAGTTCATGGTTAATGGTAGGGACAAAATGGGGACAAGTAAAGCATTATTTGTCCATCAGGTGGCATAACAAACAATTTAAGAGGGATTCTCAACGCTTGGCATTTGGGGTTCTACTTCAAATTTAGTGTTTAAGGTACAATGCTTTAGGCTGGGTGGAGGCGTTGTTCACCCCTTAATTGGGCGTTATGCAACAGTATGGGGAGTAGCTTTGAAAGTCGGAATTGAAACAGTTAACGATCTTAGAGATAAACTGAAGTACGAGCGTGAGAGAGTCATAGATACTCAGCACCCTTACGACTTTTTTAACTTCGTTGTAACGGCATGGCATCTACACCACGACTGGATGAAAGAAGACAAAGAAAATAGGCCAAAGCTATTTCATAAAAAAATAAATTTGTCCCCTCAACCTATCAAAGAGTTAATAAAGGCTATTCGTGACTTGGCTAATGGCTCAAAGCATTTTCGTCTAGATGGAAAAAATGAGAAAAAGAAAGTGGTCTTGTCAGTGCACCAGCCTGAAGTAAGGGATTATTATAGTTACTTCTTTGGCGCTCAAAGAGGAGTTTCACTAGAGGGAGCATATTATTCGATTGGCGATATAGTTTGTATTGTTGATGAATATTTTGATTGGTTATTTGACGATAATGTTCCAGAAAGTGACTTTCCAGTTAAGCTGTTGAATTATCTTACTTCTAGAGTGTAGGGCAATGTTGCATAACAAAGCGTTTAAGGGGGACTCTCAACGCTTGGCAGTTTTGGTTCAGAGTTTAGCTTTTGTGTTTATGGCACAATAGTTTAAGTTAGGTGGTATCGCGTTGTTCACCCCTTAACGCGGCGTTATGTTTTCTTTGATTCTCAATGACTAAAATGATTTCGGGGCTCTGATTCTTTGGTCTCTTTGGCGGTTTGATCGAGTAGCCTCAGCAACTCCGCTTTGTCTGTTCAAATTCTAGAATTCCTCTACCGACTTCGTTCTTCAAGATTCGTGGGTTGCTTCAATTCGAAGTCGCGCCTCCGTGTTGATAGTCTGTCTGGCGTAAAGTCGCTGTTAGTGTATTTGCCAATCAGCCTATTGGCTTGGCAGTTCTCTCGGCAATTTGCCATTGTTCTGCGCTGTGGTTTGAAAGAGAGGGCGCTTGTTAAAAGTTGGTCGGGTTGCCTCATTGGAAAGGGAAGCGCAATTACGCGCTTTGTATTTGGTGCATTTGGTGGCCAAGCGAGTTTGAGTGTGTGACTAACATCTTAGAACATGGTCAATAAAGCAGTTCATTGCCAAATAAATCAGTCGGTTGTGGTAAAACATAACAAACGCTTCAAGACGGATTCGCAACGCATGGCGGTTTTGGCTTGATTCTGCTTTTGTGTTTACGGTGCAATAATTTAATGTCGTGGTAGCGTTGCTCACCACTTAAGCGGGCGTTAGCAATATAAGAGGAAACCGATATGTCAGGAATCACAGACCTAGACGAATTATTGCGTTCGATGAGTCCAAAACTAATGGAATCAGAGTTCGTATTTTGTACAGTTTCTGGTGTGCTAGCAGACTATGTTGACCTAAATCCAGTTGCCACGTTTATTGAATCTGAGGGTTTTACTTTGGTTCTAGAGAAATCAGCGGCAGAAAAGGCAGGTTTGTCGTTTGATGGTACATATAGTCAAATAACTCTGACGGTGCACTCCAGTTTGGAAGCTGTAGGTCTTACAGCAGCAGTGGCTAGTAAGTTAGCATCAAAGGGTATTAGTGCTAATGTCATTGCAGCGTATTATCACGACCATATCTTTGTTCAAAGCGGTAAAGCTGAAGCGGCAGTTTCAGCATTAGAAGAGTTCAGTGCATAGGGTTAAGCCATATTGCTAACAAAGCATTTAAGACGGATTCCCAACGCTCGGCATTTTTGGTTTACTTTGAATTTAGTGTTTACGATACAATACTTTAAGTGCGGTGGTCTGCGTTGCTCACCACTTAATGCGGCGTTAGTTGCCAACGAGGAAAACGCAGCTCAAGCAGGATGTTTGGAGTTAAAATCAGTGTGTTTTTGGTGGGGTTTTGTACTTCAATTTTGAATCGTTCGGGTTCGTGAAAATCGTTCTCAGGTTTCTTTTGAGGTTGGATTTTCTGTTTCAGAAACCGAATCACAGGTTGAGAGTCAGCTCTGTGACATTGTCTTTTCAAATGAGCGTTTTGGGGTTGTTAATCCGTTTTCTACGGCGCCGTTTGTTCCAAGTGGTTTCAGTGAGAGACGCTTTAAAACTACGCCTGATTTGAGTTTTTCAAAACACGTAAAATTAGTGTTGGCAAAGTGGCAATCAACTTCAACTCAAAGCTTTAAGTTTGGCAACTAACAAAGCATTTAAGAGGGATTCACAACGCTTGGCAATTTTGGTTTGAACCAGCTTTAGTGTTTACGGCACAATGGTTTAATTCGGATGGAATGCGTTGTTCACCCCTTAATGCGGCGTTATGTGAATGGAGGTCAAAATGTCTTCTGTGCCAAGAAATAAGGATGAATTGGAGTTGGCTATAAACTCAATATTTCCGAAACTCATGGCTGACTATCGTTCAATTCCGGAAAGCAAAGCTCGCAAACCTGGAGTAGAGGGAAACGTCAAAGGTACAGTCATTAGTGTCAGTGATACAGTGGCTTACTTGATCGGTTGGGGAAAACTCGTTCTTAAATGGAATCACTTAAGATCTCAAAACCAACATGTTGATTTCCCGGAAACTGGTTATAAATGGAACCAATTAGGCTCACTCGCTGAAAGCTTCCACGAAGAGTACTGTGAGTGGAAATATGATGATTTACTCATTGAGCTTGAGTCTACAGTTAACGAGATACTTTTACTCATTTCAAGCTTAAGTGACCATGATTTGTATGGTGTTGCGTGGTATGAACAATGGACTTTGGGGCGCATGATTCAGTTTAATACATCATCACCTATGAAAAATATGCGTACAAAAGTTAGGCGTTTCAATCGAGAATTCACATAACAAACTGTTTAAGAGTGATTCGCAACGCTTGGTTTTTTTGCTATGCGTTGCGTTTAGTGTTTAGGGTGGTCTGCGGTAGCATCGGTATTACGTTGCTCACACCTTAACAGGGCGTTAGGGCTCATAGGATGATTCGGTGTAAATGAATGAAATGATAGAAAAGTTGGGCTTCGTTTTACTAGGAGCTCTCATGACGGGCATTGGTTATTTTATAAAGCGAAAAATCGAATCAAAACCTGAATTAGAAATTTTGGATAAGCATCAAAAAGTTCTAGATATACATAAAAAAATGAGTGAGCAAGGTTTAGATATCTCAGGCTTAAACCAGTTTGCTTCTATGCTCACAGAAAAAAGTAGTGCGGTGCAGAGTCATGTTTTAGATTTAAACACTAAATCGGTTTCTCATATGCAGACGAGTAGCACTGAGCATATTACTCAAACTGAAATGAACCAAATGGCTTCGGATAGTTATAATCGTTCATTAGTTAAAATGAACGAGGTTTACGCTCAATTAATGAGTAAGCTAGATAGTGACCGTACCGAAGCATACGGGTCTGCACAGGTAAAGTGGAACGAGTATATCGAAGCCCATGCGAGATCAGTAGCTGATATGTACAAAGGAGGCTCTCTATACCCATTGATATATTACTCGGAACTCGAAACTTTAGTTTTTGAACGAACTGCTCGCTTGCAGAGTGAGCTAGACGAACTAGTATCGCTGGGTAACTGAGCCCTAACAAACTGTTTAAGAGTGATTCGCAACGCGTGGCATTTTTACTATGCGTTGGTTTTAGTGTTTAAGGTGGTATGCGGAAGCATCGGTATTGCGTTGCTCACACCTTAACAGGGCGTTAGCTTACTCTCTAAAAAATCAGAATCTTATAGCAAATGTTTAGCACCGAACTAAATCGAGATATCGTGCTCTGGCAATGTTTTATCTTGTACTCGTTTTGTTCTTAACTAAGCTGTATCGGTTACCGGTTACCGGTTATCGGTTTGATATCAAGGTGGTGCAAATTCAAGCATCGCCTCGTTAGGTGTAAGTGACAAAGTCCTCGCGTGAAATCCGCAACTCAAATGTCAGCTTTTGTGTGTGAAGTTCCGTGAGCCTCCACGCTTGGCGGTTTTGGTTTAGTTCAAGGTAATTCAAAGCTCAAACCTGTAAATTCGGCTCAGTGGTATGTCTCAAGTTCATACTTCATGGCGTAGTAGGGGCAGTTTTTTGGTATACAATGGCTTTCATGAAATAAGCTAACAAGGCGTTCAAGAGGGACAGTCAACGCGTGGTGAATTTGTCTCAAATATGGCCTCGGTGTTTACGGTGGTAAATTGAAGTTTGGTGGTAGTGCGTTGCTGCCCCTTAACGCGGCGTTAGTACGGGGGTGGCATCAACGGTAAAAATTTCGGTGTTTATCAGTTCCGGTTTCCAGCTTTTCACTGGATCAAATGTGCCTTTCACGTTCTTTCCGGTGGCACTATGTGCGGAGTGTTCGCGTCGATTTCACCGTTTACGGTTTCTCACTTTTTGGCTATTTCGTTGGCGCGGTTTCTTTTGTGTTGTTGGCTTTTTAGCCTTCAATTCTGTACTTTGGTGTGGTTGTCAAAGTTCGGTGACCGAATCCTTTGCTAATTTGAAACTGGTCAAAATAGGGGAGTTTGCGTGTTTTTCTTCTAGCCAACTTACGTTTTGAGGTTGAGTTCTAGTTTAGCAGTTGTCCCTTTAGCTTCAGCGTTTTAAGCCAACAGTTTCGTACTATATTTCAATGTCTTGGTGCAAACCAAAAGGTTTAGGAACAGCGTACTAACAAACAATTTAAGAGTGATTCGGCACGCGTGGCATTTTTACTATGCGTTAGTTTTAGTGATTAAGGTGGTATGCGGTAGCATCGCATTGCGTGCCTCACACCTTAATTGGGCGTTATGCCTCACAAGGAAAAGGAACTTTCGATGTTTAAACTCGAGACTAAGCGTCTGATTATTAGGGATATGACTCTGAACGATGAAGATGCTTTTGTTGCTATGTCTCAGGATGCTAAATATCAGCGTTTCTATGACGAAAGCGATTGTGACCCTAATAAATACCGAGAGTTAACAAGCTTGTTTATCGCTCAGGCTTCTGAGAAGCCAAGAAGATCATACCAATTAGCTGTCGAGTGTAAGGTGTCAGGTGAGTTCGTTGGGACTGTTTGTTTACGGCTAGAGGACAATCAGCAGGCTTCGATGGGGTGTGCATTTTCGAGAGCCTCTCAAGGTAATAAGTTAAGTCATGAAGCCGCCTTGGCTCTGGCAGATTTTGGGTTCTCGGAGTTGGGAGTTCACCGCATTTATGCGGAGACAATCAGTAAAAACCTGCCAGCTATTAAGCTCTGTAAGTCTCTGGGTATGCGCCAAGAAGCACATTTTATGGAGCATCGTTTTTTCAAAGGACAGTGGTGGGATACAGTTGTTTTGGCAGTCCTTCGAGCCGAGTGGGGCAAGGCATAACAATCTGTTTAAGAGTGATTCGCAACGCTTGGCATTTTTGCTATGCGTTGCGTTTAGTGTTTAAGGTGGTATGCGGGAGCATCGGTATTGCGTTGCTCACACCTTAACAGGGCGTTATAAGCTATCCGTAATTGTAGGTTTGGAGAGTTAGGTGTACGAAACCCGTAAAGCTGAAAATAGTAACTATGAGTTCCTATTCGAACTTAAGAAATCAGCAGAATTTGAACCAATCAAAGCTGTATTTGGTTGGGACGAAAGTGTTCAAAGAGAAATTCATCACAATGAGTGGGTCGAAGAAAAGCCAACCATCATCGAAGTCGATGGAGTCGCCGTAGGCAGTTACTTGGTGCAGTACCATTCTGAGAATCTGTACTTTGGTCGCTTTTTCCTATTACCAGAACATCAGGGTAAAGGAATTGGTAGCCAAGTATTAAAAGCTGTCATTGAGCTTGCTGAACAAAAGTCGTTACCGATAAAGCTTTGCTACTTACAAGGAAACCGAGTAGGGCAACTTTACAAAAGGTTTGGCTTTGAGGTTACAGGGCAGGACGAACAGTTCGTGCATATGCTCAAACCACGCTTATAACAAACTGTTTAAGAGTGATTCGCAACGCGTGGCATTTTAACTATGCGTTGCGTTTAGTGTTTAAGGTGGTATGCGGCGGCTTCGGTATTGCGTTACTCACACCTTAACAGGGCGTTAGCACTGGGTTGGGATCAAAGGTCAAACGTCTTGATGTTTATTGGTTTCTTTTCCCAAATTTACACCTGAC
>NZ_JAWOWJ010000034.1:0-6962 GCF_033340495.1 Vibrio sp. 1249-1
TGGAATGGGGTTAAAGTTGGGTGGAAAGACTAGCTCTTTTTATAGGTTACAGAAAGTTTGTTATCTATCTGATGTTTTGCAATTTCATAATCCGGGTTATATGTGGCTATATTATGAGCGGCCATACCTATAACGGAAGCAACTCCCACAACTCCCGTAATGCCACCAAAAAAGCTACCACCAGCGGCTGCAATTCGACCATAAGTATATATACGGCAAGAAAGATCTGAGCTTTCGATTAGCCTTTCAAGCGTGGTCACTGCGCTACCCATCCTGCCGCTAAGGCCTACAACTTCAAATGACACCTTATCGCCAATTAACTTTTCAGCCTTGCCCGACGTTAGTTCTTCATACTTAATTTTTTCCATTATTCTTCTCTTATCTTACATTAAAACAAAATGCACAGCATTCAAGCTCATATATTAAACAGGTAATCGTTAAAAGGTTCAACTTAGTTAAACAAGGATATTTAATGGTTAAAGGCTGTATACGAAAGAGGCTATATGAATAGGCACAAATATCTGAACGACACCAACCGTCGACGACGGCACTAAAACAAAAAAAACCGGCACCGATGAGCAAAGCCACCGATACCGGATTTGATGATTAAATCAAAGGTTTATCTGATACCATAATGTAACGCTCTGCATCTCGTCCAAACTTGAAGTAAATGCCATTGGCATTCAAGCTCGATTCTTGCCCCTTAATCTTTGCTGACAACGCCGCTGCACCTTTAGGTAGGTACATGCTTTCTTCAAACTCTTGAAGCTTATTCAGAAGCTCGGAAGGTTTGCCCTTCCACGGCTTACCTCCAGCTTTCTTAAGCAATGCCGTAAAAGCAATAGTTAGACTATCATCTGCCATGCCCGACGCCATCAGCGACTCTACATTCTTCTCGTACACTTTTTGCAGCTTACCCTCTGGAAGTTTCCAGATTTTTTCTAGCGCTCCGATCCATTTGGCGTAGTCCATCATGCGAGCTTCGTGCATCACCTCAACATCAGGCAATACTGCCAACGCTTTGGATGCGAGAGTCAGTAAGGCGCCGAATATCTCTGGCATCGATGCTTCTAACTCAGCTTTCAGCTCTTGTTCAGGACGTCGATTGCCTTTCTTCATCGGCTCCAAGTTGACTCGGAGACAACGGGAAGCTAAGTCGGATTCTTTAACAAAATCATGAATACCGTTTAGTATTAATGGACTATGCAACTCAAGAAGAGTCACATCTGAGGTCTTATACAAGGTTTTTACTGGCTTTGTGCCTTTTGTAGCAACCGTACATAGCAGGTCACTTTGATTACGGGTCAACTTTCTCAAGTTGTCGATAACCACCAGAGACATACCATTAATTGTCTTAATAAAGTTACTTTCCGAAGGCATTGATAAGCCAGATACTGCACTAGGATCTAGCAAACCACGAAGCACGTTATTACAGAAGAAGCTTTTCCCCGCCCCCTTTTCACCCTGAATCATCAAGATAGGGTAAGGAACACCTTTCGCCTTAGGGTTAGCCATTAAGTAAGTCATATAAGCTACCAGCAAGAAGAAAGTATTCGTATCGGTGTTAATGAACTTTCTCAGTTTGGCCAAGGCTGATTTGGTGTCATCGCATGGCAACTTAGGAGTAACCATTGGTAACTGAAAGCTCGGTCGCTGAAAATAAAGATTCTCATTACTTGCGGGCATTGTATCCAACACTTCAACACCTTGAGCGCTAAGTTGAGCAATCTGACCGTTCGATAGGTCAATGGTCACTGTTTTAGTTCCCGGAGCTATACCATATCGAATTTGAGGTTTAATCAACGGTTGCTCATGCTCCCATGCGATAGCTTTGACTTCCTCGAATGCATCTTTCACGTTTTTACCAACCAATCTTAACTCTACTCGCTTAGCGAACTTACGCAGCATCTGCTCTCCCTTATCAGAATCTAATGGGATTGCTTGCTTAGACTCTCCGGTATGCTCAATCAAATATGGTGTACGTGACTCGTCCTGCTTAACAACACTAGGACCAAACTGCTCTAAAAACTCTACGAATACATTTTTATCAGCCATTGTAAAAATCTCCTTTAATACTATTTTTCTTGGGATGGCAGCGTCATTTCGACTGCCACTTTTAAACGGAAACCATTTAGAACATCGGCGGCGGCGTCGGTGAGAGCCTGAGTTGCCGCATCCAATTGGTTTTGAAATTGTGCTTGTTCTAACCTCACTAAGAACGAATCGTGGTTGGTGAGTAGAAGTGGAATGTTGGCATCATCAAGACGTAGACAGGCTCGGCGCATAATGTCGGCACCTGTTGCTTGAATCTTCCAATTAGTTAGCGAGAGTTGCCCGTCCAAATCCGAAATGGTGTATTTCCAATCTAAGGAACGAGCGAAGCCTTGATGTCGAATAACATCGGCAGATCTAGCAAGATAGCGGTCAATTGGGTAAATAAGACGAGATAGCTCATTAGACAGAGCTCTAACTCGACTCAAGGCAATACCCAGTTTTTCAGCGAGTGTCTGATAACCAATACCATATAAACGCCCAATGAGCATTTGCTTACACTGGTCACGGCTAAATTGGCCGCCAACTAACTGAGCGAGATTCTTGTATATGTCCCCCTTTTGGTACCAATTCATGAGCACCTGACATTGCGCAAAATAAGCGGCAATCATGGGTTCTTGTTGCTGGTAATCTAAAAGGGTATAAACACTGCCTTTAGGTGGGCTCAGTACAGACTTCCAGTACTGCTTAGGGACTTGGTTCAGAGAAGAACCAAGAGCATGATCACGACCTGTTTTAGTATGAAAAGCCGAGACGACTGGACGATACCAATGTCCGGTAGAATCTGTGTTTAATGCTTTAACAATTCCTTGATATTGCTTAGCTACGAATTGGCTTGTACCCGATTTTTTCTGTGAGTACGAACCAATTCGCTTAAGCATTGCAGTACGATTTACTCTAATCACTTCTCTGCTTTTTAGATGCTCTATATGCCGCGTAATACGACGTTGAACATCCAAAGGGGGTAAGCTCGAAACAGATTTAACCTCTTGAGTGATATAATCAGGTAGGTAACCTTGCGCTGAGTGAACAAGTAACTGTTTATTCAGCGCATAGGTATGTGATCCCAGACCATAACGTGCGATTGCGATTCATGCTGCAATATCATCGAAATCCAAATCATCAAGGTCAATCTCATCTTCAATTTCGAGTTCTTCCAATTCTTCTAACGGCTCTGGTTCGTCCGAGAAAATTCCATCTTCGGAAGGATCTCTCACTATTTCATCGTCGGCGTCGTCATTCACTTGCTTTTGTTCAGTATCACCGTCGACGACGTCAACGAACTCACCTTTATTTTCCAACAACGCTTGAGCTACAGGGTGTTCTAGGGAATCGATGTGATACTCTCCACCAAACGTTTCATCAAAAGCTTTCGCTACAAGAGACATATCAACATCGAATGGGGCGATATCATGCTCAACCGAGTAACTATAAACACCAGCCTCTTTGTTACGTTTTACGGAGATAACCTTCCCCTCAGCACTCACCTTCACCGCATCTAATTTACTGCGGTTCCAAGAGTTTGAAGGGTTGCTACTCAATAGAACAAAGCGAATATCGTTTTTAGTCGTTTGCAGAACATGAAGCACCTTTTGAGATACTTCTTTTTTTGGTAAGGACTGTGCAACATCGGCATCTACATAATATGTATACTTATATCCTGTCTCGTCATCGTATCGCTCAATCGTTAGCATTTTTTGTACTTCAGACTTCGTCATAAATGGAACACCATCTGACGGCATCATGTTTGACAATGCGTTACTAGGAATCTGCGCTTTGAAGTTAGCTACTTTTTCAGCCTGTTCATTTAGTTTTTCAAATAGACTCATTTCATTCTCTCCTAAGTTATCAATAGAAATTGATGCGACTTAATTCAGCATCGCAATAGGCAGCCATTCAGCTACCCATTAAGTTGCTAAATCAACATTCAAAAATAGTAGAGCGTTACTTTCCAGATTGTTAAAGAGCATCGAGAAGGCGTTCCGTCTCGTTGGTTTGCATTAAACAGCAATGTCGTAGAGTTGAATTTCCAAAGTGCTTGCAATAGCCAAACTTATCGTTGGAACCTTCTTTCCTAACCACGAAATACATTTAACCAGCTCCCCCACGAAGATAATTTCCAAAGTGCTTGTAAAAGCTACAGGCATAAAAAAAGAGAAGCTTTCGCTTCTCTTTGGGCATCTAACTCACGCTACTTTGACTGTTGTGATTTCTCGTATGCATTCCTACTTTTACTGAACAAACTATCTGATATATAAGCAAATGGTCCATCATACTTCTTCCACTTACTAAACTCTGAATTGAGTTGCTTCTGTCTTCTGGCATAGCATTCATCATCAGACTCAACTACACCATCCTTCCCCACTTTCCTACTCACTTTATCCAGATAAAAGAAGCGATCATTTTTTGCCATTTCTTCTGCTGCTTTATTGGCAGACACTGCATTAACCTTTAACCATGAATATAGCCACGCTTTAATAAATAACCAGCGATACGTTGCTCTGATATCGCTAGCTTTGTAACCACCATGTAGACGAGTATAGATAAACGCATTGGGACTTTTTAATTCCACTTCTCGTTCATACTTGATACCCGTATGCTCCATTTCTAATTCTGCTGCACGCTTAGAGAGCTCGTAGTAGAGCACCATATCCACATATCGCTTAGTATCTATCCTCAATAACTTCTCATATCCCATAGTAGTGAGTAGCTCTGATTGCAGGTCATCAACTAAACACTGCACATGGCTTACAATTGTGTCTTGATAGAGCTGCAATAAGGATTTGGCTAGTAAGGCGTATTTTTGATTAGGACGAAACTCTTCGAATGCACCTGTATTCATTACAGGTAGCTTCGATAGTAAAACCAATTGGTCTGCAACATAAGAACATTTATCAAGAATTTCGGTAAGAAGCTCTGGAGTGAACATCGCCTCTTCATTTCCTATTTGTGCTTTCAACACAGTAAACAACCAGTTGTCCCATGCATAACAACAATGCTCAACCAATTCGACAAGCTCACGAGCCATCAAAGTGACTTCATTATTGTATGGGTGTCGAAACTCTATCGTATGCATAATTCGATGCATCTCGGCTCTTACGCTCAACTCTAACGAGTCATTCTTAACTAACTGAGAAATAGGTCTTTCCAGTAATGTTTGACACTCCCAGTAGTACTCTTCAATGTCATCCAACCCAAAAAGGTTCATAGCAAAAATACAATAGGGCTTACTATTTCCGGGCATATCGTTGACCTTTATAGAAAGCTCATGGAATTGAGGATGTTCGTAGCTTAATTTTCCTCCTATTTTTAGCTGTTTAAGCTCCGGATGATGTTCTACGATATTTAGCTCAAATACTTGTAAGTCTTTATCTTTGCAATCTATCGTAAATGGCTGTCTAGCTTTACTCATTGTTCTTCAAGATTTATCCAAAAAAACAATGATACCGTAACGATACTGAAAGCTTTAATGTTGTATCGTCGTCGACGTATAGCGAACTAACGACAACAACAAAAAAGCAGAGGTTACCCCCTGCTCACCTAACTTGTCCGTCAATCATCTATAACCTCGTCGGCGACGACACCAATTACGAAGCCAGCTATACCACCAATTAGTACCCCATATGGACCATACCTAGCCCCAATAGCAGCACCGACTTTAGCCGCACGAATACCTGTGTTCTTTTTGGATTGGGATGATGATTGTGAAAAGGTTTTGCTTTGCATGTTTGCTCCTTCTGGGATGTAAAAAGGGCAATACCTCTCGATATCACCCTTAACGATTTAATATCCCAGCTTACTTAACTGAATCGCATAGATGATTTGCGAAGCTACGAGTCATCATCTGACTTTGGTACTGGTTATTTAGCTTCAATGTATTGAGCCAGAACTCATCCCCATCAACTTCGAATTGCATAAATGCTTTCTGCTCTTGATTGCGGAAATTCACATCACCTTCAATATCAACGAAGATTCGCCCCGATTTGGTTTTACCTGATTTCCATGTTTCATTGGTGAATGCCAAGTCGATCATGTCCCCTATTACGTAAGGGCAACCATCTGGGCTGCCTTCTTTAATTGTCTGGATTGCATCATCTGTATCCGAACTAAATAGACCTGCTGATGCACCAAAGCTAGCTAGAACTAACGCACTGATTAGTAGTTTTTTCATTACTACATTTCCTTATTAGATTTACTGATTGAAGAATTTGATAGTGATTACTGTCGGTGTCGTCGGTACGACGTCAACGACGATAAATGGAAGGGTTATTTTGTTTTCTTGTCTGCGAGCGCTAATAGCTCTGCTTTTAGTTGTTGGTATTCGTCGCCTAGTACGTGAAGATAAATTGATGATTCGGACTTTTTGGCTAGACCTAAGTCTCTAACTATTGAGGCGCAAAAACCTTGGTTATTGGCTGAACCTGAAGAATAGAGAGATTTATACACCTGACTTTTCCATGGTTTATCACCCTGCGATTCAATAAGGTCTAGCAGCCTACTGAGAAGAATCCATTGTTTTGAATGTAATCCGGCCCCACCACTTTGTCCGGCAATTCGAAAGTAGAGTTGGTCATCTTCGCTGTTTTGAGCAATCTCGTAGAGCACCGTTCCTTGGGACTTTGATCCTAGTTTTGGCGCTTCACCTGTTTTGAGAATGGTAGAGAATGGATTGCCTACTGATGTGGTTTTAGATGTATCAGCCTCTGCATTCTTCCTGCTGTTTTTGGCTTGGTTCATAGAAACTCCTTTATATGTCGAACTGGAAAGAAGAGTACTCTCACCGAACTAATCCAGTAAAAGTTATTACAATTCAATAATATAAATTCGATTTTCAGCTTAATACGACTAGGAGTTTTTCCTGTCTTCTCCGGTACCGTTCCTGTCTTTCCAACACAGTTTTCTACATTTTC
>NZ_JAWOWJ010000035.1:0-6292 GCF_033340495.1 Vibrio sp. 1249-1
GGGGTCGCGGGTTCGAGTCCCGTCCACTCCGCCACTTATATTAAGCCTCAGTCGAAAGACTGAGGCTTTTTTCGTTTCTACTGCGACGTTTCCCTGAAGAGTGTTTATACACCTAACTAGACTATTTCACATAATCCCTACTAAGCGAACTCTGCGTAATTACACACTAGGCTCTAATAATATAGGCCGTTGATGCTATGGAAAGGCAATATGACCTACAAACAAGCCTAAGTAATCTATGGTATTCAAAGGCGTTCAACGACTTGAATCTTGATGAGAAAGAAAAAACGAATTGGAAGGTGAAAGATTGAAGGAGCTCTTCATTAGCGAGGTGATGATTTTCGACGCTGAACATTTGATGAGTCTCAGAAAAAATATATCGCCAAAGGGTAAGAAGCGCCAGAACAGAGAGGGGTAGCTTAGCTCGAGGCTGTAAGCTATGCGGAATACTCACAAACGTCAAAGCTCAAACCCATTAAGAGAGTCGCTCTAGATCTAAGTGGTTATGTGCTCACTAGCGGTACTAGAAAATAGTTAAGTATTCCAAATGGATTATATGAAAAAGCCAACTGCTAAAGCGGTTGGCTTAGTATAAAAATCTCGACGTACTTTAGAGCGAGAAATGATGTCTAAAGAATACGTTTTAAAACACCATCTGCCTTTAGGCGGGTAATTTTTCTGACCAGTCGCTGTACCCCTATAGGATAGTCTTCTACTTTCTCTAATTGCTTATAGGTACAGATAAGGTGAGTATGCTCAAGAATACGCGAAACTTCGTCTTCAAACTTCTCAGTGAGCTTCGCATAATTGTCTTGTATGAGTAGCCCATTTTCTAGGTCGAGTGACCAAGCACGTGGATTTAGGTTATTCCCAGTAAGTAGCATATAGCGTTTATCAACCCAAATACCCTTAAGGTGGAAGCTGTTATTGTCATGCTTCCATAGGTGAATTGACAATTTACGTGCGGCGATATTCGCTTCATTGGTTTTCGCAAAGCGACGCAAATTCACTTCGTAAAGATATGGAAGTCCGCCAATGGTTTTAAAGTCTTCCTCAGGTGCAATGTAAAAGTCATTGGCGGTTTTATCACCCACAACAATAGTTACTTTCACACCACGCTTCATGGCTCGTTTCACTTCACGATGAAGTGCTTTAGGGAAGTTAAAGTAAGGCGTACAAATGAAAATTTCGTCTTGGGCTGCTGCCAATAACTTTACAATCTGTTGATTGAGCAGATTACGGCGTTTGCCTAGCCCAACTAACGGAGTGACTTTTACACTTTCTTCTGTTGCAGCTTGGTCTTCAAACTTATAGTTGGCTTGAGCAAGAGAAGCCCTCAGTTGGCGAATCGCCGACTTTATTTCTTTGGTTTCTGGCTTATCTTTTCCTGCAAGATCATTAACGGCAGGGTGAGCAATCATTTCTTCCTGAATGAATTGCACCATTGAATTCGCTAAAGATTCATGTCGAATCACATGGTAACGATCAAATCGATAACGTTCATGATAATGGAGATAAACGTTATTTAAGCTCGCCCCACTGTAGATAACAGTATCATCGACAATGAAGCCTTTTAAATGCAGTACCCCAAAAACTTCTCTGCCACGCACTGGTATGCCATAGACAGGGATTGGGTGTTGGTACTTACTGGCATATGCTTTGTAAAGCGCTGAATTACCCTCAGATGTCTCCGCACCAATCAGGCCACGCTGCGCTCGATGCCAGTCGACACAGATATTGATGTCCAACCCAGGATTGCGCTGTTTCGCTTCATAAAGCGCAGTGAGAATTTCACGTCCAGCTTCATCATCTTCCAGATATAGAGCGACTAGGTAAATTCGCGACGTTGCTTTGCTGATAGCATCTAAAAGACGGGTTCTGAATGATTCTGCTGAATACAGAACATCAAAGTCTTCCGGATTGACAGCGAGACTTGGCAACTGTTCGAATGGATTCCTACTTACTATCATATCGGTATGAGTACCTTAGTTTAGTGCAATATTGCGAACCTGCCATTTTATCAAAGATATGATTTACCTGGCTACAAAAGCACGCGTTTTGATGTCGTTGAAGAGATGAATTGCATTGGAATGAGATCTTTACCGCTATCTACATAACGTTGAAATGCCATTTTTAGCGGGTGTGGTAGCTCAGAGCAATCAATTGTTGTGAATCCATGCTTGGAATAATAGGATTCGAGATGTGTAAACGCGAAGCAATAATCGCCATCAGTGAAAACATTGTTTTTACAATGAGTTAGTAGTTTTTTTCCAATCCCTGTTCCCCTAACTTTCGGAATGACCAACATTCCTGTCAATAGACGAACTTTATCTACACTTTTTAAACGTAGTAACGCAATGATTTCACCTTTATGGCTTGCTGTAATGATCAATTCATCTTTTTTGGCTCGACCCGCAGGGTAATACGCTTTGTATAGTTTCTTAATGAGGGGGAGCTTGATGGGATTTAACACTTCTATGATTAATGAGTCTGGTATTGTCACTGCGGTTAAAAGATAACTAATGTAGAATGTCGACAGTTTAAGAGAATCTTATCTGGTGTTGCAAACCTACTATGCAAATTAAAACAAATGCGAGCCTAAAGGCTTACCATACTTTTGGAATTGAACAATCGTGTTCCTATTTAGCTATCGTTGAGTCGCTTGAAGATGTTATTGAGCTATTTCAAAACCCAAGATTCACCCATTTACCGAAACTTTTTTTAGGTAAAGGAAGTAATGTTCTTTTTACAGAACATTTTGAGGGATTAGTGATTGTTAATCGAATCATGGGTAAAGAAGTCACGGAAACGGATGAGCACTACCTATTACATATTGCCGGTGGTGAAGATTGGCCTGGATTGGTTTCCTGGTGTGTGAATCAGGGGATCGGTGGGATTGAGAACTTAGCTTTGATTCCAGGTTGTGCTGGCTCGGCTCCTATTCAGAACATTGGTGCGTATGGCCTAGAGCTAAAAGACATCTGTGATTATGTAGATGTTCTTGATCTAACTACGTTTGAAAACAAAAGAATACACGCCCAAGACTGTGAGTTTGCCTATAGGGATTCCATATTTAAACATGCGTTGCACGGAAAGTGCTTTATCACCGCATTAGGGCTTAAGTTGGCGAAGCAATGGCAGCCGATTAACCAGTACGGTCCTTTACAAAGTATCCCAGAAGAACAACTCAGCCCTGCTTCTATCTTCGAACGAGTATGCCAAGTGCGAAAGGCAAAACTGCCAGATCCAACCAAGATAGGTAACGCAGGTAGTTTCTTTAAAAACCCAGTGATCACGCAAGATCACTATGATCGACTCACAAAAAAATACCCTAACGTAGTAGCCTACCCAGCTTCTGGAGGAATGAAAATTGCTGCTGGTTGGCTTATTGATCAGTGTGGATTAAAGGGGAAGTCTGTACATGGTGCGCAGGTCAACCCTATGCAAGCTTTGGTTTTGACCAACATAGATAATTGTAGTGCTGATGACATTGTCGCGCTTGCTTCTTTAGTGAAGCAGACAGTATGGGACAAATACCAAATCATACTTGAGCATGAAGTACGCTTTCTCAATCGTACCGGGGAGACCAATTTGACTCAGATCGAGGCATCTAGATGAGAAAAGATCACTCTACGAAACTTCATATTTTAAAGTTATTAAGTGATGGAGAGTTTCATTCAGGAGAAGCGTTGGGCGACGATCTTAATGTTTCCAGAGCGGCAATCGCTAAGCACATTAAAGGTCTTAGTGAATGGGGTATTGATATTTATCGAGTGCAAGGGCGTGGTTACCAATTAGCTTCACCATTGCAGCTGTTAGACGAGACACTCCTTACCACTAGCTCGGAGTCACTTGTTGAACTTGTCCCTGTGATTGACTCAACGAACCAGTATTTGCTCGACAGAGTCGCGGATTCGGAAAAGGGCCGTGTTTGTATTGCTGAATATCAAGCGCAAGGTCGTGGTCGCCGCGGTAGACAATGGGTCTCACCGTTTGGCTCTAACTTATATCTCTCTATGTATTGGCGACTGGATGCGGGAATGGCTGCGGCAATGGGCTTGAGCTTGGTGATTGGGATTGCCGCAGTGGAAGCTCTGGAAGAAGTAGGCATGCAAGGTGTTAAACTCAAGTGGCCGAATGACTTGTATTATCAAGATAAAAAACTGGCCGGAATCTTGGTTGAAATGTCGGGTCAGGCCGGTGGGGCTGCTCATCTAGTGATTGGGATGGGCCTGAATATTGGAATGCCTGACGACCAGCCTGAGATTGACCAGCCATGGACCACGTTGAACCAAGTAAATCAGAGTCTCAAGATCGATAGAAATGTTCTAGCAATGACTCTTATCAAGCATTGGAATTCTGCACTTGTCGAATATGAAATGAAAGGGCTTACTGGCTTTATCGAACGTTGGAATCGGTTAGACAATTTCCTTAATCGTCAGGTCAAACTGCTTATTGGGCCTAGAGAGGTACATGGCGTCGTTCGAGGCATCGATCATCAAGGTGGAATATTAATCGAAACCTCCCAAGGACTAGAGACTTATATTGGTGGTGAAATCTCGTTGCGTAAAAGTGACTAAGCTTCGATTACTTTCGCAACGAGACTTTATCAACCAAGTGGTTAACGCCTTTGTGTAGAATCAAGTGGGCTCTCTCACGAGTTGGAAGAATATTCAATTCTAAATTGAGCCCATTAATATCATGCCAAATTTGCTTTGCTTTTTTCTTTGCGTCATCGACAGAGAGTTGTGTGTAGTGGCTAAAATAAGAGCCTGGTTTCGTAAAGGCCCCTTGGCGAAACTTTAAAAAGCGTTCTACGTACCAATGTTCAATGGTCTCTGTTTCTGCGTCGACATAAATTGAAAAATCTAAAAAGTCAGATACGAAGACACGATGCGGGTCATGTGGATAGTCCATTCCACTTTGCAGAACGTTTAAACCTTCAATAATAAGAACATCCGGTCTATCCACTTTTCTTAGTTCATCAGTAATGTCATACGTGATGTGAGAGTAGATGGGTACTTCAAGATCGGGCTTTCCTGCCTTTACGTCAGACATGAACTCGACTAAGCGCTTGATATCATAGGATTCTGGGAAGCCTTTACGATGCATGATACCGCGTTCTTCTAGTACTTTTTTCGGATATAGGAAGCCATCTGTTGTAACCAAGGACACTTTGGGATGATTCTCCCAACGAGAAAGCAATGCCGTTAGAATACGAGCAGTCGTACTTTTGCCTACAGCAACACTGCCAGCGATACCAATTACGAAAGGGGGAGCATGTTCCTCTGTATTTAAGAATTGTTGTAATACGGAATTGCGGCTTTGACGAGCCTGGACATACAGATTCAAAAGACGAGACAAAGGAAGGTAGATCTCTACCGCTTCCTCCATGGTTAGGTTTTCATTAATGCCCTGAAGCGCAGTCAAGTCGTCTTCAGAAAGTGTCATCGGTACAGAGTTTCTTAACTCGGCCCAATTTGCACGGTCAAATGACAAAAATGGACTCATGGGTCTCTTTTATCCTTGGTTTAATAGAAGCAAGAACATACATCAAGCGAACTTCAAAGCAAACGACAAAGGTCGAAGTTTACTTTAAAAAAGCTAAGTTTGTACGAATTTGCAGCAAACGAATCTAAAAAATCGAAATTTATGATTTTTTTTCAAATTACTATTGCAACCTAGAAAATCATTCAATAGAATGCGCACCACTTATGCCGACTTAGCTCAGTAGGTAGAGCAACTGACTTGTAATCAGTAGGTCACCAGTTCGATTCCGGTAGTCGGCACCATTCTTTCCTTTAGTAGTCTGAATGGCTTGAAAATTTGGAGGGGTTCCCGAGTGGCCAAAGGGAGCAGACTGTAAATCTGCCGGCACTGCCTTCGATGGTTCGAATCCGTCCCCCTCCACCATATTCTTTAGGAAATAGCTCTCAGAGTTACGTGTTGCGGGCATCGTATAATGGCTATTACCTCAGCCTTCCAAGCTGATGATGCGGGTTCGATTCCCGCTGCCCGCTCCACTCTAATTTGAGTGCTGATATAGCTCAGGTGGTAGAGCGCATCCTTGGTAAGGATGAGGTCGGCAGTTCGAGTCTGCCTATCAGCACCAGCTCTCAAGTTTATTTCCTTTTGATATTAGATTTACCAATTATCTTTTTTTGGTTGCGTGGTCAATTTGGGCCACCTAAATCCGTACCTAGAGGGACCACTCATGTCTAAAGAAAAATTTGAACGTACGAAACCGCACGTTAACGTTGGTACTATCGGCCACGTTGACCACGGTAAAACA
>NZ_JAWOWJ010000036.1:0-6248 GCF_033340495.1 Vibrio sp. 1249-1
GCGTTAATTTTAGTGATTAAGGTGGTTTGCGGTGACATTGGTGTTGCGTTACTCACCCCTTAATTGGGCGTTATGTTCTTGGAGGACGTGGTGGAGTATCAAAGAGATAGGGTAACTTTTAGCGTTTTCCATAAACTTGTTGTAAAGCTATATAAGGCTCTCATATTCAAACTTTCAAACAAAAAAGAGAAGCTAGAGTGGCAGTTAATATTGATAGCCGATTGTTTACGAATCATCGGGCTGTGTAGGTTGGCTTATTGGCTTGCTTCTAAAGTGCAAACTTCAACGTCTAGCGTTAAGAACAAGTTCTGGTCAACCCATGCTTCAGGTATAGCTCTGCAATATGCAGGTGACATGATTGGCGCTGAAAAAGAATTCCTAAAAAGCCAGGATTTTGCTTGTGAGCTCTCTTTGAGTTTTAGTTTGCAGCATTTGGGTAAATTGAACGTTGAGCTTGGCAACTATAAACTGGCTGAGCAACAGTTCATAGAAGCATTGGCAATTCGAGAGAAATTGAAGCGGACTGACTTGGTAGAGTCGACTAACCGGGCAGTTCGAGGACTACAAAAGCTACGAACATAACAAACTGTTTAAGAGTGATTCAGCACGCGTAGCATTTTTGATATGCGTTGACTTTGGTGTTGAAGTGCCATGCAGCAGCATGGTCGTTGCGTGCTTCACACCTTAACAGAGCGTTATATGCTCTAGAGGAAATGGATAATTCGATGATCGAGACTGAAAGACTAATACTTAGCCCTGTAACTCCAGAAGATTCTGATATTTATACAAAACTTCTGACTTGCGCTGAAACAACAAGATATTTACCGGGTGGGAAGTCTTTTAGCTTGGAGTACATTCAGAATTACGTACCAAGTAAAGTGGCTCACTGGTCGAAAGGCTATGGTACTTTCATTGCTGCGTTAAAGAGTAAGCCATCTCAAAAAATCGGTTATGCTGGCGTCGAGTTAGTTGCTGACTCGAGTTTTTCAGATATCAGGTATGCATTACTACCTCAATATCGAGATAAAGGGTACGCTTTTGAAGCTTCAAAGGCAGTCTTAAATTTCACCTTGGAGTCGGGTTTGGTGTCTGAAGTTTATGGTGTAGCGGTAATAGAAAATCTGGCATCAGAAAAGCTACTCCGAAAGCTTGGTATGCAAGAATCCGCAGAACGTTTGTACGACAGTGATGACTTGGTTACTCTCTCCACTCAAACACGCATATAACAAAGCGTTTAAGAGGGATTCTCAACGCATGGCAGTTTTGGTTCAAAGTTTAGCTTTTGTGTTTATGGCACAATGACTTAGATTTGGTGGCTTGCGTTGTTCACCCCTTAACGCGGCGTTATGTGTCGGAAAGCTTCGTGCGGAAGATGCTGACGTTTATACAAAATTTAAGCTACAGACTGGGAGCTATATATGAGTAAGGTTGTTTGGATTCCAGCACCTCTAGGAATAAAAGGAGATTTAGCGTCTTGGAAATCTCTTATGGATAGAAACTATCCAAATCCTACAGTAGGGAATATATATTTGATGACCTATGATAACGGTGAGCGTGTAGGATATATTTTTAAAGGGATTCACCCTGTTTCCGGAGATAAATGGTGGGAGAGGGTGAGGGAAGAAGTCATAGAGACCTATTTCGATAAGTGGTTGAAGGATGCAGTTATGGGAGAAGAAGATTCTGTTCTCACCGGCATGACCCAAGCGCTTGCCCCTGAAATAAGAGAAACTATGGAGTCCCTCTACGATGAAGGCTTTGACGAGGAAATCTTAGCAGACTTCGCCCACCAAATGAGCAAACGCTAAGATACTTAGAACTTAAAGGGATAGCCTAGGTTTCAAAAAAAGCACATAACAATCTGTTTAAGAGTGATTCGCAACGCGTGGCATTTTTGCTATGCGTTGCGTTAAGTGTTTAAGGTGGTATGCGGTAGCATCGGTATTGCGTTGCTCACACCTTAACAGGGCGTTAGTTGCCAACGAGAAAAACGCAGCTAAAACAAAATATTTAGGGCTAAGGTCCGTGTGTTTTTGGCTCGGTTTTCGTATTTCAATTTCTAGTTATTTGGGTTTGTAAAATCGTGCGTTGGTTTTTCTTGTGGTTGTATTCTCTATTTCAGAAACCGATTTATATGTTGAAAGTTAGCTCTGTAAAATTGTTTGTCCAAAGGCGCTTTTTGGTGTTGTTAGCTCGTTTTCTACGGCGTTTCATGTTCCAAGTGGTTTCAGTGACAGTCGCTTTGAAACTGCGCCTGATTTGAGTTTTTTCAAAACACACAAAGCCAGTGTTGACAAAGCGGCAATCAATTTCAAATCAAAGCTTTAGGTTTGGCAACTAACAAAGCATTCAAGAGGGATTCACAACGCTTGGCAGTTTTGGTTTGAATTAGCTTAGGTGTTTACGGCACAATGGTTTAGTTCGGGTGGTTGGCGTTGTTCACCCCTTAATGCGGCGTTAGGCTTCTTTCTAGAAAATGGAGGTAACTTTGATAAAGGTATTTATTACGGCTAGTGAAATAGTATTGCTAATCGTTGCTCTAATTATTGGCGCTTTCTGGATAAAGCAACCTGACGCAAACTATGAACCTATTCTTGTGTTTCTGAGCTTTCTTTTACCCATGTTAGAGGTAGCAAGACGCAAAGTGAGCAACAAACAAGTTGATATGGTTCCGCAAACTACATCCTATGCTAGGCGCTATCTTGATCAGCCTCATCAATGTCACTTTATCAATAATCTTCCCAACCTAAAGAAAGCTGTAGAGCAAAGCTCACAAGAGTTATGGGACAGTGGAATTACAGCAAACATGCGGCAAGGTAGTTACGATCTAATCCATTCGTTGCAAGATTACTGGGTTTCTCTTGCTGAATTTTTCCCACCGTTACACTTTGACGGTAAAGAGCCACGCGCTTACATTTCTGATTACACACAAAGTCGGTTCTCGTTTCACAGATCAAACCTAGAACCTGATGGGGCTGGTACTGGAGGCTCCATTGTTCACGTGATGGCAGGCGGTGGTGTTATTCAAGATCTGGAGAATATGATCGAAGAAACAGTCTGCACATTATCTTCAAGCACTGATACGATAGATTTTGAGAATTGGAAAAAGCGATGGCGCGGCAAAGCCTAACAAACTGTTTAAGAGTGATTCGCAACGCGTGGCATTTTTACTATGCGTTGGTTTAAGTAATTAAGGTGATATGCGGCGGCATTGGTATTGCGTTGCTCACACCTTAACAGGGCGTTATGCGATTAGAGGAAAAACCAATGAGAGCACCATTTCAAGTATTAGTATTTCCGTATCAAATACTCAATGAACAACCTCGTTACTTAATCGGAAAACGAAGTGATAACGGTGTATGGCAAGCTATTTCCGGCGGTGGTGAAGATAGTGAATCCATTCTCGAGGCAGCAAAGCGTGAACTTAAAGAAGAAACTAGTTTAATTGGCTGTGATTGGCAGCAATTGGACTCAATGTGTATGCTTCCAAAAGTGTACTATGCTGGTCATGAAAATTGGTCTAATCATCAGTTTGTTGTGCCTGAATATTCTTTTTCGGTTCGGGTATCTACTGAGCCTCAGATATCAAATGAGCATACAAAATTTCGTTGGTGTCGTTTTCAAGAGGCTAGTGAACTTTTGAAATATGACTCAAACAGAATAGCCTTGTGGGAGCTTAATCAAAGACTTAATAGCAACCTTTGAAAAATCGCATAACAAACGCTTTAAGGCGGATTCGCAACGCTCGGCGGTTTTGGTTTGATTTGGCTTTTGTGTTTACGGTGCAATAATTGAGTATCGTGATAGTGTTGCTCACCACTTAAGCGGGCGTTAGGGCGCAAGGAGTAAAATGATGATTCATCACATAGATCATATTGTTCTCACAGTCTCCGACATAGAAAAATCAGTGGACTTTTATAAACGGGTTTTGTGCATGGAAGAGGTGACTTTTGCCAATGGCCGTAAGGCTGTAACGTTCGGAAATCAAAAGATTAACTTCCAGCTTCTTGGCCAAGAACCGCGAAATGTAGCTAATGTTGGTTCAGGTGATGTTTGCTTAATTTCAGATTGGCCGTTGACATCAGTGGTAAACCATTTAGTCAAAGAAAATGTCAAAATCATAGAGGGTCCAGTCGAAAAATCAGGAGCTGTTGGTGCAATCCAATCTGTCTATTTTTTGGATCTTGATAAGAACTTAATAGAAGTCAGCGTGTATCAATAGGCTCTGCGCCCTAACAAACTGTTCAAGAGGGATTCGCAACGCGTGGCATTTTCACTATGCGTTGGTTTTAGTGTTTAAGGTGGTATGCGGCGGCCTCGGTATTGCGTTGCTCACCCCTTAACAGGGCGTTAGTCCCCAGAAAAAGCTAGAAGTCAAATTCATGTTTCTAAGCTCAAAATTTGGCTGCTGAACGTTCGATTCACAGGTTCATCGTTGTTGGTCCAAACTCATTTTCAGCTGTTTTAAGTCTAAAGTTTTGTAATTGTTCTAGCGGTTGTTTTGTCCATTGGTGCTGACAGAGCAGGGCAATCGAGAGTCTGTTTTTGGTTGCAACTCCGCTCGGTGAGCTTGTTGGGTACAAAAGCCGATTTACTCGCTGAAATGATGTTTTCTCTTGTGTTGTAAGTTCCATGTGGTTTCAGTGACTTTGTTGAAAGTCCGCACTGTGAGATTGGCTTTCCAAAAGCGCTTTTTGGTGTTGTCAGTCCGTTTTCTACGGCGTTGTTTGTTCCAAGTGGTTTCATTGAATAGCCGCTTTGAGACTACGCCTGACTCAAATGCGTCAAAGCACATAAAGTTTGTTGTTCGCAAAGTTTAGTTCGGCTTAAAATTGTCGCTCGGTGCCTCGCGACTAACAAACTGCTCAAGAGGGATTCGCAACGCGTGGCATTTTTACTATGCGTTGAATTTAGTGATTAAGGTGGTTTGCGGTGGCTTTTGTATTGCGTTGCTCACCCCTTAGCAGGGCGTTATACCGCAATCAATCATCTAACCTTTTCATGGCTTTACGGTAAACATCGCTACGTTCGCGTTTTCCGACTGCTAAGACGGTTACAATGATGACATCGTCTTCAACTTTGTAGACGAGACGGTAGCCCGATTGACGCAACTTAATTTTATACATGTTGTCAGCTCCAGAAAGCTTTGAAGCCGGAATATGTGGGTTATCTAAGCGCTCGATTAGCTTTTTCTTAAATTGTTGTTGCAGAGTAGAGCCAAGCTTTTTCCACTCTTTAAGTGCACTCTTTTTAAAGTCGAGTTTATAGGTCATCAATATTTACCGAAATGCTCTCTTCAGATTCACGCTCTTTAGCGATAGCTAGTAGTTCAAGATCTTCGAGTCTGTCCATCATCATTTCGTACGCTTCGGCAGGTACGCAATAAAATGCGGGCTCATTTCGGTTTAATACAGCAACAGGTTCGCCGTAAGCACTAGTTGCAACTTTCATAGGATTAGCTTTCAACTCAGTAATGCTTGCAGCAACATCGGCTAAAATTCTAGTGGTCATATAATCGGTCTCTTAAGTGGTCTTTATGTTGGTCATTTTAGCCTCAACCAAGCGGTATAACAAGTTGCTTAAGAGTGATTCGCAACGCGTGGCATTTTTACTATGCGTCGGTTTATGTGTTTAAGGTATTATGCGGAGGCTAAGGTATTGAGTTGCTCACACCTTAGCAAGGCGTTAGCTTAAATCATTAACAAGGATGTGTAATGAGAAATAGAAAATGGATATTTGCAGCAATTTTGCTCATTGGTGGGCCTTCACTATTGCCATTTAGTTTGGAAGTGATATCCCTAATTGAGTTACTAGGCTTTTTTGGGTTATGGACAATTTATTCATCCTACGCTGAATACTTGGTGAATCACCCTAGATTAAAAAGAGGTCTGCGTTTAGCTACTAGCTGGGATTTTCAGCCGCAAATGCTGTTCTCTCCGAGTGAACTTAAGGCATGTCCCCAGTTAGTTTTTCATATGCTTCCAGTCCAGAGTGTAATGGTCTGGACTTTGAATATTCTGTTTTGGGGTGGTCTGGCTTGGTGCTACATAATTTAAGCTAACAAATTGTTCAAGAGGGATTCGCAACGCGTGGCATTTTTACTATGCGTTGGTTTTAGTGATTAAGGCGGCATGCGGCAACATCGGTATTGCGTTGCTCACCCCTTAACGCGGCGTTAGCACTGGGTTGGGATCAAAGGTCAAACGTCTTGATGTTTATTGGTTTCTTTTCCCAAATTTACACCTGAC
>NZ_JAWOWJ010000037.1:0-5392 GCF_033340495.1 Vibrio sp. 1249-1
CACGCTTAAAAATAATAAAAGCAGACTTGACCTGATAGTTTGGCTGTGAGCAATTATGTGCTTAGTGCATCTAACGCTTGAGTTAAGCCGCGCCGCGAAGCGGCGTCGGCTTGAACGAATTGTTAGACATTATTTGCCGACTACCTTGGTGATCTCGCCTTTCACGTAGTGAACAAATTCTTCCAACTGATCTGCGCGGGAGGCCAAGCGATCTTCTTCTTGTCCAAGATAAGCCTGTCTAGCTTCAAGTATGACGGGCTGATACTGGGCCGGCAGGCGCTCCATTGCCCAGTCGGCAGCGACATCCTTCGGCGCGATTTTGCCGGTTACTGCGCTGTACCAAATGCGGGACAACGTAAGCACTACATTTCGCTCATCGCCAGCCCAGTCGGGCGGCGAGTTCCATAGCGTTAAGGTTTCATTTAGCGCCTCAAATAGATCCTGTTCAGGAACCGGATCAAAGAGTTCCTCCGCCGCTGGACCTACCAAGGCAACGCTATGTTCTCTTGCTTTTGTCAGCAAGATAGCCAGATCAATGTCGATCGTGGCTGGCTCGAAGATACCTGCAAGAATGTCATTGCGCTGCCATTCTCCAAATTGCAGTTCGCGCTTAGCTGGATAACGCCACGGAATGATGTCGTCGTGCACAACAATGGTGACTTCTACAGCGCGGAGAATCTCGCTCTCTCCAGGGGAAGCCGAAGTTTCCAAAAGGTCGTTATCAAAGCTCGCCGCGTTGTTTCATCAAGCCTTACGGTCACCGTAACCAGCAAATCAATATCACTGTGTGGCTTCAGGCCGCCATCCACTGCGGAGCCGTACAAATGTACGGCCAGCAACGTCGGTTCGAGATGGCGCTCGATGACGCCAACTACCTCTGATAGTTGAGTCGATACTTCGGCGATCACCGCTTCCCTCATGATGTTTAACGCCGCCATAAGTTGCGGCTTTGTAGTTGATTGTTTTGTGGTAGCGTAGCGTTAAGCCACAAAACAAGCGACGGAAAAGCCGTCAACTTGATGGCCTTGTTAGCCTTATCAGCGCGACTGTGATGTATAAACGTCAAAAATTGAACGACCAATTTTAACAATCGCATCATTTCGCTCTGCCATTGAAGCCTGTGTTTGAGCTAGATAGATGCTCACAATAATTGGGGCTTGATGCTCACTCCACACAACTGCTGTAATACTCCGAGCACCAAATCCGCCAGCACCTGAACGATCCGCAATGTTCCATCCCGCCGGCAATACTGAACGTAGTAAATTACCAGTGACTTGATTGTTCACCATCCAAGACTCTAATTTTTTTTTGTTCATTTCAGATAGCGCTGAACCAAATAAAAATTTATTCAAAGTACTGGCTATTGCCTTAGGAGTTGTCGTATCCCTCAAATCACCGAGCTTACCTTCATTTAAATCAGGCTCAATACGGTCTAGACGAGTCTCTTTGTCCCCAATTTGTCTTAAAAAATCAGTAACGCCTTTGGAGCCACCTACAGCACTTAGGATGATATTTGCCGCAGTATTATCACTTGTAGTCATAGTTGCGAAGCACGCATCATCGAGTGTGATTGCCTGCCCTACTTGCTTTTCTATTACAGGGGAATAGGTCACAAGATCTGCTTTCTTAATCTCGACTGTACTATTGGGATTAACTTTTCCTTGCTCAGCATCATATAGTAATTTAGCGCAAGCTATTGTTTTAAAAGTACTTGTCAACGGGAAGCGCTGATTGCCATTGTAATCCCAGTATTCTCCATTTTGAGTATCAAGAACGGAAACACCTATACGAGCAGAAAGAGAAACTTCAATTGCCTTAACGTCTTGTTCAACTTGCCGAAACTTTGAACTACTTGCAAAAGCATAAAAGATACGCTATTCTTAGCATTTGCTCCATGTCTCAATGCATTAAAAGATTACAAACGCATATAAGGTTACTTAAGATAAATGTCTCTACTTAGTCGCTATGAACAACTTAATTTGATTCAATGTAATAGACGTTACAAGCTCATAATTGCACATTTTTAATGACGTTCAGAGGTCGTCAATAATGAATTTTCTGATAAAAAATATTCTGCTCATTACTCTTTTTGTTCCTTTTGTAACAGCAGCAAACAATACAGACACTAAAACGCTGGAGGTTAAACAATTAACCGATAATATCTATCAGCATATCTCATATAAACATGTTGAGCCTTGGGGGTTTATTGGCGCGTCTGGCTTAATTGTAGTCGATGGAGATGCGGCATACCTGATTGACACTCCTTGGACGACCAAAGCAACCAATCAACTTATTGAATGGATTGAAGATAGAGGTCTCGTACTAAAAAGCGCAATAGTAACTCACTTTCATGAAGATGCGAGTGGTGATTTACCACTTTTAAATGATTTAAAAGTTAACACTTATGCCACTTCACTCACTAATCAACTTCTTAAACTCAATAACAAAGAAATTTCGAATACTGAAATATCGAGCAATGAACTCAAAATTTTCAACGGCATTGCGACAGTGTATTATCCTGGCCCAGGCCATACTGAAGATAACATCGTTGTTTGGTTACCGAATGAAAAGCTATTATTTGGCGGTTGCTTTGTTAAAAGCCTCCGTAATAAAAGTCTAGGTTACACTGGAGATGCAAATATAGGCGAATGGTCGAACTCTATTCAAAGAGTGCTGCAACGCTATCCAGATATAGTCACTGTAGTGCCTGGGCATGGTCAGGTTGGAGACGTTAGTTTACTCCTTCATACACAAAAATTAGCATCATCCGATAAGACTTCTGACAAATAGACAAATAAAGCAAAGGAAAAATAGTGGAGCTAAGAGGTAGTAGAATAAAACTATCACCATTTGATAGTTCAGATAGACAGTTGTTCATAGAAATATCAATGTGCCCCATTATGATGGAGCATGTGTATGAGCCTCTAACTTATCAAGAAGCTGTGGCAGCGTTTGAGTTAAAATCTCAATCTTGGCAGTTTGAAAGTGATCACTGGCTTTCATTTGGTATTGAGGACATATCATCAGGAGAAAAGCTGGGCAGTATTGGATTGAAGGTCATTAATCACAAGGCGCGAATAGCCGAAGTAGGTTACATGATTAAGCAAAGTGCTCAAGGCAGGGGAATTGCTGGAGAAGCTTTAACATTAATTAAGCAATTTGGGTATAGGAAGTATAAACCACCTTTTTGCTCCTCATCCGAAGTATCTTACCTGAAATTCCCTCACTCGTTTACCGCTCAAGCCCCAATTTTAACTGCCGGTCCAGCCTAAACCGCTCTAATAAGGTTCGATTTGGCGGTAAAATCTCTAGCCTGATAGCTCGAGAGATACAAACTGCCCCACCGCCCCGTTTAAAAGTTGGCAGTGTTGAGCAGTGTTGGATTTGGGGTCGTCAGTCAAAGAGACGACTCTGTGATGGATCGAACAGGCTGGGAGTCAGTGGCGGCGCTCGTTCTGGTGGCAGCTCACGCTGCTTGGCGGCATTCGCCTTGGCTGTTTTCTGTTTCAGATGCTTGAGAATCTGCTCAATGACCTTCGGATCTTCGATGCTGGCAATCACTTTGACGTGACCGCCGCAGTGTTCGCAGACTTCAATATCAATATTGAAGACTCGCTTGAGGCGTTGCATCCAGGTCATGGCGCGGTGGCGCTCTGCAGGACTCTTGTCACGCCAGTTAGTATCGAGACCTTCCGATTTGTCGGGCTTCTTGCCCCGCTTGGCGGGTGTTACTTGAACTCGGTGTTTGCTGTTCGGTGCAAAGACGCCGTGGAAGCGTGTGAGGTTGACTCGCGGCTTAGGTACCAACGCAGCGAGTTTGGCGATGAAGTCCAGCGGCTCGAAGATCACATGGGTGGTGCCATTGCGGTACGGAGTTTTGAGCTCGTAACGCACCTGCCCATTGGCGGTTAATGCCAGACGTTTTTCTGAAACCGCTGGCCGACTAATGTAGCGACACAAGCGCTCAAGCTTATCCCGCTGATGCGCTTCGGCCATCACACCGGCGTGTAGCGAGAAACCAGCATGGTTGGCTACTCGACTGCTTGAGTCGGCTTTATCCTCACGCCCTGGCAAGGTTTGCAGGGTGAAGACTTTGCGCCCTTGCTGGGGGCCGACGGCAATGCGATACGTAACCGAAGCACCATGTAATTGAGTCAGCGTATCGTCTTCGCCCTCTTCCAGTGTCAACCACGTATTCTCGGCATCACGCTCCAAAATCCCACGCTTTTCCATGCAGCGAGCGATGCGATGGCTGAGGGTGTGAGCGAGCGTATTCAGCTCATCGTAAGTGGGTGCCTTGACACGATGGAAGCGTTGCTTGCCATAGTCATCTTCGGCATAGACACCATCGAGAAACAGCATGTGGTAGTGGACATTGAGATTTAGCGCGGAGCCAAAGCGTTGGATAAGAGTCACTGAGCCAGTTTGTGCAGAGGCTTTGGTGTAACCGGCTTTTTTGATCAGATGAGTTGAGAGTGTACGATAGACGATACTCAAGACCTGGCCCATCAGCTGGGGATGGCGAGCCAGCAAAAAGCGTAGCTGGAAAGGAAAGCTGAGCACCCACTGGCGAATGGGCTCCTTGGGGAAGACTTCGTCTATCAGCAGCGCCGCACTCTCGGCCATCCGGCGGGCACCGCAGCTAGGGCAAAAGCCGCGTCGTTTACAGCTGAAGGCGACCAGACGCTCGTGATGACAATCCTCGCAGCGAACCCGCATGAAACCATACTCCAGACGGCCACATTGGAGGAGGTCGTTGAATTCTTGTTGGATGTAGCGAGGCAGGTGTTGACCTTGGGCTTCGAGTGAGGCTTTGAAGGCTGGGTAGTGCTGCTCAACCAGCTGGTAGAGCAGCGTCTGGTCGGGTTGGTGGCGTTCGTAACCGTTTGTTTGAGTGGGCGATTGACTCGCCGTGGCGTTCCTTGCCAGCGACATGGGTATCCTCCGCTGATACTGTGGTTATGTACAGTATCAGCGGCTTGCGTTCAGACGTCCAGTCTGGCCCTAGACATCGCTAAATGCTTAACCCGCAATAGCCCTCACGAGTTGTTATCAGCCACTACCGGTTGAGCGAGAAGGTTTTGGGTTCAGGGTGCTATTGCTCCACCAATCACAATACTGAAGCCCCAACTGTTATCAGTTGGGGCTTTTTCTTGTCTGTTTGCGGCGGTTGCGTTTTATCGGTAGTCGTCGAGCTCTGCACCATCCCACATAAGAGCTTAACGGTGCGATCTTCAACGCCATCACACAAAACTTTCTTTTTCACGCACAGTCAACTTATTGGATGTTTTATTAACAACCCAAAAGGAGATATTTAGCGGGCGGCCGGAAGGTGAATGCTAGGCATGATCTAACCCTCGGTCTCTGGCGTCGCGACTGCGAAATTTCGCGA
>NZ_JAWOWJ010000038.1:0-4175 GCF_033340495.1 Vibrio sp. 1249-1
TTGGGGGTGTTGGTGAGGGTTGATTCAAACCATATTATTTCTTAATACAAGCTAACAACTGAATATAAGGAGCATTGGTACCATCTTTGAATGACATTCCTTTCTGCGCAATAGGGTTCGAAGTTTTGTATGTATGATCATACCAATCAATGTCCCCACCCCCTCCAGGCGTATAATTGGCTCTCACACGTGTTTTTGCTTTTAATTCATGCTGATGGTTTCCTGTAGGTCTATTTTCTAGATTACTTAAAGCTAAGCCTACAGTCCCTCCTAACTTGCCAGATTTATTTGTTGCGACTATGTACCGACCGTCTGCATCTGAATAAGTGTCCCACCCATCAGGACATCGTTCTGATTTAAAAAAAGCCACAGTATTAGACGCAACTAATGAACCATTATTTGCAAGTCTATTCACTGTACTTTGCAGTTGGTAAAAAGCATCATTATAGCCACGAACGTCAACCCCAGATAAGTCTCCAACATTTGTGTCCATAGAGACTTGTACAGTATCTGAAACAGGCTTTTGACAAGCTATACTAATATCTCCTTGAACTTCATAGGGGAATGAATCAATACTGCAACTGACTCCTTCACTGGGTAAAATCATTAGCTTGTTGATTGTAAAATTGTTGCCTCCCCCTAAAACGACATTCTTTGCATTCACAACGAAACTCCGGCGGTTGGAACTTGGCTCGATCCATGCGGCAAATCCACCTTTTTGTGTTGTAATATCAACACAGCGAACAAATGCATTTGTAATATTTCGGCTCGCTACTTCCACCCGCGAGATTAACAAATACTTTAATGAAACCTGACTATAGGAAAGATTCTTGAACTCCTTTCTTCTTTCTTCAAAATTTTGCTGATTAGTACTCCCTCCCAACGAAGCATCGATAACATCAATTAAATCAATTCCCAGTTCCAACTTACTATTTTGAGCCTTATCCCAAGAGCTATACTCGTTAGAAGATATTAGATTTATTACCTGGTTAAACTTGTCTTCACTAGTCAAAGTGTCATGCTTATCAAAAACACCACCTTTTAATATTTCAGTACAAACACCTGTTGTACTTGCAGATGACACGTTATATATCGATATAAAAAACAAACAAAAAGATGTACTTATTAGAAAGATGAATAGCTTTTTCATTTAAACCCCTACTAATTATTTTCCGAGTGTTAGAGCTTAAATATTTACCTATAACATTATATTTGCAATTATATGCAACTGTTTGTTTTCTTGTTTTATTTTAACTTTTACTTTATTTGTTATTTGTTTTTCAAAAGTTTAACTTAGTGTTTTAAAATTAAGACATGATGGTAAATTTATCATTCTTCATACTGTATTAAGTTCATTCAAAGTAGTCATTAGTATAAATCTTCCTTATTTTACAGTGTGTTGAACGTAATATTTTCAATATTAAATACATATTAATTTCATGATTACTATATCATGGAGTTAATTATGATTAAGCTAACCAACATTCAACAACTATCAACCCTACCAATCACCACAATCCTACAAGAACAAGTCAAAACCATACTCACCGAACCATTTCACGATGAAGCAGAAGCCCAACTCTCATGGGATGAGCTGCAATGTGAGCTCTGGTTTCTCACATCAAAATCCGAGCTCTCTGCCGTCGTCGTCGACGATATCGAATTACTGAAACATGTACTGACCTATACCGAATTCGAAGACGATCTGGACTACGGAGCAATACTCGCCCTGAGCATTGTCGAGGACTCTGGCAAGGGCATCTATCTACTGATGCCTAAGACACTGCTCACCGAATTACGCCAATACTTCTCCATCGAGAATGACTAAGGAGGCAGTGATGCAATCCCGAAAATTCAAATTCAATAAACGCCAACTCGACTCACTACCGCCGACGCCGTCGACGAGCAAAAGTAAAGAAACTGAATACACGGACGAGTTATGTTCTGGCCTCAAGATGATCGTCAACCGTCAAGGTCGGAAGCGTTTCTTGTTCAGATATACCCTCCACGGAACTAAGAAATCCATCCAGCTAGGTGAGTATCCAGCCCTAGACATCAACACTGCTCGTCAGATTGCCAATGACCATAAACGGGAAATTGCTCTAGGTAATGATCCCAAGGCTATTCGTGATGAGAAGCGCAACGTCCTTACGTTCCAGGAGTTCTCAGAGCTACATTACTTACCCTACGCAATGATGAATAAGCTCACTGCTAAAAGTGATGCGGGTAGTCTCAAACTCCATTTCTATCCGAAGTGGGGCAAGAAACCTCTCACTGATATCGGTCAGCAGGACATTCAGAAATTGTTGGACGGGTTACTAGAAGGTAGAAAGCCAGCCACGGTAAATCGTTTGCGGTCGCTTATCCTCCGTATGTTCAGGCTCGCAATGGAGTGGCGTTATGTTGACTCAAATCCCGGTCAGTACATCAGGAAGTTGAAGGAAAATAACGTCCGTCAACGTTTCCTGTCACGGGCTGAGGTTTCTGCCTTCATCAAGGCATGTAACGAAGAACCGAATCGCACCCAAGCCAATGCATTGAAATTTGCGTTACTAACAGGGATGCGAATCGGGGAAATCACGGGCTCAAAATGGGAGTGCCTTACCGTCGACGACGACGGCAATTGGAGCCTATTTCTACCACACACTAAGTCGGGGCTGTCGAGAACAGTCCTACTCAACCATCTAGCTAAGGAAGTCATCCATGATCAACGACGATTTCAACAACCGAAGAACCCCTATATCTTTGCCGGAGATGCACCCGGTAGACCTATCGCTCATCCGAAGAAGGCATTTGCTCGGATTAAAGCTGCCGCAGGTATAACCGATAATTTTCGTATCCATGACCTCAGGCATAGCTTTGCTTCAATTTTAATCAATAGTGGTAATGCCACGCTCTATGATGTTCAACATTTGTTGGGGCACCAGTCTCCCCAAACTTCGACTCGTTATGCACATTTGGCTAGTTCGAGGCTTCGTGAGGTAAGTGCTAATGTTGCTGAGTTGGTTGGGGATGCAACTAATCGATAAATCAACCCAAACGCTTCACAGATTATGTGGGGCGTTCTTTTTATTTATGAAACTTATCGATATACCTATTGTCTTATATTATTCTTAAAGCTAAGTTTGTAAAAAATTATTGTCTGCGCTTCGGAGGCGTATAACGTTGAGAAACAAAAAAAACAAGGGTGAGAATCAGGGCTATGTTACGGAAGTTACTGTAGTTCTTGGTCACAACCCGCAATCAAGAAGAATTAGAAGACGGCTACATAATGTCTCTATTCAATACGGAGTACAGCCGACTAGGATAGTGCAGAAGCTTCTGAAGTATAGTATTGCTCATACTGGAGAGCTTAACATTGCAGTAAAAAACAGGGCGGCCTATTTCCAACGTTCAAAAATCAAGCGTGGGCAAGTCTATACTGCTAGGATTGATGTACATTCAAAAAAACGATTAGAGGCTCGTGCCGAAAGAGTACAAAGACCAAAAATAGAAGTCTACAACAACATATTAGATGCTGCGCTGAGAAAAGCTGAAGATGATGCTGAGTGGATTGAAAGCATTATTACTAGTGTCGACCCTGTAGATCCTTGGCCAAACGGAATAAAGAAAGAGTTGAAATAATGTCAAATCGTATGGAATTTGAGAATATTTATGATGAGTTTAGAACCCTAGAGCTCAATAAAGAGTACTACGGAGCTAAGGCTGAAGCTGCCAGAAAAAAACTATTATGGATGGATATTATTCTAGCTCTTGCTGCAAGCTCTTCTGCTGTTGCTAGTTTTAAGTTTTGGACTACAGAGTTGTTTGGAACGCAAATCGGCCCGTACCTCTTAGGTTTTGGAGCTTTAGTGGCAATCGTTCTTGGCATTGTTAGACCATATTTGAAACTCGAAGATGAGCATGCTCGATTAGCTAGCATGCTAGGCTCTTACAGTGCTATATCACACGTGATGAAAGATGTGGTTGTTGATGTCCGGACGAAGAAAGACGTGTCTGACGTATCAATGGCAGTTTATAACTCCTTACGACAGGTGCGGGGCTCATTGGCTTCAAAAGAAGACCCTGTTGAGGATCGAAAATTAATAGAGAAAATTCAAAAAAATATTATTCGTAGGTATCCAACTACTTTCTTTTATTACCCCAAAGGTGATACATCTGAGTAACACTCCAAT
>NZ_JAWOWJ010000039.1:0-3854 GCF_033340495.1 Vibrio sp. 1249-1
GTGTTACGTTAAATTACTCATTACTTTCTTTTAAACCAAAGCAGTCCCACTCTATCAGCAATCGACTAAAATTATTTTTTGAAAGATATTTGGCATCTACACACTTACCATCATCATCGTACAGCACAAGGAAAAAAGAACTCGATTCTAGTGTACGACCTAACGAAAGCCATTGAGCAACAATTGTCTCGTAATGTTCTTGATATGATGCGATTTCAAAGCCTTTGTTATTCGATGTTTTAAAATAAATTTTTAGTTTCACGCTTTATCCCATTTATCTCATACACATCATATTTAAGACTAGGTTTGTGTGAGCAATTGAACGTTCTTAATAGACTTAGGCCAAAAAAAACCACTATATACGCAATTGAGCACTATTATAAAGTTACATGCATATCAACACTTTGTGAGTATTGCGTTATGGCTTTGTGTAAAATAAAAAAATACGACACTTTAGTAGATGCTCATACGATTAAACTTCTCGAAAATTTAACAATGGAAATTGGAAATGAAGAAGTTGCTCTACAAGTCACTATTTTGTCATTTGAAAAACTTTGGCATCAAATGGAAATGCATGGAGAGCCCAAAAACACATTTGAATGGCTTCAAATCGAAGCAAAGAAGCTCATAATTTAAAGCAACATAACGTTGTGGTGGTGATTATTATTCCTATTACGTTAAATAGCCGACTTAGCATCTCAAAACGCCAATCTGACGCTCTCAAAACGCTCCTGGAGCGTTTTTAAGCACTTATCCTTACCTAATTAGCCAGAAATCGGGCTGTAAGTTTGTGACGCTTTCAGAGCGATTTACAGGACAAAAAGTTCGCAGTTCGATTGAAACAAAAAACGCCCTCTAAGGGCGTTTTTTCTATGTTTTCATCTTATCGATGGCATCTTTGGTGATCAGCTCGTTAGCTATCTCTAAGTTCTCTTTGTACTTCTTCTCTTTGTACTTCTCATATTCAAATCGAGATAACGAACTTCTCGGATCGTACTCGTAACGCTGACAGAATTGCTCAAAAGTAACAGCTGCACTCATAGACACCTCTTAATCTTTAAACTGAAAACTTCGCATAAAGCTCTGGCTCTTTAGAGAGTAGAGTTAGGACTTTGCTTGCTAAACCTGTCGGATTTCTCCGTCCTTGCTCCCAACTTTTCACGGTATCAATACTCACATCCATCGCTTGTGCCAACTCTTTTTGGCTGACATCCAGTTGTGCTCGGATCGCTTTAACATCGGCAATCTCATAACGAGTGACATTCGCAGGAGTCTGCTCTCCTTTTGCAATCGCTTCGGCTTGCTTCATCGATGTATAAAGTTCATCAAAAATACTATTGCTCATTGTCATACTCTCTCTTAATCGACCTCGACACTTCTTTAAGGAGATTCTTCTCTTTCTGAGTTAAAGAGTCCTTTCTCCCTTTCTTGTACAGCAACACCAAATAGACAACATCAGGTTGGATCAGTAAGTAAATCGTTCGATAACCACCACTCTTACCTGTCGATTCTCCAGCAAGGCGAACTTTTCTTAGCCCTCCCGTTCCGACAATCAACGATCCCATTTCTGGGTTTTTGATGATGTCTGACTGCAACGCTCGAAACTCTTCATCCGTGAGCATCTCTTTTCGCTGAGATTCAAACAATGGCGTTTCAATAAACTCTAATGCGTAGCTAATAACCCGATCCTCTCCCAAAAGAATAGGAGTACATTGTACTCCTGGCAAGCGTATTTTCAAATGTATTAACGATTAAATCCGAAACCTCGACCTCTGCGATTTTGTCGTGCTAACGACTGCTCTTGCTGTATTGCTTTTCCAACGACTGGAGCTGCTGCGTCAAGTTGTTTACTTGCATGGTCAAGCTGCTCACACTGCTCTGTAAGCGTTGGTTCTCCTCGCTGCTCTGCTCGAATCTTTTCTCTAAATCCTTGTAGAGCTTCACGAACTCGCTGTGCTGCTCCTTGTGCTGCCTCTCTAAAACCTCGAAGGCGTGCAAAAGTTGTTTCTCTAGCTCGGTCATTTATTTCCTCTCCAACTTGATCAGCTCGTTCTTGCCATCGTTCATTGTCCACCCCTCCAGAATCGAGTAACCCTCTGGTATCACAATAAAACGTTCCCCTTTCTGGCTCTCGTACAGAGAAAGCCCCCAAGTCTTGTTCTGGAACTGCTCTAGGATCGCTTTTTGGCGGGCTATCTTTTTCTGATTGTCTAATATCGTCTGCCCTTGATACCAAGCGATCCCGTAACTGACGATCACCAAAAATAACAGGGTCACTGGCAACCAAATCCATGTTTTCATCACCAAGAGATTCAAACGTGATTGCTGCTCTTGGATGTCGTTTATGATTTTCTGCTCGCTTGATTTCAACGCATCTTGAATACGTTGTTCGTGCCTCTCGAAGTCTTTCTTTAGCGTTTGCTCGATAGCGTTGGCTTGCTTCTTCGATTGCGAATTGAAGTCCCTCGCCATATTCAAAATCTTGCTCATACAACAAACCTTTTAATCTTATGTTTCGTTTCCCACTTTCGGGATTCTTAATGCTGATGCTTTTAGCTGTCACTCTGGCAATCTCAAATCCTTTGCTTTCAAGCGCACCAATTACCCCTTTTCGACTACGGATCGCGCCTGATTGAGCAAGATTAAGTAGACCATCGGTAAGAAGTTGCTGAATCTCTTTTGCATCGGATGGAGTGTCTTTAGCACTCACCAAGCCTTGCTGATTAGCAGGGTCATCTGGGTCATGAAGCCCTAGTTCAAGATTCTTAATGGTGCGCCACGCATCGATACGAGGATTGTCTGCAAAGTGGTAGTAAGGTTGAAGTCGCTTGCCAGAATGAAGCTCAATATTTGGAATAACAAAATTCAGCTCTAACCGCCCTTTATCAAGATGCTCTACCCAAAGAATGGAGTATTGGTCTTTGTCTAAGCCTGGTAACAAAGCCTTTTCAAAATCAGCCATGAGGCGATCTTTAATCTCTTGTGATAAGTCCGTTTCAGCAAAACAGAGAAAGCCCGATGTGTACTTTTTGGCGTAAGGACTCGAATCAATGAGTGATTGAACTAAATCAGGATCGCCTTGATTAAGTGTCGCCCTCTCCCGATTTCTATCTTTCCCTAAGAGATAATCAACAGGGCCACTCCCAACGCCCTTACCTCTACGAGCGAACTGAACAATCATACTGAGATCTCATACTGTGCCATTATTTGCCCAAGCTGACGCTCGATTGCTGAAAGTTGAGCCAATACTTGAACCACATTCACGACATCATAATTCTGGGTATTCACTACTCTAGTGATCTGATTCAAGTTATTTCCAAGTCCAGATAACTGGCGCAATAATGCGGGGTCTACTTTAGGAACATTGGCTCTTTTAAGAGTCCGTTCCCCAAGACAAGTCTCTCTCACCCAAGGAGCTAATTCCGCACCATCACACCGATCTTTCAGAGCTTGAAGTTCAGTCTCAGTGACTCTGATCTTGATGGACTTTTCTCGTATTACTTTCTTCTTTTCAGTCATGGCAATTCTTTAGTTTGAGTGCTTTTAACTAGGGTTAAGGGAGCGTAGCGTCCCTTACAAGGCACAATGACAACGTAACGAAGTGGAGGGGTCTTTGTGTAGCCTTGCTTATGTGCTTAACAAAAGATAGAAAGTAAGATAAAGAAATGCAAATAAGGGAAATCATGAAGTATCAAACAATGACAGTAAGAGCAAAGAGGAGGCTAGCCAAGCTAGCGCAAACCACCCTTTCGGCTGCGCCGACCCCTACCCATTTCAACTCAAATTTATGAGTGATTTGGGTATCTTTTTGGTCGCTTTCAGATTGGGTAAGTCTCTTCCCTTTCGGGCTGCCC
>NZ_JAWOWJ010000040.1:0-3013 GCF_033340495.1 Vibrio sp. 1249-1
TCTTCATCGCTCGCACTGTCTGCCGGTTTCGCAACAGGCGCAGGAGCTGAACCTGAAGAATCTTGAATCGTCTCGACTTTACGACCGTAACCAAACTTAAACGCCGCAATATCGTACAGACCCCAAGTTGGCGTTTCATCCAACATGCTTGGTGCGTAGTCCATCGTCGAACTGTAAGCAGGAATGTTGTTCAAACCAAGTTGATGCGCTTGCTCTAGCGTGTAGTAGTTCGCTTTGTCATTTGAGCCTTTAAAGTTATGGCGCAGACCCATGTTATGACCAAGCTCGTGAACAAGCGTATTGCTGTAAGTCGCAACCGTAATCGCATCTGCGGCTTTCACTTGCAACTCCTTTGGCAGGTATTTCCAACGCTTAAGCTGACGCGATACTTCGTTACCTGCGTCATCAAGTTTGATCTCAAAGTAACGCTCGTCATCCAACTTCAAGTTGTCCAACATGGCCTTGTTGGTTGAGGAAACCCACGACGCTTCGATTGGATAGACGTTGTTCTCTGCCCAGAAAGACAAACGGTTCTCTTCAGCTTCAACCACCTTTTCAAACTCCATGTCATCATTGAAGTTTTTCATGAGCTGAGTTGGGCTCTTCGTCGCCGCTTTTCCAGAAACGATGTCTTCTTTTGAAACGAGCGGCGCATGAATGTTTTCATCCGATTTCAGGCTCGCCATCGCCGCCATTGTAGAAAGCGCTTCAATTCTATCCGCGACTTCTGTTTTCACAGATTCGCTGCTGGTTGGCAATGGTTCTAAGCCATCTAAGTCCAGTTGATTACGATTATAGAAACGCGCCAAGTTATCCCAATAGAAAGGTACACCCGTTCTTGCAACGCCTGCGTATTGGTTCACGTGGCCTTTGATGATTTCCCCCGTCATCGGGTTAGAAACCGACGGGCCGTAGCCAAGCAGACCGTTCGCTAGAGGCTCGTCAATCAGGTTAATCACGTTGTAACGCAGATCACCTGGGTGAATACCAGCCGCTTTGGTTTTGTTCACAATCTCGATTTCAGGCTTGCCTGCATCCGCCCCAAATACATTCAGCGCTTGGTTCATCTTGTCGATCGATTGCAGCGTTGCATCCAAGAACAACTTGTTCTTCTCTTCAAAGAAATTGTCGCTCAAGTAATATTTGATCGAGCTTTGATCTGGGTTGAAACGATTGAGGTAAACCACATCACGGTCGTATTTATTCGTGACTGGGTTAAGCTTTTTCGTCGACGTGGTGAAGAAACCAATGTCGTTCTCATCACCCACTGGGTACAAGATCGGTTGGTAACCTTCGGTTGCCACTTCACTTTCGTGCACTAACGAGTAGTAGAAACGAGATTTAAACGCGCCATCCACAAGCGCTTCATCCAAGCTCGCTTTCGTTGCAAAGTTGATGTAGTCAGAAATATTATCTAAATCGATACGGAACGTGCGCTCTAGTTCGAAATTGAGAAGACCGTTTTTAGGGTCAAAGTCCCACGAGATCAATCGTGGTGCGCCAATTTCATCAATGCCCTCGGTAATGCCATACAGATCTTCCATATTGAATTCTGCAATTTCGAGATCTTCAGGGCGAGGAGTGAAGTGGGTTTTCTTCTTGTAGTTTAGGCTTGCGTCTTCGTTGGTTTCTTCTTTGTTGGTGCAATCACCATGCGCGTCTTCTTGACAGCGATACGCCGCAAAGTCACCCGGAATCGTCAGCACTTGCGCGAAGTTAACGCCGTCGTCGTCTGCGACAAATTTCTCTTCACCGCAGTAGTTATTAGCATCTTTGCTTAGATGCGCGTCTGGGTAGTTTTTATCGTAACTGCGAACTTCCAGACCTTCTTTGGTAAAACAAAGCTCAACGTAACGAGGTGAACCTTGCAAGAATGGGAATTGGTTCAGAGCAAAGCGTGGAGCGGCACCAGTCGTCGGAACGTAAAACCAACGACCGTCTTTAAGATCTTTTACTGCGACTTCTTTTGCATCTCTTTCGACATAGTCATACGCCTGATCATCTGCGCCACAGCCTGCAAGTGCGGCCGTTATTGCTGACACCAGAGTCAATTTTTTAAACATTATTTGGATATCCTTAATTGTTGTTATTTTCCTAGAAGGAGTAAGTCACTGTCGCGATGTAAGATGCTTTCTCTTGGTCCAACAAATCGATGTTGCCCAAGGTGCCTCGCTCTGCATCTTGATAGAAACCCGTTGATGACGCCGCGAGTAGCAATGACCAGCTTTCATCAAACTCGTATGTGCCGTACAACGCCCCTTCATACTGCCAACTGCTTCTGCGCGTACCTTGATAACTGATGCTGTTACCACCTAACGCCGTGATCCCCACTGCGAACGATTCCCACGACTTTTCCGCAACAGCAAACAACGAGTAAGTCCACTCAGTCAGCGAGCGTCCACCCATGGTTTTGTATTCGTGGAAATTTTTTCTCAGTCTTGGCGAAACCGAAAAATCGACGCTCCAAGCTGAAAAAGAGATCGGCACATCTAAACGAACCGCGGTGTGCAGTTCATCTTTACGAGATGTTTCTGAAGTTGGAATGGTGAGCTGACCCGCAACGCCGATTTTCCCTGTATCTCCAAAGCGATATAGGTTCGTGTATTGCAAGCCCAACACCGAATCTGTCGCGTAGGTGCCGACTTCATCTTCTAGGGCACGATAGCCCCCCGTAGAAAAATAGGCTTTTGTGTCGCTCGAAAAGGAATAAACGAGATCGCCTCCCCACGAGAAATTGCGGACAGAACGGTAGTCGTCTTTATCGTAAATGTTTGTATCGTAAGATAGGTAAACGGCCCCACTAAACTTACAAACAATACAGGACGTATCTCCTTCATTTTGTGTAGATTCAGGCGTGCTAGTGCTATCAATTACACTCGTTTCCACCGCGAATGATGGCGCTGAAAACAGCGTACCCAACAACATTGCAAGCGGCGTCATCATCCACTTTGTTGTGTGCTGCATGTTTTGAAACTTCCATGAAAATTAAGTTCATTAGAATAAACTTAAAGAC
>NZ_JAWOWJ010000041.1:0-1386 GCF_033340495.1 Vibrio sp. 1249-1
GGAAAGCTGTTTTTTAATTCTCGTTCTTACACATTCAATGTTCTTTCATTGAGTCCATCAAAACCCCTTGGGTGTTGTATGGTTAAGCCTCACGGGCAATTAGTACAGGTTAGCTCAACGCCTCACAACGCTTACACACCCTGCCTATCAACGTCGTAGTCTACGACAACCCTTTAGGATACTTAAAGTATCAGGGAGAACTCATCTCAAGGCTCGCTTCCCGCTTAGATGCTTTCAGCGGTTATCGATCCCGAACTTAGCTACCGGGCAATGCGTCTGGCGACACAACCCGAACACCAGAGGTTCGTCCACTCCGGTCCTCTCGTACTAGGAGCAGCCCCTTTCAATTCTCCAACGCCCACGGCAGATAGGGACCGAACTGTCTCACGACGTTCTAAACCCAGCTCGCGTACCACTTTAAATGGCGAACAGCCATACCCTTGGGACCGACTTCAGCCCCAGGATGTGATGAGCCGACATCGAGGTGCCAAACACCGCCGTCGATATGAACTCTTGGGCGGTATCAGCCTGTTATCCCCGGAGTACCTTTTATCCGTTGAGCGATGGCCCTTCCATTCAGAACCACCGGATCACTATGACCTGCTTTCGCACCTGCTCGAATTGTCATTCTCGCAGTCAAGCGGGCTTATGCCATTGCACTAACCTCACGATGTCCAACCGTGATTAGCCCACCTTCGTGCTCCTCCGTTACGCTTTGGGAGGAGACCGCCCCAGTCAAACTACCCACCAGGCACTGTCCGCAACCCCGATAAGGGGTCGACGTTAGAACATCAACACTACAAGGGTGGTATTTCAAGGACGGCTCCACGCAATCTAGCGACTGCGCTTCAAAGCCTCCCACCTATCCTACACATGTAGGGTCAATGTTCAGTGCCAAGCTGTAGTAAAGGTTCACGGGGTCTTTCCGTCTAGCCGCGGGTACACTGCATCTTCACAGCGATTTCAATTTCACTGAGTCTCGGGTGGAGACAGCGTGGCCATCATTACGCCATTCGTGCAGGTCGGAACTTACCCGACAAGGAATTTCGCTACCTTAGGACCGTTATAGTTACGGCCGCCGTTTACCGGGGCTTCGATCAAGAGCTTCGACCGAAGTCTAACCCCATCAATTAACCTTCCGGCACCGGGCAGGCGTCACACCGTATACGTCATCTTGCGATTTTGCACAGTGCTGTGTTTTTAATAAACAGTTGCAGCCACCTGGTATCTGCGACTCTCAATAGCTCCATCCGCGAGGGACTTCACCGTCGAGAGCGTACCTTCTCCCGAAGTTACGGTACCATTTTGCCTAGTTCCTTCACCCGAGTTCTCTCAAGCGCCTTGGTATTCTCTACCCGACCACCTGTGTCGGTTTGGGGTACGATT
>NZ_JAWOWJ010000041.1:1486-2742 GCF_033340495.1 Vibrio sp. 1249-1
AGCCTACGCACTTGAACCTGGACAACCGTCGCCAGGCCCACCTAGCCTTCTCCGTCCCCCCATCGCAATTGTAAGAAGTACGGGAATATTAACCCGTTTCCCATCGACTACGCCTTTCGGCCTCGCCTTAGGGGTCGACTTACCCTGCCCCGATTAACGTTGGACAGGAACCCTTGGTCTTCCGGCGAGGAGGTTTTTCACCCCCTTTATCGTTACTCATGTCAGCATTCGCACTTCTGATACGTCCAGCATGCGTTACCACACACCTTCAACCGCTTACAGAACGCTCCCCTACCCAATGCACAAAGTGCATTGCCGCAGCTTCGGTTTACTACTTAGCCCCGTTACATCTTCCGCGCAGGCCGACTCGACCAGTGAGCTATTACGCTTTCTTTAAATGATGGCTGCTTCTAAGCCAACATCCTGGCTGTCTGAGCCTTCCCACATCGTTTCCCACTTAGTAGTAATTTGGGACCTTAGCTGGCGGTCTGGGTTGTTTCCCTCTCCACGACGGACGTTAGCACCCGCCGTGTGTCTCCCGGATAGTACTTACTGGTATTCGGAGTTTGCAAAGGGTTGGTAAGTCGGGATGACCCCCTAGCCTTAACAGTGCTCTACCCCCAGTAGTATTCGTCCGAGGCGCTACCTAAATAGCTTTCGGGGAGAACCAGCTATCTCCAGGTTTGATTGGCCTTTCACCCCTAGCCACAAGTCATCCGCTAATTTTTCAACATTAGTCGGTTCGGTCCTCCAGTTGATGTTACTCAACCTTCAACCTGCCCATGGCTAGATCACCTGGTTTCGGGTCTATATCCAGAGACTGAACGCCCAGTTAAGACTCGGTTTCCCTACGGCTCCCCTAGATGGTTAACCTTGCCACTGAATATAAGTCGCTGACCCATTATACAAAAGGTACGCAGTCACAGGACAAGCCTGCTCCTACTGCTTGTACGTACACGGTTTCAGGTTCTATTTCACTCCCCTCACAGGGGTTCTTTTCGCCTTTCCCTCACGGTACTGGTTCACTATCGGTCAGTCAGTAGTATTTAGCCTTGGAGGATGGTCCCCCCATATTCAGACAGGATATCACGTGTCCCGCCCTACTCGATTTCACTGAACACACGTCGTCAACTACGGGACTATCACCCTGTATCGTCGGCCTTTCCAGGCTGTTCGTCTAACGCGTGTAAAGCTTAAGGGCTAGTCCAATTTCGCTCGCCGCTACTTTCGGAATCTCGGTTGATTTCTTTTCCTCG
>NZ_JAWOWJ010000042.1:0-2727 GCF_033340495.1 Vibrio sp. 1249-1
TGTTTTTTTCAATGTTTATTGTTGTGTTTAAAAACAAAATAAAAAAGATAGACTTCCTTTCTGGTTTAGTTTTGATGATTCCATTATTAATTTCTGTATCGTTGTTTTTTAATATAAACTCAAGCTTTACATTAATGCTTGATGTGTTTCTAAATGGTAGAATCTATGGTTTTTATGAGCAACTTGAAAAGTTAAGCTTATTTAACTTTCTTTTCGGCCTTGGAAGTTTTGATAAGGTTGATGTAGTCTACTTTAACTTGATCTTAGGGTTTGGTGTGGTTGGATATATGATAATAGTATTTTTTATCTATTATTTATTGAAAAAAGCAAGAAATGATAATGTACTTTATTGCTTAATTTGTAGTTTACTGTTTATATGCTTTTTTGAAAATATTCTTACTATCAATTCTATACTTACAGTTCTAGTGATTTATCAATTTTTGTTGATGAAGAGCAAGAAACTAGTTGGGTGTCAATAAAATGAAGACTCATAATATGGATTCAGAAGGTCCACTTATATCAATAGTAATGCCATGTTACAACGCTGCTCAATCTATTGGTCAGTCTATACAAAGTGTGTTAGATCAAACTTATGTAAATTGGGAGTTGGTTATTGTTGACGACTGTTCAAGTGATGGTTCAAAAAAAATCGTTCTTGATATTGTTGATCCTCGAATTCATTTTTACCAACTCGAAATTAACTCAGGAAGTCCAACTGGACCACGAAACTTCGCTCTCGAAAAATGTAAGGGAAAATACGTATCTTTTTTAGATGCTGACGATCTTTGGGAGACCGAAAAATTAGAGCTTCAAGTTAAAGTTCTTGAAAGTGGCTACGATATTGTCTGCTCTAACTATTTTGTTTTTCTTGATGAGCAAGCCGATAACGTGATCTCGCAACGAAGCTTTCCTGAAGAGTTTACTTTTCGCAACATGTTACAAAGAAACTGTATAGGAAATCTTACGGGAATCTATAATCGAGAAAAGCTTGGGATAGTTTTTCAGAAAGAGCATGGGCACGAAGATTATATCATGTGGCTAGAGTTAGTTAAAAAAGTTGGAAAGGTTCACTGTATACAGAAGCCACTAGCTCGTTATCGGGTTGCACCAAACTCAGTTTCTTCTGATAAAGTTAAAGCCGCAAAATGGCAATGGGAAATATACAGAAAAGAGTTAGGTATGGATATGATTATCAGCAGCTATTATTTTATTCATTATGTATTTAATGTAGTGAAGAGAAATTTAATCAAAGCAACGAATTGATTTTAATAAAGGGTTGGAAGTTTTATCTTTTGATAGCTATTGATGAAGTAAAGAAATTGATTTTCTTGTAGTGATGTGACGGACGCCTCGGTACTCAATTTTCGCGGTATCTGCCAAACTTGATGCTGATAGTAAACCTAAAGGATTGACATTATGGATATAAAATTTGGTGGAATTGATTTAGCCAAAAATGTATTTCAGGTCTGTGTTTGTCTTGTAGATAATTTAATTAAGAGCAATCAAAAATTTAGACGCATAAGCTACTCGAGGCTTTGTCTCCTAAATCAGGGAACTAAATCACCATTCTACGATCTGATCAGCTAAGTTCACTCAAATACTTAGACTAATGGCCAAGCCTCGCTACAAAACAACTAAACCAAGCTTTGATCAATCGTGGTTCGCTGACATTTTGGATTGATGAATATGCAATCTAACACTGGAAACAGCTCAAACAAGGTAACCGTGGAAGACTTCGTTTGTTTAGTGACGTAGCCATTACGACTGCTCTTATGGTCAAACGAGTATTTTCAATGCCGTTGAGGGGACGATTTTCAAGCTTGCCCAACTGCCGTTGTTATGCCCTTATTACTCATGCATTAGTAAGCGAGCGAAAACGGTTGCAGCTTAGCTAAGTTTATCGAATGTGATCGACGGTGAAGCGCTTCCAAATTTTCTGAGACAGGCTCACCGAAGAATCATTGAGATATCTGGCGATGGAGCTTATGGCACAAGGTTATGTTACGAAGCGATTCATCACAAGCAAGCTATTCCGATTATTCCACCAAGGGAAGGGGTAACCTTCTGGGAGTAAGGTCATCCCCGCAATCTAGTGGTCGGTTGTCAGAAGCTATACGGTTCAACTAAGTATTGAAAAAGAAGTACGGTTACCACAAACGTTCTCTCTCAGAGACGGTGATGTTCTGTGTAAAGAAGTTTAAGAGAGTACAATGCCTTACGCCATGATAAAACCGTTAAACGAGATCACAGAGCTAGGTATGCCTGACGTGATAATGATTGCCTAATAATTCGTCATATTAGACTCGTTTTAACTGAACTCGAATTAGGAACAAAGCCTATTTTTCTCATCAGGCTTTGCAGTATTTTTCTTTAACTCTCGCCGCTTAACTTGAGTTGCTATTCTAGATAAATCCTGAGAGGTGTTGGATCACCATTTGTTTCCTGCCAGTGTTTAAGTTTCTCAGTGCAATGTATCCAGTGTGTTGGGATTTTAGGTTTGCCTGTTGGGTTATGCGGCTGCTTTAATCAAGTGGTTAAAATCACTCTGCCTCGAAAGTTTAGATAGTTGAGCTTTATGATGTATTGAAAACTCAACTATCAGCACAGTTGGCTCGGAGTAAAAATTACAAACGGTCCTATGATCATACATTCTGATAGGTATTTATCTACCCATCCCAAATAACACCGTTTTGACTGTAAGGAAAAGAATCTTCACTTCCATCATCC
>NZ_JAWOWJ010000043.1:0-2323 GCF_033340495.1 Vibrio sp. 1249-1
TTCCTCCTTAGCTCAGTTGGTAGAGCGACGGACTGTTAATCCGCAGGTCGCTGGTTCGAGCCCAGCAGGAGGAGCCATATTAGAAGAAGCCGCATCACTTGATGCGGCTTTTTTGTATTAGTTTAAAGCTAAGCTCTCTCCTACCCCATAACGAAATAACATAAGCGCTTTGATTATTAAAAACCGCTTACCGCAAGCTAACTATCGACTCACTAAGTAACCAGAAAATATTAACCACAAACGCGCGTGGCAAATGGTATGCCTTTCAACTAAAAAAAAGCTAGGTAAAAACCTAGCTTTTTAATTCAATCGGCCATCTCTGAAATCAGCTTAAACCACCAAGACAAATATACTTTGTCTCCAGATATTCATCGAGTCCTTGCTTAGCACCTTCCCGTCCAACACCCGACTCTTTAACTCCACCAAATGGAGCCACTTCAGTAGAGATGATCCCTTCATTAACTCCAACCATGCCGTACTCTAAACCTTCACTAAAAGTCACAATACGCTTCAAGCTATTCGTATAGAAATAGCAAGCCAAACCATATTCTGTATCGTTCGCCATTTCGAGAACTTGATAATCATTTTCAAAGGTAACAATAGGCAACACAGGCCCGAATAGCTCTTGCTGAACAATCGACATATTCTGCGTCACACTATCCAAAAGAACGGGCTCCATAAAGCGACCAGGCCGTCTCTGTGGAGAGTTAGCAATAGAGGCTCCTTCTTGTACAGCTTGATCGATCGCCGCCTCTAGTCGATGCTTAGAGGCCATCGTAATAACAGGACCTAATGTGACACCTTTCTCTAAACCATTTCCAAGCTTTAATTTGCTTAACTTCGACAATACTTTATCAATAAAAGCTTGTTTTACATTTTTATGAACATATAGCCGATTGGTACAAACACATGTTTGCCCTGCATTACGGAACTTCGACGCGACAAGCCCTTCCGCAGCCTCATCTAAGTCTGCATCTTCAAACACGATGAAAGGCGCATTACCACCCAACTCCATCGACACCGCCTTGACTGAATCACTGGCTTGCTTCATCAAAATTTTCCCAACGCGCGTAGACCCCGTAAAAGAGATCTTCTGAATCCTAGGATCAGTACTTAGTACTTGACCAAACTCAGCAGCCTGCTCCGACACCACGACAGAAAGCAGTTCTTTAGGGATACCAGCCTGATAAGCTAATTCAACAACAGCAATTGCAGTGAGAGGGGTAAGCTCTGATGGCTTGATCAACATGCCACAACCTGCCGCTAGGGCTGGTGCTGCTTTTCTTGTAATCATCGCAATAGGGAAGTTCCAAGGTGTAATTGCAGCGCATACTCCCACAGGCTGGCGAATTGCAGATAGACGTCTATCTGTCGTTGGGGCAGGAATAACTTCGCCATAAGCACGTTTTGCTTCTTCTGAGAACCACTCGACAAAAGAGGCACCATACATCACTTCCCCTTTGCTCTCAGCTAAAGGTTTACCCTGCTCTAAGGTAATAATCGTGGCTATGTCTTCTGCATTATCAAGAAGTAGTTGATACCACCCCCTCAAACGACGAGAGCGCTCTTTGGCACTTAATTTAGCCCAACGGACTTGCTCCGTTTTGCACTGACCAATGAGATCATCTAACTCATCAAGAGTACTAGGCTTTAACCGAATTAACTCTTGCTCAGTTGCAGGGTTGATGACCACAATTCCCTCATCGGAAGACCATTGCTTAAATACAGATTTCAGCGTTTCATTTTTTATTTGTTGCATCATCAAACATACTCCTCAAGAACTCCTCTTAGGTTAATCGCTACTAGCAAGTTCAGCAAAGAAAACAAAGTTTTCTAAAAGGCATTAATTTTCGGAAGACTTAGCTCTATTCCTCACTATATTTCGGGAAATTGCGTAATCCACGTAACGACGGTCCCGCTCTAAACATGGAAGCAATGAATGTTTGAGAAATAAGATGTAGAAAATTATTGTTTAAGAGAGACGCTAACAAAACACGCAGTACGGAAGACTATTCATTCTATTACGGTTGAGGGCGAGTGTTATAAAGACTCATTGTTCAAATGACCAATCTTTCAACGAGGACAGGATACAAACTCGGAGTAATTGGAAGTGCAGGCAGCAGGCTCATCTTCCTGAGAAACTCATGTGCCAAAAGGGTAAAGAAAGTCGTATTGTCTCGCCTTCAATGTGTAAATGCATTTCTAGGGGACACGACCAAACGAAAAAGCCCCAGTCTTTCGACTGGGGCTTAATATAAGTGGCGGAGTGGACGGGACTCGAACCCGCGACCCCCGGCGTGACAGGCCGGTATTCTAACCAACT
>NZ_JAWOWJ010000044.1:0-2288 GCF_033340495.1 Vibrio sp. 1249-1
TTCCTCCTTAGCTCAGTTGGTAGAGCGACGGACTGTTAATCCGCAGGTCGCTGGTTCGAGCCCAGCAGGAGGAGCCACTTTTAAAGCCGCATCACTTGATGCGGCTTTTTTGTATCTGCTTTATACGTCATTTCTCACTTTCCCATTTATCTGCACTTCATTTCTAAACATCAGCGAACATTAAATCCTTTCTTTAAAAACACTTATTTCACGCTAAAAATTTAATCCTCATCGTAATTTCAATACGCATTAGTATCCGAGCATATTTATCTTCACTAAGATGCCCGAGTTATTACATTTCTTCTTTTAGCTATGCCTTGCATAGTGATAACACTTTATTTGTGAGCTAAATATGAAACTAAAAACTCAAGCCTATTTATTATCTGCGATCATATTGCTAGCTCTCCTAGCTCTGACCGCAACGGGCTTATGGACACTTCGCGTCGCAAGTAACCTTGATAACAAAGCTCGAGTTACTGAGCTATTTAAAAGTGCGTACAGCATACTTACCGAAGTAGAAAAGATGGCTATCGAAGGCAAAATGCCGGAAGACGAAGCGAAAGCATTAGCCACTCGCCTACTTCGTAACAATATCTACAAAGACAACGAATACGTTTATGTCGCAGATGAAAATATGATGTTCATCGCCGCACCACTAGACCCTCAACTGCACGGAACCAGCTTCCATGACTTTAGAGATGGCAGTGGTAATAGCGTAGGCCAACTCATTCTAGATGTATTGGGGCACAAAACAGGTCAGATCATTGAATATACCTGGAGCCAAAAACAAGCCGATGGCAGCATTGAAGAAAAACACTCGATAGCAGAAAAAACACCACACTGGGGCTGGGTTGTCGGTACAGGTATTGGCTTTAATGAAGTTAACGCACGTTTTTGGTCGACAGCACAATGGCAGCTTGTGCTGTGTCTGATTATCGCGGGAAGTATTCTAAGTGGCCTGATCATTTCGATTCGCAAAATGCTTCATCTACTTGGTGGAGAGCCTAACGACGTGCGTAAAGCAGTTCAAGCTGTCGCTCAAGGAGACATTCAGACCAGTTTTGATACTGTGGCACCGAGAGGAAGTATCTATCGTGCCGTGCAAGATATGAGTCAATCACTAGCTACCATGGTGACAAACCTAGAGAAGTCTATGCATGCACTGCGCGCAGAGTTATCTGCCGTAGAAGCTCGATCAAATACGATTGCCGATCTTACCGTATCTCAGCAGCAATCAACGGCGATGATTGCCACTGCGATGACTGAAATGGCATCTTCAGCCAACCATGTTGCCAATTCAGCAAGCGACACCGCAAACAATACGGACGAGGCTGACAAACAAAGCCAACATACTCAGAAACTCATTCATAACACGGTTGAAAACATTCAAGGTTTAGCTTCTCAATTAAATACTGCGAGTAAAGCGGTCGCCGATCTAGATCAGGATGTAAATAATATTGTAAAAGTGCTCGATGTGATTGGTGATATTGCAGAGCAAACAAACCTATTGGCACTCAATGCAGCCATTGAAGCAGCACGTGCTGGAGAACAAGGCCGAGGCTTCGCAGTCGTTGCTGATGAGGTACGCAACCTAGCAGGACGCACACAAGACAGCACAAAAGAGATTCAGTATATGATCTCCAATCTGCAAGAAGGCTCTCGCAATGCCATTCACACAATGGAAATATGTGCAGAAACCAGTGAAAGCACTGTTACAGAGTCTAAGAATGCCTCTGAAGCTCTACAGCAAATTGTAACGGCGTTAGAATCTATCACCACAATGAGCCAGCAGATCGCTACTGCTGCCGCTGAGCAGACGCAGGTTAGCGATGATATTGCGCTACGCATAAACCTTATCGAGGAAAGCGGAGGCCAACTCAACTCTGTCGTAACCGAGAGCCAATCAAGTACTCAAAGTTTAGCTTCACTAGCGAATGAGCTAGAAGGTTGGGTAAACAAGTTCTCAGTAAAGCACTAGTTTAAAGTCAATTGTTCAATAAAAAGCACGTTTTCAGACGTGCTTTTTTGTTTTTATCGCCTTTATTTTGCAAGTGAACACACTATCAATGTTAAAACATCGCTTAAAGCATGGCGCATTGCTGCTAAAAATGCATAAAAACAGCCCACTCCGAGCACAAATTCATCAAACGATATTTTATTTTAATTTTATTGTTGACCTGAAAGCCGAAAAGCCTTTTAATACACCTCGTCGCCCGGATAGCTCAGTCGGTAGAGCAGAGGATTGAAAATCCTCGTGTCGGTGGTTCGATTCCGCCTCCGGGCACCAC
>NZ_JAWOWJ010000045.1:0-1865 GCF_033340495.1 Vibrio sp. 1249-1
TGTGGATTAAAGCTGGAGATGAGTGGCCTTTTTGCGATGAGTTTAACTAAACACTTTGTTTTTAATGTTTTATGAGCAAATAACGTATCACGCTGCACACGTTTTGTTTAGAGCGATTTGAGCAGCGCGATACCTCCTACGTTTGTAGACGACGGTTAATTGTTCATAGCTAAATACTCGCGCGCGTTTTCACTGCCCATATAACGTGCCAGCGTTTTCTCAGGTACATCGCGTAAATCCACCATAATCAATCCATCCAGTGCGTTGTTAAACGCCGGATCGACGTTAAAACACACCAACTTACCATTCAAACTCAAATATTGGCGCAGTAATACCGGGACGCCTTTGCCTTCATCAATTCGAGCGATCACGCGAGATAGCAATTGTAAATCTCCCAATGCGGTTAGCATGCTGGTATTCCAGTTTAAGTTGGTTTCTGGCAGTGGGTTTGACGGAGTGACGTATTCGGCGCAGTCGTTGTCGTAGTGGTGTAGGGTCATCGATGGTGCCAGCAACTGACGCGCGGTATGGCTGTAATCGTTGCTGATGCTCACTGGGCCAAACAAGTGTGTGTATTCGGGATGTTGATGGACAAAAGTCGCTATGCCTTTCCAGAGTAAGAGTAGGGCACTCATGCTTTTTTGATATTGCTCGGCAATCACAGAACGCCCCATTTCAATCGACTTACCCATTTGATCGAGAAAGCGTTGGTCATAGTTGAACAAGGTGCGCGAATACAATCCTTCTACGCCATATTTCGCCAATAATTGATCAACTAATCCAAGACGGTAAGCACCTACCATGCATTGGTTCTCACGATCCCACACAAACAGGTGCAGGTAATCATGATCGAAATGATCGATGTCTATCGCTTGTCCGGTCCCTTCGCCAACTTGACGGAAATTATGTTCTCGCAAGCGGCCAATTTCATGCAGGAGAGATGGGATCTGCTGCGCACTGGCGCAGTACACGTCGAACTCGCCACTTTGAAGCAGTTGGGTTTCTGCCGGTAAGCTGTGCAGCTCTTCAAGCAATTGGCCTATGGGTAACCCTGCTGCAATAGGTAAGAGATCATTGTCTGAGACCGTTTGCTGAGTGGCACTTACATCGCGGTTAAGCAGGTAGGTGTTAAGCCTCAGATAATTGACGATCTGATCATCGTTGAGGTTATTGAGTTCTTTAAACTTGATTGCTTGCCCAAAGGACAACTCAATGGTTTTTGCGCTCTTGTTGAGTAGCTCTCTTCCTAACATCAAGGTGCGTAAAAGAGGGTGGATTTTACCTGCCATGTAGAAGCGTTTTGAGTTCTGCCCACGAATGAAGACGGGAACAGTGACGGCTTTGTTCTTACGAATTAACGCGCTGACACTGCGGCTCCATTCTTTGTCTTCTAAACGCTGTTGTTTGGCATCCACCAACTGCGACACTTCACCCGCAGGGAAAACCAATAACAAGCCGCCATTCGCAAGGTGTTTGTTGGCTGCTCTAAGTGCCTTCATGTTCGACTTGACCGCATCTTTGCCCTCGAATACGTCGACACCAATAAAAAGTTGGTCGAGCTCTGGCACGGTTTTCAGGTACTGATTCGCTAAAATTTGGATATCGTCTCGTACCATCAACAGTAGTTCGGCGAGAATCACGCCTTCAACACAGCCGAGAGGGTGATTCGCCACAATGACGGTTGCGCCTTGCTTTGGCACTGAGTCGAGCGAACCATGGGCAATGCGATAGTCGATACCCAAAATATCCAGTGTGAATCGCAAGAAAGTTTTGGTATCCGTATTCACGGGGCGTTGGGCGTAGAATTTATCGAGCTGACTTAAACCCGTAGCCCATTCTGCAACGTTTTCACCAATGCCAAACGG
>NZ_JAWOWJ010000046.1:0-1727 GCF_033340495.1 Vibrio sp. 1249-1
CCCTTCTCAGTAGTCAGACAACAGGCATTGAAGGTCATGAATGACAGGGATATCCAGACCCTCTGCCTTTACCTGAAAAAACAGAAACGGACCGTGGAAGAGTACCAGTGGCAACATTACGATGAACAATGCAATCTCCTGGAGCAACTGTTAAGGCAGGTGTTCTTGTGCCTTGAATGTGAGGCCGGTAAAGGCTCAGAAGCCGTCGTCGCCCAACTTCAACAGATGCAGACGGAAATCGCATTCGGTGGACCACTGAAGACGATGGATACGTCGCTCATCCCGAAAAAGCACCTCCCATGGTTGGTTAAACAGGATAACGTTAACCCGCAACGTTACGAATGGCTGCTCTACCGGCAGTTAACCTCACGACTGAATGGACGCATTTATTTGCCAAATGTTACCAAATACCGCGCACTGGAAGACGACCTGATCCCCCAGACATCGCAGGATACCTTGCTGGCCTCATCAACACTGGACAGACTAAAACAGCCCGCAGAGTTATTGTTACAGGAGAAACAACACCGGCTGGAAAGTGCACTCAAAGACGTTGCTCTCCATATTGATGAGGGAGACAATCGAAATGTGATCATGAAAAATCGTACCGGTACCCGCTGGCGTCTGCCGACCAAAAGCGCTACATCTCTGGTCAACAATCCCTTTTTTAAGCGAATGCAACCGGTCGGTATCGCGGATGTACTGCGGTATGTAGAGCGCGAAACCGGGTTCATGAAATGTCTGACTCATGTACTTCCGATACAAAAACAAGGGTTCACTCATCAGGATGATTTACTGGCCATTCTGATTGCCAACGCCACTCACCGTGGTGTGTATGGCATGGCGCAGATCTCCGATCGAAGCTATGAACACCTGAGTACGGTGCAGGCCAACTATATCCGGCCTGAAACGCTGCATGACGCCAGCGACGTGATCAATAATGCGGTTGCAGCGCTACCCATCTTCCGCCACTACCATATTCAGGAGGACCAGCTGCATGCCAGTGCGGATGGTCAGAAATTCGAAACCCATCTGGAAACCTTTAAAACCCGGTACTCCTCTAAGTATTTCGGCACCAACAAAGGGATCACGGCCATGACACTGGTGGCCAACCACAGCGCCCTCAATGCTCGGATCATCGGTTCCAACGAGCACGAATCACACTATATTTATGACCTGTTACAATCCAACAGCAGTGAAATCAAACCTGACGTACTCTCGACAGATACACACGGTGTCAATCATGTTAACTTCGCCTTACTGGATCTATGCGGTTACAGTTTTGCACCGCGATACGCGCAGTTCAGTAGTGTCATCAATGATCTGTTTGATGTGACTGAAAGTGAACAAGGCAGCACCATACTGGCGCTAAAGAAGCCTATCAGAACGAATGTTATTACAACGGGATGGCAAGATATCAGGCGTATTGTTCTGTCACTTCAGACAAAGCGGACGACACAAGCAATGCTGGTAAGAAAGTTGTCTGGTTACCCTTCTGGACACCCAATATTACAGGCTCTGACGGAGTATAATCGACTGGTTAAAGCGCAATATTTACTTGACTACATCGACGATGCCAGTTTGCGGCAGTATGTGCAACGTGCCCTGAACCGGGGAGAAGCATGGCACTTCCTTAGACGAGCCATTGCGTCGGTGAATGGTGATCAGTTCCGTGGCAAAAACGAGTCTGAAATCGCTATCTGGAATGAATGCGCAAGATTGCTTGCCAA
>NZ_JAWOWJ010000047.1:0-1636 GCF_033340495.1 Vibrio sp. 1249-1
CATCGAGTGAAGTGTCCGCCGATTTTAACCCTGAGTGCAGACGATTTTTTAGCTCCAAATGCCACGGGCAATCAAGACTTGCGGAAAGTGATAGAAAACAGAGCGGTGTTTATCGGCTATGACTTACTGGGGTCTTCAGATTTAGTTGTGTCCCCCGTTCATAACCAGTTACCTGGTGTGTTCTATCACGCCATGGCATTTGTAAACTTAGTATCTATGGATACCAAGTACTGATGAATCCCCTAATGATTTTTATCAAAATCATTAAGTTAAGGTAGATACACATCTTGTCATATGATCAAATGGTTTCGCCAAAAATCAATAATCAGACAACAAAATGTGCGAACTCGATATTTTACACGACTCTCTTTACCAATTCTGCCCTGAATTGCACTTAAAACGACTCAACAGTTTAACGCTGGCTTGCCACGCATTACTTGAATGTAAAACGCTCACTCTTACCGAACTTGGTCGTAACCTGCCAACGAAAGCCAGAACAAAACATAACATCAAACGAATCGACAGATTGTTAGGTAATCGTCACTTGCACAAAGAGCGACTCGCTGTATACCGTTGGCATGCTAGCTTTATCTGTTCGGGCAATACGATGCCCATTGTACTTGTTGACTGGTCTGATATCCGTGAGCAAAAACGGCTTATGGTATTGCGAGCTTCAGTCGCACTACACGGTCGTTCTGTTACTCTTTATGAGAAAGCGTTCCCGCTTTCAGAGCAATGTTCAAAGAAGGCTCATGACCAATTTCTAGCCGACCTTGCAAGCATTCTACCGAGTAACACTACACCGCTCATTGTCAGTGATGCTGGCTTTAAAGTGCCATGGTATAAATCCGTTGAAAAGCTAGGTTGGTACTGGTTAAGTCGAGTCAGAGGGAAAGTGCAATATGCAGATTTAGGTGCGGAAAACTGGCAACCTATCAGCAACTTACATAGCATATCCTCAAGTCGCTCAAAGACTTTAGGCTATAAGAGGTTGACTAAGAGCAACCCAATTTCATGTCAAATTGCACTGTATAAATCACGTCCTAAAGGCCGAAAAAATCAGCGTTCGACACGGACTAATTGTCATCATCCGTCACCTAAAATCTACTCCGCTTCGACAAAAGAACCATGGGTTTTAGCGACTAACTTGCCCGTTGAAATCCGAACACCAAAGCAACTTGTTAGGCTCTACTCGAAGCGTATGCAAATTGAAGAAACCTTCCGAGACTTGAAAAGCCCAGCCTACGGTTTAGGCCTCCGTCATAGCCGAACTAGCAGCTCAGAGCGCTTTGATATCATGCTGCTAATCGCCCTAATGCTTCAACTGACATTTTGGCTTGCTGGAGTTCATGGTCAGAAACAAGGTTGGGATAAGCACTTCCAAGCTAACACTGTCAAAAATCGAAATGTACTCTCAACAGTGCGCTTAGGGATGGAAGTTTTGCGGCATTCTGGCTACACAATAACGAGGGAAGACTTGCTCGCGGCTGCAACCCTGCTTGCTCAAAATCTATTCAAACATGGTTGTGCTTTGGGGAAATTATGAGGGGATCCCTCAGCATTAAGTCTTTCTGGGATGCTAACTGGGTGTAATAAAGCCATTTCTGAGCCGTCTGAACCTTTAATCAAACCTGTA
>NZ_JAWOWJ010000048.1:0-1587 GCF_033340495.1 Vibrio sp. 1249-1
TAGCTCCACGTTCGGAACAACAAAATTAAGCTCTAACCGTCCTTTGTCTCGATGCTCTACCCAAAGGCAAGAGTACTGATCCGCTTCCAGCCCTGGTAACAACGCTTTTTCAAAACTCGACATGATGTGATCTTTGGCCTCTCTAGGGAGATCGAATTCTTCAAAGGACAGCACACCAGACGTGTATTTTTTTGCATAAGGACTCGAATCTATCAGCTCTTGAACCTCACTTGGTGAGCCTCTATCGAGTGTGGCACCCTCTCGATCTCTCTGCTTACCAAGTAAATAATCAACCGGACCAGAGCCTTTACCGACACCACGAGCGTGAAATTTAACAATCATGAACGGGAATACTCCCGTTTTAAATCTTGCAACGTTCGTTCAATGTTCATCAAAGCAGAGACAACCTGAATACGATCCACCGGCTTCCAGTCTTGGGAATGAATCGCTCGAGCAATTTGATTGAGATTGTTACCCATACCGGCTAACTGACGAAGCAACTTAGGGTCAACTTTAGGCACGGCATGAGCACGGGAAACGGGCGCATCGAGACAATGCGATCGCATCCACTCAGCAAGTCGAGGTTTAGAGCTTCGCAGCAATAACGCTTCATGCTCTAAAGCCGTCACTCTGATCTTAATTTCTTTAATTCGTGGCTCGGACATAGCAACACTCTCAAACATGAAACCGCATCGAGGCCTTCGCTCGGAACGAGGGAATGACTCGGTGTGGTCAACTGGGGTAAAGGGGGCGTTAGCGCCCCTTTCCAGCTCACAGGGGAACCGTCAGGAACGAAGTGACTAGAGGGGACGCTGTGTATGCTGGCTTAGTATGAAGAAAGGCGATAGCACAAGCCTAAAAAAATAAGCTATTGAAAAGGTTATAACCCACGTGGGTTAGGAGCGACAGTGCCACCATTTAGATAGGGTGAAATGCCGCTTGCTCGATGCTCGGACGCTTCGCTTACTCGCACACTGCGCCGAGCGGATGAGGTAAGCGAAGACAGAAGAGTTGGTGCCGAAATTGCTTATTTCGGCTGCGCCGACCCCTACCCATTTCGACTCTATTTTGAGTGATTTAGGTACTGTCTATGGTCGCTTTCTGAACTAAGGATTTCTCCCCTTATTTCGGACTGCCCTGCGCTGTGTGTAAAGCTTTCGCCCCCGTTCCAGTCACACAACACTAATCAGTTATTCCTTTTCCGCTTGTCCCCTCTAGCAGCTACAAGGGGCGGATTTATCGAGCTTGGTGCTTAGTTCTGATTAGTGCCTTTACCTCTCACCTTTGGAACATCCCTTGGTCGGTGAGTGATGCGCGTCGTGCTGTCCAAAACATCTTGATTCCAAACAGAGTGCAGAAATACTCTTGAAGTGCTTACTTGATATGGTCTATCATGGAAGGACTTCACGGCCGTTCAAACCTGTGAGTATTCCGAAATAAACCAGCTTCCTACGGCTGGTTTTTTCACATCTGGGGAAAGAGATTAATCCTAAAAGCATTTGATCTCAAATGGATCTTCGTAAGATCTTTTATTCCATAACAATAAAGCCTCCCCATGGGGAGGCTTTATTGTTTCTGATAGCTTCA
>NZ_JAWOWJ010000049.1:0-1584 GCF_033340495.1 Vibrio sp. 1249-1
GTAAGTGTTCACCAAGCCCCTATTGACAGAAAAAGTGTGACACTCAGCACTTGATCCATTCTTGGCTATTGAGTGATCATTCCAGTGCTTCATCCTGTTTGTTATGAGCAGAAAGAAAGCCCCTAAATATCAAGAGGAACCGCCCGTAGCCTCTGACCTTAACGAAGCAAACGCACTGATTGAAGAGTTGTGGGAACAGTTGCGCCACCTTACCGATAAACAAGCTACTAACTCCAAAAATTCATCGAAACCACCTTCGTCTGACAACCCTAAGGACAAGCATGAGCGAAAAAAGATCAAAGCTCTAGTGGTTGCAATTCGAGAGGAGCTAAAGAAGGCCACACAGGGCATCAACGAAAACTCTCACGACTGAAAGCAACGGATGTAGTTATCGATTGTTTTCCTGAAGTGTGCCCTTGCTGTGCCCAGTCTGATATAGATGTTCAAGGTGGCCCTTACTACCGCCATCAGGTCTTCGATATTCCCAAACCCACTGTCGATATCACCGAATACCGTTTATTTTCAGGCCAATGTCGGCACTGTAAAGAAACCGTCAAGGCTCAAAAGCCTGACGATGCATCGCAAGGGATTATAGGGCCGAACTTATTAAGTTACATTGGAGTTCTTGCAGGGCAATATCACCTCAGTGTTCGGAAAATCCAATCTCTACTTAAAGAACAGCTTGGCACAACCTTTTCGGTCGGCGCGATTAGCGAAGCGCAAACGAAGGTCGCTTCAATGCTAACGCCATTGCATCAGGCGATAAAACAAGCGTTAAAGAAAGCGACTTTGATTCATGCTGACGAAACCTCTCATCACCGAAATGATGAAACGAGCCTTCGTTGGTGTTGGTTAGTGGCCAGTGATGACCTTGTCTATGAACAAATACTCTATTCACGCTCAACCTCCTCAGCAAAAAAGGTCATCGATGAAGACTATGCAGGCATTGTGGTTAGCGACCAATGCCCAAGCTATAACTGGATAGCCGCAGACCGTCATCAGTTATGTTGGGCACATGTGAAGCGCAATCTTCAGCAAATGGCGGATTATAGTGGCGGTGGCCACACCGCTTATATTGGCAAACATCTTTGTTTGCTGACGAACGCCATTTTCCATACTCGGCATCGTTATGAGCAAGGTGAATTGGATTATTCACGGTACTTGCGGCGAATGCACAGGCTACAAAAATCGTTCGATCATTGGTTGAGCAAAGGGACAGGTGTGATGGTCAAGCGGTATAGAGGGCGATGCAAGTTACTGCTTAAACATAGAGAGAGCTTGTGGGTTTTCCTCAAGAAAACGTCAATCCCCTTAACCAATAATGAAGCTGAGCGATGTATTAGAGGTTTTGTCATTCAAAGGAAAATCAGCTTCGGAACGACCTCGGATGCAGGTGATAAATTCCGAAGTAGGATACATACCCTCATCGAAACCTGCAAAAAGCGTGGCTTATCGGCAATGTCAGTGTTGAGTGAAATCATCACGGCTGTTGTGACGAAGAGACCGTACCCAAACGTTTTTGATCTATAAACTGCATATGTTTCTTCAGATCTGGTAAGTCAAGATACCTCGGTGAACGCTTAC
>NZ_JAWOWJ010000050.1:0-1555 GCF_033340495.1 Vibrio sp. 1249-1
TAAGGAGGTGATCCAGCGCCAGGTTCCCCTAGCGCTACCTTGTTACGACTTCACCCCAGTCATGAACCACAAAGTGGTAAGCGTCCCCCCGAAGGTTAAACTACCTACTTCTTTTGCAGCCCACTCCCATGGTGTGACGGGCGGTGTGTACAAGGCCCGGGAACGTATTCACCGTGGCATTCTGATCCACGATTACTAGCGATTCCGACTTCATGGAGTCGAGTTGCAGACTCCAATCCGGACTACGACGCACTTTTTGGGATTCGCTCACTTTCGCAAGTTGGCCGCCCTCTGTATGCGCCATTGTAGCACGTGTGTAGCCCTACTCGTAAGGGCCATGATGACTTGACGTCGTCCCCACCTTCCTCCGGTTTATCACCGGCAGTCTCCCTGGAGTTCCCGACATTACTCGCTGGCAAACAAGGATAAGGGTTGCGCTCGTTGCGGGACTTAACCCAACATTTCACAACACGAGCTGACGACAGCCATGCAGCACCTGTCTCAGAGTTCCCGAAGGCACCAATCCATCTCTGGAAAGTTCTCTGGATGTCAAGAGTAGGTAAGGTTCTTCGCGTTGCATCGAATTAAACCACATGCTCCACCGCTTGTGCGGGCCCCCGTCAATTCATTTGAGTTTTAATCTTGCGACCGTACTCCCCAGGCGGTCTACTTAACGCGTTAGCTCCGAAAGCCACGGCTCAAGGCCACAACCTCCAAGTAGACATCGTTTACGGCGTGGACTACCAGGGTATCTAATCCTGTTTGCTCCCCACGCTTTCGCATCTGAGTGTCAGTATCTGTCCAGGGGGCCGCCTTCGCCACCGGTATTCCTTCAGATCTCTACGCATTTCACCGCTACACCTGAAATTCTACCCCCCTCTACAGTACTCTAGTCTGCCAGTTTCAAATGCTATTCCGAGGTTGAGCCCCGGGCTTTCACATCTGACTTAACAAACCACCTGCATGCGCTTTACGCCCAGTAATTCCGATTAACGCTCGCACCCTCCGTATTACCGCGGCTGCTGGCACGGAGTTAGCCGGTGCTTCTTCTGTCGCTAACGTCAAATAATGCAGCTATTAACTACACTACCTTCCTCACGACTGAAAGTGCTTTACAACCCGAAGGCCTTCTTCACACACGCGGCATGGCTGCATCAGGCTTGCGCCCATTGTGCAATATTCCCCACTGCTGCCTCCCGTAGGAGTCTGGACCGTGTCTCAGTTCCAGTGTGGCTGATCATCCTCTCAGACCAGCTAGGGATCGTCGCCTTGGTGAGCCCTTACCTCACCAACTAGCTAATCCCACCTAGGCATATCCTGACGCGAGAGGCCCGAAGGTCCCCCTCTTTGGCCCGTAGGCATCATGCGGTATTAGCCATCGTTTCCAATGGTTATCCCCCACATCAGGGCAATTTCCTAGGCATTACTCACCCGTCCGCCGCTCGACGCCGTTATCGTTCCCCGAAGGTTCAGATAACTCGTTTCCGCTCGACTTGCATGTGTTAGGCCTGCCGCCAGCGTTCAATCTGAGCCATGATCAAACTCTTCAATTTAA
>NZ_JAWOWJ010000051.1:0-1542 GCF_033340495.1 Vibrio sp. 1249-1
TGTTTATGCAGGTACATTAAACGGAGATGAATCATTTGAGTTGGAAGTCACCAATTCAAAAGCAGACTCGATGATTTCAAATATTGTGCGCCTTCAAGATGAAGCACAGCATTCGAAGCCAAAAATTGCAGAAGTTGCTGACGTCGTAGCACGCTACTTTGTTGGTGTAATTCTTATCATCTCAGCTGGAACCTGGTTTTATTGGCACCAAACCAAACCAGATGATGCTTTTTGGATTATGCTTTCGGTTCTCGTCGCCACATGCCCTTGTGCATTATCACTTGCTACACCGACCGCACTAACTTGTGCGACTTCACGAATGGGCAATTTTGGCATTCTGTTGCGAAAAGGCCATGTATTCGAAACGCTTTGCAAAGTTAATCATCTCGTCGTCGACAAGACAGGAACATTAACGAAAGGTGACATCGAGATTAGCCGTACGAGCACATTCAAAGAGCTTTCTGAAGCGGAAAGTCTGGCCCTTGCATCTGCTCTTGAAGCTCATGCAAACCACCCTATTGCGCGCTCATTTACCGGTTTCAGTAATGACGAGATTATTGTAACAGATGTTAAAAACGTGATTGGCTCAGGAATCGAAGGGATTTGGAATGGTAAGACGGTAAAAATTGGCAGCTCCTCGTTTGTGCTAGATTCGAGCATAAAAGAAAGCAATGCCATTTACTTGTCAATAAACAACGAACACGCTGCAACTTTTTATTATCACGATCCTATTCGCAAAGAAAGTCAGGCGTTTATTCAACGTTTTGCTGAAGCTGGCATCAAAACAACCTTACTTACTGGTGATTCTATTCAAAACGCACAGCCTGTTGCTGACGAAATTGGTATCGAGCATGTGATCGCATCTGCAAAACCAGAAGACAAACTCGCGTATCTTAAGAGCCTTGATAGCAGTGATATCACCATGATGGTTGGTGATGGCATAAACGACGCACCTACTCTAGCGGGAGCCCATTTATCCGTGGCTATGGGCGGTGGTACTGACGTTGCAAAGGCATCAGCAGATATGACGCTTCTTGGAGATAACTTAGAAAAGTTATTGGAAGCTCGCCTATTGGCTCTTCGTACAAGAAAGATTATCCGTGAAAACTTAGCTTGGTCATTAGGCTACAACTTGTTAATTTTGCCGTTAGCGGTTACAGGATTAGTTGCGCCTTATATAGCAGTTGTTGGGATGTCAGCAAGTTCAATCATTGTTGTATCTAACTCACTGCGACTTCTAAAAGAGAAGTAAACAAGAGAACACTTATGGAAAGCCTTTATATTTTAATTCCAATCGCGATTGTTCTTGTTTGCGTTGCTGTCGCTATTTTTCTTTGGGCGGTTCGAAGCGACCAGTTTGAAGATCTTGAGCGACAAGGACACAACATTTTATTAGATGAAGAAGAACAATCAGACAATAAGAAACCGTAGTATGTTTTATGAATCCTGATTTTTTAGGTGCTTTGCTTATCGGCCTTGTCGGGGCCGGCCATTGTATGGGGATGTGTGGTGGTATCGCATCCCTACTTTCCTTAGGTAGTT
>NZ_JAWOWJ010000052.1:0-1506 GCF_033340495.1 Vibrio sp. 1249-1
TAGTGAACGTCTGCCGCTGCATAATCAAGTTGCTTTTGCGTGAGAGGACGAGCCATCCAGTCGGTGCGAGATTCACTCTTGTCCAACGCAACACCTAAGTATTCTTCCACCAGCGTTGCGAAACCTGTTGACAGCCCGTGGCCAAGAAACGCCGCCATTAACTGTGTATCGACCATTGGAAATGGCGTACAACCAAATGCATTTTGGAATACTTCTAAATCTTCGCCACAGGCGTGAAGCACTTTAAGTACCGAAGCATCTTTCAATAGTTCGATGAAAGATGTCATGTCCGTTAATTCTGTCGGATCGATAAGGGACAAGTGCTTGCCGTCGAAAAGCTGAATCAAACCTAGTTGCGGATAAAAAGTCCTGATACGTACGAACTCGGTATCCAGCATTACGACATCTGCGTCTCTTGCTTGAGCACAAACTTGTTCTAGGTCTTTGTTTTTAGTAATAATCTGATAATTCACATGCTTCTCGCTATAAAAAATGCCAGCAAAACGCTGGCATTCTATCATTTTTTAATTCTGGCGACTCAACGAAATCGGCTTACGCGCTTTTCTTTGCCAGTTCTGCGTCGTTCTCTTCACGAAGTACACGACGTAAGATCTTACCTACGTTGGTCTTCGGTAAGTCTTCACGGAACTCAACCAGTTTTGGAACCTTGTAGCCCGTTAGATGCTGACGACAGTGTGCAATCACTTCTTCTTTGGTTAAGCTCGGGTCACGTTTTACAACGTAGATCTTCACCAACTCACCAGACACTTCATGCGGTTGACCAATAGCAGCCACTTCAAGAACTTTGCCGTGCAGAGCGACAACGTCTTCGATTTCATTCGGGTAAACGTTGAAGCCAGAAACCAAGATCATGTCTTTCTTACGGTCAACAATGTGCAGGAAGCCTTCGTCATCAAACTTAACGATGTCACCCGTTGATAGCCAACCGTCTTCGTTAATGGTGTCTTTAGTTGCTTCCGGACGTTGCCAGTAACCTTGCATTACTTGAGGGCCGCGAACTTGTAGCTCACCTGTACCAGTATTTGGCAGTACATTGCCTTCTTCATCAACCATACGAACTTCTGTCGAAGGAACTGGCAGACCGATAGAACCGTTGTACTCAACCAAGTCATGCGGGTAAGCTGCAACTAACGGTGAACACTCAGTAAGTCCATAGCCTTCAAGCAGGTAGCAGCCTGTGGTCTTCAGCCATTTCTCAGCAACAGCACGTTGAACTGCCATACCACCACCAACAGCCAAGCGAAGATTACTGAAGTCCAACTCATGGAAATCTTCATTGTTCACTAGCGCATTGAATAAGGTATTCACACCTGTGATCGCTGTGAATTGGTACTTTTGCAGCTCTTTTACAAAGCCGGGAATATCACGCGGGTTGGTAATCAGTAAGTTACGACCGCCCATTTCGATAAACAGCAAACAGTTCACTGTCAGTGCGAACACGTGGTAAAGCGGCAATGCGGTTACCACTAATTCACGACCTGGAGA
>NZ_JAWOWJ010000053.1:0-1489 GCF_033340495.1 Vibrio sp. 1249-1
CAGATGTAAGGTCAGAAAATAATTAGAGCAGCCATTGTTTGCTGGCTGCTCTAATATAAAAGACCACTCATTCTGTTTGGTCAAATTAATCAAACAGTTATGTCATGGTTATGTCCAATCACTTGGCATTTTTATCAATAAAACTATTACTTACTGTGATTGTTGTCTGCGTTTTTTCATCTCATAGAGATCTTCATCCGCTCGAACGATAACATCTTGCAGTGATTCGTGTGATTCGTTTGCCGCAACGCCAGTGCTTACGCTGACTTCAATGTCTAACGTTTTAAGTCGGTTGTCTTTGACAACGCTACGTAACTTTTTCGCCAACATCGAAGACTGACTGATGCTGCACCCCGGCAAGATTGCGATAAACTCATCGCCCCCAGTTCGGACGAGATAATCGCTGGTTCTGAACACTTTACGCATCGCATCGGCAATGATCTCGATAACCTCGTCCCCAACGTGATGACCATAGCGATCATTGATTCGCTTGATCCTGTCGCCATCAATGGCAATGACGGAATAAGGGGCCGTTTTCAAGCGGCGTTTGAATTCGCTATCTTTAAAGACCCTGCGGTTAAGTAACCCAGTTAAATCGTCTTTTGTCACATTCGTCAGTGCCGTCGCCAGACGAAGTTTGCTCTCTTTGGATTCATGCGCTTTGTTGTAATACGCCAAGGTTGCCAAAAAGAAAATAACAAACAGAAAGCTGTAATCCACCATCACTTTACTGAACGGGTACATGTAGACAATCAAGTTGTTGTTGTCTGCCACAAAAGATTGGGTGTACGCGAACGATGGCCACGGATAACCTGAAAAATAGATCACCATTTGTTTGTTACCATTGGAGATCTGTACGTCGACGGCTTTCCCTTCGTTATAAAGTGATGAAAGATAGAGCTGTTCTGAAAACTCGCCGACTAACTCACCTTGGAAATAAACCGGGCTCATGATGCTTATTGCCATGTCATCCGAGTAGGTGGTTTTAAACGGCAGAGAAAACAACACGCGATCAGTCAGTTGTTCTTTCCACGCAGCCAGAACGCAAGAGTAGTTGCTCTTGCACCAATCGACATCAAATGTAACCGTTTCACCTTCCAACGCTTTGATTGGGCGCTCTAAAATTAACTTGCTCCCAGTATAAGAGCGAAAGTACATAATGGCATTTTGCCGATTAAACGCATTCGACAAATACGCTTCGGCTTGATGCATCGATTTGCGCGCGACGGCTTCAACGTAATTCAGCTTTTCGTACGGTGACAGCGAGTAAATCGCGTCTTGGAAGCTGAACTCTGTTTGAGCTTCCACTTCATCCACACTCAACCCTTTGAATTGTTGGAGCTTCGCTTCCGTCAACAGCCCCATTAAAATGACTTTTTGTTTTATTTTAACAAGGTTATTTGCGTAGGTGTTGAACTGCTTTACTTCATAAGAAATCAACACAGCACCAATCATCATTGTTGAAGTTACAAACAGTAACGTCGCCACA
>NZ_JAWOWJ010000054.1:0-1439 GCF_033340495.1 Vibrio sp. 1249-1
TTACAGATTTCCAGCGCGATAGGAATCGTGCGACAGGCATTGGCAAAACCGCCTAAACCGTTGGTCTCCTGACCGATCATTCCGTATTTAAGCGAGATGCGTTCATCGCGGATACGACCTTCCAAACAACCCGCGCGAAATTGAGAACAGACAAAATCGGCGTCTTTTAATGCGGGTTTGCGATCCAGCGTGACGTGAACATCAATATGAGACAGGTTGTTTTTCGCCAACATTCGGCGCGTTAAATCGCCAATGATGCTGACTTTCTCTTTGCCATCTTCAATATCGACCAACCACAACTCGCCGATAGGCAGTTCATGATTGCGCTTGATGAGACCTTCGATAAGCTCAGGCGTGTAACTGGAGCCTGCACCAATAATGGTAATTTTTAGATTCTTTTTCATCGTGCTGTTTCTCGTTATGGATAAGACAGTTTGATTTAAAAGCATCGTGATTCGCTATACAAACCAATTTAAACTTGCTATGCATTAGCCTTTCTAATTTATGTCGAGTGCCAAGATGGACAGAAAACAGCAGATGCTCTCTAACATGTACACTTTCGCCGTTGCTGGTAAGTGTCTCAGTTTTACCAAAGCCGCTGAAGAGTTGTTTATTACCCAAGGGGCAGTGAGCCAACGTATTAAGTCACTGGAAGAACAACTGGGTTTCAGCTTATTTGTGCGTATGACTCGGCGATTAGAGCTGACCAAAGAAGGAGAGCGGTTACTGCACGCGCTTAACCAATCGTTTGAGGTGATTTTCTCTGAACTTGAAGACATCAAATTCAACGAGCTGCGTGGCGAGCTTTACATCGGCGTGGCCCCCACGTTTGCACAGAGTTGGTTACTGCCGCGTATGGTGGAATTTCAGCGTTTGTATCCTTCTCTCAATATCAAGCTTCGAGTAAAGGCAAGCCGATTAGATTTCTTACATGAGCCCGTTGATATTGCAATTTACTACAGTGACAGCGAGCATCCGGGTTTCCATCATCAAAGGCTTTTTGATGAAGAGTTGATGCCGGTTTGTAGCCCTGAATACAGCCAAATACATTTCTCCGGTGGTGTGAGTAGTGCCAGCCAATTTGAGGCCGTGACCTTTATCCATTGCACAGAATCGTTAGAAGCAAACGAGCCAAATCATGAATGGCAGAGCTGGTTAGCAAGCCAAAGCAACTCTGAACTGAAATCGCTTAATGTGATGGAGAAAACCTACCTTTTTAACCATGCCGATATGGCGATGATTGCCGCCAAAAACAGCATGGGAATCGCAATGGCGCGGGCGTCTTTGGTGCAAACCAGTTTGGAAAAGAGAGAACTGGTCGCGCCTTTTGAACGCGTCAAAGCAGGGAGAGGGTACGATTTGATTTGTTTAAACGGCCAGCAGCACAGACCGAAAAATGCGGCGTTTATCGAATGGCTAGAAACGCAGCTACCTCCCTT
>NZ_JAWOWJ010000055.1:0-1433 GCF_033340495.1 Vibrio sp. 1249-1
GTCACTTTGAAGTTCGCTGTGTCACCCTCATTAATGGTGCCAGCATCTGAAATAGTCACGCTTGGACGGTCATCATCCGGATCAGGGCCTGGACCCGTACCGTCATCCACAATCGTTGCCGTTCCCGTATCGCTGCCTTGCACCGCCCCAATGCCAGTCACCGTCACGCTGAAATCTTCAGGGCCTTCATAAACGGCGTCATCAATGGAAGCGATGCGCACATCAAACTCAGTTTGCCCCGCCGGCACGGTCACCACGCCATCGTTTGGCACTGTCACCCAACCACTTCCCGTGTTGTATTCCAAGGTACCTAAGTCACCGGTTTCGGTGTCACCTAAGTTGAGGCCAAGCTCGACTTGAACTGTAGACTCGGAGGCGTTCGACAACGTCACTTTGAAATTCGCTGTCTCACCCTCATTGATGGTGCCAGCGTCTGAAATAGTCACATTCGGGCGGTCATCATCCGGGTCAGGGCCTGGACCACTGCCATCATCCACTATCGTTGCCGTACCGGTATCGCTGCCTTGCACTGCCCCAATGCCGGTTACTGTCACGCTGAAATCTTCAGGGCCTTCATAAACGGCGTCATCAGTGGAAGCGATGCGCACATCAAACTCAGTTTGCCCCGCTGGCACCGTCACCACGCCATCGTTTGGCACTGCAACCCAACCACTTCCCGTGTTGTATTCCAAGGTACCTAAGTCACCGGCTTCGGTATCGCCGAGATTAAGACCCAACTCCACTTGCGTTTCCGCTTCAGAGGCGTTCGATAAGGTGACTTTGAAGTTCGCCGAATCCCCCTCATTGATGGTGCCAGCGTCTGAAATAGTCACGCTTGGACGGTCATCATCTGGATCGGGGCCCGGACCCGTGCCGTCATCCACTATCGTCGCCGTACCGGTATCGCTGCCTTGCACTGCGCCAATGCCAGTCACCGTCACACTGAAATCTTCAGGGCCTTCGTACACCGCATCATCAATGGAAGCAATACGCACATCAAATTCGGTTTGCCCAGCTGGCACCGTTACCACGCCATCATTTGGCACTGCAACCCAACCGGAGCCTGTGTTGTATTCTAAGGTGCCTAAGTCTCCAACTTCGGTGTCACCTAAGTTCAGGCCTAGCTCGACTTGTACTGTAGACTCGGAGGCGTTCGACAACGTCACTTTGAAATTCGCTGTCTCACCCTCATTGATGGTGCCAGCGTCTGAAATAGTCACATTCGGGCGGTCATCATCCGGATCAGGGCCCGGACCACTGCCATCATCCACTATCGTTGCCGTCCCCGTATCGCTGCCTTGCACCGCCCCAATGCCAGTCACCGTCACGCTGAAATCTTCTGGACCTTCATAAACGGCGTCATCAATGGCAGCGATACGCACATCAAACTCAGTTTGCCCTGCCGGCACGGTCACCACACCATCGTTTGGCAC
>NZ_JAWOWJ010000056.1:0-1431 GCF_033340495.1 Vibrio sp. 1249-1
ACTGTCGGAGTTTCGTTGCTCACGGTGCCGAGTAGTTCAGAGCCGTTGTCAAAGTGCACATTGTACAGTTCTGGCATTGTTGCTTTCACTGGCTCACCGACCGGTGGCTGTACTGAACGATCAAAATTGTCCGTTGCGCGGCGATAGGCTAACTGATCATCGGTAATTTTTTTGTACTCTGGCAAGGTACGTTCTGGCGTTGTAAATGTCGCAGACTTAACAGCAAGATCCGTTTTGCCTTTTGGTACCACGCTCAAGGTGACTTTCGACTTACCTTGAATAAAGTTTTGGTACACCTTCTCAACAGATTGAGGAGTCACGGCGCGAATCTGTTCCAATTGTTTTTCAATCAAGTCAGGTTGGCCAAAGAAAGTTTCATTCGACGCTAGCTGTGTGACTTTACCTTTCACGCTTTCAAGCGCGAAAATCGCATCCGCTTCAGCTTTACCTTTCAACTGCTCAAGACGATCGTCAGTGACGCCTTTCTCTGCAAACTTGCTCATCGATTTCATGAGCTCATCGTACAAGGTCGAAAGATCACCTTTGTCTCCAGAATCTCCCATCGCGTAGACATAGAAATTACACGCAAGCTCTGCACAGTCATGGAAGGAACCCGCATCAACCGCTTTTTGCGTCTTCACTAAATCTTGGTACAGCACGCTGTTGGTACCACCACCTAATACTTCCGATAGCGTATCCAGAGATGCTTGGCTCTCTTCGCCGCTGTATGTGGTTGGCCACGCAATCATTACCATCGGTTGTTGGATACGATCTTCCAACGTAATGTATTTGTCTTCTTGCAACTTAGCTGGTTGTTTCGGTGCGTTTTCAACTTCTGGACCACGAGGAATGGAACCGAAGTATTTGTTTACCCACGCCAGTGTTTGCTCGACATCTAAGTCACCACCGATCGTGATCGTCGCATTATTTGGACCGTACCAACGCAAGAAAAACGCTTTAAGATCATTCACATCAACACGTTCAAGATCTTCAACGTAACCGATGGTTTGCCATGAGTAAGGATGACCTTCTGGGTATAACGCTTCAGACATACGCTCCCAAATCAAACCGTACGGACGGTTGTCATAACGTTGCGCACGCTCATTTTTCACCGTAGATCGTTGAATTTCAAATTTACGCTGTGAAACCGCATCAAGTAAAAAGCCCATACGATCCGATTCAAGCCACAGCATTTTTTCCAGCTGATTCGCAGGAACGGTTTCAAAGTAATTGGTGCGATCGCGATTGGTCGTACCGTTTAACGTACCACCCGCCTCTGTGATGATTTTGAAGTGTTCTTGATCGCCAACATTCTCTGAACCTTGGAACATCATATGTTCAAAGAAGTGCGCAAAGCCCGACTTACCAATTTCTTCACGAGCTGAACCGACGTGATACGTGACATCAACGTGTACCAATGGATCAGAACCC
>NZ_JAWOWJ010000057.1:0-1419 GCF_033340495.1 Vibrio sp. 1249-1
CGCCATGATGGCGCGCCTAGGATTGGAGCCTCATATCATCGCGCAGGCCGATCAAAACAAAGTCCCCGATGCCGAGTCCACTTGGGGGTCATACTACGAACATCAACCGCGTGTGTTAGCTGGCAATTTGCAAAAAGGACTAGAGCGTCTTCGATTAGTCCAAGAAAGAAAACGCAAACAAGCCTAGATAGAAAAGTAAACGTCGTTAAAAACACAACCACAACCGCAACAACTTGGTTAAACACAACGCCAGAATATAGGTGATGTATGAATATTCTCCTCGATGCCATTACAAAATGGGCAAAAACGACACCAGATCGAGTAGCACTTGTCGGCTACGAGGCTGATCAAACGGTTGAACTGACTTACTTTGAATTGTTAAACAAGGTCGAACAAGTTGCCGCCGAGCTTATTGCACAGAACATCAAAGCACTCGCGCTACGCGCAGAAAACAGCATCGATTGGGCCATTGTTGATTTGGCGGCGATGGCGGCAGACATAGTCGTCGTACCTATTCCGACTTTTTTCTCTGATGCACAAGTTGAACATACGTTAGAGCAATCAGGCGTCGATGCTTTAGTCGGCGATTGGCAAGCATGGTTGGCTTCTCATCCTAAGCAAAACTTTAACCAGCAAGACCATTCGTTTTCCATTGCAAATTTGCCTTTGCTGCGTCGTAACCAGTTGGGAGATGTAGATACACAGGTAGCTTATCTACCAGAAACCGGAAAAATCACATTTACGTCGGGCTCGACTGGTCAGCCTAAAGGCGTGTGTTTAAGCAATGATCATTTGTGTTTGGTGGCGAAATCGCTCGCCGACGCAGTAAACGGCACGGCGCACTCACACTTAGTGCTGCTTCCGTTATCGACCCTTCTCGAGAACATAACCGGCGTTTATGTTCCACTCATGTTGGGCGTGACGTCATATATTTTACCCGGAGCACAAACCGGCCTACTCGGTTCAAGCCAATTCGAACCGCGTCTGTTTGCACAAGCATTAGCGACCATCAAACCAGAAAGCTTAGTGCTAACACCGGCTTTATTGCTTGCGCTCATTCAGATCGCGAAACAGCAGCCCTCTCTTGTGGATTCTCTAAAATTTGTCGCCGTTGGCGGCGCAAGAGTGTCGTCGCAACTGATTAACACCGCGCATGCGCTGAACATCCCTGCGTTTGAAGGTTATGGCTTATCTGAATGTGGCTCCGTCGTTTGTTTGAATACACCAGCCACATTTAAAGCAGGAACGTGTGGCAAACCACTTCCGCACACTCAGATTCGTATCGCGGAAGATGGTGAACTGCTTGTCAAAGGCAACGTTGCTCTTGGCTATTTGAATGAGCCGTTTACTCAAGAATGGTTAGCGACTGGCGACTTAGCCCAAATTGACGCGCAAGGTTTTGTCACTCTCTCAGGACGC
>NZ_JAWOWJ010000058.1:0-1394 GCF_033340495.1 Vibrio sp. 1249-1
AGAGGCCGCTACCAGTAAGATTTTGTATTTCATACCTCCTCCTTACTTCACAACAATTGTGATGGTTGCGACTGGGTTTAACCAACGATGATGACTGCTATCGAGATCACTCTTGCCACCAGCCGGATCGCTGTCACCCAAATTACCCGGATGAATGTGAACCTTGTCGTTGCTCACCGCCGTTTCTACGCCAGTACCACCGCTACCGAAGGTAATAAAAGGAGGATTAGGAATGCTGGACGCTAACTCGTCGTTCGCTTCGGTGCCTGCGTCGTAACTGTTCAAGGTCGCTTTGTAAGTGCCCGCTTCGGTTGGAATTTTCCAACTGTCTAAGCCGACAAAACCATCATTGGTTGGCAATAACATCGCGCTAAGTGAGAGGTAACCGTGATCGCCACTATCCAAAGTAAACGTGGTCGCAGCGCCCGGATTGAGAATACCGCCCGCAGGATTTTCTACGACTGCGCCGCCTGCGTTGCCAATCACGGTCGATAATCCAGAAATATCCCCACCTTCAGCCATCGCTTCAAGCTCTGATGTGGCGGATTCTCCGACTTTAAACATATGTAGATCTGAGCCATGCGCCGCGACGATAAGCGGTGTAAAGTAAATGCCTTTGGTTGCGTTGGTAACCGTAATTTCTAGTTCCGCCGCTTGAGCTGATGCCGCGCCAACCGCCAGAGCAACAGACGTCATGACAAGACTAAGTTGGGTACGTTTTTTCATTGTGAATCCATCCTTTTATGAGAGTGAAACCCAAGCCCTTGAACATCGTCTTTTGTTGGCTTGAGCAGCATTGCTTTCGAACGTTTGTCATTCTTGTCTTTAAGCATGACGAGCAAATATCTCGGTAACTTCATCGAATTCTCATAAAATTCTCACAACTTCTTATCTCTTTCATTCCGTTATAAAATAGCGCCCATCAGTTCCCCAAACGCACATTAAAATGCTCAACAATTTACTTACTGCATACTATGGAGAAATCTACGGTATTGCCTTTTTCAGTCACTATCTCAACAACTACAAACAGGCAGAGCAACGCGCGCTTTGGCAAACTTTAGTCGACGTGGAAAAACTGACCGCTGAAAAACTCAAACCTGTTTTGCAAGCACATGGACTGGAGATAGAAAACCGTCATCAAGAAAGGATGGAAAAAGGTCTTTCCGATGCAGAAAAGTGGATCGATTTACCTTGGTCAGAGCTGGTTTCCACGCTACTCAATTGGGTTGAGCCGTACGAAGTGACATACCGAGAATGGCAAACACTCGCGATAGAGAAGAATTCAAACGCTGTCAATTTTCAAACTGCATTTGATTTAGTCGCAGAACATGAAACCGCCATTTATCAATGTTGGCAGCGTTATCATACTAACGAGTCTGGGTTGCCGATTCTTC
>NZ_JAWOWJ010000059.1:0-1393 GCF_033340495.1 Vibrio sp. 1249-1
GCATGAAAAAGAAACCCGCTGCTTCGGAGTAAACTCCCAAAGAGCGGGTTTCTTTTTTCGCTTATCTTTACGCCAAGCTATCGGAACTTGCTTTTGAGCATCAGGAACAAGAAGTAGGTACTACCGATAATCGCGACTAACGTACCTGCTGCAATTTGGCTCGGGTAAATGGCTATTTGCCCTAACCAATCCGCCCAAACCATAAGCGTTGCACCAATCAAACTGCCAACGAATAATTGTTCTTTGACCTTTCTTGCTCCTAGCATCATCGCCATGTGTGGTGCGACCAAACCAACAAAGGAAACGGGGCCGACCGTCGCCGTTGAAAAGGCACACAGCAGAGCAACGATAACAAGCAAAATCGTGTTCGCAGATGATGGATTCAGCCCGCGCGCGTTAGAAAACGCTCGACCAATAGAAATCAGTGTTAGCCAACGTGACAACGCAAATACAATCGCTAAAAGCACCAACACGGCGATAAGCAACATCAATGCACTTGTGCTGGTGACGCGATACGTTGAGCCCGTGAGCCAGAGCAAAATTTTGTAACTTTCCCCAGAGCCTTGCGCCAACGCAAACTGAACGAGAGCTTGTAATAGGGCGCTAAGGGCAATACCTGAGAGTACAAAATTAGAAGGGTTAAAGTGGCTGCGTTTCCCGATAATGAGCAGCAGAATCAATACGGTCAGACTGCCCAGAAAAGCGACGCCCCAGTTAAATGCGGCGAGTACAGAGCCAACCATCACACCAGTGATGATAATGGCAAAGGTTGCGCCGGATGATACACCGAGAATGTCTGGGCTCGCGAGTGGGTTGTAAACGATGCGCTGCAAAATGATCCCTGCAATGGAAAGGGCAACACCTACTGAAATCGCGCTGATCATGCGTGGCCACCGCAGTTGCCATTGGAACTCGCCAGGAATCGCAAACTCAATACCACTGATACCGTGCGTAACAAATGAGTACGCCAGAATGCCGATGATTCCCATTACTGCAATGCCCCAAACTGCTGCGTTCGATAGGGCCGTTTTTCCTTGGCTCATCGACAAGTTCAGCTGATCCGTAGCTGTCAGTTTCTTGCGAGTAAACCAGATCAACGCAGGTGCACCAATGGCCGCCGCCGCCACACCGCTTGGGATGGTTTCTTCTAACAACAAACTGAGATAAATCGCCGCAGAATCGGTGATAAGCAGCAACGCAGCGCCAAGCAACATGCTGCTGATGAGTTCATCGCGTGGCGTTCTCGCTCCCATTGCACGGGCGATGTTTGGTGTTAACAAGCCGATAAAACTGATGATACCAACCGCAGTGATTGAGGCTGATACCAGCCAAATACCCATCACCATTAACGCACCAAACGCGGGTAATACCGCTAAGCCTCGGGCTGCTGCGC
>NZ_JAWOWJ010000060.1:0-1391 GCF_033340495.1 Vibrio sp. 1249-1
CGAACAAAACGCGGTTGCAGGTTTAACAAATCAATGGCTATCAAAGATCGCTAAGAAAGTCTTTCAAGCGTTTCCCGGCGCATTTCCTTCTGCGGCGGTTGTCGGTAACCCAGTACGTGAAGACGTAACGCAGTTGGATGAGCCCGCTCAACGTATGCAAGAGAGAGAAGGACCAATTCGTATTCTTGTTATGGGCGGCAGCCAAGGGGCGCGTATTCTTAATCAAACATTGCCAGCGGTGATGGCAAACTTGGGACAAGACTACTGTATTCGTCATCAAGCAGGTAAAGGCGCAGCGCAAGAAGTGCAAGCCGCTTATCAAGCGAACAATGTTGCTAATGCAGAAGTGACCGAGTTTATCGATGATGTTGCACAAGCGTATGCGTGGGCAGATCTGCTAGTGTGCCGTTCTGGCGCATTGACGGTATCTGAAGTCTTAGCAGCAGGTGTAGGCGCGATTTTTATCCCGTTCATGCATAAAGACCGTCAACAGGCACTGAATGCCGACCACTTAGTGGAATGCGGTGCTGCGAAGATGATTGAACAACCTGATTTAACCGTGGAGTCTTTGACTCAACAGATCCAACAATTGGATCGCCAAGCTTTACTTTCAATGGCTCAAAAGGCACGCAGTGCCGCAAAATTAGATGCTGACAAAGTTGTCGCACAAGCCATTGTCGCTTTGACCGAAAAGCGTTAACGAATCATTGAGAATCGAATTAATGACTATCCAACATACACAAGACTTAGCTCAGATTCGCGCTATGGTACCAGAAATGCGTCGCGTGAAATGCATCCACTTCATCGGTATCGGTGGTGCGGGCATGAGCGGCATTGCTGAAGTTCTTCTAAACGAAGGTTATGAAATCACGGGTTCAGACTTGTCTGAAAACCCAGTAACCGAGCGCTTAGTGTCGAAAGGGGCAACCGTATTTATTGGTCACCAAGCAAGTAATGTCGAAAAGGCTAGTGTGGTAGTCGTTTCCACCGCGATTAACGAAGAAAACCCTGAAGTCATGGCGGCTCGTGAATTGCGTATTCCTATTGTTCGCCGAGCAGAAATGCTGGCTGAACTGATGCGATTCCGTCATGGTATCGCTGTTGCGGGCACACATGGTAAAACCACCACCACAGCACTAGTCACACAAATCTATTCCGAAGCAGGCCTTGATCCAACGTTTGTAAACGGCGGTCTAGTAAAGAGCGCGGGCACAAATGCGCGCTTGGGCTCTAGCCGTATTCTGATTGCAGAAGCGGATGAGAGCGACGCCTCTTTCTTGCACCTGCAACCTATGGTGAGCATCGTTACCAACATCGAAGCTGACCACATGGATACCTACGGTGGTGACTTCGAAACATTGAAACAAACCTTCATTGATTTTCTTCACAAC
>NZ_JAWOWJ010000061.1:0-1373 GCF_033340495.1 Vibrio sp. 1249-1
GGTTTACACCATGCAGCATCACGTATTGGTTGTTGATGTAGAACAGGCCGTCACGCACTTTGATGTCACGGAAACCTACGCGTTGTGGGATCACTTCCACGACCTTGCCTTGGTGATCTTTTAAGGTGATGAACAAGTGGTAAAGGTAAGGGTTTTCAGCCGTCCAATGTGTTGGGCTCACCATATCAATCGCAAAGCTTGTTGAGTGGTGGTTTTGGATAGTCAGTGAATCGCATTGACCACTGGCTACGACAGTGCCTTTGTCATGCAGCGCGTATTCCAGCGTGTAGCCAGACGCGATAGCGGTAGAAAGGTTTTCCAATTCGACTTGAGCACTGAGCATCGCACTTTGGTAATCGTCGGCGAAATCGGTGCGAATGGTGAGATCTTGGACGTGAATCTGCTCTTTGCCCATAAGATAAGCATCGCGGAAGATCCCCGCCGTCCACCACATGTCTTGGTCTTCAATGTAAGTGGAATCGGCCCACTGCATCACGCGTACAGAGAGTAAGTTTTCGCCTTGTTGGACGAACTTGGAAATGTCGAATTCCGCTGTGAGTCGGCTGCCTTTACTAAAGCCGACGTACTCGCCGTTTATGTACACTTCAAAGTAGGTTTCCACGCCGTCGAACTTGATGATGGTTTGTTGGTTATCCCACTGTGGACCAAGTGTAAATGTGCGTTGATAAGCGCCCGTTGGGTTGTCGGTTGGTACAAACGGGACGTCGATCGGGAATGGGAAGCCTTCATCGGTGTATTGCAGATCGCCGTGGCCTTCCATTTGCCACATGTTTGGGACGGTAATGTGTCCCCAGTCGTTCATTGTTTGTGAGTAAAACTCATCAGGTACCAACATTGGGTTGGTGAAATAACGAAATGCCCATTGGCCGCTGAGCAACATGAAGCGGCGACTCAGTTCACGTTGAAAGGTTTGTGCGCTCTGAACAGAGTCGTAGGAGAAAAAGTACGCACGCGGTGCCATACGATTCTCGTGTAAGTGTTGGAAGTTTTCCCAATTGTTCACGTTTTGATCTCCCCTCGGCTTGGTGCGCTTATGTTGGAGTGCGGATTGGTTTCATCGCGGCTCAACATCAGTGCAAAAACAACGGCCGATGTATTGTGAAAAATGCTTATGAATAATCTGAGAAAGATATTAGTAAAAGTTTTACTAAAATAAATTAGTGAAAACGTTTTACTTTAACTTGGTCACGTTTTAAATGACCAATGTTGAGCAAGATGTGATCAGAGTAAAGGAATGCGTTCTAGATTGTTTTGGAAAGTAAAAACAGTAAAAATTCGGTAGAAAATAAAAGAAGAAATAAAAAGCACTGAAAATTCAGTGCTTTATTTGAGCAATTTTGAGGGTGTTTTTA
>NZ_JAWOWJ010000062.1:0-1355 GCF_033340495.1 Vibrio sp. 1249-1
TTGCTTCATAAAGCTGTTTATCGGCTTTGTTGACTAATGAATCTACGGTGTCACCAACTTCGAACTCTGCCACACCAAAAGAAGCGGTAATGCTATGAACTTGTGTGCCCGAGCGTTTATCACGTACGCGTAGCTTTTCAATCATGCGGCGCAGGGTATCGGCATATTGGCGGGCGATTCGTAGGGATTTGTTTGGCACAATTAACGCAAATTCTTCGCCGCCGAAGCGGTACGCACTCACGCCATCGCGACAGCTTTGTTGCAGTCGACGCGCGATCGCTTTCAATACTGTGTCACCAAATAGGTGCCCATAGTTATCGTTGAACGCTTTAAAGTGGTCGATATCCAGCAAGATGAGAGTCATCGCCTGATTAGCGTTAATCAGCATGCTCAAATCAGTATCAAAGGCACGACGATTGTAAAGATTAGAGAGTCCATCAAACAGCGCGTCTTTTTGTACTTCGGCTAATTGATTCTTCAAACGAGAAATTTCTTCACTCGCATTGGTGAGTTGACGGTTTAAGAATTTAGTTGGGTGGCGAATCTCATGAGATTCAGCAACGAGTTGGCGGATCACCACCATCACTTCTTCGATGCTCAAGCTGTTGTCTTCAACTTTTTCTAATTTGTTGAAGCTCTTATCGACCATCGCAGAGAAAGAAGAGGTATCTGACAAAGTATCACTCATGGAGCTCGACACCTCGTGTAATAGTACTTCTACGTTGGTTTTGAGATCTTCTAAACTGGTTTCTGCTCTACGGGCCACGTAGTTGTTGTAAAGCTGTTTGTTCGCTGCTGGTGGACAAATACCGTAGTGTTCTAACACTTCGTCCATCTCAAAATTGAGTTCTGGAATGGTTTTGTCTACGTAGGTATACCAAAGCGCGTAGTTTGCGGGGGTGGCAGCTACATGATTTTTGATCATTAGTGGCACCGCTTTTTTTAAGTTAGCGGTCGATTTCTTAAACTCGTCAGTCATTTCTGCGATGTTACTAGCAAAATGGAATTGGATTTAGATTACCGGATATTAACTAATATCGCTTTAATTTTTATCATTTTTGCTTGGTTTATATAAAAAAATGAGCAAATAGCGGTGATATTCATAAATCTGAAATTTGATTTTATAAAATCACGGTTTAAAAAGTGAACGATTGAGGATGGAAATACGATTTGGCTCTTATGTTCACGATTCATGCAAAGAGCGTGGAAAGCGCTGTAGTTAGTAAGAACGGATGATCCGCTTGCGATGCCGAGCGTAAAACAAATCAGTACATTTAGCTCCTCGCCTAAGGACGTTTTTTGAAAAAGAAAATAGGGCTTTACTGGTTTACGTTTGACCTAAGACTTCACGATAA
>NZ_JAWOWJ010000063.1:0-1347 GCF_033340495.1 Vibrio sp. 1249-1
ATTGGGTAATCGATAAACCTAGCCCCGCGCCTACACTGCCTACATGTTGGCGAGATTTATCTGCTCGATAAAAACGGTCGAAAAGGTACGGTAAGTTTTGCTCGGCAATGGTGTCACCTTGGTTGCTGACCGATATCGTAACCTGTTCATCAACCTCTTGAACGTCAATCACAATGGTTGAATCAGCATACGCATGACGAATCGCGTTGGAGAGCAAATTGCCCACCGCACGCTCAAACATGTTTTTGTCCATATAGAGCTGACCGTCGCCTGAGCTCACGATTTGCACATCGGCATCTTCGGCCAATATTTCAAAATACGCGACCAAGCGGTCAATTTCCTCCTGCACCGCAAACACTTCGTCATGGCGATGAATGAGCTTGTTTTCAGCCTTGGCAATGTAGAGCAAATCGTTGATGGTTTTCGTGATGCGGTTGAGTTCTTCCAACGTTGAGGCAATCGCATCCTGATACTCTTCAGACGTTCGACACGCACCTAAAATGACCTGATTTTGCGTAGTAATGTTGGTGAGTGGCGTTTTTAACTCATGTGCTATATCAGAAGAAAACTCGCTCAAGCGGCGAAAACCAGTTTGCAACCTATCGAGCATCGCGTTGTGTTTGTTGGCTAACTCGCGCAGTTCTATTGGCAACGAATCGGGGTCGAGACGAATGCCCATTTGCTCTGGTGATATCTGTTGAATGTGCTGATTCAATCCCACAATCGGCTTCAACCCACGTTTTACCATCCAACCGCTCAACGCGGAAGAAATCACAAACGCCAAACCGAGCGCCCAAAACAAAATCCAGTCGAGTTTATCCAAAAACAAAATATGGTGGTTGATACTCATGCCGAGCACCACCTGATACTCCCCAGCTTGAAACGCAAACGCGCGAATATTCAGCGAGTCCTCACTCCATTCGATGGCGCGCTCGTGATTTAAAACTTGAGGTGAGCTAATGCTGTAGGCTCGGTTCTGAGGAATCGTCAGGCTCGAATTCTGATAGACGTTCTGCTTGCCTTCAAACACCCACATGTAGAGCGTGCTGTTATTCGCTTGCTTGAACACATCCTCTGGCGAGCGTTTTAACTCGTTCTCAATGGCATTGAACTTACTGGAAATATAGCTGAAATCTTGCGAATAAAAGTGGCGCTCAATGGCGTACTGTAGGATGAAAGCCAAAGAAAAATAGGTCACAAACGTCATACTAACAAACATCAGCACGAGCTTGTTTTTCATGGAAAAAGGCAGCGAGAACTTAGGCATCACGACTCTCTTCGAGTTTGTAGCCCATCCCTCTGACAGTGTGAATCAGTGGTCTATCGAACGGTTTGTCCACTTTGCTA
>NZ_JAWOWJ010000064.1:0-1344 GCF_033340495.1 Vibrio sp. 1249-1
GGTCGCAGCGGGTGTTCATTCTAAAGCTTTGGTTCGCCAGTTAACCGGTGTGAATGTCCCGATACAAGCTGAGCGAGGTTACCATCTCATGATGAATGACAAGCGTGAGTCATTGCCGTTTCCTATCAGTTCTGCCGACAGAAAGTTCATTATGACGCCCATGTCTGAAGGCTTACGTTTGGCGGGAACAGTCGAGTATGCCGATGTGAAATCGCCACCAAACATGAAGCGCGCAGAGATGTTGTATCAGCAGGGGAACGCGATGTTTGAGTCCGGTTTAAATCCGTTAAAACAGCAGGAACAGTGGATGGGAAATCGACCTTCAACAATCGACTCGTTGCCGGTAATCGACCAGTGTTTTAATGGCAAGATATTGCTGGCATTTGGTCATCAGCACTTGGGATTGACTCAAGCGGCGATCACTGCAGACCTAATCTCTGAGCTCGTTGCAGATAAGCCAACATCGGTGAATATTGCGCCGTTCACACTACAGCGATTTGCCTAAAAAATTTTAAAATTAAATATTGTATAAAATATATTTAATGCTAATGTTAACGAAAATTTAACAAATGTGGTGTCCAACAGCCGTAACGGATACCTCCAGAAAAACAACCAAAGGAGTAAACCATGTCACGAATGACGAAAACACCACTGGTGATGTTGATTTCAGGAATGCTGTTGGGTACCTCGGCATACGCTGAAGATAAACTAACGGTCGTCTCATGGGGTGGCGCGTTCACCAAAAGCCAAGTAGAGGCTTACCATAAACCATTCATCCAAAAGACTGGTGTTGAGATCGTATCGGAGGATTTCAGTGGCGGTTTGGCGGAGATTAAAGCGCAAGTAGAAGCAAACAACGTGCGTTGGGATTTGGTCTCGCTGGATAAACCAGACATTGTTCGAGGCTGCGCGGAAGGGCTTTTGGAACCCGTCAACCCGAGTATTCTGCCTCCCAGCGCTGACGGGACACCAGCAAAAGAGGATTTCATCGATGGAGCGATCCACGAGTGTGCGATTAACACCATCGTCGTATCGACCGTCTTAGCGGTGAACGAGGATGCTTTCAAAGGTAAAGCGGCTCCAACCAAGTTGACGGACCTTTTTGATTTAACAAACTTTCCCGGTCGACGAGCACTACAAAAGCAACCTCAAGGTAACCTTGAATGGGCATTATTGGCCGATGGAGTTAAACCTGACGAAGTTTACCGCCTACTAGAAACTGAAGAGGGGCGAGCACGCGCCTTTGCCAAACTCGACACCATCAAACCGCAAGTGCTTTGGTGGACGACAGGTGCGCAGCCACCACAAATGTTGGCAGATAAAGAAGTGGTAATCGCATCTGCT
>NZ_JAWOWJ010000065.1:0-1336 GCF_033340495.1 Vibrio sp. 1249-1
TAATGCATTTGTGCGTAACATGCTTCGTATTGAGCTTGAGCATCAAGGCCTCAAGTTGCATGGTTGGATCACCACCCCGGATGGGGCTCGTCAGCAAAGCGATTTGCAGTATTGTTACGTGAATGGCCGCATGATGCGGGACAAACTGATCAATCATGCGATTCGTCAAAGTTACGAAATGAGCTTAAAGCCGGATCAATTTGCCGCTTATGTGTTGTTCATCGAGCTAGACCCGCATCAGGTGGACGTGAACGTTCATCCAGCGAAGCATGAAGTGCGTTTCCATCAAGCAAGATTGGTACATGACTTTATCTATCAAGCTTTGGCTGATGCACTGGCACAAAGCTCTGTGATTGATAAGCCGCAAGTCAATGAGTCCGCGTTCCATCGAGCAGAGCCTGAAGAGCGAGAAAGCCAACCGGAAACGACGCCTCAATACTCGCCACAATCAGTGAGTACCACTGTCCCAGAGCGAGTGTATCAAGCGATTGATAAAACACCAACGTACCCTGGACGTACTGATTATGAGGTTAAGCCACGCGATCGTGCGCCGAGTGATTCATCTGTGCGTGAAGCGCGCATTGCAGATTCCTTTAAGCGAACGGATTGGATTGAGTCCAAACCTGCGCCTAAACCAAATGTAGGTAAAGAGCGTCATGCTGAACCTGCACCAAGTAAGCGAGAAGTCCACGCTTACCATGAACTGCTAAAAACACCCGACTTCGAATCTCAACAAGCTGAGCAACCGACATCGACAGGGTCCGTTCGAGAAGTGAGTTTGCCTCAAGTTACAGCGTTGGGGAAAGCGTTGGCAGCTGTGGATGAACAATTTGTTCTGATGAGCAGCGACAGTGGCGTAGCATTAGTTTCATTACCTCGAGCTGAGTTCTATCGCACCAAAGGTCAGTTGACGCCAAGTGAAGGAGCGTTAAAAGCGCAGCCTTTATTAGTACCGTTGTCGATGAAGTTGGACACTGACTTAGTGAAGTTGGCACAAGATTATCAACAAGACTTTGCTCAGTTGGGTATCCAATTAAAAGCCAGAAATGATAAAGCGCTAATGGTCATGGGCGTGCCAGCGCCATTACGCCAACAAAACTTACAAAATTTAGTACCAGATCTGTTATCTTACGCGCAAACGTGGATGAAGGGAGAAAAGGCGTCAACTCAGATGCTTCCTGCGCTGATCGATTGGCTTGCTGTGCAGGTCACAACGGTCAAGAGTCACTATACTCTCTCTGAAGCCATTCAAATTATTGCGGAACTTGAACAGTTAAGGCATGGTCAATTGCCACTAGACGATAAAACAGTAGAATCTGCTGTTGATTTAACGAAC
>NZ_JAWOWJ010000066.1:0-1327 GCF_033340495.1 Vibrio sp. 1249-1
CCGTACCTCTCACATCTGGATTAGTCCGCCAGATTTTTGGTGCTCGTTACCTATCAACACTTTATGGCTTGGTATTCTTTACTCACCAAGTAGGAAGCTTCTTGGGGGCTTGGGTCGGTGGCCGCATCTACGATTACTACGGTTCATACGATCCAATCTGGTGGTCAACCGTCGTTCTGGCTCTCCTCGCCGCTTTGATTCACTTACCGATCAATGACAAGCCAGTATCGCGCTTGAATTTGGCAACCGCCTAGCCAGAAAGGCTCTTAACGTCTACCGTTGCGAGCCTTTTTTCAGCAGCCCAATGATCTCCGCTTTCCTTTATCAAATGAGTATTCTCATCAATGATTTCTTATTTAAGATAAAGCACACCCATGCATCCTCTGTTAAGATTTGTGTGACATACTTTGTAGAAAGTTATAAATCAAAAAGGGTTTTAGATGAGAACACTTGGCAACATCATCTGGTTTTTATTCGGTGGCGTATTCATGGGATTGCTGTGGTGGCTATTCGGTATTCTTGCGTTCATCAGCATCATCGGGATTCCGTGGGGGCGAGCTTGTTTCGTCATGGGTAACTTTTCGTTTTTCCCATTCGGCAAAGAAGCCATTTCGCGTGATGAACTAACCAATGAAATGGATATTGGCACGAGTCCGCTAGGCGTCATCGGCAACGTACTTTGGTTTGTGTTTGCAGGTTTGTGGCTGGCAATCGGTCATATCCTATCCGCCGCAGCGTGTTTCGTTACCATTATTGGTATTCCGTTTGCACTTCAACACCTGAAACTGGCCGTAATTTCCCTCGCGCCTATCGGTAAAACTGTTGTAACGTCAGAAGAAGCGGCAATCGCTCGTTACAACATTAATCGTTAAGGTTATGTATCCTCTGAGCTTTCGGGCTCAGAGGGCAACGCCTGTTAAAAGTAAGCCTATTATTGCTACAGCGTATTCGATAATGGTTGATTGTATGCTCATACCGTCACCTTTAGGTTTATATCTTACCTAGCTCTGCACTGCTTCCAATTTATCCTTTATAATCAATTACCTTTATTGCCCATCACTTGAGTTATTCAACGCTTCAACTACAAACATCTCAACTCAACTTCCCTCTTACAAATTTTTAAAGCCGAACTATAAGCGTAGCCAAAAGTAATCGACTTTGAGGAGAGATCTACGCGGTAAACAGAAGAATATTGGTCAGGAATCTTACTTTTTCAGGCCCAAGAACAACTTATGGTCGTATCTTTTTTTAACCACGAAATGTGCACATCAAAAGGCAAAGAACACTAAGGATTGAATAAATCAACAAACATTGATTGTGGCGTAGA
>NZ_JAWOWJ010000067.1:0-1322 GCF_033340495.1 Vibrio sp. 1249-1
TCCTATCGCCAATGTCGAATACCATTGAGGATTGCGCCAATCCACGCCCAAAACATGAGCGAGAATTATTCGAATTACGCCACCATGCGTGACAATTAACAAGTTGTCATTGATATCGTTAATGATTTGAGACCAAGCGCGACTAACGCGCTGAGAAAATGTGCTTAAGCTCTCGGCATTAGGCAACGAATGGTGAGCGGGTGATTGCCAAAAGGCATCGAGTTTTTTCCAATGTTCAGTAAGCAAATCAAATGGCATGCCATCGAAGTCACCAAAGTCCATTTCTTGCAGATCGTCTTCGGTGGTCATTGGCAACAATTGTTGCTCAGCTAATATTTGCGCCAAATCGTGACAACGAGAAAGCGGCGACGATATTATCCCCGCTACGTCGTATCCTTTGGTTTCCCAAGCCATGGCGATTTGCTGCTGCTCGGCCTCTTTCACTTTGAGATCAGTCTGACCATGTAAGCCAGGCGCTGCGTCTACTTTTCCATGACGCATAAGATAGATATTGAGCGTTTTCATTACCTTCGTATCCTATTCTTTAAGAGCCAATGGCAACCCTGCCGCAACAAACGTTACTCGAGAGCATACTTGAGCAAGTTGTTGATTCATGCGCCCTGCATTATCAACAAAATAGCGGCTCACAGCACCCAGCGGCACGATGCCCATTCCCACCTCGTTAGAGACAAAAATCAGTGTCGCGCGAGAATTTTCAACCGCTTGAGTGAGCTTTTCTATCTCTTGTTCTAATGACTCGTTACGACAGGCTTCACCTAGCTCAAAAATCCAGTTGTTCAGCCACAGCGTTAAGCAATCAACCAATACAACGTCATTGGAATCAAAATGAGCAAGTAAATCAGGAAGTCGAAGGTGGCATTCGTGTTCATGCCACCCTTCCCCACGTTGAGCTTGATGATGCTTAATCCGCTCTCGCATCTCATCATCAAATGGCAACGCAGTAGCGACATAATGTAATGACTTGTTCTGCTTTTCGGACAACTGTCTTGCGGTTTGTTCAGCAAGTTTCGATTTTCCTGAACGAGCACCACCGAGAATTAACTTCTTCATATATTTTGATAAAACGCGATTAGAGTAAGGTAAACCAAGAGTTCAGAAAGCTGCTGCGCTGCACCTAAGCAATCGCCAGTAAAACCGCCAATGCGCTTAGTCAGCCAACGTTTGAATGCAAATCGAAATGTAAACAAAACGATGACGATAAATGATGTCTGCATTACCCCGAGAAAGAGCGAAACCACGCCCGCAGTAAACAGCAAAATGGCAACTTCAGACGAGGACTGCTTGTTCGCAAGCGGCTTGCT
>NZ_JAWOWJ010000068.1:0-1309 GCF_033340495.1 Vibrio sp. 1249-1
GGCGGCAAAGCCAGAACCAACAACATCAAATCCAGCTTGTCCTGTCGCGATGACATAAAGAATACCACCAGCGATCAGCCCGCCGATCACTTGTGCGATGATGTAAGGCGCAACGTCTTTTGTATCAAAACGACCGCCAGCCCAAAGGCCAACCGTCACTGCAGGGTTCAAATGGCAACCTGAAATATGACCGATTGCAAATGCCATGGTTAAAACGGTTAAACCAAAGGCCAGAGCGACACCCAGCAGACCAATACCAACATCTGGAAAACCTGCAGCCAACACTGCGCTGCCGCAGCCGCCCAATACTAGCCAGAACGTACCAAAAGCCTCAGCCAAATACTTGTTCATGTTATTTCCTAATTTCTAATTAAATGACCCGCTGAACATAGTCGAGAATTGTCAATAAAGTGTGAGGGAGATCGCGTAAAAACTGCAAATAGGACGGTATGTGGCAAGAGTTCTCAAGGATGAGATAAAAGCAGGGAGAAGAGAGGCTGAATCTTCAGTTTGCCTTGGCCATCACTACCTGAGTAACAGCCAAGGCAACGTAGGTTTTAACTAAATGCGACGAAAGGCGATACGCACAGCAAAATACCAGTAGCAATAATCAAGTAAAGCGACGCGCCTTTGTATTTGTGTAAAGAAGGCACTTGATAGACAAGGTAAGCTGGAATCAAACAGCCAATCAAACCAAAGATAGGGCTACATACTGATGTGAAGCTCAGAACTGGTAGATTCAATACAATTGCACCCCACGCCATGAGAATCGCAAAGAGAATGATTCCTTTGGTGACCAAGTCTTTATTGATCTTCTCTTCAGGCATGACCTTTTTTAGAGCCAGCATCGCTAGACCTTGGCAAGAATCGCGAAAACCCAAGTACACACCAAAAAACGCAGTCATTACTGAGAAAATATTCAGCATTAAACTCATTAGTTTTAGCGTCGTGCCGTCCATACCTTGCGCAACCATCGCAAGAGCAGAGATGTTCTCTTCTGCTGCTTTAACCGCTTGTTCATGTGACATCGCAAGCGTAAAGGAAATCGCGTAGAAGAAGACCGTCACAAACAAGATACCGAAAGCAATTTTCATTGCGCGCATGGCTTTAAAGCGAGCTACCTCAATCGATTTTTCTTTTGAGCGGTATGAGATCACCATTGGGCTCAAGCTTTGAATAAAGAGAATAGACGTTAGAGTAAACGGCAGTAGCTCAATTGCATCTTTCAAACCAGCGCCTGTTTCTGGAATCGCACCGACACTCGCTACATCCCATTTTTCGATCACCATGAAGCCAAGTAATGCAATGG
>NZ_JAWOWJ010000069.1:0-1303 GCF_033340495.1 Vibrio sp. 1249-1
CCCGCGCATCGCCTATATGAAAAACATGGCTTCGCGTACTGCGAGCCGTTTGGCGACTATCAACCTGATCCAAACAGCCGCTTTATGACCCTAGCGTTGTAGCCCGTCGCGACTAAAAGTTAAAGTAGTAATTAGCTCCTGGCGAGATGAGTGATGCACGCTCACGCGCCAGTTGTTTTCTTCTCTCTCTAATACGCTTCGCGTTGTCTTTATTTAAGTTTGCATCCAATTGATGATCAAGGCGTGATATCTCCGCATCTAACGCGTTAATGCGTTGTTGACGCTGATATTCTTGATGGCCTAACTGATAGTTTTTAAGGAAAAGATCGTTAGAGCAAACGCCATAGTAGGTTTTTCCTTCTACACCCACCGTGTAACCATTGTCTGGCGAACAGTAAAGAATAGTGCCTTTATCAAAACCGTCTTGCCACTCAACGTGATTTGGCGTTACGCCTGCTTCGCGACAGTCTTTAATGTATTCGTACAAAATGTTTGGGTTGTTGCCTGAGCGGCCATCTTGGTAGCCGACGCGATACCAATCTGCGGTTTGGCATTGTTCTGGCGACATGCTGCTACAACCAGAAAGTAATGCAAACATGGCAAAGAGAAGCGCAATGCGTTTCATGAAGTGGATTCCTTGTTACTGCGTTAGGTTCGCTGATTATAAATGAACAGTGTTCATTTCCAATAGATAAAATTAATAATTACCGACTTATTGATGCGTTGTGCTTGAGAGTTTGTCGGTTTGAAGCAAAATTTTTTGCTTGTGGAACGAGCGTTTTTCGTCAGTAGTGATGTTACGAATAGAGTAGTTTGCGTGAAGGTTGAGGCGAGATTAGTGGGGTGGGAATCTCTTCGTAAGCCGCATCTATAAACAGTTGCCTGCGCGAATGTTACTTTTTCTCAGAGATTCCCATATCAAAAGCCCCTCGATCGAGGAGGAATGGGACTTTCGATAATTTTATGCTTAACTTTCAAATGAAAGTTTGTTGCCAAACGCGGATTTCCAGTCTTTATCAAATTGATCGACAGCCGGCTGAACTGCTGGATGAGAAAACATCTGCGCGGCCACATCGACAGGCAAGGTAATCGCTTCAATGCCTAACTTCATCACTGCCATCGCTTGTTGGGTATTCTTAAAACTCGCTGCCAAAATTTTTGTAGGCAGTTGGTTTTGAGCCAGTAGCAATTGCAGGTCTGCGACCACTTCTACACCGTTTCCGTTCATCGCATCAATACGGTTCACATAAGGCGCAAGATAGTCAGCGCCGCACAATGCCGCAAGGAAACCTTGCTGAGCAGA
>NZ_JAWOWJ010000070.1:0-1290 GCF_033340495.1 Vibrio sp. 1249-1
ACTAAATATTTTAATTAATTCATAAGGCGTGAAATTATGAGTACAATCACAGCTCAAGCTAGTAATAATAGCGATTTCAAAAAAATCCTAAGTACCATGAAAGGTCACCTTTTATTCGGTACTTCTCACATGCTTCCATTTATCGTTGCGGGTGGTGTACTTCTGGCGCTGGCGGTAATGGCATCAGGTAAAGGTGCGGTTCCTGCGGACGGTTTATTGGCGGATATTTCTAATATCGGTATTAAAGGTCTGGTGCTGTTCCCAATTATTCTTGGTGGCTTCATTGGTTACTCAATTGCAGACAAACCAGCACTGGCACCAGCGATGATCTCTTCTGGCATCATGGCTGACATGGGCGGCGGCTTCCTTGGTTGTATCGTAGCGGGCTTCATCGCAGGTGGTGTGGTATTCCAACTTAAGAAGATCCCTCTTTCTGCTAACATGACTGCGTTGGGCGCTTACTTCATCTACCCTCTACTAGGTACGCTCATCTCTGCAGGTATCGTTCTATGGGGTATCGGTGAGCCAATCAAGATCTTCATGGCTTCTATGAACGAATTCCTAGCTTCTATGGCTGGCGCTTCTAAAGTGGTTCTAGGTACGATTCTTGGTGGTATGACTGCATTCGATATGGGCGGTCCAATCAACAAAGTAGCAACGCTATTCGCTCAAACTCAAGTTGATACTCAACCATGGCTAATGGGTGGTGTTGGTATCGCAATCTGTACGCCTCCTCTAGGTATGGCGCTAGCAACATTCCTATTCAAGAAGAAGTTCACTAAGCAAGAGCAAGAAGCAGGTAAAGCAGCAGCAATCATGGGTTCTATCGGTATCTCTGAAGGTGCTATCCCATTCGCAGCAAACGACCCTGTACGCGTTCTTCCTTCAATCGTTGCTGGTGGTATCGTTGGCTGTGTGTTCGGCTTCCTAACAGACGTACTGCTACACGCACCATGGGGCGGTCTAATCACAGCACCTGTATCAAGCAACATCCCAATGTACGTTGTGGGTATCGCACTAGGCTCACTAACAACAGCAGTTATCGTTGGCTTCTGGAAACCAGTTGCTGAAGAAGAGGCAGAAGACGAAATCGTTGAAGCAGCACCTGCACAAGCTCAAGCGGCTCCAGCAGCAGGCGAAGGCGAGTACGACATCGTAGCAGTAACATGTTGCCCATCTGGCGTAGCACACACATTCATGGCAGCGAAAGCACTAGAGAAAGCAGGTGCAGCAGCAGGTCTGAAAATCAAAGTAGAAACTCAAGGTCAAAACGGTATCCAGAACCGCATC
>NZ_JAWOWJ010000071.1:0-1289 GCF_033340495.1 Vibrio sp. 1249-1
TAGCGGGCGGCCGGAAGGTGAATGCTAGGCATGATCTAACCCTCGGTCTCTGGCGTCGCGACTGCGAAATTTCGCGAGGGTTTCCGAGAAGGTGATTGCGCTTCGCAGATCTCCAGGCGCGTGGGTGCGGACGTAGTCAGCGCCATTGCCGATCGCGTGAAGTTCCGCCGCAAGGCTCGCTGGACCCAGATCCTTTACAGGAAGGCCAACGGTGGCGCCCAAGAAGGATTTCCGCGACACCGAGACCAATAGCGGAAGCCCCAACGCCGACTTCAGCTTTTGAAGGTTCGACAGCACGTGCAGCGATGTTTCCGGTGCGGGGCTCAAGAAAAATCCCATCCCCGGATCGAGGATGAGCCGGTCGGCAGCGACCCCGCTCCGTCGCAAGGCGGAAACCCGCGCCTCGAAGAACCGCACAATCTCGTCGAGCGCGTCTTCGGGTCGAAGGTGACCGGTGCGGGTGGCGATGCCATCCCGCTGCGCTGAGTGCATAACCACCAGCCTGCAGTCCGCCTCAGCAATATCGGGATAGAGCGCAGGGTCAGGAAATCCTTGGATATCGTTCAGGTAGCCCACGCCGCGCTTGAGCGCATAGCGCTGGGTTTCCGGTTGGAAGCTGTCGATTGAAACACGGTGCATCTGATCGGACAGGGCGTCTAAGAGCGGCGCAATACGTCTGATCTCATCGGCCGGCGATACAGGCCTCGCGTCCGGATGGCTGGCGGCCGGTCCGACATCCACGACGTCTGATCCGACTCGCAGCATTTCGATCGCCGCGGTGACAGCGCCGGCGGGGTCTAGCCGCCGGCTCTCATCGAAGAAGGAGTCCTCGGTGAGATTCAGAATGCCGAACACCGTCACCATGGCGTCGGCCTCCGCAGCGACTTCCACGATGGGGATCGGGCGAGCAAAAAGGCAGCAATTATGAGCCCCATACCTACAAAGCCCCACGCATCAAGCTTTTGCCCATGAAGCAACCAGGCAATGGCTGTAATTATGACGACGCCGAGTCCCGACCAGACTGCATAAGCAACACCGACAGGGATGGATTTCAGAACCAGAGAAAGAAAATAAAATGCGATGCCATAACCGATTATGACAACGGCGGAAGGGGCAAGCTTAGTAAAGCCCTCGCTAGATTTTAATGCGGATGTTGCGATTACTTCGCCAACTATTGCGATAACAAGAAAAAGCCAGCCTTTCATGATATATCTCCCAATTTGTGTAGGGCTTATTATGCACGCTTAAAAATAATAAAAGCAGACTTGACCTGATAGTTTGGCTGTGAG
>NZ_JAWOWJ010000072.1:0-1287 GCF_033340495.1 Vibrio sp. 1249-1
TCCTAAAACCATCACTGGCTTTTACCCGCTCAACCAAGGACACGATGCCCTTCTTGCTCGTACTTCTCTCATCGAGTCCGCACAAAAAAGCTTGGATCTTCAGTACTATATTTATCGCGGTGACGAAACCAGCCAGCTGATCACTTGGCGTTTGTACGAAGCAGCCAAACGAGGCGTCAGAATCCGGCTGCTGCTTGATGACATGCAAAAACGCAACGACAACGTCATGGCGGCTCTAAATGCGCACCCCAATATTGAAATACGCCTGTTCAATCCTCATCAATACCGCTCTGCACGAATCTTTGCGTTAACCAGTGACTTCGAACGTCTGAACCGCCGAATGCACAATAAATCGCTGATTGCTGATAGTGTCTCTGCGATTGTCGGTGGACGAAATATTGGTAACGAGGATTTCTCTTTTGAATCAGAAGTAGAGTTCGGCGACTTCGATTTACTGCTCTACGGGGAAGCCGTGCAGAAAACGGCGGATCAGTTTGATCTTTATTGGCCCCGCGTACACGCCGTGCCGATGGAGTGGATATCGCCAGACTCTCAAAGCGTCTCCGATGCCGCGATTCAAAAACAAGTCACCAAACTGAACTTGCAAGAGAAATTCTCTTCTGGCCGATACGATTTTACCGCCTTGGATATGTATCAAGACCTCAAACAAGGCAAACTGAACTTGTACTGGGGTGATGGACAAGTTTGGTTCGATTTGCCAGATAAAGTCACGACACACGATAGCCAATTAGTCGGAAACTTAACCGAGCTATTAAAAAGTGTTGAGCACTCTTTCGTGCTCATCTCGCCTTATTTCATCCCAACAGAAGCTGGCACAAAAGCTCTAACGAATGCAGCTAAGCGAGGTGTCGACATCACCATCGTAACCAACAGCCTTGCGTCGAATGACGTCTTTGCCGTTCATGGCTGGTACGCCAAATATCGTGAAGATTTGCTCGAATCCGGCATCAAACTTTGGGAAGTGAAATCCAGCGCGAAGCTCAAGAGTAAATGGAGCTTAACGGGCAGTAGCCGTGCGAGCTTGCACGCAAAGGCAATGACGATTGATGACAAAACACTGTTCGTCGGCTCTATGAACTGGGATCCTCGATCTGCGGCTTTGAATACCGAAAGGGCCGTTGTGATTGAACAACCGGAATACGTGCAAACGTTTTTGGCAAAATTACCCAGCCAACTGAAAGACAACGCTTATCGACTCACTCTACGTGACGGAGACATTGTTTGGACAAACACAAAAACTGGTGAGGAATATGATTCGGAACCCGA
>NZ_JAWOWJ010000073.1:0-1285 GCF_033340495.1 Vibrio sp. 1249-1
TGTCGGGTACGGAGTGGATCCGATGCCATTTATTATGGCGGTATTGTTTGGCGCAAGCGCGAGCTTTATTTCTCCCTACGGGTATCAAACCAACTTGTTGGTTTACAGTGTAGGTAATTACAAATTGACCGACTATGTGCGAATTGGTGTGCCGATTTCGATTGTGTATTCCGTATTGGTACTGACATTAATTCCGGTCTTCTTTCCGTTTTAATTCCGATAAATACAAGGATTCGTTATGACCGCTGAAACACCGGTAAAAGATGAAAACATTGTCTGGCATCAGCACACGGTTGATAAACAGTTTCGTGCTGAGCTGAAAAAACAGAAACCAGCAGTGCTTTGGTTTACTGGTTTATCTGGCGCAGGTAAGTCAACCGTCGCGGGCGCGCTGGAGAATCGTTTAGCTGAGTTGGGCTACCACACTTATTTGTTGGACGGTGACAATGTTCGTCATGGCCTGTGTAGTGATCTAGGCTTTTCTGAACAAGATCGTCGTGAAAATATTCGTCGTATTGGCGAGTTGGCGAAACTGATGGCAGATGCGGGTTTGATTGTGTTGTCCGCGTTCATTTCTCCTCACCGTGCTGAACGTCAACTCGTTCGCGATTTACTGCCCAAAGGTGAGTTCATCGAAGTGTTTGTGAATGCATCTCTCGAAGTGTGTGAAGGCAGAGATCCAAAAGGTTTATACAAAAAAGCGCGAGCAGGTGAGATCCCCAATTTCACGGGTATTGATTCAGAATATCAAGCGCCAATCAATCCAGAAATTGATTTGCCAGCAGGCGAGAAGAGCGTCGACGAGGTGGTTGAATTGTGTTTGGATGAGCTTAAACAGCGCCGTGTGATCAGTTAACTCAGCTTTTGGAACATAGGTGGCCAAAAGCTTAGTGTACTGCTTGAGGAGCTTTTAGATCATAGGTGACCTAAAGCTCCTAGAGCCAAACTAAACGGTATAGTTCACGCTGCTGCTTGCTTCGGTGCTTACGCTAAACTTTTGATTTAACAAGGCGAGCATTTGATCGTAGTACTGGGAGTTTGGCTTGTTGCCAAGCAGTTTGCACAGTTCGTTACCCGTCGGCGTGAAACGGTAGTACAGCAGACGGATGCCCTTCGTATTCACTTGCAGAGACAAATTCTTGCCTTGATATGCCAGTATCAATGGCGTTTCAATGCCGATCTCTCCTGATTCCAGTTCTGTGCTATGCAGTAACCCCAATTCAATCAATACTAATAGACTTGAGTACGGCAATTGAAAGCTGCCCATATTCAGATTGCTGGTGGT
>NZ_JAWOWJ010000074.1:0-1271 GCF_033340495.1 Vibrio sp. 1249-1
AAGTCGTTTTCAATGCACGCGTATGAGGCTTCGATTGAAGGAACGCCTTACGCCGAGCATGATCCAATCGGTACTCGTGATGCAATTGAGAACGCGACGTCAAATGGGCTGAAAAACTTCTACGAGAAATGGTATCAGCCGCAGTATGCCGAGCTGATCGTCACGGGCAATGTGGACGCTAAGTCGCTTGCTAACATCATCAAGAACAAGTTCTCGAACTGGGAAAGTACCTCAGATATCGCCATCGAAAAGCGTCGTGACATTCGACTCAATACTCAAGACGAAATTCTGCCAAGCAACTCGATGGAGTCACCAAGCTTGCATTTGGTGATTGAACGCGGCGATCTTCGTCGCGAAACGGTCGAGCAGCAACACGCAGAATGGCGAGACGAAGTGGCCATTCAACTGATTCAACAGCGTTTGATCAGTCTTCTCAATGATGCCGCCGAGCCTTACCAATACGTTTATGCGCAGCCTTACTACTCGAACTACCAACGGCTGATGTCGGCGGGTATCTCATTTTCGCCTGACCGCCGTGAACAAATGCACCAAATTTTCATCAGTGCGTTGACGTCACTTCGCGATTACGGCGTGACACAAGCTGAGCTAGAGAGCATCACATCTAACTGGTATGGCGAACTGGCAGATCTTGATTCTGATTGGAGCAAACGCAAGCCAAATAGTTACGCGGAAGCGCGTATTTTCCAATTGGAGCAAGACAGCGTAAGCCAATCGAAAGAGAGCTATGCGCAAAGCTTGGCAGCTTTTTTGGATAAAACGACGCTAGAGAGCGTAAACGCGCAGTTAAAAGAGCTGTTGTCTAATCAACCAAGCTTTGTGATTGGCATGGGCAAAAGTGAAACGCAAGCGCAGTTTGCTGATGTATTCACTGCGCTTAACAGCACCTACCTACAAGCTGGTGAAAAGCCTTCTGACATGAACGCCAAAGCGGAAGGCTTCCTGCAACCAGCAGAGGAAGGCAGCATCGTTAGTATGCGTCAAGCTCCGGGTGGTTTTCAGGTTTACACCTTATCAAACGGTGTGGATGTTTGGTTCCAAAAAGACGCAAAAGCCGGTGGCCGCGCTTACATCTACTTCACTAGCCAAGGGGGTAAAGCCGCTCTAGATAAATCGCTTTATCCAGCCTATGAACTGGCTGCCATGACCGCTGTTCGCAGTGGATTAGGAGAGTTTTCTGGCTCAGAACTGGATGCCTATTTACGTACGAACAACATCGCTTTTGGTCCAATACTCGAGCCAACAGTGCATGG
>NZ_JAWOWJ010000075.1:0-1265 GCF_033340495.1 Vibrio sp. 1249-1
CCACAGTTTATGGTACTTTTTGTATTGCTTGTCACGCATCTGGTGTAAACGGCGCGCCAAAATCGGGCAATGCTGACGATTGGGCTCCGCGTATCGCGCAAGGCAAAGACGTGCTAGTGAAGCACGCGCTTGAAGGCTTCAACGCGATGCCAGCAAAAGGTACATGTATGGACTGTTCTGATGATGAAATCATTGCAGCCATCGACCACATGATTGATGGCTTGTAATCCAGCCGCGACTCATCTGAAATAAGAAAGGCTTGCCCATCGGCAAGCCTTTTTGTTTGGAGTGAACTTGATTTACCGTGAGATCAAAGTGATCACTTCTTAAACATCGAGCGCAGGTTTGCAATGTGCGCCTGACCTTTTGCCATTCGTTCTTCTTGAGACACAGGCTTTTTGTTCACTTCCCATTCGACATCATCAAACGGCAGCTCATCCAAAAAACGACTTTGAGTCGGCTTGATCAACTCACCAAACTGGCGACGCTCTTTACACATGGTAAACGTCAGCTCTCGCTGTGCGCGGGTGATGCCTACGTACATCAAGCGTCGCTCTTCTTCGACGTTATCTTCATCAATACTGGTTTGATGCGGCAATATGCCCTCTTCCGAACCAATCAAATAAACGTAAGGAAACTCTAGACCTTTTGATGCGTGTAATGTCATCAATTGAACGGCATCGCTGTCTTCGTCTTCTTCGCCGCGTTCCATCATGTCACGCAAGGTCAAACGTTGAACCACTTCTTTCAGCGTTTTCTCTTCTTGGTCGTAATTGTCACCTTCTAAGTCGGCCACAATCCAAGAGTAGAGATCCGAAACGTTCTTCATGCGCATTTCAGCGGCTTTCGGGCTGGCTGATGTTTCGTACAGCCAATCTTCGTAATGAATGTCACGAACCAAGGAGCGAACAGCTTCTACTGTGTTACCTCGCTCAGCTTGATCGGCAATCGCCACCAACCATTGTGTAAAGCGACGCAGATTTTCGAGACCACGCCCCGATAGGTGTTGTTCTAATCCCATTTCAAAGCTTGCTTCAAATAGGCTTTTGCCGCGCATATTGGCGTAACTGCCCAATTTTTCTAACGTTACCGGGCCAATTTCGCGTCGCGGCGTGTTCACAATGCGCAGAAATGCGTTGTCATCGTCAGGGTTCACCAACACTCGAAGATACGCCATGATGTCTTTGATTTCGGCACGCGCGAAAAACGACGTACCGCCGGACAGTTTGTAGGGTACGCGGTTTTGCATCAGTGATTTTTCAATC
>NZ_JAWOWJ010000076.1:0-1257 GCF_033340495.1 Vibrio sp. 1249-1
CCGAGTACCCCACGTTTAGTAGACACTTTACTAAGTTAGATCTAGGGTCTAATTGAGAGGTGATTTATGGCTAAACATCGTAATCCAGCGTACACCGAAGAGTTCCGCAAAGAAGCAGTCCGCTTGGCCAGTCTTCCTGGCCGAACAGCCGTTTCCGTTGCCAAGGAGCTGGGCATCAGTGCCCAGCAGATCCGAAACTGGAAGCGCCAGTTCACACGCCTATCTGATAAACAGTTTAACACCTTAGACGGTGTCGATTACTCGAAGAAAGAGTCCGAAGAGCTTCGGGCGCTAAGGCGCGAGAACAAGCGACTCAAAGATGAAATGGAATTCCTAAAAAAGGTCTCGGCGTACTTCGCGAAGCAGCAAGAGTGAAGTACGAGTTCATCGAAAGCTATGTCGGTGAGTATTCCATTAGCTTAATGTGCCGCACCTTAGAAGTGAGTCGGGGCGGCTATTATAAGTGGTGCCATCATACGCCGAGTGAGCGTTCAAAGCGGCGAGAGCGCTTTGAACAGCTCGTCATGTGTACCTTTGCCCAATATCGGGCACGTTACGGCTCAGTGCGAATAGCCGAAGAGCTCAACGAAGCAGGCTATGCCTGCTGCGTGAATTATGTGGCTGATATCATGAAGGAAAAAGGTATCAGGGCACGTAATGGTAAAGGGTTTAAATACAGCAAGGATGTGGCTGCTATGACGAATGTTGCCGACAATTTACTGCGAAGAGACTTTGAGTCTGAGACGCCAAATCAGAAGTGGGTTACGGACATCACGTATATCTGGGTGAAGAGCCGTTGGCTCTTCTTAGCGACAGTGATGGACTTGCATTCAAGGCGTATTGTGGGTTGGTCGTTAGGGACAACGATGACCGTCGAGCTCATCACCAATGCCCTAAAAATGGCGTTTGAGTCACGTAAGCCGCCTAAAGGCGTCATTATCCACTCGGACCGTGGTGTACAATACAGAGCATATAAATATCAAGACTTCATGCGCAAGCATGGAGGTGTACCGAGCATGAGTCGGCAGGGCAACTGTTGGGATAATGCGGTGATGGAGTCGTTCTACAGTCGACTGAAAGTCGAACTGATATACGCAGAAGACTACCAAACCCTCGAAGAAGCCCGAATGGGCATCTTCGAATACATCGAGGTATTTTACAATCGCAGAAGAAGACACTCAGCGTTGGGGCACGTCAGCCCAGTTGAGTACGAAAGTATGTAGTTATGTACTGTCTACTTTTTGTGGGGTACACCAG
>NZ_JAWOWJ010000077.1:0-1237 GCF_033340495.1 Vibrio sp. 1249-1
AACGGATAATGATCCTTTTTTCCACTTTCATCTCTCCTAATGCCATGATGTCACCCGGAATCGGGTCGACTTTCTTAAATGCATCTCGAACACGTTTCTCCGCATCGTCATCGACATACCTAACCACTAGTGATTCGAAGAAACGACGCGCTTCCACTTCGGATAGCATATCGATATCAAGTTCAACTGGCTTAAGTTCTTGCCCATAACTCAATCGAGACAAGACCGACTCCAAACGCCCAGACTGAGTAAAAAGCAACACGTTGATCGTCCAGTTCGGCTTTTCATGCGCCTCTAAGACTAACGTCCATAACTCCGAAACGAGCGTTTCACTAAGTAAATGAGCGTCATCAATAACAATCGCAATATCGCAAGGCTCACCTTCGAGAATACGCTCTAGACTGTCGAGTAAAGGCTCTTGTTGATTAAACAATGCATCGGAAACCAGCTGACTCAAGATGAGGACGCGACGCTGCACGTCATCTTGGGTCGCATGACAAAGTAACAACATTGATTTTTGTTACTCGCACCCAGCTCAAGGTATCGTTGCGCCAGCCAAGATTTTCCATACCCATCAGGGCCATTGATCGCAATAAGGTTGGATCCAAAGTTGGTCAACAACTCCAATCTATCCAATAACTCGGTTTGAGAATCTAATTCCAGAACGTGAGCAAAACTCATCTGATAACCTTCTTAAACAACAAGAATGACGCCAGATGGCGTCATTACAAGGTTAAATATTGCGACCGAAATCAATAACCTGCTGAATCACGTCTTGTGAAGTATCGGCTATCACTTCCGCACTGCCAATTCCGGTTGGTAGAACTAAGCGCAATTGACCTGACAGCACTTTTTTATCACGCATCATATGCTTGATAAAGTCATCAAAACTCATGCTGTCGGGTGTATGGACTGGCAATTTCGCTCTGCGCAACAATGCCACAATACGCTCAAACTGCTCTTCAGAAATCAGTCCACGCAGAAGTGACGTTTTGGCCGCCATCACCGTACCAGAAGACACCGCCTCACCATGTAACCAATTGCCGTAGCCTAATTCAGCTTCTATCGCATGACCGAAAGTGTGACCCAAATTGAGCAACGCACGAATTCCAGACTCTTTTTCGTCTTGTGCAACCACTTCAGCTTTAATTTGGCAGCAACGTGCAATGGCATAGGTAAGCGCGTCTTCATCCAACGTGTACAAACGGTCTAAATTTTCTTCCAGCCAATCAAAGAA
>NZ_JAWOWJ010000078.1:0-1236 GCF_033340495.1 Vibrio sp. 1249-1
CAACGTGGATTTTCTCGCCGTACCAAAGCACTCGTAACTGCTCTAGGCATTCAATTTGCTCTAGGGCACTTGGCGCCCAGTTTACGTAAGTATTAATGAAACCTGCGCGGTATGCATAGATACCGATGTGACGCATCAATGGATTCACGATAGCTTTGTCTTGCTTAGCGAAGTTATCACGATCCCAAGGAATTGTTGCTCGGCTAAAGTACATGGCATAACCACGCTCATCAGCAACGACTTTTACGGCATTTGGGTTGAAGGCTTCATCTTCAGATTCGATTTCAACCGCCAACGTAGCCATAGGTGCATCACTAGCGGCTAAGTTATCTGCAACTTGGCGGATGATAACTGGTGGTACCAAAGGCTCATCACCTTGAACGTTCACAATAATGTGGTCAGCAGGAATGGCCATTTTCTCTACCACTTCCGCTAAACGCTCTGTACCAGATTCGTGGTTTGGCGAAGTCATACAAACTTTGCCACCAAATTGCTCAACCGCCGTAGAAACTCGCTCATCGTCAGTAGCAATGATCACGTCATCAGCGCCAGCTTGCATTGCTTGTTCGTAAACCCATTGCACCATTGGTTTACCACCGATATCAGCCAGTGGTTTACCTGGTAAACGGCTCGAAGAGTAACGAGCCGGTATCACAACCGTAAAAGACATTAACGTCCCTCATCCATACTCATGGTGCGAGCTTCTGGCTCAAGCAGAACAGGAATACCCTCTTTGATAGGGTAAGCAAGGCGATCCAATTTGCAGATCAACTCTTGATTATCTTTATCGTAAGTCAGCTTACCTTTACACACTGGGCAAGCCACAATCTCAAGCAGACGGTGATCCATAAGTCGCTTTAACCTCTTTTATTCGATTTAAAATTCGCTCTGCATCTTTAGGCTCAAATTGAGCAGATACAGGCAGATACCACCAATTGTCTTGTGCGTAGTCGCTACATTTGACAGCATCTTTCTCTGTCATAATCACATTCGCCCCTTGTAGAGCCAATGCTTCAAGTTCTTTTTGGTCAAAGTCTTGATGGTCAGCAAAACCTTTCGTGACTTTAACATCCGCATTCATTGATTCTAGTGTATTAAAAAACCGAGGTGGATGCCCGATACCGGCAAATGCCACCAGCGCCTTTAACTCACTCACATCAACTTGCTGCTTGGTCTTTAGGCTGATCGCTTTTGATGGCGCTAGAGACATCGAGATCTCCCCCTGATGGGCCAAAC
>NZ_JAWOWJ010000079.1:0-1235 GCF_033340495.1 Vibrio sp. 1249-1
CTCAACTTTCAATCTTAGGTTTTCAGCTCAACTGGGTTTGGTTCGCTGTCATTCCGGTTTGGGTCTTTTACTTCCGTTTATCTCTCAGTGTGTTCATGATGATGCTCGGTTACACGTTAGCGTGTATTGGTTTGATTTGGTCGTTGGAGATTCTAGATCTACCCGTCTTACACATTTCTATGCTGCTGTTTGGCGCTTTGTGGATTCTTCAGTTCATTGGGCACAAAATCGAGGGCAAAAAGCCATCCTTTTTTGAGGACCTACAGCTCTTATTAATCGGCCCAATCTGGGTGTTTCGAAAGCACTAAATGCGCAAGCTGAGTGTATTGCCACAACACGATTAAGATTTTGAGTGTAGTATTCGGCTCCTTTCGACGTTTATGTAGTAGAGGCGAGTGGTGAGTGACGCGCATTTCCAAGGGCAGTTTGAAGTCGAGTTAAAGTATCGAGTAAAAAATCATGATGCATTTTTAAACATGCTCAAACAGATTGAGCATGAAGTCATGTTCGAAAACAACCAAGAGTCAGATTGGTTTTACGATACCCCACAACGCACGCTTACTCAGCAGGGCAAGAGTTTAGTGCTCAGAGAAATTCAGCCTGCCGGCATCAAACTGTGGATTGTAAAAGGGCCAGAAGCTGACCGTTGTGAAGCAACAAATATCACTAAGTTAGATTCTGCTCAAAGTATGCTCGAAAACATGGGCTACGAAGTGATTCAACGCAGCAAGAAAATCAGAAGTATCTTCTTTGTCGGCGAGTTCCATATCACCTTAGATTTTCTCGATGGTTTTGGTCACTTTGCGGAGTTCGCTATTATGACCGACGACGAAACTGCTTTGGCTAGCTATCGCGAGCAGTTAGTCGCACTTGCGCAGCAGTTTCATCTGAGCGAAGCGGATAGAGAGCATCGCTCATACAAAGAGATTTTATCAGCTTAGTCGCTATTTCTTTCCTTTCTAAAACGCGAAGCGAATTCTTCCCAAAACACAATGTCATTTTTGTGTTCTTCTCATTGGTTTGACAGGCAACTCCTAGTAAACAGCACTATGATTACCATAGTGCTGATGCACTGAACCCACACTATCATTTAATGAGTGACGCTGTCACTTTGTGGAGGAGTAATGTATAACCGAGAACATAAGTATGTTTATTGGCGAGAGGAGAGAAAGAAAGGAAAATGGCACTACATCATGAAATCGTTTTTTATGATTTGTTGTGCGTTGTTGGTGGGT
>NZ_JAWOWJ010000080.1:0-1232 GCF_033340495.1 Vibrio sp. 1249-1
ATCTGGTACTTCTGTTAACTCTGCATCAATCTCAATTGCGCCATCTTGCACATGATTTGCTGAGATCTTCACCAAGCCAACGTACGCAATTAACAGGGCAACCGTAACAATTGGCGTCGCGGCATCACCAAAGACATCTTTCGTCCAACCCACTCCGTAGTAAACCAATGCGCTGATCACACACAGTCCCAAGATTGTGCTAGTAAAGGAAAGTAAACTTTGTACTAACGTTGGGTTGTGGCGACGAGGAAGACCTGTCATACCCGCTTTACACGCCTCAAGGTGAACGATGTAAATCAACGCGATGTAGGAAATCAGCGCTGGAAGTAATGCCGCTTTGATAACCTCTACGTAAGAAATCCCAACGTATTCCACCATCAAAAACGCTGCCGCGCCCATGATTGGCGGGGTGAGCTGACCATTGGTTGACGCTGCCACTTCAACGGCACCCGCTTTTGTGCCCGGAAGCCGACTCGTTTCATCAATGGAATGGTAAAGGTACCAGTGGTTACCACGTTTGCGATTGAAGAGCCAGAAACAAGCCCGGATAAACCAGATGCAACAACGGCCGCTTTTGCAGGACCACCTTTCATATGACCCAGTAAAGAAAAGGCGACTTTAATGAAGTAAGCACCTGCGCCAGCACGTTCCAGCATGGCGCCAAACAATACAAACAAGAAGACAAAAGAGGTTGAAACGCCTAATGCGACACCGAATACACCTTCCGTTGTTAGCCATAAGTGAGACATGGCCTTGTTTAAGCTCGCTCCTTTATGCGCGATGACATCGGGCATGTAAGGGCCAGCAAACGTGTAAGTCAGGAACACGGCGGCCACAACCATTAGCGGAGGCCCTAATGCACGACGAGTCGCTTCAAGTAGCAATATCATGCCAACGACCGCAACCACAATATCGGCAGTGGTGGGAGCGCCGGAACGTCCTGCGAGTTCGGTGTAGAAAAGGTAGATATAGGCAGCTGAAAAGCTACCCGATAACGCGAGAATCCAATCCACAAGAGGAATGTGATCACGCGGAGAGTTCTTCATTGCTGGATAAGCAGTGAAGGCCAAAAATATCGCGAAAGTGAGGTGAATCGCTCGCGCTTCAGTGTCATTCAGTACGCCAAAATTGAAAATAAATGGTAACGGGGATGCGTACCATAATTGAAATAGTGACCAACACAGAGGGACTAACCAAAGGATTCGTCCTTGCACTCCCGAAGGGTTACGTGC
>NZ_JAWOWJ010000081.1:0-1229 GCF_033340495.1 Vibrio sp. 1249-1
TGATGGTGTGTTCTGAAGTGAAGGCACTAACGGGGAACGAGAAAGGCAAATCACTCTACAACTGTGACTTCAGCCGATTCGATACCGCCGCGTTGTCTGATGATCCAGAACTGAATGCGAAAACTCGTTATGGCGCACTTTACTACCTAGATAAAGTGAATGAAATTGAGCGTAAGTCTTACGATTTCTGTACCGATGGGAACGTTTCTCTAAACAGCGACTGTAACCGTTTTGACGAAGGTACAAACCTAGAAGAGATTGTTTCTTACGAGTGGCAGAACTATCTCGATAGCTATGATCGACGCAACTTGGAGTTATATGGGACGACGGGATTATTCTCGTCCGATTATCCTGGTTACTTAGTGCGCCGTTACATGGAAATGAGCGCTATCCGTGACAAGATGGAAGATCTTGAGCGCATCGATAACCTGTACACCAATCTGGGTTACACTTCGTCAACGGATAAGCCGGGTGATTTCTTATTGCGCATTGCTTCAAACCCTCAATACTGTAGCGAAGGCAAAGCCGATAACTCATGGTTCTGTGATTACGCGAATGGGGCGAAAAAATCCGCGGCGTTCTTCCTTGATATCTTGCGCACACCAGAGCATCAATGTGTGATAGAAAATGCGGCAGGCAACCAAAAAGTGATTTCTTTTGGTCAACTGTTAGACAACAACTCACACCAAATTCCGGCTGATTACGATCTTTCAACAGCCAGCTGTTTTGATGATTTGGCAGCACGCTTTATCGAAGATTCAGATGAGGGCTATATAGCTGTTGCGGAAACTGCGAATGGACGCTTCCTAAACTCAATTGGTAGCTTTGACCCGGATTACCCTTGGTCAAATGCGGTGTCTGTGTTGGGTAACTGGCCAGACAAAGCGTTGGCGAGCCACTTCTTAGCACGTCGATTCTCGAACCGTTTTACCGATGAGGTGAGCTTTGCATCGCTGCTTGATATCCCTGGGGTGCAAGCTGAATACGAAGACATCATGGGCAACATCGTGGCAAATGACGCGTTAAATACGCCAGTTAAATTGGTGGGTAAAGACGGTAAGGAATACACCAATCTAAAAGGTGTTACCGTGAACCTACACATCACTGAGCAAATGGAGTCCCTACCACCAATGCCTCGTGGTATTGCAAGATTCCTTGATATTGGCGCAGAAGGTCGCGGACGTGTTGGCGATGTCATCTTGAGAATGGGTGTGCGCCAAATGAAGTCT
>NZ_JAWOWJ010000082.1:0-272 GCF_033340495.1 Vibrio sp. 1249-1
TACACGGTAACACAATGGATCGCGCATTAAACGGCGAGTGTATTCTATTATTCGAGCCAGCGAAATTGTTAGAGTTTGAGAACTTAAATAGCTTTGTTAAAACACATGTTAACTCCGTAATTTTAACGGGCATTCGTTCGGAAGTAACACAAAGCATCATACTATTAATTGGAGCTCAAAAAGGGCATTTTAGTATTGAAAACAAAGAGACTCTAAGGCGCTTTAGACCTCTTATAGAACGTGCTGTTATCGACATAGAAACAAAGGAAAAG
>NZ_JAWOWJ010000082.1:282-1227 GCF_033340495.1 Vibrio sp. 1249-1
CGTATTGTTGAGGTAAGAACGACTCAACTTGCAAGAGCTCGTGAAGAAGCAGAACTAGCCAACCAGTCAAAATCTGAGTTTTTGGCAATGATGAGCCACGAGATCAGAACGCCTCTTAACTCAGTTTTAGGAATGCTAGACATCCTGAGACAATCTACCTTATCAGATGAACAATTTGATGCCCTCAATCAAATGGAATGCTCTGCTGAGCTTCTTCTAGCCATCATTAGCGACATTCTCGATCTTTCAAAAATTGAATCCGGTAGCTTCCAATTAAACGAACAGTGGATACATTTAAATGACACTGTAACTTTTGTAATTTCTCAGCAAAAACAAGTAGCTATAACTAAGAATCTTTCTTTTAACTTTGATTGTCAGATCTCATCAGACAAACAGTATTGGATTGATTCGACGAGGCTGTCACAGATTCTCTTTAACTTGATTGGGAATGCCATCAAGTTTACGGACTCAGGAAGTGTGTCTGTTTCTGTCGCTGAAGAAAATGACGAAATTGTAGTTTCTATATCTGACACCGGAATTGGAATCTCGAGAGCAAAACAAGCCCATTTATTTACGGCATTCCATCAAGGTGATCGCTCAATTACTCGAAGGTTTGGTGGTACAGGTTTAGGGCTTGCTATTACCAAGCACTTAGTTGAAATGATGAGAGGTGAAATCTGTGTAAAAAGCCGCGAGAATGAGGGTTCTGACTTCACCATTCGAATTCCAGTTCTAACACGTTACAACCAAAGCCGTCCTGTAAAAATTGAGCATAATAGACCAAACAAAGCTCTAAACTTGCTTATTGTCGAAGACACTCAATCAAATCAACTTGTCATTAAATTGATTCTTAACAAGCTTGGCCATAATGTTCATATTGCAAGCCATGGCGCAGAGGCGCTTACATTTCTTGAAGAAAACGATACTCAAATTGATATGATCTTG
>NZ_JAWOWJ010000083.1:0-1226 GCF_033340495.1 Vibrio sp. 1249-1
TCTGCAGTTTTCATCATGCGTACTTGCATCTCGAAGTTACGCGTTAGCGACATCACGCCGATCAGCTCATCGATCGCCGATACGTTACTGCCTTCGATGTGTTCTGGTGCCAATTGCACGGTTTCATCCGCTGCGAATGGCACACCATCAACACTGTGAAGCAAGCTGTCGCTCTCTTTTTGCAGCTGATTGATTTCTGGCTTCACCAGTTTCAATGTGCCGACTGCGATTTCTGCACCGCCGCCCGGTGGAATAACCGAGACAAGGCCACGCTCACTGATTTCGATTTTTTGATAATCAGGCACCACCAACGGACCGTTTTCACCCACAACCGGGAACCCGTTGATAGACATTGCGCCAAAGGTATCGATTTGAATGTTACCGGCACGCGTGTAAGCCTCATTACCCGCTGGCGTTTCTACCGCAAGGTAACCTTCACCCATGACGGCAACGTCGAGCGCACGACCTGTTTTCACAACGTCGCCAGAATCAAAACGCGTTGATGCAGAGTTTGTGACCACCATGGTTCGGCCATCAAAGCCCGGGCCTTGTAACTCCACGCTACGAACACGTTCCATATCCGCACGGAAACCTGCGGTATCCGCGTTCGACAAGTTATTCGAACGAACGTGTTGCGCTTTAAGAACTCGGCTTGCACCGGAGGTTGCTGTAAATAACAAGCTATCCATGCAGAACTCCTATTACACCGCGTTGAACAAGGCTTGAGTGAGCTTGTCGCTGGTCGAAATCGTTTTTGCGTTCGCTTGGTAGTTACGTTGTGCTGTCATCAGTGCCACAAGCTCACTGGTTAGGTCGACGTTTGAGCCCTCTAATGCACCTGGAGTCAAGTTACCCAGCGTGCCAGAACCCGGAACGCCCATGATCGGCGCACCAGAGCTAAAGCTTTGTGTCCAAGCAGTGCCGCTCACTTTTGCTAGACCTTGCGTATTAGCAAAATCAGCCAGAACCACTTGGCCTTGAAGCTGTGATTGACCGTTAGTGTAAGTTGCGTAAACCATGCCGTTGTCTTCTACGCGCACACCTGCAAGCTCTCCAGATGTGTAACCGTTCGGGCTGTTAGTACTTACGCCGAATTTCGCACCGAACTGCGTGCTGCCCTTCAAGTTAATGTCGACACTCATCGCGTTTGCACCTGCCGCAGGGAATGAAACATTAAACGGAGCCGTCGGTGAAGAAAGCGAACCGTCTTTGTCAAACGTTACTGG
>NZ_JAWOWJ010000084.1:0-1224 GCF_033340495.1 Vibrio sp. 1249-1
AATTTGAGGTGGCAGACCCGACACGGAATCACTGAGCGGATTCAATATCGGACCGAGTGAAGAGTCATTTTTACTGAACTGATAGTTCATGTAACCCGCACCGAGATTAATTGTCGGTACCTTGAATGACTCCACCATGGTTTTATAGTTGTTGGCCATTTTCACCCGCTCGGCCGCCACTTTCAGCGGAATGTTTTGGCTCTGCATGTCTTGAACCATTTGATTCAACACCGGATCGTGAAACTTAGTCCACCAAAACTCAACGTGTTGTGAATCGGTACTCAACCCTGCATTTTCGGCGTTCAAGTAGGTTTCTGCCATGCTGGTGGTCGCTGCTTGGTAGTCGGGGCCCACTGCACAACCTGCTAAACTTAGGGCTAGAACGACAGGCGTTAGAATGAATTTTTTCACGATGACGCCTCCTCTAGCTCAGCGTTGGTTTGTGTGGATGGTGCTTTTTCTTTATAAGCAAGGCGATACAGCGCAGGCATGACAAACAGTGACAATATGGTTGCGGCCGCCAAGCCTCCGATGATGGTTGCCGCCATTTGGTCAAACAGCAGATCTGACAGCAGCGGGATCATGCCGAGCGCGGTCGTTAACGCACCCATAGAAATAGCCATAGTACGGTTGACCGTGGCTTCTTTGATGGCGTCAGACAAGCTCATGCCATTTGCGCGTTCGAGCTCAATTTGATCCATTAGTACGATGCCATTTTTGATGATCATCCCGGTCAGCGTGATGGCTCCGATCAGCGCCATAAAGCCAAATGGTTTATCGAATCCCAGCAGAGCAAACACGGCACCTGATGCCGCCAGTGGTAGCGTTGCGAGGATGATGATTGGCTGCTTAAAGCCGTTGAACATCGCGACTAGGATGATCACCATGATCAGCATTGCTTTTGGTTGCTGCTTCATGATGTCGGTGACCGCTTTGTCTTCATCGTAATATTCGCCGCCCCATTCCATGCTGTAACCCGCCGGAAGTTGGATAGCTTCAACCTGATCTTTAATGGCATTTCTTACATTCGCTGGTGTGGAGTCTCGGCTCACACCCGCTTGAACCGTGATGGTTTTCACGCGGTCTCGTCGCCAAATCATGCTCTCTTCGGTGACCAGTTCGAATCCATCCACCACTTGACCAAGTGGAACGCTGTTAAAGCCAAGTAGAGAGCGCACAGGTAGCGTTTCTAGTGACGCCATGTTTTGTGATGTGCCACGTAAC
>NZ_JAWOWJ010000085.1:0-1211 GCF_033340495.1 Vibrio sp. 1249-1
GTTGCCCAGTTGCTCATAACCAAAACGTGATGACAGCAGGCCCACGTGGCCCTCCACACCTACAAGATGTCTGGTTTCTAGAAAAGCTAGCGCACTTTGATCGTGAAGTGATCCCTGAGCGTCGTATGCACGCAAAAGGTTCTGGTGCGTACGGCACATTCACCGTGACTCACGACATTACAAAATACACTCGTGCAAAAATTTTCTCTGAGATTGGTAAAAAGACCGAGCTATTTGCTCGCTTTACGACCGTTGCTGGTGAGCGCGGCGCAGCGGATGCAGAACGAGACATCCGTGGTTTTGCCCTAAAGTTTTACACCGAAGAAGGCAACTTGGATTTAGTCGGCAACAACACGCCAGTCTTCTTCTTACGTGACCCGTTGAAGTTCCCTGACCTCAACCACGCGGTGAAACGCGATCCACGCACCAACATGCGCAGCTCGACAAACAACTGGGATTTTTGGACATCGCTGCCAGAAGCGTTCCATCAAGTAACCATCGTCATGAGTGATCGTGGTATTCCTGCGTCTTACCGTCACATGCACGGCTTCGGTAGCCATACATTCAGCTTTATCAACGCTGAAAATGAACGCTACTGGGTGAAGTTCCACTTCAAAACTCAGCAAGGTATTAAGAACATAGGCGATGAGGAAGCACAACTGCTGGCGGGCAAAGATCGTGAAAGCCATCACCGCGATTTGTATGAGTCGATTGAGCGTCAGGATTTCCCGAAATGGAAAATGTATGTACAGATCATGCCAGAATTAGAAGCCGACGAAGTTAACTTCAACCCATTCGACCTAACAAGAGTATGGTCTCAAAAAGATTATCCACTTATCCCTGTAGGTGAGTTTGAGCTGAACCGTAACCCAGAAAACTTCTATGCAGAAGTTGAGCAATCCGCGTTTAACCCGGCAGCTATCGTTCCTGGAATTGGTTTCTCGCCAGACAAAATGCTGCAAGGCCGTTTGTTTGCATACGGAGATGCACAGCGTTACCGCCTAGGTGTAAACCATCACCAAATTCCAGTCAACGCCCCTCGTTGTCCGGTACACAGCTACCATCGTGACGGCGCAATGCGAGTTGACGGTAACTTCGGTTCAACACTAGGTTACGAGCCAAACTACAAACAAGAGTGGGCAGAGCAGCCTGATTATTCAGAGCCACCATTGCGAATTAGCGGCCATGCTGACCATTACGACCATCGTGTT
>NZ_JAWOWJ010000086.1:0-1203 GCF_033340495.1 Vibrio sp. 1249-1
CCTACCGGGTGCAGAACAAGGTCTTCAACCGCAAGACATTACAATGGCGACGGCACTTAAAGATATGGGCTACGCGACAGGCCAATTTGGTAAAAACCACCTTGGTGACAAAGATGAAATGTTGCCAACAAACCACGGTTTTGATGAGTTCATGGGTAACCTTTACCACTTGAACGCGGAAGAAGAGCCTGAAAACCCTGATTACCCGAAAGATCCTGCGTTCCGCAAAAACTTTGGCCCGCGTGGCGTAATCCATTCTTATGCCGATGGCAAAATTGAAGACACAGGTCCTTTGACGCGTAAGCGCATGGAAACGGTCGACCAAGAAACGTTAGACGCGGCAATGAACTTTATGGAGCGTCAAGTTAAAGCGAACAAGCCGTTCTTCTTGTGGTACAACGCAACGCGCATGCACGTTTGGACGCATGTGAAAGAAGAAAACCGTACAACAGGTTTGGGTGAATACGCAGATGGTATGGTAGAGCACGACAACCATGTTGGTCAGCTACTGAAAAAAGTGGATGACTTAGGCATTAAAGACAACACCATTGTCTTCTACTCAACCGATAATGGCCCACACATGAACTCGTGGCCAGATGCAGGCACAACGCCATTCCGTGGCGAGAAAAATACCAACTGGGAAGGTGCGTACCGTGTTCCTGCAATGGTACGTTGGCCAGGTAAAATTAAAGCGGGTTCTGTTTCGAATGACATCATGCACCACATGGACTGGATGCCTACATTTGTAGCCGCCGCTGGTGATGACAACATCAAAGAGAAACTGCTTAAAGGTTACAGCGCGGGTGATAAGAAATTCAAAGTTCACCTAGATGGTTATAACTTCCTGCCATACCTCACTGGTAAAGAAGAGAAAGCACCGCGTGAAGAGATTTTCTACTTCTCGGACGATGGCGATTTAACTGCGCTTCGTTACAACAAGTGGAAATTGGTCTTCATGGAACAACGTGCAAAAGGTACGTTGCGTATTTGGGCTGAACCATTCACCAAATTACGTGTGCCGAAGATCTTCAACTTGCGCATGGACCCTTATGAAGTTGCGGATGTTACCTCCAACACGTACTACGATTGGATGCTTGATCGCGCCTACATGTTGGTACCAGCACAAGCGTATGTTGGTCGATTCCTAGAAACCTTCAAAGAGTTCCCGCCAAGGCAAAAAGCCGCAAGTTTCTCGCTTGATCA
>NZ_JAWOWJ010000087.1:0-1195 GCF_033340495.1 Vibrio sp. 1249-1
GTCATTACACGCCACTCGCACAAAGCGGATGAATACCTCGACGTGCTTGAACACGAAATTCGTCAACGTGCTGCATTGCTCGTTGGTCGCACCGTGACGCAATTGCATTTTGGTGGTGGTACACCGACGTTTCTATCTGAAAAGCAAATCACTCGCGTGATGAACTTGCTACGCCAAGAATTTACATTCAGTGATGACGCAGAAATCAGCATTGAAGTAGACCCGCGTGAAATTCAGATCACCATGTTGGATCATCTTCGCAGTGAAGGCTTCAACCGCTTGAGCATCGGCGTTCAGGACTTCAACAAAGAAGTGCAAAAATTGGTTAACCGTGAGCAAGATGAAGAATTCATCTTTGCGATGGTGGCACGTGCGAAAGAGTTGGGTTTCCGTTCGACCAACCTCGATTTGATCTACGGTTTGCCGAAGCAGACCAAAGCATCTTTTGCGAAGACGTTAGAACAAGTGCTGGAAATGCAGCCGGGTCGTCTGTCGGTCTTTAACTACGCACACATGCCGCAATTGTTTGCTGCGCCGCGTAAGATCAAAGCCGAAGATTTGCCAAAAGCAGAAGAGAAAATGGCAATTCTCCAAGACACGATCGCAACTTTGACGGGTGCTGGCTACCAGTTCATCGGCATGGACCATTTTGCGATGCCTGACGACGAACTCGCCGTTGCGCAGCGCGAAGGTGTATTGCATCGCAACTTCCAAGGCTACACCACTCAAGGTGAATGTGATTTGGTGGGCTTTGGTGTTTCTGCCATTTCAATGATTGGTGATGCGTACGCGCAAAACCAAAAAGAGCTCAAGAAGTACTACGCTCAAGTAAATGACCTTCGCCACGCATTGTGGAAAGGTGTCTCACTCGATTCGGATGACTTGCTCCGTCGTGAAGTCATTAAGCAGCTGATTTGTAACTTTAAGCTTGATAAAAAAGCGATCGAATCTGAATTCAGAGTGAAATTTGATCAGTACTTCAAAGAAGACCTGCAATTGCTGCAAACGTTCATCAATGATGAGTTGGTGGAAGTGGATGACAATGAAATTCGAGTAACACTGCGTGGTCGCCTGCTTATTCGTAACATCTGTATGAGCTTCGATAAATATCTGCGAGCAAAAGCGCGTCAGCAGCAATTCTCTCGCGTGATTTGATCATCGCTTGCCGATTCCAAATACAAAAAATGCCAGCAAA
>NZ_JAWOWJ010000088.1:0-1191 GCF_033340495.1 Vibrio sp. 1249-1
GACGCGGCGGTTGCACTTCTTAAAGAAGAAGGCGAAAACGCATGGGTGATTGGTGAAATTGCTCAAGCAGAAGCAAATGAAGAGCAAGTTGAAATCAACTAACTTGTGAATCACGCTAAAAAATAAAATGAATGAGGACGCCACGTCCTCATTCTGCTATCTGGAACATCGAAAACCATTCTAATAGTAGGTAATTTATAGAACCTACAATATCAAGGCAGCTCCAACATCATGAAAAACATCGTGGTCCTAATTTCAGGTAACGGCAGTAACTTACAAGCCATTTTAGAAGCTTGTGAAAACAACATGCCTAACGCACACGTTGCAGCAGTATTTTCTAATAAATCTGACGCATACGGTCTAGAACGTGCAAAACAGTTTAATGTTGATGGCCACTTTGTTGACCCAATAACGTTCGAGTCACGCGAGGCATTCGATGCCGAGTTGATGCAACAAATTGACAAGTATCAGCCCGATGTTGTCGTTCTTGCTGGGTACATGCGCATTCTTAGCGGTGCATTTGTTTCGCACTATCTCGGTAAGATGATCAACATTCACCCTTCTCTTCTACCTAAATACCCGGGTTTACACACCCACCAGCGCGCGATTGACGCCAAAGACAAAGAGCACGGCACAAGTGTTCACTTTGTCACAGAAGAGTTAGACGGCGGTCCCGTAGTTCTTCAAGCAAAAGTGCCAGTATTTGAAGATGATGATGCAGCAGCACTCGCTGCGCGTGTACAAACTCAAGAGCACACCATTTACCCTATCGTGACTAAATGGCTCGTTGAAGAGCGTTTAATCATGCAAGATGGCAAAGCTTGGTTAGATGGCAAAGAACTCGGTCCTCATGGCTACGCAGCCGCTGACGAAGAATAAGTACTTTTTAACGCAAAAAAGCCTGGCAATGCCAGGCTTTTTACTTTACGAGTCAGAAATTACCAACCCGTTACTTCACGTAGACCTTGACCGATGTCTGCTAGAGACTTAACCGTCTTAACGCCTGCCGCTTCTAGTGCAGCAAATTTGTCTTCTGCAGTACCTTTACCACCAGAGATAATCGCACCAGCGTGGCCCATACGTTTACCCGGAGGAGCAGTTACACCAGCGATGTAAGAAACAACTGGCTTAGTTACATTCTCTTTAATGAACGCTGCAGCTTCTTCTTCTGCTGTGCCACCGATTTCACCG
>NZ_JAWOWJ010000089.1:0-1186 GCF_033340495.1 Vibrio sp. 1249-1
ATTGATGGTTCTTTGGACGAGATCATGCGTGATTATGAATCCCAGGTGTTGGAGCGTTTGTACCAGTCGTTCCCGTCAAGCCGTAAGTTAGCGAAGCGTTTGAACGTATCGCATACGTCTATTGCGAATAAGTTACGTGACTATGGGATTCGTAAGAATTAACGCGAGTAATCAAGAAAAGGGAAGTTGTCGTTTGTAATGGAAGATCATAGTTCATCAATCGCCGTTCACAAGTTGGACGGCGACTTGCTTCTACGAACCGCTGAAATCGGTGATGCCGATATGATTGCGGCGTATTTTCAATCTAATCGCGATTATTTGAAGCCATTTGAACCAAAGCGAGAAGAGGCGTTTTTCTCTGTTAATGGTTGGCTCCAAAAACTGATTAAGTTGAACGAGCTCCATCGCATGGGGCTTGGCTACTATTGCTTGCTAATTCATGTTGATACAGGGCGCATGCTAGGAACGATTTCATTCAGCAGTATGAGTCGTTTTCCATTTTATAGCTGTAACGTTGGCTATTCCTTGGCGGAAGAGGCACAAGGTCACGGCTATATGCGTCGTGGGTTAAAAATGGCATGCGACTACATGTTTAACGTGCAAAAAATGCATCGTATCCAAGCCGGCTATATGCCTCATAACAAACGCAGTGAAGCCGTGCTAGAGTTTGTCGGGTTTAGCAAAGAAGGTTACGCAAAAGATTACCTTTTGATCAATGGTGAATGGCAAGATCATGTGCTGACATCATTAACTAACCCTCATTGGCAGCAAGAAGGGCGCTAATATGGATCGATTAGAAAAGCAGTTAGCATTACTCATTGAGCTTGATAAGCTCAAAAGCGTATTGCGTCGTACTCGGGTGAAAAGCGCCGAAGGTCGTCTTGAAAACAGTGGTGAGCACAGTTGGCACGTCGCATTGATGGCAGTATTAATGGAAGAGCACGCAAATGCACCAGTCGATATCTGTCGAGTGATGAAAATGCTATTGATACATGACGTTGTTGAGATCGACGCAGGCGACACGTTTGTTTATGATACTGCCGCTACAAAAGAGCAAGCAGAAAAAGAAATAAAAGCCGCTGAACGCTTATTTGGTATGCTACCTACAGATCAAGGGCAAGAATTATTAGCGCTTTGGCAAGAATTTGAAGCCGCGCAGAGTGATGATGCAAAATATGCAAAAGCG
>NZ_JAWOWJ010000090.1:0-1186 GCF_033340495.1 Vibrio sp. 1249-1
TCGTTTTGCATACGAACAAGGAAATCTGCACCGAACAGGGCTTCTTCAATAAGACGTGTGCGTGTGAAGGCTGCAATGTCTTCGCTTCCTTCAAGCAATGAAAGCCCTTTTAGGATGTTCCAAACCACCATTGGAGTTTGTTGAGGGTTCAAATAATTAGCGTATGAAAGATGACTTAAGTACTTACTAACGTCTCCAGATGCGTCGTACCAGCCACCGTGAACATCAACTGTTTGGTTGGCGTTGAGCACTGGCACTTGTCGATCTTGTTGATCGAAAACCCCACCGCAACGTTGTGATTTGAAGTAGTGGATCACATCTGACAGGGTTTGATTCAACAGAATATGTTCGCCAACAGTGAAATAAGAAGAACGCGAATCTTCCACTTGTAGGAAATAGTCGCCTGAATCTGTGAAAGATGAAAAGTCGATGAGGTAGAAATAGCCCTGATGCCAGTTCGCCACTTTACCTTGTTCTTCAACTGCAAAAGTTGACACTGTTTGCTCGCTAGTGGCACAAATCAATTGAGCAGTGTAAGAAGAAAAGTGCGGTTGTTCGGTCTGGATAATGGCTTTTTTGGGGCCCAGACGTTCATAACCAATGTGGTTAGTCAGTAGCAGCATTCAATGTCTCCGGGAAACGATAAAAATAGGAATGGGCCAGGCTGAACCTGACCCTCGTTATGATTAATCTTCAAATAAGTAACAGCGGACAAAGTGGTTGTCGGACAGTTGAGTGACGCCCGGTAGTCGTTCGCGACATTTGTCGGTAGCGTGTACACAACGTCCTGCAAATGGACAGCCGACAGATTCTGGTGTCCAAAGTGGGATTTCCCCTTTGTTGCCTTTCAGTTTCTCGTGAATAGACTTCGATGGATCTGGAACCGCAGATACCAACAGTTGCGTATATGGGTGTTGAGGATCGTGAATGATTTCTTCAGTATCGCCCCATTCAACCATGTGACCTACGTACATGACCGCGAGATCTTCAGCAATGTAACGCGCTGTTGCGATGTCGTGAGTGATGTAAAGCAGAGACATTTGTTTCTCGAACTTCATCTCTTCCATCAAGTTCAGAACACCGGCACGGATTGATACATCGAGCATCGATGTTGGCTCATCCGCCAATACCACTTCTGCACCAACTGCGATGTTACGAGCTAGGTTTACACGTTGACGCTGACCGC
>NZ_JAWOWJ010000091.1:0-1185 GCF_033340495.1 Vibrio sp. 1249-1
TGGCTGTTCGAAACCTATTAAAGCGAACGACAGCGAACAGCCAATTTTGACCGATGTCTTAGTATTACGCTGAATGTATTTGAGCCTACTTATTGGGCTCGTAGCGAAGCAAATCGATAATCCACTGCCATCGAGTTTGCATTAGCCACCTAGATTAACTTGCGTTTAATCGAGGTGGCTTTTTTCTTTACATTGAATTCCAACGTTCTATGGCTTGTTTGCCAGCCTCAATTCCCAGTTCATATGCTTCTCGCAAAGGTTCTGGTGAGCGGCTTAAGCGTTTTAACTTAAACGTTTCTGGTGGACACACTTGGATTATCTCAACGCCTGGTGGCGGGTTGTTTATCAGTTCCAATGTTTGGTTGTAACGAACGTCACGTGTCAGCATAGGCTCAATCAGAGCTGGCGTTTCCTTCAGCATACGTTTTGTGATGGCACTGAACTTTGATCTTGGTTTTCGGTAACTGGCGATCTGGCTGCGCAGGACCATGATTTTCGTCGCTCCTCTCTTGATGGCTTCGGCAATTGGCAGGGCATCTGCAACGCCGCCATCCACATATCGAGTGCCATTAAGAAGTACGCCATTACGATAGAGTACGGGCAGGGCGCTGCTGGCCTTCATGGTCTCCGCTAACATATCGACGTCCGGAGGGAGGTATTCTGCCTGTCCAGTATCTTGACGAGTGACGACAAGGAAAAAAGGACGCGGATCAGCAGCGAGCACTTCTTTATCAATGCCTAACTCTTCAAGTGTCACTTGCCACATCCAATCCAAATCCATGACATCACCACCGCGTATGAGCTGGCTGGGGGTGATGAACTCATTTCTTAGGCTGTAATCGAGATAGATTTTTAGGTTTCTGCCCGGCATTTTTGCCAAATAGGCGGCAAGATTATTTGCGCCAGCCGATACGCCCCAAAAGCTGTCGAAGGGAGAAAAGTCCGCAGCTAAAAAATGGTCGAGTATTCAGCAAGAAAATACCCCTCGCATTGCGCCGCCTTCCACAATCAGTGCACGAGAACCTACATGTTCCATCTGCTTATCCGCTTTCTATCTTTTAGTTGAGTAACGGCAGCTTAACGTATAAGCGGCTGATTCCCAAACAAGGCCGCATATGTTCATGCGGGGAGGCATCAGATTGGCCAATCTTGAGTGCAGTGATGAACGCCTTTCTTAGTTTTCCA
>NZ_JAWOWJ010000092.1:0-1184 GCF_033340495.1 Vibrio sp. 1249-1
AGTGAAACCAAAGAACAACTGAGCGTGATTTATACAACCGCAGGTTATACCCCTCATGCTATTGCAGTCTCGAATGAGGTAGATGAAGAGATGGCTTTGGCATTGCGAGCGGCGATCTCACAACTCAATGAGGATCCCAAAGCACAGGAGAGCTTCGCTTTACTCAATATTGATGGATTGCAATTGGCGCAAGACCAAGATTGGCAAGACGTCGTCCAATTGGGCATTTCGAGATAAGTGGGCGCTTTATGACGCTGCGTTCAAAAACGATAATCGGCATTGCACTCATCGAAGCACTCGCGCTCGGTGTACTTATCATCAGCGGCCTCAACTGGTTTAAAAGCTCGAACGAGACCAGTCTCGAAGTTGGTAGCCAGAATTTGGTGAGTGTGTTTGCTCAAGCTTCGAGAGACGCGGTAATCGCAACGGATCTAGCGTACTTAGACAGCTTTGCACGCTCTGTCGTAAGTGAACACAAGTTGGCTTACATCCGTATCGTCAATCAAGATGGCATCGAACTTACGCTTCAAGGTGATCACACAGGCGTTGACACCAATGTTCGTCCTTTCGATGCAAGCGACGGTGTTTATGACGTGGCGAAAGCAATCACTTTAGGCGATCAGACTTTTGGCGTGGTAGAAATGGGTGTTCACGTCGAGCATGTTCATCAAATGCTTTCGTTTGCGACTCATGCGAGTTTGGTGATTGCCTTTGTCGAAATGTCGCTGGTGGCGCTGTTTTCATTTGCGCTAGGCAGCTACTTGATGAAGCGTCTGGATCTTCTCCGCACTGGGGTAATCAAGGTTTCACAGCAAGGGCCGGGTTCGCAAATTTCTATTTCAGGCAATGATGAAGTCACGCGCGTTGGAGAGGCGTTTAACCCAATGTCGCGCTCTTTAGCGCTGGCGCAAAACAAACTTCAGCAAGAACATCAAACCCAGCAGCAGTTATCCGCCAAAATATCTCAGCTTGCCGAGGTGGCGGAACACGCTCGCGATACCATCATCATTACGCATCCTGACGGCACGATTGCTTGGGTAAACTCTGCGTTTGAGCAGTTAACCGAATATTCGTTAGAGGAAGTGGTTGGCAAATCACCGGGCGAACTGCTGCAAGGTGAAGACACCGACGCAAACACCGTCGCGCTGCTCTCGCAAAGTGTTCGCAGCCATTCCCCGGTTAGG
>NZ_JAWOWJ010000093.1:0-1183 GCF_033340495.1 Vibrio sp. 1249-1
AGCGTTGGGGCACGTCAGCCCAGTTGAGTACGAAAGTATGTAGTTATGTACTGTCTACTTTTTGTGGGGTACACCAGCGTACTAATTAACAAGGAAGAATTAAATTTGAAAGGAAACTGTTTGTGTGGAGAGGTTTCGTTTGAGTTGTCAGGCGAATTACCAGCCATCTATCAATGCCATTGTTCTCTGTGTCGCAAGATATCGGGTTCTTCATCAAACTCAGCGTTGATTGTTAAAGCATCAAGTTTTAAGTGGCGTTCCGGCGAACATCAAATTAGGTCATTCTCCACAAGCTCAGGTTTTAAATCTGAGTTTTGTTGTCAGTGTGGTTGCCCAGTACCAAATATTAGCTCAAGCGGTGATTCATATTGGGTGCCCGCAGGTCTATTGTCCGAGCCTGTGGAGACGAAAGTTTCTGCTCATGTTTATGTCGGTTCTCGCGCAAGTTGGGATGTTGGTTTCATAAATGACGGTATACCGCAGTTTGATACGATGCCAACTAAGAAAGATTGGTTAAAAATATGCGGGTAACGCACGCATAACAAGGCGTTCAAGAGGGATTCTCAACGCTTGGCAGTTTTGGTTCAAAGTTTGGCTTTTGTGTTTATGGCACAATGGTTTAAGTTGGGTGGTATAGCGTTGTTCACCCCTTAACGCGGCGTTAAGTGTATCTACAAGTAAGGAGGCTAAATTGGCAAGGAAATCTTCGATAGAACATGTGTTTAATGAACTGGTTGATCTGAGTAAGCAGTTTTGGCAGGTGAGCCTTTTTGCCACAATATTGTTTATTGTACTTACGTTGTTTGCAGTTAAATTCGCTGTTGGAATGCTAAGTGGGGTTGATTCTGGTTCACCAACGAATGTAGCAATCATAAATTCAATTGGTTGGGTGTTTTATTTAGTCCCGATAGTTTTCGGGATGATTACGCTGTTTTTTGGTGTAAATACTCTTAAAGGATATGTGGAGTCAAAATACACTTAACAAAGCATTTAAGAGTGATTCCCAACGCTTGGCATTTTTCATTCCATCGTTGGGTTTAGTGTTTACGGTGGTATGGTTGGGTTTCGTGTTAGCGTTGCTCACACCTTAATGCGGCGTTATGAGCCCGAGTACCCCACGTTTAGTAGACACTTTACTAAGTTAGATCTAGGGTCTAATTGAGAGGTGATTTATGGCTAAACA
>NZ_JAWOWJ010000094.1:0-1178 GCF_033340495.1 Vibrio sp. 1249-1
AAAATCCATCTACCGCGAATACATCTGGCAGGTATGGGTGGAGCAGTTTGAGTGGAATACCATCCGCACTCAGATTAAGCGCCCAAGGTTGGCTTGCCGTACTTAGATCAAGTTGACCAAAGCCTTCAATGTAGCCTTGTTCTAGTGGGGCAAACAGACGTGAGAGTTGCCACAACCCTTGCTCACTTTGTGTCGAAAGCGCAGCATGAGAAGACAGAACTTGGTCGTAGCTCGCATTCACGACACTCGCGTCGAGACTGCCATGCCATACGCCCCAAAAACGGTCCTGACGCTTTAACTTTAGCGCTTTTCCTTCGACGTTTAAGCCAGAGAGTTGCCAGAATGGTTCGTGCGCTAATTGGATTATCTGACTGCGTTCAATATCAAGTTCTTGGATATCCACTTCTTGTAGCGCGCTGGTGGCGGCCTTCCACCAATCCTTGTTGTCATCAGACTGGATAGCCCATTTCAATCCTTGAACAGAAGCCGTGTCGAGTTGCCAGTGCGTCGGTTTGAATTGACCAGAAACCTGTACGCGGCCTTGCTGCCAATCTAGGCTCAGTTCTTGGAGCTGGATATTCTCGGGCGTGAAAATGGCGTTCAAGCGTGGCTCTATTGCGGTTTGCTCTTGGAAACGAACACTGTCAGCTTGTAAAGACACTTTGGCAGTGGCATTCCATAGAGATGCAGGCAGTGAGGCATCTTCAATGGACAGTTCAAGGTTTTGCCAGTGCCATTCCCCCCATTCAATATCGGCGTTAAGCAAGTCGAGGCTATTGATGTGGTTAATGGTGAACGGCAATTCTTGCCACGGTTTAGAGAGTAAAGATTGTCGCTGTGCATTGGTGATTGCCAACTTATCAATCGTGACATTGACCAAAGACCAGCCTTGCGGATATTGCTCACCTTGCCCTGAGATTTGGCTATTGCGCCATTTAAAAGACGTGCCATAGAGGGTGCTGTTTTGGGCTTGATAATCCACATCAACCAGTACTTTTTGTATCGCCTCACCGTGCCAATACATTTGCTCTGCAGAAGCCTGAATAGCGCCGTAAGGCCATAATTGTTGAGCGTTTAGCCAAGTAGGATCTTGGATTTGGATACTCAATCCAGTTACGGAAAAGCGCGGACCCGCGTAATCAATATTTTTCAGCGCAATCTGGTGGAACTGGATCGAC
>NZ_JAWOWJ010000095.1:0-1172 GCF_033340495.1 Vibrio sp. 1249-1
GGCATCCTCAATTGTTGTAGCTGGTCTTTGATGCGGAAGCAGACGAAACGTGATGTTTTGGTCGGCAAGAAACTGCATCAAAGGAGTATGAATGGCATTATTCATCATCAAGGCTGTAAGGCAATTCTGCGATGGTCCATTCACAATCAGGCTGAGACGTCAAACGAAGGCGAGTGTCGTCATCCAGATTATTTGGTAACACGATCAAACCCATAGCTTGGTTATCACTGAATTGATAGTGAGTCAGTAACGTGCCGACTGAGCGCCAGTTGTCGCCTACGCTGCGTTCTAGTTCAATCGCATCATCGTTTAACGCGGTCGACGTTGCGCCTTTCACGATGTACATAGCGCGCTTGTTTGTGCCGCGGTATTTCGCTCGAGCTACGGTTTCTTGGCCTGTGTAACAGCCTTTAGTGAAGCTAATGCCACCTAGGGCTTGAATGTTCAAGGCTTGTGGAATGTGCTCGTTTTGCGCTGTGGCAGAAACGAATGGCAGTGCAGATTCAATGTCGAACCGAGTCCAAAGCTCGCGTGTTGTCAGCGTAGCATCGCTGTTTTCGATCAGTGCTTGCGCCGCTTCTTCTGTCACAACAAGTAACCAACGGTTCGCCTCTACTTTTACCGCAGTGCCACCATTGATGATGCGTACATCACCGGCATCTTCATTTAAAGCAGACACAAACGCATCGGCGTTGATACCTGCAACGCCAAGAATCACATCGTTAGATTCTTCAATCGTGACTTTGGAAAATACGGCGTATTTTTTTATTTCTTTCAGTTCGATTTCAATCGCAGATTTCGGCTGGATCATGCCGTAGCCATCACCATGATGGAACAAGCGGAATACACTCCACACTTTACCTTTCGCGTCGCAGTGCGCACCGAGTGTTGATTGGTCTTTTTCTAGAGAAACCACATCACAGGTAACTTGACCATGCAGGTACGATTTTTTGTCATCGCCTACCATGGTGATCATGCCTAGATGATCGAGTCGTGAAATAGACAGTTCTGGTAGAGCATCTTGAGTCGATAGGTTGAGCGGTGAAAAGCGAGTTTGCCATTCCATGATTACAATGCCTTTTGAAGATATTTTTCAGCTATGTTAAATGCAGATTCACCATTTGTCAGCTTTCAATATGCCCAAGTCACCTTAAGGTGTTCGGTTTAGCGAG
>NZ_JAWOWJ010000096.1:0-1167 GCF_033340495.1 Vibrio sp. 1249-1
TTCGATAGCTCGCCCTTGTTCTTCTGATGTTCCGATCTTATCGACTTCTCCAAGGCGTTCAGACTGTTCGTTACGCTGATCAGGTGACTGGGTAGCATGTTCAGCTTTTCCGTTACCTGCTGGATCTGGTCTAGATTCCTGTTGCTCTGTTGCTGCGTCTCTTTCACTGACTGCATTGAGCCTTTGCTTGATTGTTTGTGCTGCTGCGATAAGCTCCGCACTTTGTCTGTCTTGCTCATAAATCACCACTTCTTTTAAGTTCTTATAGGTGTACTTCGCCCCAAGATCGGAGCCTTTAAATTTAATGCCTTGATACTCAAAGGCGAAACCGTTTAATCGTCCAGTGCTGGCAACGTTCGGGATAACTGTTGCTCCTGCCGCTTCGCATCGTTCTATAAATGCAAAAACGTCCAGCTTATCTGTAAGTGCTTCATTTAAAATGTTTTGCAATGCTGCTCTTGCTGGCACTTCCCCTGTCCTCGCTGCCATTTGGATCTCATTTGATGTGAGAGATTTTTCTTGTTTACGCTCTTCAAAAGTTGGAGTTAACTGTAAACCAAACTCCTTTTCTAGTTTGTGAGTTGCTTGAATTGCAAGCATTACGTCATTTCTTCCGTGGTACAACTCACCATTAAAACCGATGCGGTTTAACCCAATATGGATATGCTCGTTGTTTGTGTCTGAGTGTTTACCAAGAAAGTATTGGTGCATGTTAATATCCACACCCATTTCTTCTAAAAATCGTTGAGCAACATTGCACCACATTGAATCATCAATGTTTTCCCCTGCTGGCAAAGCAAGAGAAACATGCCACGCTGGACGATTAATGTTAGGTCTTAATTTACGGCAGACGGCAAACTCTTTTGCAAGCTCTCTTGAGTTTTTACCCGACATATTACCCCCTAGTAACTCAGCCCCTTTCACTGAATCAAGGATGTAATTAGCCAGCCCTCGAAAGCCGTTACCTCTATTAACTTTCGCTTTCATCTTTGTCACCTTTATTTGTATTTATATTTATTAAAGTGCTTCTTATTTTATTTAAAGTTTCTCTTAATTCATTTATATCACAATTGAGATATTCACTCATATTGTGCTTATTTAAATGATGAGTGATTTGATTAAGGTTACTAGATAACCTTGCAAGCTCTGAGAATTGAGACACTGAGA
>NZ_JAWOWJ010000097.1:0-1164 GCF_033340495.1 Vibrio sp. 1249-1
TCCCCTTCGACGACGAACAAAGAATCACCTAAACAGTATGTATTTTGGTGCATTAGCCGTTGGTGCTGATGTGGCTGGTGGTTTTCTTGCGATGAGCAAAGCTCAGGAAAAAGGCGAGGCGATTTCTTTAGCATTTAAAGGAGTGAAAGCGGAGTTTTTAAAACGTCCAGAAGCGGATGTTCATTTCGTTTGTAATGACGGCCATGTCATTGATGAGATGCTAGACCATACCATTGCCACTGGAGAGCGTGTTAATCGTGATGTGAAGATTATCGCGTTGTGTCCGAGCCTACATGGGCAGGAGCCGATGGCAGAGTTTGCGCTTACTCTATCCATAAAAAAAGCAGCTCAACATACAAAGAAGGCTGCTTAATAGTTTGAATCCGTTTTTTAATTGAGCTCGATTTTCTCGATAGAGACTATTTTCGAGCGGTTTAGCACGACTTTCCAACGGTAGTAAACGGGCGCATCAGTGTGGTTGTCTTCTTTGACGATCACATTGAGTAAATGACGTTTCTCTACAGACTCTTTGGTCACTTGCCCTTCATTTAGACGATAAACGCGGTTTGAGCTCTTATCCATTAGGCGGATGATCGGGCGCAAACTGATGTTCAACGTTTCTCGAGTCTGTTCGTAACCACTTAAAAAGAGCGACGTCGCCATTTCTGTTTTTTCATGGTAGTGAAGAATTTGTTCTTCTCTTTGAACGACGCGTTTTTTACGAATCTGTTGAATCTTGTCTGGCAAGCTCGATAGCGTTTTATAATCAAGCCATTCTAATTTTTTACCGACGACTTTCTTCGTCGTCGGGTCGATGTACTTTTTACGCCACTTAGGTTTGCCTTTACGAATCCAACGCCACATTGCATCACGCAGATCATCTTTAAAAATTTCGCGTAAAGCATAGATAAAAGACATCGCTATAATGAAAGATGCAGAGATCTCGCCAAGGTAGTCTCGGGCTAGAATAACGGTCGATGTCACTACGACCATAACCAAGCCCGTCGCAATCCCTTTAATCGCTCGCTTGATGTTGTTACCCATGGAGATAGTTTGCTCACGCAAAACAATAGGGTGTTCAATCAGACGTCTTAACAAACGCATTTTGTTTGAAAGACGCGTCACGTCTTCAACCACGCGTGGAGAGTTGTATTTGTTTAGCTT
>NZ_JAWOWJ010000098.1:0-1154 GCF_033340495.1 Vibrio sp. 1249-1
CACCAAATGTTTGATCGCCGCCAAACTGTTACCCAAATTGGCGATACCCACTTGCAGGCCAGATACCCAATCGTATTTCGCTCCGCCTTCTTTTACTGTTTTACCACGCGCCAAACAGTCATCCACCAGCGATGAGCAGAAAATATCTTGCGCTTGCTGCTCAAGCACGCTGTCGACTACAGTATCGATCTCAATCGATTTACGTGTGTAGTAGCGAATTTGCTCCGCCCAAGAAGCGGTGACTTGATCAAAACTCTCGAAGTTGCCTTTTGCCAACGACTTATCATGCGGCAAGAAGGCTTTGCCCGTGGTTGCATCCACACCTTCGTTAAGCGCCGCCAGCAAAATACGCGCAAAGTTAATGAAACTCATACCCGTGCAACGGTAACCCCATTTGCCTGGAACAGCGGTTTCAATACAGCCAATAGACGCGTAGTTGTAAGCGTCTTCTTTCTCAACGCCAAGCTTGATGAACTCTGGAATGACAATTTCATCGTTGTTGAATGCAGGCATACCGAATCCGCATTTGATCACTTCAATACAGCCCATCAAGAACTCTTGATTCAGACCTTCATGATAACGAACACTCAAGTTCGGTTGCGTGGAACGTAGCTGACCACAGGACTCTAAAATCGCCCAAGATAGCGGGTTTACGGCATCTTCAGGTTCTCCATTCTCATTCAGCTTTTGGCCACCGATACAGACATTTTGATACAGCGGAGAACCTGCCGATGCTTTTGAGTGCGCGCCAGAGCGAATCTTGTTTACTTCAAGCAATTTCAACCAACAGCTTTGCAATAACTCAAGGGCGAACGCTTTGTTCATCGCGCCACTTTCAAGATCACGCACGTAGTAGTCGTTTAGGAACTGGTCCATCCGACCGAATGAAACAGAGTGGCCATTCGATTCAATTTGCAACATCAACTGCACAAAATAGCTCAGTTGCAGAGCTTGCCAGAAGTTGGTTGGCGCATGGAAAGCCACATGACGACAGTTTTCTGCGATTGTCTCCAGTTCCGCTTTCCTCTCTGGTCGCGTTTCGTTTTGTGCCATTTCCAGAGCGAGATCGGCGTAACTCACCATGTGTTCCTGAATCGCAAGCAAGACAATTTCGACGGACTTATAAAACTGCTCTTTCTTCAATCCTTCATACG
>NZ_JAWOWJ010000099.1:0-1150 GCF_033340495.1 Vibrio sp. 1249-1
TTTTGATTTGTTTTTCCGAAATGGTTTTATGCAAGCTTTGAACTCGGAACGGTACATCAATTTCATCAACGTTTTTGAGTAAAAGAACAAATTCCTCTCCACCTAGACGCCCGATGTATTCACCTTTATTGAGTTTTACGCGGATGCTTTGACAAACGTGTTTCAAAACCAAATCGCCTGTAGGGTGGCCGTAGGTATCATTGATGGCTTTAAAGTTATCTAAGTCAATTAAAGCCAGAACATATCGCATCTCTTGATGAGTTTTCGAGGTTTGGCTTTTGATGGTTTCAATGATCGCGGTTCTGTTTAAGGCACACGTTAAACTGTCTATCCGTGCTTTATTTCGAGTTTGTCGCTGAGCCATTATTGCCAACACCAAAAGAAGCACTAAGCAGGCAACCACAAAATTGTACGCGCGTTTTTGATCTGTAAGCTTTTCAAACTCGCTCTGCTTTAAATTCCGCTCGTTCGCAAGTTTGATCAGTTGCAGTTCGTATTCGTACTCATTTTTGGTGAGGTCGAGAGCTTCCATTGCCTTGATGTTGCTGGTGTCTCGGTTATCTAGTTCCAATGTTGAATACGCTTCATAGTGACTTAGCGCCGCTTTGTAAGCCCCAAGTTCTTGGTAAGCATTGGACAGCAACAGTTGCGCTCTCGCTTGTAGCAATGGCCTTGAGTTTTCCATTGCTAGTGTGAACGCTTCTTTTCCGTGCTCGATCGCCTTTTCTGGCGCGCCATTTTTCAGATAAGCAAAACCAGCGGCTAAATGCCCCTCGGTTTGTAAATGGTTGTTTTCGTATCGCTCGCCCAAACCGAGTGCTTTGTTAATGTATTTGACGGCTTGTTCAAGGTTGCCAATTTCAGCAATAGCGGAAGCAAGACCCAAATACGCCAAGCCTTGTCCATACGGATAGTGGAGCTCTTCCAAGATTTTCAATGAGTTCTGGTAGTGGTTAATGGCCTTATCGAAATCTTTCGATTTGTTATACATCCGAGCTAGGCTGTGTTCGACTTGCGCCACTTTGAGTGGGGCCTCCTCAAGTTGACGCGCAAGCAAGGATTGGATGAGGTATTGCTCCGATTGCTCAAACTGTCCTAATTCGGCCAGTAAATTGCCGACATCGTTATAAATACCAGATGGGAAATCGGA
>NZ_JAWOWJ010000100.1:0-1138 GCF_033340495.1 Vibrio sp. 1249-1
AACTGCTCTACCGCGAGATCGATGTTACCCGCCTCGGTATGGCCTGAGCTCTTGCGCGGTTTAAAGCTGTGGTCACCATCGGGTAAAAAACTCACCTTAACTTGCGATGAAAGGACAAAGTCATCGAACTCCTCACGCTTACCAAAGGTGTCTCGCTCCCCTTGTAGAATCAGCGTAGGTTTCTCGATATTCGCTAAGTGATCGCCTTTGAACTTTTCTGGCTTTCCCGGTGGGTGAAATGGAAACCCTAAACAGGCAATGCCCGCCACCAGCTCATTTTCAGCCAGTAAACTCGACATGCGGCCACCCATTGACTTACCACCAATGACAATAGGTTGAGAGGTAAAGTGAGCAATCACTTCTTCATAGGCTTCCAGCAGTTTTGGCGCACGATCTGGTGGGCGCTTTTTCCCATCTTCCGCTCGCTTAATCATATACGGGAAGTTAAATCGCACCACGCGAATTCCTTGCTCAACTAATCCTTTGGCGACAGCAGTCATGAAGTCATGCTCCATCCCCGCCCCTGCACCGTGAGCAAAAACAAACAGCGGCCCGTCTTCAGGCCCCTCAACTATCCACTGGCTCATCCAATACTTCCTCTTGTTCTTTTCTCGCCGTTGCCAGCATCCAATCTCTAAATGTCGCGATGCGTCCCATGTCTGCCTGCTGCTCATGGCACACCACATAGAAGGCATTTTTGGAGATAAGCACCTCATCAAACGGCGCAATCAGTCGTCCCGCTTCCATTTCTGGTTTTGCTAACACGTTGTTACCCAATGCTACGCCTTGTCCGTGTGCAGCAGCCTGCAGCACCATAGTCGAGTGGCTGAAAATCGGACCGTGATTCACGTTAATGCCTTCGATGTTGTAATGACGAGCGAACTGCTTCCAATCTTTACGCGAAGTATCATGTAACAAAGTGTGTAATTTGAGGTCACTTAGAGATTCTAATGGTTTGTTACCTAAAAGTAACGAAGGTGAACAAAGTGGGATCAGAAACTCTTGGTACAGTTTATCCGCTCGCAAACCCGGCCAGTTCCCACGGCCGTAGTAGATCGCTACATCTACATCATCAGTCAGTGAACCTTCATCCATATCCACGGCTTTGATGCGCACATCGATGTCTGGCTCTTGAGCA
>NZ_JAWOWJ010000101.1:0-1137 GCF_033340495.1 Vibrio sp. 1249-1
GGCTAAATCAAGTGAACAAGCAATAAAAAGGGCTGCCAATGTGCAGCCCTTTAATTTGTCGTTGTTCCCTCAAAAACCACGTTATGCTTTTTGAACCACGGTAGTGGGCACTTGAGGAACAAACGAATGTTATGGTTCGAGGAGCTCTGTATGCAGCTTCTGAATGGCTTGCTTCGCCACCGACTCATTCACAAGGAAGCATAGGTTATGAGGACTTGCTCCATAACAGATCATGCGTAAGTTCAAATCTTCTAGCGTACCAAACACTTGCTTCGCATAGCCTTTACGTTCACTCATCTTGTTACCAATCAAGGCTACCAAACAAAGGTCATGTTCTACTTCGACCTTACACAACTCTTCCAACTCTTCACGTGCTGCTTGAGGAAGTTGTGGTGCGCCTCCTGAGGTATCAGTTTGATCCAGTGTGAGTGACACACTGATTTCTGATGTGGTGATAAGGTCTACCGAAATTTTGTGCTTGGCTAAAATCTCAAATACTTTTGCTAAGAAGCCGTACGCATGGAACATGTTCGCACTACGCAGAGTGACCATCGTTTGATTACAACGCAGAGCGAGAGCACGGAACAGCGGTGAGCTTTCGACTTGATGACGAATCCACGTGCCGCCTTTTTCTGGTTCTTTGGATGAGCCAACAAAAACCGGGATATCATGGCGCAGAGCAGGGACCAGTGTTGATGGGTGTAATATTTTCGCACCAAAGTTAGCCATTTCAGAGGCTTCACTAAAACTGATCTCGGGGATTGGTGACGCTTTTGGTGCGATGCGAGGATCGGTCGTGTAAATACCAGGAACATCTGTCCAAATTTCAAGTCCAGATGCTTTCACACCTTCAGCAATCAAGGCTGCACTGTAGTCGCTACCACCACGGCCTAACGTTGTTGTATTGCCTTCTTCGTCAGAGCCAATGAAGCCCTGTGTGATGACGACAGAATCAAGACATAAAGGGATAAGCTTCTCTTGCGCTAGTTGAGTAATAGCTTCGACATTCGGCTCTGCGCGACCAAAGTTGTCGTCGGTTCTTAGCACTTCACGAATATCAAATCGTACTGCATTGATACCACGCTCTCGCATGAGCTGCGCCAAAATGTGCGTCGACATTAACTCACCACATGCCAC
>NZ_JAWOWJ010000102.1:0-1135 GCF_033340495.1 Vibrio sp. 1249-1
AGACAGTGGCACTTGCTTAGTATTGCGTTGACGTTTGGACTTAGTAATGTCGCCCAATTCCATAATATCCTTGATATTACGTTTTAACGCTTGCGGCGTAATGCCCATTTTCTCGTTGTACGCTTGCTGCTTCTCACGACGACGATTGGTTTCATCCATCGCTTTTTTCATCGATTTTGTAATGCTATCCGCATAGAGAATCGCTTTACCCTCAATGTTTCGTGCAGCACGACCTATCGTCTGAATGAGTGAACGTTCTGAACGCAAGAAACCTTCTTTGTCGGCATCCAAAATTGCCACCAGCGAGACTTCCGGCATATCCAAACCTTCTCGAAGCAAGTTGATACCCACTAAGACATCGAACTCGCCTAAGCGCAAATCTCGAATGATCTCGACGCGCTCTACCGTGTCGATGTCGGAGTGAAGATAACGAACACGAACATCATGCTCATGCAGATATTCCGTTAAATCTTCCGCCATTCGTTTGGTCAGAGTCGTAACAAGAACACGTTCCTCTTTGGCGGCACGAATACGAATTTCAGACAACAGATCATCGACCTGAGTCGCGACTGGTCGAACTTCGAGTATTGGATCCAGCAAGCCAGTAGGACGCACGACTTGATCCGCAATTTCACCTGCCGATTTCTCTAGCTCATAATTACCCGGCGTCGCCGAGACGAAAATAGTTTGCGGAGCAAGAGACTCAAATTCTTCAAATTTTAGAGGACGGTTGTCCAACGCCGATGGTAAGCGGAAACCAAACTCAACCAGAGTTTCTTTACGTGAACGGTCAGCTTTATACATCGCACCAATCTGCGGTACAGTCACGTGGGACTCATCGATGATAAGCAAACCATCATGAGGCAAGTAATCGAACAAGGTTGGAGGCGGCTCACCCTCAGAACGACCACTGAGATAACGTGAGTAGTTTTCGATACCAGAGCAGAAACCGAGCTCATTCATCATCTCGATATCAAACTGTGTACGCTGGCTAATGCGCTGCTCTTCTATTAGCTTGTTATTCTCTAGTAATTGTTTCTTGCGTACTTCGAGCTCAACTTTGATGCTTTCTATCGCTTCGAGAATACGGTTGCGGGGCGTCACGTAGTGCGTTTTCGGGTAAATCGTGTAACGC
>NZ_JAWOWJ010000103.1:0-1132 GCF_033340495.1 Vibrio sp. 1249-1
AGGCTATTCTGGCCAGCTTGTTTGCCAGAGCACAGGTGACGACAAAGTTGCTTTTCCGACACAACAACTCCCTGACCCAGTCGGCCAACTTGCCAGACTGGTGTTCCAGTTTTTGTATGAATACCCTGGCACATTGAACCAACAAAGTTCGGATCTTTTTATTACCTCGCTTACTAATTCCCAGCAATGTCGTCCTACCTCCCGTGCTGTACTGCCGAGGTACAAGCCCTGTTGCCGCCGCAAAGTCACGGCTGCTGGCGTACTGCTTCCCGTCGCCAATCTCAGTTGAAATAGTACTGGCAGTCAGCGTTCCAACGCAGGGAATACTCAGCAAGCGCTGTCCAACCTCATCTTCGTCCAACTTTCGTTTCAACTGAGATTCCAGATCTTTAATCTGCTCAACAAGATAGTGATAATGCTGTTGTAATTTCAGCAATAACTGGCTGAGGTAAAGAGGCAAACTATTATCCTCAAGAATGGTACTCAGTCGGCTAATAACGGCAGCTCCTCGGGGAACGCTAATGCCAAATTCCAGCAGAAAAGCATGCATCTGATTAGTTGTTTTCACCTTATCCTGAACCAGGGATTCACGGACACGATGCAGAGCTCGCATTGCCTGCTGAGATTCGGTTCTGGGCTGCACGAAACGCATAGATGGACGTGATGCTGCTTCACAGATAGCTTCAGCATCAACGAAGTCATTTTTGTTGCTTTTAACGAATGGGCGGACAAATTGCGGTGATATCAGCTTTGGAAAATGCCCTAACTCTGCCAGCTTGCGTGCCATAAAGTGAGAACCGCCACAGGCTTCCATCGCGATGGTTGTTGCCGGGCATGTCGCCAGAAATTCGATTAGCTTTGGTCGGGTGAATTTTTTACGGTAAACGGCCTTCCCACGATGATCCTGACAATGAATATGGAAAGAGTTCTTACCCAGATCGATACCAATAAGCGCAATGTTTTCCATGATGGTTCTCCGAATGAAAGCCTGTCCTCAGCATAGTACCGGGAAGGAGGGAGTGACCATCTCATTAAATAAAGCACGCTAAGGCGTAACTACCCTCGGCTACACCGCGTCGGCACCACGCGGCTCTTTCTCCCCTTGCAGCGAAGCAATCAGCGGGCAAGAAAC
>NZ_JAWOWJ010000104.1:0-1132 GCF_033340495.1 Vibrio sp. 1249-1
TTCAATAGCAACCCGCTATTTTGCAGAAACAACACCAGCCTTCATGCAACATTTTCTGACATTTTAGGCCATGCAAAAACGGTCATCGATAAACAGACTCGCCTTCGTCAGGGGTTTTACGACCGCAATGACTGCACGCTGCTGTTCGGTACTGCACGTTTTATCGATACGCACTCTATCGCGGTAATGCAAAATGACGGTACGGAAGAAACCTACTCGGCCGATAAATTTGTCATCGCGACGGGCTCTCGTCCTTACCGACCAAGCGATGTCGACTTCTTGCATGAACGAATCTACGACAGTGACTCTATCCTGAGCCTGAAACACGACCCTCGTCATATCATCATTTATGGTGCAGGCGTTATCGGTTGTGAGTACGCCTCTATCTTCCGCGGACTTGGTGTGAAAACCGACCTGATCAATACCCGAGATCGTTTGTTGGAGTTCTTGGATAACGAAGTGTCTGATGCACTGTCTTACCACTTCTGGAACAGCGGCGGTGTCATTCGTAACGACGAAACGTACGAGAAAATCGAAGGCACAGAAGATGGCGTCATTATTCACCTGCAGTCAGGCAAGAAAATGCGCGCCGATTGTTTGCTGTATGCGAACGGCAGAACCGGTAACACCGACAAACTCAGTTTGGATGTCGTCGGTCTAGAATCGGATTCTCGCGGCCAGCTTAAAGTGAACCGCAACTACCAAACGGCGGTTGAGCACATTTACGCAGTGGGTGATGTGATTGGTTACCCTAGCCTTGCGAGCGCAGCCTACGACCAAGGACGCTTTGTCGCACAAGCGATCACCAAAGGTCAGGCTGAAAACTATCTGATTGAAGACATTCCAACAGGCATCTACACCATTCCAGAAATCAGCTCTGTTGGTAAAACAGAACAAGAACTGACGGCAGCGAAAGTGCCTTATGAAGTTGGCCGCTCTTCATTCAAACATCTGGCCCGTGCGCAAATTGCAGGCAAAGATGTCGGCAGTTTAAAAATTTTGTTCCCTCGTGAAACCAAGGAAATTCTCGGCATTCACTGCTTTGGTGAACGTGCAGCGGAAATCATCCACATTGGTCAAGCCATCATGGAACAGAAAGGCCAAGCCAATACGATTGAATATTTCGTGAATA
>NZ_JAWOWJ010000105.1:0-1129 GCF_033340495.1 Vibrio sp. 1249-1
ATCGCGAAACGTAGACCTTCGTCCATTGCGATTGGTGCGATTAGCTCTACAGTCATCTGTACGTTGTCGCCTGGCATTACCATTTCTACGCCGTCTGGTAGCTGGATGTCACCAGTTACGTCAGTTGTACGGAAGTAGAACTGTGGACGGTAGCCTTTGAAGAATGGAGTGTGACGACCACCTTCATCTTTAGACAGTACGTATACTTCTGATTCGAACTTAGTGTGTGGAGTGATTGAACCAGGCTTAGCTAGTACTTGACCACGCTCAACTTCGTCACGCTTAGTACCACGTAGAAGTGCACCAACGTTCTCACCTGCACGGCCTTCGTCTAGAAGCTTACGGAACATCTCAACACCAGTACATGTAGTTGTAGTAGTGTCTTTGATACCTACGATAGCAACTTCGTCACCTACAGTTAGGATACCACGCTCGATACGGCCAGTTACTACTGTACCACGACCTTGGATTGAGAATACGTCTTCGATAGGCATTAGGAATGGCTGATCTACCGCACGCTCTGGCTCAGGGATGTAAGTATCTAGAGCTTCTGCTAGTTCAACGATTTTCGCTTCCCACTGCTCTTCGCCGTTTAGTGCGCCTAGTGCAGAACCTTGGATAACTGGTAGGTCATCACCTGGGAAATCGTATTCAGATAGAAGCTCACGAACTTCCATTTCTACTAGTTCTAGTAGCTCTTCATCGTCAACCATGTCACATTTGTTCATGAATACGATGATGTATGGGATACCAACCTGACGGCCTAGTAGGATGTGCTCACGAGTTTGTGGCATTGGGCCATCTGTCGCAGCAACAACTAGGATACCACCGTCCATCTGTGCAGCACCAGTGATCATGTTTTTAACATAGTCAGCGTGTCCTGGACAGTCAACGTGTGCGTAGTGGCGTGATGGAGTGTCGTACTCAACGTGAGAAGTTGCGATTGTGATACCGCGCTCACGCTCTTCTGGAGCGTTATCGATAGATGCGAAGTCTTTAGCTACACCGCCGTAAACTTTAGCAAGAGTAGTACAGATAGCTGCAGTTAGAGTTGTTTTACCGTGGTCAACGTGGCCGATAGTACCAACGTTAACGTGCGGTTTCGTACGTTCAAATTTTTCTTTAGACA
>NZ_JAWOWJ010000106.1:0-1129 GCF_033340495.1 Vibrio sp. 1249-1
GTTCGCGGTTGTTACAGGCATACTTGCTAGGTCAGCACCGTTCACACCTGAGTTGATGAAGATACGTACCATCGGGATAGTGAACACCAATACGAAGCCTGCACCGATTAGCGTTTTGCTTGACTCGCCGAATGCTTCACGCAAAGGTTTTGCGCTACCGCTTTGCAATACAGCAGCAAGCAGAGCAACGAACACCAGTACACCACCAGGAAGGTAAAGCGGCTGAATCGCAGCGCTAACGCCTGTTTCGCCTAGAATGTTGCTAAACGACACGCTGACGCTTTGCAGTAGACCTTTAAACTCCGAGCTTACGCGGCTTGCTACCAAAATAACGGCCAGCATTACATAAGGAATCCACGCTTTTACCAAGCTCATTGGCTTACCAGGATTGTCGTGCAGATCCACTTTCAAAGAACCTAACCACTCTGCTGGCCATTTGTCTTCGCTTTCAAAATCCCATTTTGTTTTAGGAACTAGGAAACCTTTTTTCGCAGCAGTTACGACGATAGAAAGACCAACCAAACCACCAATCAGCGATGGGAATTCAGCGCCCAAGAACACGCCAGTTAATGCGTAAGGAACGGTAAATGACACACCTGCGAATAGCGCAAACGGTAGAATATCCAGACCTTCGCTCCAGCTTCTGTTCTTGCCGAAGAAACGTGTTAACATCATCGCCATCAATACAGGAATCATCGTACCAACCACGGCATGAATTACGGCAACGTTAGCCGTGATGTGCTGTAGGTATGCTTCCCATGTTGAGCCTTGAGCTGCCAACGCTTCACTGATGTTGTGCGTATCCAAACCTTTGTTTACACCCACGATAATCGGCGTACCCACTGCACCAAACGATACTGGCGTTGATTGAATCATCATGCCCATTAGTACCGCCGCTAGGGCAGGGAAACCGATTGCAACCAATAGTGGCGCGGCGATCGCTGCTGGTGTACCAAAGCCCGATGCACCTTCGATGAATGAGCCAAAACACCAAGCAATAATGATGGCTTGAACTCGACGATCGGCAGAGATATCGGTAAATCCGTTACGGATAGTGGTGATCGCTCCAGTGTGTTTTAAAGTGTTGAGCAAGAAGATGGCACCAAACACGATCCATAGAACAGAGACA
>NZ_JAWOWJ010000107.1:0-1127 GCF_033340495.1 Vibrio sp. 1249-1
CCGGTAATACAGGCCATGTTTTTATGACCACCAGCGATTAAGTGCTCAACAGCGATACGACTTGCATGGTGGTGATTAAACGTAATGCAGCGCTCTTCAATCCCTTCAACATAACGATCGAGAAGCACAAAAGGCGTAGGAAGTCTTGCTAACTCACGTAGATCATCATCGGATAAATAGCGACTATGCAGAACATAGCCATCGCAACGAAGATCGTTGAAACGCTGAATCGCTTCTTTCTCTCCTTCAGCAGAATGATGACCTTGCGCAGTGATGAGAAACTTCTTATGAATGTCCAATTCCGTTTGCACTTGCTCCATCATTTCACCGAAAAATCCACCGGTGTAATAAGTCACCAACAAACCGACCATATTACTTGACGATGTTGCAAGAGAACGGGCGATCGCACTTGGACGGTAATTCAATTGCGCCATGGCTTGTTCTACTTTTTTTCTAGTTTCTTCACGAAACTTTCCTTCCCCATTAATGATGCGAGAAACGGTAGAACGATTTACACCGGCGAGTTCGGCGACATCTTTAATCCTTGCCATAATGCTAATGAATCCAACTGCTAATAAATAATGAATGTTTTTATTCGAAAAATGGCTGCCAGCAATTCGTAAGGTGACTATAGGGGTCGAATCTGGCAGCCTTAATCATACACCTACAACTTGGCTGGTAGAAACGAGTGCGGAGTAATCCGTGACGGCTATACCATGCTGCGCCAATTGCTCTTTTAGAATGGGAGATGTGAGCACTTGTAGCTCTAACTCTCTTTGCAGTGCATAGCCACTTTTCATAATAAGGGGCTGGTCGGCATAAGCAGGATGACACATCACCTCTACCACATCGTAATTCTCTTTTAAGCTCAGAAGGTGTTGCATTAATCCGTCCAAACTTACCTTTTGATCGTAAAACTCATCGGTAAAGAAATAGCTTGTCGTCATTGGTTGGTGACAGATACCACTCCCGCGAAGTGGCACGCGGTGCTCTTTCGCGAGTTTCTGAACAATAGGAAGAATCTGGGGGTGCGTATGAGCATGGTGATGACTATCGAGGTGGCTGAGCGTTAGTCCAAGTGACAAGAAGTGATCAATTTGAGCTTTAGCTTCTTCGTAAACCGCTTG
>NZ_JAWOWJ010000108.1:0-1126 GCF_033340495.1 Vibrio sp. 1249-1
GAGATACCAAGAGCATTTGCTGTTTTGGATTGACTCAGTCCTCTTACCCTACATTCTTGAACTTTTTGAGTTGTACTGATAGCTTCTGGTCGGCCAATCCGCTTACCCTCAGATTTAGCCCTAGCTTGCCCTTCCAACGTCCGTTCCCGAATACGGTTTCGCTCAAACTCAGCAAATGCTGAGAACATTTGTAGCATCAATCGTCCCTCTGCTGAGCTTAGATCAGCGGTAGGCAGATCAAGAGATATTGGCGTAACACCTTTTTCTAACAGCATACTGATCGTATGCTGAACATCGATGTTATCTCTTCCAAGTCGATCAAGCTTGAGTACCACCAGTTTGTCCCCTGGTTCAAGTTTATGCTCAATCAACATTTTGAACTCACGTCGTTCAGTTGCAGGCACACTACCAGAAACTGTTTCATGTACAATTCGGTGTTCTTGAACATCGTAGCCAGCATTTCTGATAGCTAAGATCTGATTTGACACAGTTTGCTCGCTAGTCGATACACGACAATAAGCGAATGTCCGTCCCATACTCTCCACAATACTCTCCTTTTTGGTATCACAACTAGTATCATCAATCAGTTGGGTATCATAAAAATCCAAACCCTATTTTATGAGACTGCAAACAGCTCACTCCCTTCTGGTGTCAGAAAACGGATGTTTGTTGATACTATCCTGGGATGTTTACATCTCGCTAAAGTTGACTACTTAAGTCGATAATTTTGACAAAGTAACTTTGCCTTAAGAAAACCTAGAAAATAAATGAATATCCGTGAGCAACAAACATTACTCTAAATTTAATTAATCTATAATAAAAACAAAGTTACTATTAATTTTCCTTGGCAATAAAATTAACACATAAAAAATAAATTTTATTTTATTAATTTTTCATGTTATAACTATTATAACTGTTATAATTATTATAAAGTTATAATTCTAATATAAGGATAGATTATTTAAAATCACTTAACAAAAGATAGAACATCGTTTTTCTACTAAATTTCTTCTGCCACACTTGGCACATTCACTGCCAACCCTGACACTTCCTCTGCCATTACTGGCAGTTTCGTTGCCAATCTTGGCAAAAAAATGTGCCACTCAATTTTGGTTTAAAAAACTTA
>NZ_JAWOWJ010000109.1:0-1125 GCF_033340495.1 Vibrio sp. 1249-1
CGATCATTTTTGTGGCATTCCTTGGCTTTGGTGAATTTAATATCTTGCTGGCGATTTGTTTGGCCCTGATCCCACGCTTTATTCGCTCGGTGTATATTGCCGTGCATACTGAGGTAGAAAAAGATTACATCATGGCAGCCCGCCTAGATGGCGCAAATGACTTCTACTTGCTGTGGAGCTCGATTCTTCCAAACATTTTAACCGTCATCGCAGCAGAGATTACTCTCGCTCTGTCGGCGGCCATTTTGGATATTACAGCTCTTGGATTTCTTGGCTTGGGTGCTCAAGCACCGAGTACCGAATGGGGTGCCATTTTGGGCGATTCAGTCGAGCTAATTTACATCGCACCATGGACCGTGACGCTTCCGGGTCTGACCATCATGTTCACCGTAATTATCTTAAACTTAGTAGGTGAAGGTGTACGCCAAGCGCTGAATGCGGGGATCGAATAATGCCGTTATTAGATATTCGACATCTGACTATCGAGATCGAAACACCACAAGGGATGGTGAAAGCCGTCGACCGAATGAGCCTAACGCTCAACGAAGGTGAAATCCGAGGCTTGGTGGGCGAGTCGGTCTCAGCTAGAAGCTTAGTTGCGAAAGCGATCGTGGGGGTTTGTAAGGACAACTGGCGAATCACCGCGGACCGAATGCGCTTGGGTAACATCGACCTTTTACAGCTTACGCCGAAAGAGCGTCGACGCGTCATTGCCCGCGATATCGCGATGATCTTCCAAGAACCCTCAACCTGTTTGGACCCTTCCGAAGAAGTAGGACGTCAATTAATTGAGTCTATCCCCTCTCGCGCCTTTGAAGGCAAGTGGTGGGAGCGATTCAAATGGCGTAAAAAACAGGCCATTGCGCTACTGCACAAAGTTGGTATCAAAGATCACAAACGCTTGATGGGCAGCTACCCGTACGAGCTAACAGATGGTGAATGTCAAAAAGTCATGATCGCCATGGCCATCGCAACCAAACCTAAATTGTTGATTGCCGATGAACCAACTAACGACTTGGACCCCATCACTCAATCGCAGATTCTGCGTTTGTTGAGCCGAATGAACCAGCTCAACAACACTACGATTTTGCTGATCGGTCACGACTTGGCTACCATCACGCAATG
>NZ_JAWOWJ010000110.1:0-1121 GCF_033340495.1 Vibrio sp. 1249-1
TCGGCCATTAACCCGGCTATTGCCAATCTCCCTTCACCATCTCAAGTTCACAGCCAAGAGCCTTTGGCTATTGAGCACAAAGAGCTTGACCCGATCCTAACCAAACTCGCAAATCGCGCCATTGCTGAAAACGCATGGTCTGCGGCGCATGAGTATGTGAAGGGACGGTATGAAGGTTCGGAACTGCAATATGCGACTCAATTCCTTCGTGACAAGGAGATGGATCAAATGGAGCCTCCGAAACCTGACTACCAGGAAGCGCACGAGCAAGAGTCCGCCGCTGGTGGTTCTGCAAATGCTGAACCTGGTGCCGAAGAAATGCCGCCTTTGAGTGACGAGGACATGATCCCTGTTACAGAAGAGGAGGGCGCGGAAGGCAGTTACTACTAACCCCAACGGGGGGGACTCCCCCGCTGGGGGAGATCTCCCTCCTAACCATTGGAGAGAGGTCCATGAAAATAGTCAACCTATCGCAACGAGAGGAAGATTGGCTTGATTGGCGGCGTCAAGGTGTAACAGCCACTGACGCCGCTATCCTGCTCAATCGGTCTCCGTACAAAACACGATGGAGACTGTGGGCCGAGAAGACTGGGTATGCGCGTGAAGTCGATCTGAGTCTTAATCCGCTGGTTCGCCGGGGGATAGAAAACGAAGATGCTGCAAGACGCGCTTTCGAGGAGAAGTATGATGACATGCTGCTCCCCGCCTGTGTCGAATCGGTTCAATACCCGCTCATGAGGGCCTCCCTGGATGGCCTGAGAGATAACGGGGAGCCCGTCGAGCTGAAAAGCCCGAGTGCGACTGTCTGGGAAGATGTTTGTGCTGAGAAAGCAAACAGCAAGGCATACCAGCTTTATTACCCGCAGGTGCAACACCAGCTCCTGGTAACGGGGGCCAAGCAAGGCTGGTTAGTCTTCTACTTTGAAGGTCAGATTCAGGAGTTTCCAATACTCCGAGACGAAGCCATGATTCAAGAAATCTTGGCCGAGGCTAAAAAGTTCTGGCAACAGGTAGTAGACAAGAAGGAGCCCGACAAAGATCCAGAGAGAGACCTGTACATACCGCAAGGTGAAGAGGTCAACCGTTGGATTGCTGCTGCTGAGGAATACCGCCTCTATGAT
>NZ_JAWOWJ010000111.1:0-1120 GCF_033340495.1 Vibrio sp. 1249-1
TTTGGCGTTGAGTTTGGCGACACCTGCGCGGAATTGCCATGCAATTGCGCTACTCGGTCGATGACCGATTCTGGTTTTGCAGATGCCGCTTTAGGCTTTTTTGTGCCACCATTTTGCGTTGTGTTTTGCTGTAAGCCCTGCTTACGCTGCGAACGTAGCTGATGACGTAAGCCTGCCGCACCCATTCTTGATGGCGCAGGCGCGCTTTCTTGCTGAGGTTGAGCCTCTGGCGCTGGGTTTTCGCTCATTGGCGGAGCCATGTCGTACTGAGGAGGCGACACATCATAACCACCAGTCTGATAGTCTGGCTGATATTGTGGCTCTTCATTCATTGACGCAGGCTGATTCACTGACGGACGAACGGGCTGCGAAACAGATTGTTGCGCTTGCACTGGATTTGGGCGCGACTGCTGTTGTGCTACCGGAGCCTGATGTGCTGGCGCTGAATTCGTTAGACTCGCATTTGGCATCTGACTCAACTGAGGTTGAGATCCTGCGGTAACGATATTTGCACCGTTATTCGCTGATGGACGAAAAGCCAACATACGCAAGACGATCATCTCCATACCAACACGGCCATTTGGAGACAGCGTCAGATCTTCACGACCTTTTAGCGCGATTTGATAGTAAAGCTGCACATCTTGTGGACTGAGCGCTTTACTTAATAATTCGATTTTTTCTGAATCAGGTTGGGCTCGGTCTAGTGACGCAGGCAGTGCTTGATACATAGCGATGCGATGTAACTGCGTCGCGATTTGTTGCAATAAACCGTCCCACTCAACACCATTCGCCGCCAATTGGTGGATTTTATCCATGGCTTGTTGAGGTTGTTTACTGCTGATCGACTCAAGCAAGTGAATCGCTTGATCCGTATCGATGGTTCCCAGCATGTGGCTAACGATGTCGGTTTGCACCGCACCATTGCCTAAAGCAATCGCTTGGTCGGTCAAACTCAGCGCATCACGCATACTGCCATCAGCGGCATGAGAGATCATGCCAAGCGCTTTGGGCTCTGCTGAAACCTGCTCTTGACCCAAAATGTAGTCAAGTTGCTGATGAATATCATCAACGCTGATCGGTTTGAGATGGAACTGTAGACAACGCGACAATATAGTAACTG
>NZ_JAWOWJ010000112.1:0-1115 GCF_033340495.1 Vibrio sp. 1249-1
AGGGCAAAAGAATATCGTTTCGAAAACATAAACGATCCTTCAAGCGATATTATGCGCGAATGGAAAATTAGCGTGACTCCAACCATTTATATTTTAAGAAATGGTGAAGTGACCTCTATTACGACAGGCATCACAACGCCGATAGGAATATTGGCGAGAATTTGGTTGGCTCGATAACGAAATAAAAATCCGATATTCAAAATACTGAATATCGGATTTTTTCTTTTTATTTTCTCGCTCCAACGGGAATCATAATGTGTGCGTATGGCGTGCCTTTCCATATCACGTATGGGCCACCATAACTTGGATCGGTTGGTAGAGAGTCCAGCAACGCTTGGTCTGGGGTAATAATCATCAAGTGTGGTCCTTCCACAATCCATTGATTATCGTCCGTCATCCCTTCTGCAAATGGGTCGGTGTTACTGGCACCGCCATCACCCGCTAACATGTAAGAAATACCTAATGCTTTGGCTTGGAAAGGTTTTTTGTTCATCCAAGCGTCTGCCCATTCCATCCAAGGACCATCCATACACATTGGCGCTGTGCCTTCCAATTGAGGAGGCGTTGGGAAGCAAGTGTATTGGCTAGAACCTTCTTGAAGAACGTTATTGTTCCAGTCCATCACCGTTACTTTATCGCGAATAGTCGGTGGCGCTGCACTCAGTGCATCTTCTAAAAGTGCTTTTGAATCATCGGCTGCGAATGCGCCAAAAGCGCAGCTGACCGAAACAACAGCAGTTAAATAAGGAGTTAGTTTCATAAATTAAACCTCAAGTTAATACAACATGAGAATTTGAGCACTTTAATTATAGAGTGATATTAAAAATAAGAATCATTATTTAAATAAAAAATAATAAGCGATAGGTTTGTTATGTTAATTTAAATATTGTTTTTATATACAGCGAATAGAATGATGGAAATAAGATTAGCTGAATAATCTAAGACAGATTATCAGGACATGTTTTCTCTTTATGCACTTAAAAATCCCATCGGAATTACGGGCTAATACTTTTCAAAATTTCATCTATTTCTACTGGTTAGCGCTGAATAACCAGCCGGTTACGTTTCATAAAAAATTAGCCATTTAATAAGTGCTTAGGTGCGTATTGCGTGTT
>NZ_JAWOWJ010000113.1:0-1114 GCF_033340495.1 Vibrio sp. 1249-1
GCTGCCACTGTTCATGTAAGCCGGACGCATAAAGCCCGTCGCACCCAATGCGTTGCCTTTGGTGTCTTGCAACTTGCCGTATTGTTCTGGGTTGTAATCGAAGTAGTTCTTGAACGATTCAGAACGTGCCATGTAGCGGTCGTACTGCTGGTCGTTGCCCGCAAGTTTAGCGATCTGAGCGATACACCAGTCGTAGTAAGCGTTCTCAAGACCGTAAGACACCGATTCGTTCACAAGCTCGTCGTACTTATCGACTTTCAAGCCTTCCACGTAACCCGGTTTGTCACCAGAATCCGGCGCCCATTTGGTGTTAGCTGGAATAAAGCCGACGTCTTCTTGGTAGTCGTTATGACGCGTCATGACCGTGAAGCGTTTGTCACCGTTCCAAGCGTCTTGGTAAGGCACCCAGCTTTCGGTTTTATCAAGGTTGAAGTTGACCGTTTCGTCAGCGGCTTTCAACGCCAAATCAAACTCAGCTGCGGTAAAGGCTTCTGGGTGTTTGACCATGATATCGGCAATAACCGAGACCGCAGGGTGACCGACCATTTCACCGGTGTAATCCGAGTGCAGTTCCCATTTTGGTAACACGCCGCCCGTTTGGTATTTGTTCAATAGATCGCGTGCGTGTTCAATCGCGCGGTCTTTGTCGATGATGGTTTTCAGTGGATGCGCTGCGCGGAAAGTATCCCACATCGAGTACACGGAGTAGTTTGGCGTATCGCCCGCGTCTTTTTGAATGCGAGTACGCATCGCAGGGTATTGACCGTCGACATCTTGGAAAATCATTGGCGCGATAGAGGCGTGGTAAAGCGCGGTGTAGAAGATCTCTTTTTGATCTTCTGTGCCGCCAGATACCATCATGCGGCTAAGCTCTTGGTGCCATGCGTCGTTGGCTTGAGCGCGCGCAGTATCAAATGACACGTCTTTTGCTTCTGCTTCTAGGTTTTTCTCCGCACCTTCTGTGCCTGTTGGTGACAAGCCTACTTGGATTTCTAGCGGTGTTGATGATGGTGCGAATTCTAGGTAAGCGATGGTTTTCACTGCGTCGATGTTGTCGTTGTTTACAGCGATTGCCGTTGCTGCGCCATCAACTAGAGCAATAGCTTTGACGATA
>NZ_JAWOWJ010000114.1:0-1112 GCF_033340495.1 Vibrio sp. 1249-1
TTGCAATACCTAGGCGCAAGCGAGCGCCTTGAGTTGGCAAAATCGAACTTAGAAGATCAACGACGTACACTCGACCTCGTCGGAAAAGTCGTGCGCAGCGGCTACGGTTCTGATCTCGATTTAGCCCAAGCAAAGGCCACGCTTGCGGCAATGGAATCGCTCGTTCCGCAGTTAGAGATTGCCCAACAAGCGCACAAACATCGTTTAGCAGTATTGCTTGGTGAGCCGCTAACGCAAGTCGAAATCCGTCTGTCTAAGCAACATAGTGTACCTGTCATGCAAGACATGGTGCCGGTCGGTTTACCTTCCGATCTGTTGAAACGTCGTACCGATATTCGCTTAGCCGAGCGCGAAATGGCCGCGCTCAATGAAGAGTTAGCAGCAAGCGTTGCTGATCAATATCCGAAGTTCTTTTTGACGGGCGCTCCGGGGTTGTCGGCGTCAAGCTTTGACGATCTCTTCAGTAGCGATTCTTTCGGTTGGATGGGTGCGGCTGGCGTAAGCTGGAACTTGTTCGATGGGGGGCGTGGCGAGGCGATTGAAGCCATCAACCAAGCGCGTTTTGATTCGGCGACATTGTCTTATCAACATACGGTCGAGGCGGCTTTAGCAGAAACCGAATCCACACTGTTTGCTTATGGTCGCAGCCAAGAAAGTCAGCGCCGAATCGATGATGCATTGAAAGCCACCAATAACGCCGTCAACAAAGCCAAGTCACTGTACCGAGCAGGCTTGATTGATCACTTATCAGTTTTAGATGCGCAACGTCAGCAACGCATGATGCAAGATCAGCAAGTCGCGGCAAAGTTACAAACCGCACAAGCTACGATTGCGCTCTACAAATCACTTGGTGGTGATTGGACGCTACAACCAGAAGCACAACCCGAAACGAATGCCAAAGGTTAGGTTTCTTACAAGCCTCACACCTTTGCATCATAACGGATGCCGTTAAATCGGTTAAAAAGAGGCCACTTAGTTTGTGAGGCAAATATTTCTACCCCCTATACCCTCTCTCGGTTGTATAATGCCGGCTCTGAAATATTTTGTTACGTTACTTCGGTAACCCCTGGATTACAACATGAACAACAGCAGATGGGTCGGCTTGCTCGGCG
>NZ_JAWOWJ010000115.1:0-1109 GCF_033340495.1 Vibrio sp. 1249-1
TGCTTCCTCCTTTCTTCAAGCAATTAACGCACTATGTTGAGATGGGTAACTCAGCGTTTGACTGTCCGGGACACCAAGGTGGTCAGTTCTTCAAAAAACACCCAGCTGGTAAACAATTCTACGATTTCTTCGGCGAAAACCTGTTCCGTAGTGACTTGTGTAACGCGGACGTGGATTTAGGTGACTTGCTGATCCACGAAGGTTCTGCACACCAAGCGCAAGCGCACGCTGCAAAAGTATTTAACGCGGACAAAACTTACTTCGTACTCAACGGTACTTCTGCTTCAAACAAAGTGGTGTGTAACGCGCTAGTAACTGAAGGTGATTTGGTACTGTTCGACCGTAACAACCACAAATCGAACCACCACGGTGCGTTAATCCAAGCGGGTGGTATGCCAGTTTACTTAGAAACGGCGCGTAACCCTTGGGGCTTCATCGGTGGTATGGATGAGCACTGTTTCGATGAAGAATACATTCGTGCTCAAATCGCGAAAGTGGATCCAGAACGTGCACGCGATGAACGTCCTTTCCGTCTTGCTATTATCCAGCTTGGTACTTACGACGGTACTATCTATAACGCTCGCTACGTGATGGATAAGATCGGTCATCTTTGTGACTACATCCTGTTTGACTCTGCGTGGGTTGGTTATGAGCAGTTCATCCCTATGATGAAAGACTGTTCACCACTGCTGCTGGATTTGAAACCAGAAGACGCAGGTGTGATCGTGACTCAGTCTGTTCACAAACAACAAGCTGGTTTCTCTCAAACATCGCAAATCCACAAAAAAGACCGCCATATCAAAGGTCAAGCTCGTTACTGTAACCACAAACGCTTTAACAACGCGTTTATGATGCACGCATCGACTTCACCATTCTACGCACTGTTCTCTGCGCTTGATGTGAACGCGAAGATCCACGATGGCGAAGCAGGTCTGCGTTTATGGCGTGATGCGGTTAAGACTGGTATCGAAGCGCGTAAAGAAATCCTTAAGAGTTGTGAATTGATTCGTCCGTTCATTCCAGACGAAGTCGAAGGTCAACCTTGGGGCAGCTACGACACTGACGTGATCGCAACGAATAAGAAATTCTTCATGTTTGAGCCAAACGCA
>NZ_JAWOWJ010000116.1:0-1109 GCF_033340495.1 Vibrio sp. 1249-1
TAGCAAATGAGATACCGCTTGATTGAATCTAGTGCTGAGCAAGTTGCTCAGAGCAAGCTTCATGAAGCTATGACGAAAGGTCAAGCACTGCCTCACATCCACCCTCAGAATGTGTATCAATAGTGAATTGCCAGCCATAGCGTCGGCATAAGTCATCCACAATCATGAGCCCCAAACCATGGCCTTCGGCATCTGGCACGGAAGAGAAGCCTTCACCTTCATCTCTCACCGACAGTGTGGTATCGGTCATGGTGATATGAATCGTTCCTGCTGACGTGGCTGCAATGCCGTTGCGAATTAAGTTACTCAACGTAATGTTAAGCACTGCAGTGGTCGCTTTGGTTTGCGGATGGCCCAATATCTGAACATTAAATTCCAACGACTTTTCATCGGCTTGCGCTTGGCTAAGAGCAACGATGTTGTGAAGCTCTTGCTCTGAGATGGTTCGAACTGGGCTGTCGTCGGTGTTACGTTCATATCGAACCAATCCCAACAAAGCATCAACCATGGTCGACATCTGCTGAGTAGCATCTTGAATACGGCCAATCTGACGTTCTTGAAATGACGTACTTGGGCTTCTTGCTAGCAAGCTGCTTGAACCTTTCATCACTGTGAGCGGAGTTCTCAGTTCATGACTGGCATATCGCGCAAAAGCTTGCTCGCGTTTGATCACCTGATTGATTTGGCTGCGATATTCATTGAGCTGAGAGGCTAACGTTTGGAACTCTTTAGCCGAACCTTCGGGCACGATGAATTTTTGGGATGTATCGCCTTGGTGTTGGTCTAGTTGCACCTTGAGTGCGCTGACGGGCTCAATCAAACGTTGCGATAGGCGCAGTAAAAGGCTGCCAAAAATTAGAATAAGCGCCGTTACCACCGCTAGTACCATTACGATGACATAAACAAACTCGGTTGAGGTGATTTCGATTTCATCAATAAGTGAAATCAGAATGATAGGGTGCTCTTCGCCATTTTGGTTAAAAGTGCTCATGTAAATCATTCTGGTGTTCGGCTCTTGACCGACTTCACCGAGAAAGTACTGCTTGTCTTGCAAAAAAGGCTGGTAGATAGGCGGGATCAGATTGATGTCGTTGTACGCCGTTGTTAGC
>NZ_JAWOWJ010000117.1:0-1105 GCF_033340495.1 Vibrio sp. 1249-1
CCAACCCAGCTCCAATACCGGCACCAACAAACGCAAATTCACCCGTCGGGTCGGTATTGGACATAGGGTTTCCATGCACATACCCGTAGGTGTTTACTCCATCGATCAGGCCAAGAGGGTCGCTGGTAATGTACCGCCCGGTCGCTGGGTCGTAGTAACGCCGCCAGTTGTAGTGGAACCCGGTCTCCGCGTCGTAATACTGTCCTGGGAATCGCAGGTTGAAGGTTGGCCCCTGGATGATGATGCTGGCCTTACCGAACGGGCTGTAGCTCGCCTTCCAAACGACTTGGCCGCTGACGTCGGTCAGTGCCTTCGGGGTGCCCAGGTGATCGACGTGGACTTGGTAGGTCTGTCCTGACTGAACAAAGCCCAAGGGTGTCCCATCGAGCCAGATGTACTCCGCCAGCACGTCTCCAGTGGCCGCGTCCAGCTCCTCGATGAGGTTTCCTGCCAGGTCGTAAACCAGCAGCCGGGTATGCCCGTTTAGGGTCTTGGTTACACGCTGATCCAGATGGTTGTATGTGTAGCTTACAGTCACTCCCGCGACCGTTGCGGCCACCAGCCGGTTCTGGCTGTCATAGGTGAAGGTATCCGCCCCCTGCTTCGTCAGGTTGCCATTGGCGTCATAGCTTCTGGAGGTTTGCCCGGCCTTCACCAACCAGTTGTTCATGTAGTTGATGGTGTAGCTTTGGCTCAGGCCATCGGTCGTGATCGAGGTCCTGTTGCCGGTGGCGTCATAGCCATAGCCCAAAACGCCATAGATCCCCTCAGCAGAGGTGATGCGGCCAACCGCGTCATAACCGAGTGACTGATTGACTGATGAGCTGAGATTGTCGTCTATGGCTGAAATCAACGAGTCTGGCGTGTACCGATAGACCAGCGAATGCACCCTAGCAGCGTCGATGCCGGTGACACGGTAATCGAGATCCAGAGTGCGGCTTTCTGAAATGCCGTTCCCTCTGACCATACTGGTGACGGGGCCAAAGGGCGCTCGCTCAATCTGGCTTGCCAGGTTTGTTGTGGTGCCTGCTTGTGTCGTTGTCACCTCGATGACGTCACCGGCTGAGTCACGGGTGTAGGAGACCTCACGGCCACTGGGATACGT
>NZ_JAWOWJ010000118.1:0-1104 GCF_033340495.1 Vibrio sp. 1249-1
CCTGTGCTATCGAGAGAAAATCAGGAATTTACAGATCAACTTGTAAATGTGCTACAAAATGCAGGTGACGCTGGAGATAGATCAGGAAGTTATCTTACTGCCGTTCGTGGCTACAACATTGCAAATCAGCAATTCGATTAATTCTTCCCTTGCCCCCGAAGTCAAAAGGAGCACCAAGTGCTCCTTTTTATTTAGAAGGTATTAAATGCATATTTCGGAGCATTCCGATCAGTCATTTCGGGATTATCCGATCACCCATTTCGGTTTAAACCGATCACTGATTCCGCGATTATCCGATCACTTTTAGCCTAACTCCGAAATCGGTGATCGGAATAGCGAAAACCGCGATCGGAATGTCCGAAATCCTACCTTTTTCTCTTTTAAATCAATAGCTCGCTATTCTTTACTTCTTAAACAAGAAAGTAAGGAAGCGACCATGGCAAAAAAGAGAACTCCAATGAACAAAATCAAAGAGGTATTACGCCTTAAGTACGACTGCGGTCTCTCCAATCGTGGTATCGCTTCTTGCTTGAAACTCGGCCCGTCCACCATATCGGAACTCCTGACTCGCTTTAAACAAAGCCAACTTGGCTGGCCTCTACCCGAAAGTTGCAGCGATGCTGATCTCACGCAAGCGCTGTATCACGGCAAGAAAGCCAGTCGCGATAAAGTCATGCCAGACTTCACTCAATACGCAGTCGAACTCAGACGTAAAGGCATGACGAAGATGCTGCTCTGGCAGGAATATCATGAGCAATATCAAGAGCAAGCTTACGCTTACACTCAGTTCTGCGAGCACTTCACTCGTTGGTTCAAAACCCAAAAGCGCAGTATGCGTCAGCTCCATGTTGCAGGTGATAAGCTGTTTATCGATTACTGTGGGCCTCGGCTTCAAGTGGTCAACCCTGATACAGGTGAAGTGCGCGAAGCAGAAGTGTTCGTGGCGACCTTAGGAGCGTCCAATTACACCTATGTTGAAGCCTTCCCGAGTCAAGGTAAGTCTTACTGGTTAGAGGCGCATGCCAATGCGTTCGAGCACTTCGGTGGAGTACCACAGCTCTTGGTTCCCGACAATCTGCGTAGCGCGGTCACCAAAGCCAATCG
>NZ_JAWOWJ010000119.1:0-1099 GCF_033340495.1 Vibrio sp. 1249-1
TTAGCGGATTACCTAATGGAGCAAGCTGGCCTAGAAGCGCCGCTTTCTGCTGAGAAAAACCGTGCATTACTGAACATTGCAACGGCGACCAAAATTGCTTTCTCTGAGCAAGACAGCGTAGAAGTTGACGTGTTTGGCTGGAAAGGCACTGTAACACGCGAGCAGTTCGAAGACCTGATTCGCCCACTCGTGAAGAAAACTCTGATGTCTTGTCGTCGTGCACTGAAAGATGCTGACGTAGAAGCGGAGGAAGTACTTGAAGTGGTGATGGTTGGTGGCTCAACTCGTACCTTGCTTGTCCGTGAAATGGTGGGCGAATTCTTTGGTCGCACACCACTCACTAGCATCAACCCTGATGAAGTGGTGGCTATTGGTGCGGGTATCCAAGCAGATATTCTTGCTGGTAACAAGCCTGACTCTGAAATGCTGCTGCTTGACGTGATTCCATTATCATTGGGTATTGAAACCATGGGTGGGTTGGTTGAGAAAATCATTCCGCGCAACACCACGATTCCTGTTGCTCGCGCGCAAGAGTTTACCACCTTCAAAGATGGTCAAACGGCGATGAGCGTGCACGTTGTGCAAGGTGAGCGCGAGATGGTGGATGATTGTCGTTCACTTGCGCGTTTCTCACTAAAAGGTATTCCTCCTATGGCGGCAGGTGCTGCGCACATCCGAGTGACGTACCAAGTTGATGCTGACGGTTTACTATCTGTGACTGCAATGGAAAAGAGCACTGGTGTTCAGTCCGAAATTCAAGTGAAACCTTCTTACGGTTTAAGCGATAACGAAGTTGCGAACATGCTGCGTGATTCGATGACTCACGCCAAAGAAGACATGCAAGCTCGTGCGTTAGCTGAACAACGCGTTGAAGCCGACCGGGTGATTGAAGGTTTGATCGCTGCAATGCAAGCTGATGGTGATGAACTACTATCAGAGCAAGAAAAACAAGATCTATTAAAAGCCATTGAAGCACTGATTGAGCTGCGTAATGGTGATGATGCAAATGCCATTGAGCAAGGTATCAAAGATACAGACAAAGCTAGCCAAGACTTTGCGTCGCGCCGTATGGATAAATCGATTCGAGCTGCATTGTCAG
>NZ_JAWOWJ010000120.1:0-1098 GCF_033340495.1 Vibrio sp. 1249-1
ATTAAGAAAGTTGAACACCTGTAAAATTCAAAGGCTGGTGGCATTTTTGACAGGAGTAGGTTGCCTCTTTGCGCAGTACTTTATTGTGTCGGCGAATCGAGAGCGGGTAGGTCATGCAGCCGCAACGATACTCAAACGTCTTACCCTGGACTGAGGTAACTTCAAAACGGTGTGTGGTGTTGGCAGGAATACCAAATACGGATTCCATGACGCCCCGCCACTCTTTTCCGTGTGGTCGAACTCTGCCGTACACTTGGTAGGTGATTAAGTGGGCGACTTCATGAGGAATTACTTCTTCCAAAAATGCCTGTGGATTTTCTCTAAATAAAATAGGGTTGAGACGAATCTGATTTAATTGAAGGTAGGCTTTTCCCGCTGCTTTGCCGCGAACGTTGAATGTGATGCTTGGGATAGGGAATGAGCGCTTAAATACTTGCTGTGCCAAAGAGATACAATCAGCCATGACTTGCTTGGCTTTATAACTCAGTTCAATGTCCATCCATACTCCGGTGTATTCAATAAAAAGCCCCCGCGTTGACGAGGGCTGAATCATAGCATTTGTCCGTTAAGGCGTGTGTTTTTTCTTGATGGTTGCATGGTAGGCGTGCCATGTACCGTAGCCCAAAATTGGCATGGTAAACAACATACCGATTCCGTAGGTAGCAAAGCCAATCAAGATACCGCCACAAATAATCGCTGCCCAAACAATCATGGCCGGAATATTGGATTTCACTGCGTTAAAGCTAGTAAACACCGCTGTCATCATGTCGACACGGCGCTCCATCATTAATGGAATCGAAAACGCAGAGATACTAAATACGATACACGCCAACACGAATCCAACCAATGAACCTATGACCAGAAAAGGCAAAAACTCAGTCAGTGGTGCGCCTTGTACGGATGGGTACAACGCGTGGAGCAGCGCAGCGATACGCATCCAGAAAATCATACAGACGGCGAGCAATACTGCGAACGCCCATTGTGAGCTGGAGTTACGACCAATCGCTTTCACGGAATTGAGCAGGCGCCCTTCGCGCCCACGCACTCTCGCCCAACACGCATAAAAAAAACCCCGGGCCAAAAACGGACCAAAAAACA
>NZ_JAWOWJ010000121.1:0-1094 GCF_033340495.1 Vibrio sp. 1249-1
GAACGTAAAGTGATCATTTTAAGTGAACTGAAAGACGAGCACGGTGAACTTCTTATGCCAAGCCGCGAGCTAGAATACGATCTTCTAGTGATGGCGATTGGTTCAACATCGAACGATTTCAACACTCCAGGCGTTCGCGAAAACTGTATTTTCCTAGATAGCCCAGAACAAGCGCACCGTTTCCGTACAGAAATGAACAACGAGTTCCTAAAGCTGCACGCGAAAAACGGTAACGGCACAGTGGATATCGCGATCGTTGGTGCTGGTGCAACGGGCGTTGAGCTATCGGCTGAGCTGCACAATGCCGTGAAAGAACTTCGCACTTATGGATTTGGTGATCTAGATTCAAGCAAGCTGAATGTTAACCTGATTGAAGCGGGCGAGCGCATTCTTCCTGCATTGCCACCACGTATTTCGTCTGCGGCGCATCAAGAGCTTGTTAAGCTGGGTGTAAACGTTCGTACAGCAACGATGGTGACTAAGGCGGAGAAAGACGGCCTAACTACCAAAGATGGCGAAAAGATTCCTGCGCAAATCATGGTTTGGGCTGCGGGTATCAAAGCACCTGATTTCATCAAAGACATTGCAGGTCTAGAAACAAACCGTATTAACCAATTGGTTGTGAAAGGAACACTGCAAACAACGCGTGATGACGATATTTTTGTTATCGGCGACTTGGCGCAATGCACACAACCAGACGGCTCATTTGTGCCACCTCGTGCGCAAGCTGCGCACCAAATGGCTAGCCAAGCGTTCAGCAACATTGTGGCGAAGCTAAATGGTCGTGAGTTGAAAAACTACGTGTACAAAGACCATGGTTCTTTAGTGTCTCTAAGCCGCTTCTCTACAGTAGGTAGCTTGATGGGTAACTTAACCAAAGGTTCGATGATGGTTGAAGGCCGTATTGCACGTGTTGTTTATATCTCACTATACCGCATGCACTTGATGGCACTTCACGGCGTGTTCAAAACAGGCTTGATGATGCTGGTTGGCCGCATTAACCGTGTATTGCGTCCAAACCTTAAGCTTCACTAATATCGGCGATTCAGCCAGTTTCAGTGTTGAAACCATAGAAGAGAAAAAGCCACCGCAAG
>NZ_JAWOWJ010000122.1:0-1094 GCF_033340495.1 Vibrio sp. 1249-1
ATCAATTTGCCAGAAAAACCTGAGAGTGATCACAAATGGTAGCGCTATCTGATAGCGCTACCATTAATTGTGATAGCGCTATCATTTTTATCAGGCATCGAAGTTTCATGTGCTGGTGTTCGAGTTCTAATGCGCTAATATCAAAACCATTAAAGCGCTGTGATAAGATGTCGCAGCTGAAATTAGAGAACATTAAATAAAAACAATGAGCGAACCTCGCAAACGAAGAAGTACCGGCAACGTCACTTTGGCTGATGTCGCCAAACAAGCAGGCGTAGGCACGATGACGGTGTCGCGAGCATTACGAACGCCAGAGCTGGTATCCGATAAGCTGAGAGAAAAAATTCAACAAGTGGTTGATGAGCTCGGCTATATCCCGAACAAAGCCGCAGGGGCACTCGCATCTGCAGAAAGTTATTCCATCGCTCTAATCATTCCGTCACTGTTTGAAAAAGCATGCGCGCATTTCTTACCAAGCTTCCAACAGGCGTTAAACAAAGCGGGTTATCAACTATTGCTGGGTTACAGCGACTACTCGATTGAGCAAGAAGAAAAGTTGCTTTCGACTTTTTTAGAGAGCCGTCCTGCGGGCGTTGTACTGTTTGGAAGTGAGCATAGTCAGCGAACGCATCAACTGTTAGAGGCATCAAATACGCCAGTGTTAGAGATTGCCGAACTGAGCTCAAAGGCCAGTTATCTCAACATTGGCGTGGATCACTTCGAAGTGGGTAAGGCCTGTACCAGACACCTGATTGAACAAGGTTTTAAGAACGTTGGTTTTATTGGGGCGCGCGGGAATCACGCAACGTTGCAACGCCAGTTACACGGTTGGCAAAGTGCGATGATTGAAAACTATCTCACCCCAGACCATTTTCTGACGACTCATGAAGCGCCATCTTCACAATTGGGTGCGGAAGGATTGGCGAAGTTATTGCTGCGCGATTCAAGCTTGAATGCTTTGGTGTGTAGCCATGAGGAGATAGCAATTGGTGCGCTCTTTGAGTGCCATCGCCGCGTGCTCAAAGTCCCGACCGACATTGCCATTATTTGCCTTGAAGGTTCTTCTATGGGGGAGCACGCTTACCCAAGTTTGA
>NZ_JAWOWJ010000123.1:0-1093 GCF_033340495.1 Vibrio sp. 1249-1
TAAATAGCTACAACAAAAAATCTATCTACAACCAAAAATCACTGATTGGTTGGTCATCATTGTAGTGATGCGCCATCTGCGCCTGAAGCAACTCGGCCGTAGCAATCGCATCAGTTAACGCGTGATGCGGAGAGTAGTCTGGTAACCCATAGCGGCGTCGAGACTGCGCCAAACGTAGAGACTCTGGTCTCTTTCCTTTCAGGCGATTCCAAATGCCGCCAGCGCTTCTCTTTTGGATGTTCTCTTCGATTTGTAGCGTGTCTAACACGGGAAATTCAATCCCTTCCCCTATGCGCGCTTTCAGCGCTTGATCCAAGAATTCTCTCTCGATTCGACGGTAATGCACAACGATGATTTTGCCGCTTAAGCAAGGCAGCAACTCACCCAAAATATCGCTCAGATCTGGCGCATCAATCAATTCGCTGTGAGTGATACCGTGGATGATAACGGAATCTTCATCCAACTTTTTCTGAGGCCTTACTTTCCAATGTCGAGCATCGCGCAGAAAAATACGTCTCAGATTGAAAGGTACTAAACCGATAGTAATAATGTCGTGTTTTTCGGGATTGAGCCCCGTCGTTTCGAAATCCAACGCGACAAATTCAACCTCTGAAATGGGGGTATTGGGCGCTGGTAATTCGCTGCCGTAAAAGGCGACAAGATTCTCATCATTGACGAGCTCCAACTTTTGCTGAAACTTGGTTGGCCATTGAATCGCAGGCTTTTGAAATAGCTTTTTGATCATGCCAAACCTCACTTAAAGCTCTTATTTGCTTGATAGCGGAACTTAAGGAAGTTCTGCCCATTGCTGAGAATTTGGAAGGCATCTTTCAAATTACGGCGTTCAAAATCGGAGAGGTTTTCTGGCTCGATGTTGTTATCTGGCTCAATTCCGAGTTCAACATCGGTCGCTTGATGGCGAATTCGTACCATAGAGATGAATTCTAACGCGTCTTTTAAGTCCTGAGCTCGACCTTTTGGCAAGATGCCTGCGTCAATAATGTCGTCGAGACGTTCAAACGAGTTTTGTGCACGAGAGCCCACTGCCAAGGCATGCACACGAATCAGATCAACCAGCGGCGCGGTGCCACGA
>NZ_JAWOWJ010000124.1:0-1092 GCF_033340495.1 Vibrio sp. 1249-1
GACTTCAACAAAAACGTGCTCAAGCGAGTTAAATAAGGGAGTGGTATGAATATGGGCAAAAGAGTAAACCAACTTGGCGGATTACTCGCGATGTTGGTAACGCCCTCGCTGTTCGCATTTGAGCTTGCGGGGCAATTGAATGTTGAGCATCGACAGTTTCTCTCTCAAGGGCTGCAAGGGCAGAGTAAAGGCCAAAGCTCTGTTGTAGTTCAGCCTGAACTTTACTGGGACTTCCAAAGCGGAGATAGTAGCTTCACCTTCACACCGTTTTTTCGAGTCGATAGCCTCGATGATGAAAGAACCCACGGTGACATTAGAGAAGCTCTTTTTCTCACGTATTGGGATGATTACGAGCTTAGAGTTGGGATCAGTAAAGTGTTTTGGGGCGTCACCGAGTCCGCGCACCTGGTTGATGTTGTGAACCAAACAGATGCCGTGGAAGCGGTTGATGGCGAAGATAAACTGGGTCAGCCAATGGTACATTTTACGGCGATTAAAGATTGGGGCGCTTTTCATGCCATGGTACTTCCTTATTTTCGGGAGCGTACTTTTGCTGGTCAAGACGGACGTTTACGTACGGAGCCTGTTGTTTCTGACAACGCTATTTATGAATCGAGTAGGGAAGAGAAACACATTGATGTGGCATTTCGATATTCCAAAATGCTGGGTGATTGGGATATTGGTTTGAGCTATTTGTATGGGACCAATCGAGATCCCTATTTTCGATTCGAGCAAGGTGAACTCAAACCATATTATGCGCTGATGAGTCATTTCGGTATTGATGTTCAAGGCATTGTCGGAGATTGGTTATGGAAGCTTGAAAGTGTATATCGAGATAGTTATGACCATCATGTTGGCGTCGTGACGGGTTTCGAATATACCATCGTCGGCGCTTTTGATACGGTTTGGGATGTCGGCCTTATTGGAGAGTACCTCTATGATAGTCGGGGAAATAACGCACAGAACATCGGTCAAAATGATGTGTTTGCAGGTGTCCGCTTTGCCTTAAATGATGAGGATGGAACTGAAATTCTCACTGGGATTACGCAAGATTTGGATAACTCAGATGTTTATAACGCAAAGTTAGAAGCC
>NZ_JAWOWJ010000125.1:0-1089 GCF_033340495.1 Vibrio sp. 1249-1
CCCCCAAACGTTTATTGGCATTTGGCGCGGCATCAATCCAACCGTTTTGAACCATCAAACGCACAAACTCAGACATCTCTGGGTTGACGGTTTCAAACGCTTCGCAAATCACATCGATTGCTTCATTGAAATCGTAGACTTTAGCATCACCACTTAATGCAGGCATTGCAGCAAGGTGGTTCCACGGCTTCATCTCATCCAAACCGTGCACTTGCGCCATCAATTTACCGGCTTTTTGACCAATATCACGACTGTCCTTCGCCACTTTAATCATGGCAGGCAAGGTTTCAGATTGAATGCGGCGACCGTACAAACTTGGTTCTAAAAAGTGTACGTCTCGCTTAGTCGAGCGCTTTTTGTTTTCAGTTAAACGCCAGCCTGCAAGTGCATTTAAAATCGCGGCGAAAGACTCTTGGTGCGTTTCCATTGCTTTTTGGACGCCACGCCATGCCGCTTCTTGGCGGTCAAACTCTGAACCGTAAAGGATACTTGCAGCTTGAGAGAAACCGAGCTCTTCAGTAGTGCCATCAGCATGGTCTAACGTAACCTTTAACGAACCCGTCAAGTTGTCGTACAAATTGCCCCACGCGGATTTTCCGTCCACACTCATCGCAGCTAAAAGCTTTTCTTCTTCCATACTCAAGCGTGTATCTGCCAGTTTTCTCGACTCCATAATAGAGAAAACTTGACCGTTGATGTCTGGATTTTCGTGATCGAGAACGCGAGCAATGAACTCATCATCTGCATGCGTTAAGGTAAGTTCGAAAGCACTAAACGCTTGAGACAATTCAGAGAAAATACGCATCATACGACCAGAAAGCGCTTTCGCTTCGGCGTTAGTAGCGTTCACTGATGAGTAGCAATTTGCGAAGTTGTAGACCGTGCCCGCCAAGCGACTTGCTGCTTCGTTAGTCAGAATGGCATTTTGCATCACTTCAACATTTTCACAATCTTGCGATTGCTTATTCAGCAGGTCAATACATTGCTCAACAAGTGCGATATCGTCTTGAATTCGAGGGTCGGCAAGGTCGTTGTAAACGATGGATAAGTCCCAACTAGGAGTGGTCATTTTTTAGAGTTCCTTTTGAT
>NZ_JAWOWJ010000126.1:0-1087 GCF_033340495.1 Vibrio sp. 1249-1
AATGGTGCGTAATAACGAGAGTTAACTAAGCGCGCTGCACCAGTTAAGTCCACGATGGTTACGATCCCTGCAACCGCACTGCCGTGAAGCATGAAGATCACTTCATTAGAATAAGCAGGTAGTGCTCGGCGTAACGCACTTGGCAAGATGATGCGTTTATAGGTCATAAATTTACTCATGCCATACGCTTTCGCGGCTTCCACTTCGCCTTTCGGCAAACCGTTAATCGCACCACGAATGATCTCTGCCGTATACGCTGATGTGTTTAGTACAAACGCAACCAGAGCACAAAACCACGCGTGTTCCCATAAGGTATCTTTCACTGGGAAAAACTGATCCATGCCATAGTAAATCAGATACAACTGAACAAGCAGTGGCGTTCCTCGGAAAAAGTAAATGAATCCCCAAGAAGGAAGGCTCAAAGCGTAGTTGGTACTGTTTCTCGCAATGGCGAGTGGAACTGAGACGCACAAGCCAATCACCAATGAAATGCCCACCAGCCAAACGGTCGTCCAAAGCCCTTGAAGGTAAACAGGGAAGCTTTCAATAATCAACGAAAAATCCATTACTTACCTCGCATGAATACTGAATTTGCGTTCAACGAGTTTTAACAACCCCGTCGAAATACTGGTGAAGAAAAGGAAAATCAGTGCAACGGCCATGTAGAACGTGAACGGCATTTTTGTTGTACCAGCCGCCAGAGAGCTCATTCTCACCATATCTTCAAGCCCGATAATGGAGACAAGCGCGGTGGTTTTTAACAATACCAGCCAGTTGTTACCAAATCCCGGTAGTGCATGGCGAATCATCTGAGGAAGAAGGATTCTTCTGAACGACAACACTGGGCTCATGCCATAAGCTTTTGCTGCTTCCAACTCACCTTTATCGACGGCCATGATCGCACCACGGAAAGTTTCCGCCATGTAAGCTCCAAAGATAAAACCAATTGTCAGCACACCGGCAATAAACGGGCTCACATCAATGTAGTCAGGTAAGTAAGAAGTCCACTCATGATTTGGGTCACTAGATGCAAACCATTCATTGAGCGTTTCGTTGATGGAATAGAGGCTATTGTTTAAAAGTATTT
>NZ_JAWOWJ010000127.1:0-1087 GCF_033340495.1 Vibrio sp. 1249-1
TCGAGATGGAACAACCTTTTGCTACGTTGTTTCTTGATATCGACCACTTTAAGCACATTAACGATAGCATGGGCCATTTCTGCGGTGATCAACTGTTGTCGAAACTGGCGGTTCGCCTGCAAGACATTTTGCACCTGAACGCGCATGTGGCTCGCATCGGTGGCGATGAATTTGTCATCGTACTGCCAGACATTGACGGCGATTCTCCGTTACTCGAAACGTTAAGCTCGATTTTGGGTGTGTTCCGCCGCCCGTTCGATCTGGCAAATCACGATTCGCTGCGGATCTCCACCAGCATCGGTATCGCACTCTACCCGAACGACGGTCAAGACAGTGAAACGCTGCTAAAAAACGCCGACACCGCAATGTATCTGGCGAAGAAAAATGGCCGTAACGGCTACGCGTTCTACTCTCCGGATTTAACTGACAAATCGGTATCGCACGTCCGAATTCAATCTGCGCTGCATGAAGCAATAGAAAAAGAACAGCTGCATTTGGTGTATCAGCCACAATACAACCTCGCGCAAAACGCAATTATTGGTGTGGAAGCCTTGGTGCGTTGGGAACACCCAGAATTTGGCTTAGTGCCACCTGCGGATTTTATTCCTATCGCAGAGAAGACGGGCTTGATTCAAAGCATCGGCGAATGGGTACTCAAAGACGCCTGTTTACAAGGGACTGACTGGCTGGCGAGAGGCGTTCAATTTGGCAAAATTGCAGTCAATGTATCAGCACTTCAATTGCAACAGTCGCGCTTCATCAACAAGCTCAAAGCCATCCTTCGTGAAACGGGATTCCCGGCGCATCGCTTGGAGCTGGAAATTACCGAAAGCTTTTTGCTTATCGATCCAAAACTGGCCATCGCATCGCTAAATCAGCTGTGTGAACTCGGAATCGAGATTTCGTTGGATGACTTCGGCACAGGCTATTCTTCGCTGTCGTACCTCAAAGGTTTGCCAATCAACAAACTGAAAATCGACCGCTCGTTTGTCAGTGATGTGCCTAACGACAACGACAGCAACGCCATTGTTAACGCCATCATTGCGATGGGCACTACGCTTTCACTCAAAGTCGTGGCGGAAGGCAT
>NZ_JAWOWJ010000128.1:0-1086 GCF_033340495.1 Vibrio sp. 1249-1
TAAGTACCAAGGCATTTGTATCAAGCTGCATCCGCATTCGCTCAAGCGTATAGTGGAGTCTGAGCAGGCGGAATAAGCAAATTTTGAACGACTAGAAAGAAGAAAGGGTTGCAAATGAGCAACCCTTTCTTTCATTCAAATGCGTGAACTTAAAGAATCACAGTCTTATTCCCATAAACAAAAACGTGGTCGTTAATTACCTTATTCAGAGCTTTACTCAAAACATTCTTCTCAACATCGCGGCCTGCTTGAGCCATATCTTGTGCGCTGAATGTGTGATCGACTGGAATAACATCCTGCTTGATGATCGGGCCTTCATCTAGATCGTTTGTCACGAAGTGGGCTGTTGCGCCAATAATTTTTACGCCACGGTCGTAAGCTTGCTGATAAGGCTTAGCACCGATGAAAGCAGGCAAGAAACTGTGGTGAATGTTGATGATCTTATGGCGGTATTTTTCAACAAACGTTGGCGTGAGAACGCGCATGTATTTCGCTAGCACCAAGTAATCTGCATCGTATTGATCGATCACCTCTAACATCTTTTGCTCGTGTTCTTCACGGCTTAGATCTTCGTGCGTCACATAGTGGTAAGGGATATCAAAACGTTCAGTGAGGCCTTGCAACTTATCGTAGTTACCCACCACGGCGGCGATTTCTACATCTAAACTGCCATCGTAATTTTTCATCAGAATATCACCTAAACAGTGTGCTTCTTTCGTTACGAGAATCACGATGCGTTTACGGCGAGAGCCAATGAGAGTGCGTTTTGCACCTTGCGGTAGAGCTTGATCTAAATCGGCAAGAAACGTTTGGTCGTTGAAGTACCCCTCCAACTCCGTTCGCATGAAAAAGTGCCCACTGGTGTTATCAACAAATTCGTTATTATGAACGATGTTTAGCTGATGTTTGTAACAGATATTAGTAATTTTAGAGATCAAACCCGGTGCGTCAGAACAATGGGTCAACAGTGTTTTCTTTTCCATAAATCAGATACTTCCATGCATTATTTTTCTAGCGTACGAAATATGTGTTTTCCCCAAAAGGGTCAACCGTACTGCAATCTGACTTCATAAATAATCTATTCTT
>NZ_JAWOWJ010000129.1:0-1086 GCF_033340495.1 Vibrio sp. 1249-1
ACGCAGTTAAGCCTGCTAAGGTCAAGAGAGCAGAGGCTTTAATCCATACCTTCATAAGTGGCTCCATATTCACTAATTCTTGTTTTGAACCAGTAGTATATACCCAAATGATGACAAGATGCATAGGCGAGGTAAGTGTGATTGTAGAGTTGAGGGCTAGCGCGTTTTGTCCTGAAGTGTCGCAGCAATAGAGCCTATCCTAAGCGCTTGGCATAAATATGAATAAGCAGCCTCAACCTGCAAACAGTAAGAGCGAAAAATGAGTATTTGGAAAAAGCCGATCAGTTTGGACATCCTTAACGCTACATCAAGAAATACCATGATGGAGCACCTACAAATCGAGTACACCAACTTCACGGATGATTCATTAAGTGCAACGATGCCAGTGTGCAGTTTTACTCACCAACCGCTGGGTATGTTGCATGGTGGTGCATCCGTCGTACTAGCAGAAACATTAGGTTCCATTGCCGCAAACTTTTGCGTGAGTGAAGGTAACTACTGCGTAGGTTTAGATATCAACGCAAACCATGTACGAGCAATGCGCAGTGGTTATGTTATCGGTACCGCAAAACCTATTCACCTTGGTGTTTCGACTCAAGTTTGGCAGATTGAAATTACAGACGAACGTGATCGGTTGGTGTGTACTAGTCGTCTAACGATTGCTGTGAAACAACAAGAAGCAAAATTGGCTTAATTCGACGTTCATCAATCAGCAGAGATACACCCAAAGGCAGAACATGGTTATCGAGTTTTCATTAGGTAAAATTATCGCGACGCAGCGTGAAATCGTCATCAAACTAACCGGTGAGGGAATGGTCACATTGCAAGCACAAACCGATGCACTTCAACTTCTTGGTCGTGGCGCAAATGTGGTGTTAGCCCATGGGGCCGAATGCAAATGGTCAATAAAATTGGATAATGAGGAACAACTTATCCAACTCGCACAAGAAATTGGTATCGATATTCAATAATTTACCCCTTCATATTTGCACTTTTTCATAAAAATGAGGAAACTTGACTTATTGACATCAAGACAAGTATTTCCTCTTTATGAGTAGCCCTCGTTTACGTGTTCAGTTCGAAACA
>NZ_JAWOWJ010000130.1:0-1084 GCF_033340495.1 Vibrio sp. 1249-1
GGGAAATAAAAAACACCTCCCTTAACCGGAATTTAAGGGAGGTGCTGAATGCCAAATCGAGGGTGGCATTGTTAATTGCTTAAGTGTTAATCGCTTAAATTTTGCTTATGCAGCAACTTCTTGTTTTGCATCCACTTTGTTTTTTAGGAATGCATAGGTAAAGCCTGTTACCGCCGTACCTGCAGCAATTGCTACCAAGTACATCAAGTCTGGAGAAATTGCGTTAGGGATAAGCAGTACAAATCGACCGCCGTGAGGTGCCATCAGTTTCGCGCCGAATAGCATAGATAGAGCACCTGTTAGAGCGCCACCAGCCATACAAGATGGGATTACACGCATTGGGTCTTTCGCTGCGAATGGGATTGCACCTTCAGAGATAAAGCACAAACCTAACACGAATGATGCTTTGCCCGCTTCACGCTCGTTTGGTTCAAACTTGTTCTTCGCTAGGAAAGTGGCCAGACCCATACCTAGCGCCGGCACCATACCTGCCGCCATGATTGCAGCCATTGGTGCGTAAGTTTGAGAAGCCAATAGACCTACACCGAATGCGTAAGCTGCTTTGTTTACTGGGCCACCCAAGTCGAAGCACATCATTGCGCCAAGGATAATACCAAGTAGAACGGCGCTGTCTGAACCCATGTTGTTTAGGAAGTCAGTCAGACCATTCATGATGCCAGAAACCGGACCACCAACGATGTAGATCATCACAAGGCCCGTAAATAGCGTCGCAACAAACGGGATGATCAGAATCGGTTTCAATGCTTCCATTGATTGAGGAAGTTTTACTTTATCTGCTAAGAACTTCGCTGCGTAACCTGCGATGAAACCAGCCGCGATACCACCAAGGAAACCTGCACCAGTAGAGCTTGCCAACATACCACCAACAAGACCCGGAGCCAGACCCGGACGGTCAGCAATTGAGAAGGCAATGTAACCAGCAAGCACAGGGATCATCAGTGCAAACGCAGAGCCGCCGCCGATGGTCATTAGTGCGGCTGCCAATGTACCTTCTTCTTTAAATGCTTCAATGCCGAATACGAACGATAGGGCGATGATCAAACCACCTGCAACGACGACAGGA
>NZ_JAWOWJ010000131.1:0-1083 GCF_033340495.1 Vibrio sp. 1249-1
AAAAGAGATGAACATGGCGAACGATCAACAAGAGCGTGCCATGGCATATCAACTAGCGATGACAATGGAGATGACACAATGATGATTTCTTCTTCACTGCCATCGTCAAATGCCGCTCCGGCTTCAGAAGGCCGAATCACGCAAGCAAAAGACGTTCAAGGCTTTTCGCAGCGCAATGCTTCAGGGCAAACACCTCTGAATCAATCCGCAGCATTATCAGAGCAAGCAGTACCAAGCTTTCGCCTTGCTGCACAAACGTTCTCAAGTGAAGAGCGCAAAGAGGCGACAACTGCAACAACGGAAGAAAATGCTGCTGTTGACACCACAGGAATGAATGTTCTTCTCAGTGCAACAACACCAACTGAAACACCAGACCTTGCAGCGCAAGCGCAAACCTTGACGCAAGGCATGCTAAACATGGCTGAGAAATCGGTTGTGTCGTTCAACAAAGTCAATCCGTTGGAAGTAAAAGGTGAAGCAAAAACAACAAGCCCAGCGCAAGCTAATGCCTTGTTAAACACATCACCGCAACAACAAGATATTCAAACTAGCCAAACGGCTTCTGCGAATGCACGCGTGAACACCTCTGCCGTAGACTTTCAAGCATTGTTGAACCAACCAGCGCAAGGGCAAGCAACGACTGCACCACTGAACGTTCAAACTTCTGCTCCGTCCGCTCAAGCAGTGAGCGCTGCGACAGTAGCTCATGCTCATACGCAAGGCTCAGAGTGGGCAGCAGTGAAAGTGGACACAAGTGCAGGCAAATGGGGCGAGCAGATGATGCAGGTGCTGCATGACCGAGTCACCTTGCAAGCACAGCAAAGTGTTCAGGAAGCGAAAATCCGTCTCGATCCGCCCGATCTAGGCAAACTGGATTTACTCGTTCGTGTTGAGGGCGATCGATTGAGCGTACAGATCAACGCAAACACGGCGGCAACACGTGAAGCCTTGATGCAAGTATCGGAACGCTTACGCACTGAACTACAAGAACAAAACTTCGACCATGTTGATGTCAATGTAGGTGCCGACCAAGGTCAAGAGTGCCATCAACAACAGATGAATGACGAAGACACCACAATTTTC
>NZ_JAWOWJ010000132.1:0-1083 GCF_033340495.1 Vibrio sp. 1249-1
GCAATGCCGTGCTTTACCACACCTTGGGGGTTCAAAATGCGGCGTGGTTGGATGCTCAAATGGAGAATGTCCGTGCATTCTCACCGCTTGAAGATTACCTGAGCGCGTTAGAGCCGATCGCGTCCACTTTGATTAGCGAATATTGGATTGCACCGATGTTCCACCATACTCAGACGCTACGTTTTCAAGGGGTCTTGGAAGATGTCGCACTCACAAACTGGGGATGGCCAGACATACGATCCGTTTGGTCTGCGGACTGATCAAAACCGCCTGAATGGCGGTTTTTTTGTGTCTGCAATTTGGTGAAAGCCAGTGACGTTTTTATTTTTTCTAGCCAACAAGTGTGATGCTTATCTACGTTTGAGCGCGAGTGATCAAGAAACGGTCCGAAATGAACTTTGAAATTAATCACGAATTATATCGAGTCAATAGGTCTAATGTGATCTGATTTAAATAATGTAACTTTAAGAATATTGTCGAAAAAGTGATTGTGTTCAAAATGTGTCTATTGACTTGTTGCTCAAATAAAATTTGTAGATTTTTTACGTGTGAAATTTTTGAGCACTGTCCATTTAAACAAATTGACAGGATTTAAAGTGTGATTCGAAGCGCAAAAGTAGCTCGGTTGCGCGGTTGGGACTCTGTTATTGATAATTAACCCATCAGATGACGAACTGTTGATAGGGTTAAATATGCTGTACGAGTTAATCGACCACGAACTAGTAGATGTAATTAATGATCGCGCTTACCAATGGCAAGATGCGGTTAAAAAGACCACTCAATACCTAGAAAATAAAGGTTACGTCTCCCAGCACTATGCTGATGCGATCATCCGTTCAACGGAAGAAAACGGTCCTTACTATGTGTTATGCCCTGGATTGGCAATGCCTCATGCCCGACCTGAAACTGGTGTTTTAAAAACAGGCTTAGGCATCCATATTTTCCCGTCACCTGTTGATTTTGGATCGGATCTCGGTCCGGCCAATATTCTTATTACCTTAGCTGCGAAAGACTCTGATACCCACATTGAGGTGATTCAAGCGTTGAGCGAGATGTTTGTGGATGAAGAGAACATTACAAAAC
>NZ_JAWOWJ010000133.1:0-1082 GCF_033340495.1 Vibrio sp. 1249-1
GGCGGATAAAAAAGTGCATGAAGCTGCCAATGGTCGATGTCTGTGCCTTGGTCAAAAAACGGCGCGTAGTGCCAGCCCATCGAGTAAGGGAAAGAGCACTGGAACAAGTTGTCGTAACGGCTGGTCAACTTTTTGATAGCCATAGCGAGATCATCTCGTTGCTCATCGTTCAACTCACACATGCGGCGAATGTGTGTTTTTGGAAGCAACATGGTTTCGAATGGCCAGGCCGCCCAGTAAGGTACAACCGCAACCCAGTGTTCGGTTTCAACAACAATTCGTGAGCCGTCTTTTAACTCAGCCTGAACGTAATCAACCAGTAGGTTGCTTCCTTTCTCTTGGTAATACGCTTTTAGGTTATGCTCTTTACGTTCGATCTCATTAGGTAAAAAGCTGTTCGCCCAAATCTGCCCGTGTGGGTGTGGTTGAGAACACCCCATGGTCTCACCCTTGTTTTCAAAAGCTTGAACCCAGATGAAATCTTTACCTAACTCTTCAATTTGCTCATTCCATGTATCTATCACGCCACGAATTTTATCCACTGGCAGCTCAGGTAAGGTTTTACTGTGATCTGGCGAGAAGCAAATCACTCGGCTCAAACCACGCACGCCTTGCGTTTTGAATAGCGGGTTGTTTGACTCTGGTGCATCTGGTGAATCCACCATCAGCGCAGCAAAATCGTTATTGAACACATAGGTGCCTTGGTAGTCTGGATTAACATCGCCAGAGATACGTTCGTTGGTTGGACAAAGGAAACATTTACCGTCATAGCTTGGTAGCTCATCCAATGCGGGCTTTTCATCTGCGCCGCTCCAAGGGCGTTTTGCACGGTGAGGTGAAACCAAAATCCATTGCCCAGTCAGAGGGTTGTAACGGCGGTGTGGATGATCCACTGGGTTAAATTCGACATTCGACATGTTACTTACTCAACTTTTAAGAATTCTTTCATCTGCATTTCTCAATGGAATTGGAAAGTGCAGACAATAATGCGGCGACATAAACTACGCAGGGGAATAGCCATTGGGATTTTTTGACTGCCAGTTCCACGTATCGGCGGTCATTTCAGCCACCGTGCGTGTTGC
>NZ_JAWOWJ010000134.1:0-1079 GCF_033340495.1 Vibrio sp. 1249-1
ATTAGACCGTCTTCAAAGCCCAGCCCAATCAATACTTCTTGAATCGCTTTGATGGTGCCTGATGAGCCGAGTGCAATATCCCAACCTTTCTTGCGGTATTTGGTCGCGATGGACTCTAGCTTTTGTTCGGCAGCGAGCATGGCTTTGCTGAAGTTTTTGCTCGATAACTTGCCATTTTTGAAGTACTGCTGTGTAAAGCTGACGCAGCCCATCTGTTTGCTATTAAGCAGTTCTGGTTCGAACTCTTGTCCGATGATCATCTCGGTGCTGCCACCGCCAATATCGACCACCAGTTTAGAATTAGATTCCACTTGAGTGTGTGCGACACCCAAGTAAATTAGGCGCGCTTCTTCCTCTCCCGGAATAATCTCTATCGGGAACGGCATGACTGCTTTTGCTCGTTGGATAAACAAATGCGCGTTTTTCGCTCTTCTTAGCGTGTGTGTAGCAGCAATGCGCACATTGGATTCATCAAAGCCTTGCAGCCTCTCTGCGAACATCGCAAGACACTCCAACGCTCGCTCCATGGAGGCGTGACTTAAATTCAATTCACTGTCTAGGCCAGAGGCTAAACGATCCCTCTGTTTATGGCGACTGATGAGCTGTAGGTCGCTGCCGACCACTTTCGCCACCACCATGTGGAAGCTATTAGAGCCGAGATCGATCGCGGCAATATAGCGTTCATCTTGTTCAAGTATCTGAGACATCTGACTTTTGTCTTCTTGTTTGCTTTTCTATATTTTTAAGATAGTCGTAGATGGCAACTTGTGAGCGAACTTTTTTACGGTTTCCGCGCGGTACATAGCTATTGCTCATCTCTTTGTCTATCAAACGTGCCTTTACTGTATCGGTAAAGTGGATGTTAGTTATATCAATAATTCTCTGTTTCAACCGTGGATCACGAACAGGAGCGGCAACTTCGATACGATGATCGATGTTTCGTGTCATCCAATCGGCAGATGAAATGTAGACTTGAGGATCCCCATCATTGTGCGTGATCACTACGCGTGGGTGTTCCAAAAAGCGATCAACGATACTGATGATTCGAATGTTTTCGCTGACGCCTTCAATTCCAGGAA
>NZ_JAWOWJ010000135.1:0-1078 GCF_033340495.1 Vibrio sp. 1249-1
ACCAATCACTCGAAGTGATCGATGATGGTCGAGGCATGCCTGTTGATATCCACCCTGAAGAGAAAGTATCTGGTGTTGAGCTGATCTTATGTAAGCTCCATGCGGGTGGTAAATTCTCCAACAAAAACTACCAGTTTTCAGGTGGTTTGCACGGTGTAGGTATCTCAGTAGTAAACGCGCTGTCTAAGCGAGTTGAAGTGACGGTACGTCGTGATGGTCAAGTGTACGAAATTGCTTTTGAGCACGGTGACAAAGTATCAGACCTTACTGTAACGGGCACATGTGGTCGCCGCAATCGCGGTACTAGCGTGCACTTTTGGCCGGATGCGAAGTATTTCGATTCAGCTAACTTCTCTGTAACTCGTTTGGTGAACAACCTACGAGCGAAAGCGGTACTTTGCCCAGGTCTAGAAATTACGTTTACCGATAAAGTAAACAACAAAGACTACCAGTGGTACTACGAAGATGGTTTGAAAGACTATCTAGCCGAAGGCGTAAAAGGTTACCCAGTACTACCAGAAGAACCGTTTACTGGGGAGTTTTCTGCAGACACAGAAGCAGCAAACTGGGCAGTAATCTGGCAGCCAGAAGGCGGCGAGATGATCACCGAAAGTTACGTTAACCTTATCCCAACAGCTCAGGGTGGTACACACGTAAATGGTCTTCGCCAAGGTTTGTTGGATGCGATGCGTGAGTTCTGTGAATTCCGCAACTTGCTACCACGTGGTGTGAAGCTAACGGGCGATGATGTTTTCGACCGTTGTTCGTACGTGTTGTCGGTTAAGATCCAAGATCCACAGTTTGCTGGTCAGACTAAAGAGCGTCTCTCTTCGCGTCAAACCGCTGCGTTTGTCTCTGGTGTGGTAAAAGATGCATTCAGTCTGTGGCTAAACGAAAAGCCTCAACTTGCAGAGCAACTAGCGGAAGTGTGTATTGCTAACGCGCACCGTCGTATGCGCGCAAGCAAGAAAGTCGTACGTAAAAAAGTCGCATCGGGTCCTGCCTTGCCAGGTAAGCTAACAGACTGTTCCGTACAAGACTTAAATCGCACCGAAATCTTCTTCGTGGAGGGTGACTC
>NZ_JAWOWJ010000136.1:0-1077 GCF_033340495.1 Vibrio sp. 1249-1
ACAATCTTTTCGCTGGTCACTAGAACTCCAACCCATTCCTTGGGACTATGCACACACTCTCGCTTGGGCAATGCTCGCGATTATGATCGCCGGGGCGTTACCCGTAATTCGAATGATTAAGAGTACGCCAATGAAGTCGTTGAGGGATGCGTTGTAGTGGAAAAACAAAACTCTAAAAAACGCATTTTTGCTTCGATGCTGATCGTTGTCGTTTTTGCCATGTTGACTGGAGCGACGTTGTATTCAACGTTTTGGCTAGAGCCTACTGCTACCAAAGAAAATGAAATCAATTCGGTACTGACGCGAGAAAATAAAACCATTTTTGAGCCGGTTTTACCGGACGAGCATGTCTCATTGCCTTCAGACTTTCGCTTCCATCCTGAGTATCAACATGAATGGTGGAACTACTTTGCGAAGCTGCAAGATAAGCAAGGTCGCACTTACAACGTGCAGTGGAGCTATTTTCGCGTCGCCACCGATGAACGAGAAACCAGCGGTTGGCAAAACCCGCAACTGTACATGTCACATGTTGTCGTGAGCCATGGTTCGCATGTGTGGAAAGAACAGCGTGTTGCGCGTGGAGGTATTGGTCAAGCTGGCATGACAAACCGACCATTCCGTTTATGGATAGATAACTGGACTTGGCGCTCATTAGGCTCTACACCATTTCCAGGCAACCTCAATGTTACAACGGACACATTCGGACTCGAACTGAATACCATGACAAGCGGGCCGTTTGTGGTAAATGGAGACAAAGGCTTTCAAGTTAAACATGCACTGCAATCTGTGGCGTCGTTTAGCTTTAGCGCACCGTTTCTTAATGTAAAAGGTACGTTGAACTTAAATGGTCGCCTCATCCCCGTAACAGGCTCAGCCTGGACGCAAAAAGAATGGGGCAGTGGCTTAATCGGCCAAGGCCAACAAAGTTGGGATTGGTTTGTCTTTAACTTGGATGATGGACGTGCGTTAACGGTTAGTCGTTACCGTCATCACGGTCAGACGCCTCATATTTTTGGTACGCTATCGACCCGTTCGGGAAAAGTGGTCAATCTATCAGAGAAAGAGGTCTCGATTACG
>NZ_JAWOWJ010000137.1:0-1073 GCF_033340495.1 Vibrio sp. 1249-1
TCTAACTTGTTTAAGTAGTTGGCGATAGAAAAGTAGTCACCAGTTATCTCCATACGCACTGGGTGGACGTAGTAGCCAGAGAATTGTGATGCTTCTTTATCTTCTGTGATCGGCTGAGATGGCAGAGTCTGCAATGACACCAAGTGAATGCCACTTTGCTGCTCTAATACGCTCTCTAATACGCCCGCCATTTGTGAAGGCGTTACCAAGTGTTCAATAATTTGTGACAACTGCATCGAAAGATGCTGACTTTCCGTCAACAGGTTGGAAATTTCCAAATCAATATCTGCGTTTGGATCTTTCTTCAATTGAGCCTTAACACGTAAAATATCAATTTCTGTTTTTTGGTTTGACTGCTTTAAGTTACTCAGCTGTCTTTCATTGTTTGAGATCTGATTGAGCTTAGGTTCTAGCACCAACGTAAACAGCAACATAACTACAGTCACGAAGCCACACAGCGCCACCAGCATTTTCTCGCGCGCGCTCATGTCTCCAAAGCGCTCTTCTAATGAGCTCCAGAATTCGTTCATTTCTCTTTATCCTCGCGCGTTTTCAACTCAAACGTCACTATGTCTTTCTCATTGCGACCGATTTTCACGTCGTCAAATGTTCGCCCAACAAGACTGATCTCATTCTTGAACTGACTTACCCAACTCGGCACTGAACTCGGAGCTTTCGCTAAGCCTTTTAAATCCAAGATGTTGTTGTTGATGCGAATTTCGGATAAAGAGATTTCTTGGTTGCCCAATTTTGCTAATGACTGCATCACACCTGAGTAACCCGTGCGTTGCGAATCATCGTACTTGCCCACCGCTTTCAAGGAGTCTCGCTTAGCTTTGACTTCACGCTCTAGACGCGCTTTGGCCGCTAACTTATTTGGATCAGGCTGATGCTTACGCAGCTTCACTTGGTAGTAATCTAAGTCAGACTTAAGAATATCGCCCTTGCCTTTCACAATCGCGATTTCATCTTCCAAACCTTCCCTTTGCCAACACACGTATCCGTAAGACAACAGAATCACAGCCGCAGCCCCGCCCCAAGGAATCGCCACATTTTTCAGCTTAAGGAGATCT
>NZ_JAWOWJ010000138.1:0-1068 GCF_033340495.1 Vibrio sp. 1249-1
CTGTGAGGCAGTCTATAAAAAGTAATTCGGGATTCGTTTGAGATGAAACTGAGATTCAGCGCGGATTTTAGTCGGAGATTGGTCACAACGACAACAATAATTCCTGTCATTTGAGGAAAATATTTCTAATGACTTTTCAAGCCCACGCGACTCATTGACGGAGCTTAGAGATCATCGACTGACGAACAATGAGCTCAATAGGTACGCGGTTGATAAGTGGCTTAACGCCGTTAAATGACGCCATTCAGCGAATTGAGAATCGACTCGCTAACAGCCGTTTTTATGCATTATCTGTATTTATCAACGTGCACACATCAAGGTAACTTTGTAACCGTCATCACCATATTGCAGGCAACATATCGATAGATATCGTAATAAACAAAACCCTTGGCGTCGTGACACCCAGAAAATTCCTTACAAGATTCAGTCACCTCGCAACATGACTAAGTTCACATTTGGCGATTTTGTTATTCTATTTATCGCTAAAATACCGCCTAGAATAGACGTACATATCAATTTAAGTAGGGATAGAAGATGTCGACATTGGCCGGGGCTCGCCTAGAAGAAATGGCGGATATCCGCTCGACGAGAAAAAAGAAAATCGTTTTTCTGTGTTCTAGCATTGCCGCCACACTATTGGTGTACGGCGCTATCGTCCAATCGCTCGAAAATCATTGGGGGTTAAGCGTTTTGCATGCCTTCAGTGCCATCGCCTGCTTAGGGATCTGCTATCTCATAAAAGTACAAAGGCATCACAAATATGCCGATTTACTGCTCAGCGCCGTCATCATGTTTGAGGGGTTATTACTGCTTCTTTTTAATGATGCGCCCTCCGGAAAATTATTGTGGCTCTACCCCATCGTCGCAACCATCATTTTGATTAACGAGTTCAAAGTCGGTTTACTCTTTAGCGCTACCTACATGATTTTGGTTTTCTTTGGCATTACGTTTTTAGACGGCTTACCTGCCACTGGCGATATGATCGAACGCCGATTCATGTTCACCTTGATAGCCATCAGTTTTGTCTGCCATACCTTCTCCTACTACTACGCAAAAGTCGTCAGCTAC
>NZ_JAWOWJ010000139.1:0-1064 GCF_033340495.1 Vibrio sp. 1249-1
CTGCATTTCGTTTCCGGCTCTCTGCATCTAAGGCTTTCTTTTCAGCAAGATCCGCTCGATCATTGGCTTTATTAATGGCCTGTTGAGCTTGCCATTTTATTTGTTGGATTTGGTCATTTAATCCCTGCTTCATCAATTCGGCTTGAGAGGTAAGGCGTTCTCCATAAGCCAGCATGTTTTGAGCTTCATTTTTCTGAGCGGTTAATTCTGAACGCGCTTGCTGCAATGCCCGTTTTTCAGCTGTCTTTGCTCGCTCTAGGGCTTTCGCCAGTTTTTCTTCTGCTACTCTGACTTTTTTACGTGCCTCTCTGCGGCCAAGATCCTGAAATAGTGAGAGCATTACTGGCAATAGCAACAAACATAAAATTGTAACCAGTAGAGCCAGCGGCCATAGTCTCAGCACAATAGCCCAGCCGTCAGTTTTATTGTAGAAAGTGGCAAAAAGAGCTTCTTCTGTTGTCTTTCCATTCCAGAACTGCCAGCCTGTTTGTACTTCTTTCTGAACTTGCCCTATTTCAAGCAGGGATAAGGCACTCATATTCTCATGCACATAGGTTCCAAGCTGGGCAAATATGCCCACGGCGATAATAAAGATAAAAATTCTCAACGTAGGTAAACCTCTGTAATTTCCGGGCGAAAGTGCCCCATTTCTTGGCTAACCGTCTCAAGAGCTAAATCACGATTGAATCCGGCTTTTTGTAGCTCGTGCATTCTTTCTTGAGCGTAACTGTGTCGTAATCCATGCGCACCCTCTGACCATCCCAGAACCCGTTTTGATGCCGCAGAAAACGAATTACTCCATTTTTGGCCGCCTGTGACAGCGTAGTGTGAGGTGTAATAAATGCCGCGATCCTCGATGCGAACGGGGGAGGGTAGCCGCAAGCTTTCTAGGCGCTCAGCCAAATGCGAGGGGATCAGCACTTCACGAACTAGCCCACCTTTGCCCTCTACGGTATAAATTACGCCATCTCGGCCCGTCCATTTAGAAGTGAGAGCTGGCCGCTGATCTGGTGCGCGTACTTCTCTGGGATGTAAGGTCAGCAATTCATGCGCACGTAAGCCAG
>NZ_JAWOWJ010000140.1:0-1061 GCF_033340495.1 Vibrio sp. 1249-1
TTAGATAAATTGCGTGCAGAAGCGCGTAACCAAGGTATCTCAGAGCAGGTAATCAGTGCCGCTTTCGCAAATGTTGAATACAAACCGAGAGCAGTAACAGCAGACCGCAACCAACCAGAGAAAAAACTGACGTTAGATGAATACATTCCTCGTGCAGTCCCTGAGTGGAAAGTAAAGCAAGCCAAAGCACTATACAAAGAGCACTATGCGGAGCTTAAGCGCATAGGCGATCAATACGGCGTGCAACCTCGCTTTATTGTTGCGCTCTGGGGTGTAGAAAGTAACTTTGGCAAGTTTACGGGTAACTTCCGCGTAATTGATGCGTTGTCGACGATGGCATTTGAAGGTCGTCGTGAAGAATTTTTCCGCAAAGAGACCATGGCGGCTCTGCAGATCCTTGATCAAGGCCATATCGAGCTAGATAATTTTAAAGGTTCTTGGGCTGGTGCGATGGGACAGTGTCAATTTATGCCAAGCTCTTTCCTACGTTTTGCCGCCGATGGTAACGGAGACGGAAAAAAAGACATCTGGCAATCAGAAGCGGATGTGTTTGCGTCTACCGCTAACTACTTGAGCGAGTCTGGCTGGGACGATAAGTTTACTTGGGGGCGCCAAGTGAAGGTGCCGAAAGGGATTGATCGTAGCCTAGAAGGACGCGGGGCAGAAAAAGGCAAATATCTTCAGGAGTGGAGTAAACTTGGCATCACGAAGTACGATGGCAGTCCATTACCTAAACTGAATGAAGATATCCAAGCATGGCTTATCATGCCTGACGATGAAAATGGTCGTACTTATCTGGTTTACAATAACTATAACGTACTGATGAAGTGGAACCGCTCTTACTACTTCGCGCTTGCCGTCAGCCATCTCGCTGATCGCATTTCATTCTAGTTCGTTAGTAAATACTGTTTTATAAGGGCTCTTCGGAGCCCTTTGTTTTTCCCACATTCTTATCGAGGTACTGCGTGTTATCTGAACGTGCTGCGCAAATGGTGATCTTTTCTGCATTGATCAAACATAAAAACTTTACTGCGGCGGCGAAAAGCCTTGGAGTGTCAGTA
>NZ_JAWOWJ010000141.1:0-1057 GCF_033340495.1 Vibrio sp. 1249-1
AAATGCTCTGGCTTTTTTGTATGCAGTTTAATCAGAATGCTACTGATCTAGATAAAGTTTTGCAGTGGTGGGGACCTTAATCATTTCATCTTGCAGTTCAAACATTTCAGGTTCAATTTCTTCAATGCTGGCTCCTGAACGAAGTGCGTGTTCAAGCGTAGCACAGAGAGATTTTAGCCTTGGTACGCCACAATAAGAGCTACTGCCGTGCAGTTTGTGGATCACATGAATTAACTCTTCACGCGAATAATCGTCTTGCTCAAGTGCGTGGTCGACAACTTCTTCTACTTCTGGAATGAAATCGATCAACATACGCAGCATATCTTTGGCTAAATCTTCCTTATTAGCGCTCTGTTTCAATGCGGCTTGCCAGTCAATAATCACATCAGGTTGTGTGTTTTCAGCTGTAGCAGGAGCTTCACTTGCTGGTTCATCGACGTAGGACGGCGCAACTTTCCCTATGCTTTCTGTACAGGTATTCGGATTCCAGTGGACCAACACTTGTTGCAGTACATGCTCTTCAATTGGTTTGGTGAGGTAATCATCCATACCTGCGGCGAGCAGACGATCGCGCTCCCCGGCCATGGCGTGCGCGGTAACGGCGATCACTGGTGTGTCTTTGTTTACCTCAAGCTCTTTGATGTTCTGACAAGCGGTCACGCCATCCATTAATGGCATTTGGATGTCCATAAAAATCAGGTTGTATTTCTTCTCGGTAGCGAGATTTACGGCTTGCTGGCCATTGCTACAAGCCGTTACGGTTTCAACCCTTTCTTTCAGTAGTGCTGAAATCAGTTTTAGGTTTGCAGGGTTATCATCCACCGCGAGCACCGTCAGTGGCAGTCGTTCGCTTTCTTCTGTTTCAACTGGGGCGGCAATAGCTTGAGGTGCTTCAACATGTTCATTGATCAAACTTTGCAGCAGCTTACGGCGAGATAGCGGTTTGGTTAAGCACTGGATTTGATGCTCGGTCATGATTTGGTCGGCAAGCGCTAATTCGGTGCTCGGTGTACCCATGATGACACTTGGCGCCATGCGCTTAGCTTGCTCAATCCAA
>NZ_JAWOWJ010000142.1:0-1057 GCF_033340495.1 Vibrio sp. 1249-1
CTAAAGTCTGCATCTAAAATAAGGATTTTTTGTAATTTTGTGGAAACGTTTACACAATTTGAATTCGATCACGGATCTGGATCGAGATTGGTTGCTAGACTTTTAGCCAGTTAAGAAATGGGCGTTCCGATTCGATGCAATGGCGATTGGCTTTTAGCGCATCAGAGTGAGGTATGAACAGAAAGCAGCAAACGTGGAGAAGCAAAAAGTGAAAGTTCTTGTCACAGGCGGTATGGGATACATCGGTAGTCACACTTGCGTTCAGATGATTGAAGCGGGAATGGAACCTATCATCGTTGATAACTTGTGTAACGCCAAACTGGAAGTGTTAAACCGTATTGAAGCGCTGACAGGCAAGCAGCCTGCGTTCCACCAAGGTGACATCCGTGACGAAGCATTTTTGGATACGGTATTCGCGCAGCACGACATCCAAGCCGTGATCCACTTTGCTGGCCTCAAAGCAGTTGGCGAATCGGTGGCAAAACCACTTGAGTACTACGACAACAACGTCAATGGCTCATTGGTGTTAGCGCGCAGCATGCGTAAAGCGGGCGTGAAAAGCATCGTATTCAGTTCATCGGCAACGGTTTACGGTGACCCTTAAATAGTGCCGATTGCGGGCGAGTCACCAACAGGCGCAACCACCAACCCATACGGACGCAGCAAATATATGGTGGAGCAGTGCTTAAGCGATCTGTTCCATGCTGAAAACGACTGGAGCATCACCTTACTGCGTTACTTCAACCCAGTTGGCGCGCACCCATCGGGCTGCATGGGGGAAGACCCACAAGGCATTCCCAATAACCTGATGCCATTTATCGCCCAAGTCGCTGTTGGTCGCCGAGAAAAACTCGCGGTATTCGGTAGCGACTACCCAACACCAGACGGTACTGGCGTACGTGATTACATCCATGTGATGGATCTGGCCGACGGCCACATCGCCGCATTGAAATCGGTGGGGAAAACCTCGGGCTTGCACATTTACAACTTAGGTACGGGTAAAGGCTCGAGCGTACTTGAGATGGTGGATGCGTTCGCGGCCGCTTGCGGTAAACCA
>NZ_JAWOWJ010000143.1:0-1054 GCF_033340495.1 Vibrio sp. 1249-1
CGTAAACGCTGTTGTCTTCGACAGGTACACGGCGCACTTTCATTGTCATCGACAATGGAACAAAAACTGCCAAGAACACAAGAATAATGCCTGCGTAGCTTAAAATTGCTAAGAAATGTTCCGGAGCAAATACAGCACCAAGTAGCGGCAGAATAAATGTGGTGACGAATACCACTGGCTTGCTGGTTTTGAGCAAGTCCGCGTTTTGGTCGTAAAGCGCCATTGCCACACCCAAGAATGAAGTTAGCAACGCCAAACCAGTAAACATGGACAGAATAAACTCCAAGCCATTGTACTGTTGACCAAGAACCGAGATAAGTTCAGTGACGTTTGAGTACTGTACCAGCTCATGTGGCGGCAAGTTACCCACAACCGCAAACAACCACAATAGGTAACAAACCAAAGGAATCGTAGAGCCGACAACGATCATGTTACGCAGCTGAGTTTTGCTCGCTTCTTTGTTGTAAGTCACCAACGAAGGAATGACGACCATAAAGCCAAAACTGGTGAATAGCACAGAACTGGTTTTGATCAGTGCCATTTTGTCGCTACTCACGACTTCGTTTAGGCCTTCGAATGAAACACTAGGAGCAAGAGCAAACAGCGTTAAAACAAGCGCAACAATCATACCGATAAACAGACCACGGTTCAGCTTGTCGACCACACCAGTGCCAGCAGAAACAATCAGACCCACTAAGATAGTAAAGCCAACTTGGCTAGAAACAGTGGAAACAGAAAGGCCGACTGATGCCGTGATTTTTTGCACTAGATCGCCAGCGCCAATGATGTAAGCCATCAATAGACAAACAAGCAACGCGTAAAGCAGACCATTGGTCACTAACTGACCGCCTTTACCCAGTGTTTCGCGGGCGATTGCGTTCATACTTACGCCACCACCGACTTTGCAACTCGCTTCAAGTAGAAGCAAAGCGGCATAAGTCGTTCCAGCCCAGATGAACAACATAAGAAGAGTGCCCCAAAGGAGGCCAAATTGAGCAAGCACCATAGGTATGGCAAGCATACCAGCGCCAAGAGCAGTACCTGCAACGATCAG
>NZ_JAWOWJ010000144.1:0-1054 GCF_033340495.1 Vibrio sp. 1249-1
CAGTAGCTCGTTGGCTGGTTCGCAATTCGGTCATAATCTGTTTTCCGAAACCCTCGCGATCATGTGTATAGGCATTTACTTCTTTATGCTGCCACTGGTGTTGTATCGCTTGGTGTTTTTTGGCTCACTGCCAAGACGAGCAAGACCAACGCTCGCGATTATGGCCGCGCCAGTTAACTTGTCACTGGCAGCTTATTTAGTGAATTTTCCCCAACCCGACCCTATTCTGACGGGCGCGTTGGCGGGAATCGCGATCACAATGACGCTACTGATCTACTTATGTTATTTCCGCTTACTTCGATTGAAGTTCCAACCCTCGATTGCAGCGGTGACTTTTCCTTCAGTCATCAGCGCCATTGCGATGCACCGATTAACCTCTTTTTTCGCACAATCTCATCCTCAATGGCATTGGTTACACGATTTCGGTTTTTTAGAACTCAGTATCGCGACTGTATTGGTTGTTTGGGTATCGGCAGGTTATGTGAAAATGTACTGGCCAGAAATTGTAAGAACCCCGACCAAACAAGCATAAAAAAGGCCTCATTAAGAGGCCGTTTTTTATCACTATCAACAAAGTATTAACCCGTAAACTTCGCCATGAAGTTACCGATGTTAGTCAAACTCGATGCAGCCATCACGATAACAACCGCTGCTCCAGTTAGCGTTAAGTACATTGGGTGTTGGTAGTCACCGACGATATCTTTGCGTTTTGTCGCAACTAAGACGGTACCCAAAACGATAGGAAGGATAATGCTGTTCACTAAACCCGCTAACATAAGTAGAAGAATTGGCATATCCATGGTAACCGTGCCCAACGAGGTTAGGATAATGAAGCCGACACACCACGCTTTTTCGTTTCGCGCCACAACTGGGAAAAGCGTCTTAATTAATGAGATAGCCATGTAAGAGTTACCCACTACAGACGTGATGGAAGCAACAAACAGTACTAAGCCAAAGATGAAGTAACCAAGCTGGCCAGCACCTTGACGGAAAGCGTCGGCTGCCGGGTTAGCTGAATCCAACGTTGCGCCTGTCGCGATAACGCCAAACACCG
>NZ_JAWOWJ010000145.1:0-1052 GCF_033340495.1 Vibrio sp. 1249-1
CTCCATGATTCAAAACAAATTTATGAAGACCAACTAGCAGCGGTTCACTCAGATAGCCAACGCGTTGGTACGACGGGTGAAAAGCCAGATTTGGCGTTGCTTGTCGATGGTCTGCAGGCTGAGCGTGAACAAGGCATCACAATCGATGTTGCTTACCGTTACTTCTCGACGCAAAAGCGTAAGTTCATCATTGCTGATACCCCTGGACATGAGCAGTACACGCGCAACATGGCGACAGGCGCATCGACGTGTGATTTAGCGGTGATCTTGGTCGATGCCCGTAAAGGCATTTTGGATCAGACGCGTCGTCACTCTTTCATTTCAAACCTATTGGGCTTGAAACATTTTGTTGTCGCAATCAACAAGATGGATTTGGTGGATTACTCACAAGCGCGCTTCGAAGAAATTCGTGATGAGTACCTGAAGTTTTCTGAAAATCTAACTGGCGATATTGATATTCAAATTATCCCGATTTCAGCGCTGGAAGGCGACAACGTAGTGGATAAAGGACAGAACCTGAACTGGTTTGAAGGTCCATCGTTGCTTGAGTTGCTAGAAACGGTGGATGTGGACTACGAAAAAGGTGCGGGTGAATTCCGTTTCCCTGTTCAGTACGTGAATCGTCCTAACCTTGATTTCCGTGGCTTTGCGGGCACGGTGTCGTCTGGCTCTGTGAAAGTCGGTGATGCCATCAAAGCATTACCGTCAGGTAAAACGTCGACTGTCGCTCGCATTGTGACCTTCGATGGCGACATTGAAGAAGCACAAGCTGGTCTAGCCGTTACGCTGACTCTGAATGATGAAATTGACATCAGCCGTGGTGATTTGATCGTGCTTGAGAACGCGCAAGTGCAAACCACCAACCATTTGCTTGCCGATGTGGTGTGGATGACTGAGCAGCCGTTGCAACCTGGTCGTGATTACGACATCAAGATTGCAGGTAAGAAGACCGTTGGTCACGTAGAGTCGATTCGTCACCAGTACGACATCAATAACTTGTCGACACATGGTGCTGCGGAACTGCCTCTGAATGGCATTGGTTTGTGTGAGTG
>NZ_JAWOWJ010000146.1:0-1051 GCF_033340495.1 Vibrio sp. 1249-1
AAGGGTTATCTATTTAAATCCATAAATAGGTAAAGAAAGCGCGGCTATTTGTCTCGATTTTTGGTATTTCGTCACTTATTTTGCTTTAATTAATGCAAATTCAATTTACTCAAAATAACTCAATGAATTTGCGTCTAATTTTTATACTCTGCATTGCCAGTCTGTTTGCTGGTTGTGCTACTTATGCTGGCCTGAACTTTGACCAACTGTTCGGCCCTCAGTTGGTTCGTGAGCGTACTGCCAGCGTTGAAACGCCGCAGGCAGATTTCTTCCAACGCGAGGTAAAACCTATCGTCGATAACCGCTGTGTGGTTTGCCACGCCTGCTACGATGCGCCATGTCAGCTAAAACTCTCATCGGTAGAAGGGATCGACCGCGGAGCATCGAAAGCGTTGGTTTATGAAGGCACTCGCCTGACAGCTGCTGCACCTACTCGCTTGTTTGAAGATGCAGAAACCACCCAAGAATGGCGCGACGCTGGCTTCCACCCTGTTTTGAATGAACGCGACCAAAGCATGGCGGCAAACCTTGAAGCTGGCCTTATCGCTCGTTTATTGCAACAGAAAGAGCGCCATCCCTTGCCAGACCAAGTGCAATTAGAAGGTTTTGATTTTTCGATTGATCGTGAGCAAACCTGCCCGACAATTGAAGAGTACGAGCAGTACGAAAAAGACAACCCAAACTGGGGAATGCCATTTGGTATGCCGAATCTAACCAACAGCGAATACCACACGCTGATGACTTGGCTAGAAAACGGCGCGATCATGAATATGCACACGCCAATCAGTGACCAAGAGCAGGCGCAAATCAATCAATACGAAACACTGCTCAACCATTCAGACTTCAAGAACCAGTTGATGTCGCGTTATATTTACGAGCACTTGTTCCTGTCGCACCTGTACTTTTCTGAGTTGAGCGAAAAACCGCGCTTCTTTACCCTCGTTCGCTCCGCAACGCCACCAGGACAGCCAGTAAAACGCATTTCCACTCGCCGCCCTTACGACGATCCGGGCGTTGAACGCGTTTACTACCGAATCATTCCAGAACAAAG
>NZ_JAWOWJ010000147.1:0-1050 GCF_033340495.1 Vibrio sp. 1249-1
AATCATTTTTTCTATGACTCGATCGCAGAAGGATTACATGATGCCTCTCCAAGGCGCCAAAGAAAAAATTAAAGCGAAAGACACCATTGATTTCGTTTATGAAGCCAATTTGGAAAAGTTGATCATCCAACAGGGCATTCACAATACGGCGAAAATTAAGTTCACCCCAGCTATTGCAAATATGGTGAATTCGCTGACTGGTAAAAAAGTCAAAGTTCAGAAAAAGTTCGCGTGGTTTAAGAAATGAATCACCTAAAAGAAGTTTATATTGACATAAGAGACGAAATCTTTGACGCGCTTGATGCCGCTTCTTTAGTCGATGTCGAGCCATTGGAGCTTGAAAGCCAACTAAAAGATTCCGTCAATATTCTTATCGAGAAAAAGCAACTGCAAATCAGCAGTTTGAAGCGTTTAGATCTCGTCAAAGCACTACTGGATGAACTTAAAGGTTTAGGACCGCTTCAGGCGTTGGTTGATAACGATGATATCTCCGACATTATGATCAATGGCCCGTCAGATATTTTCATCGAAATCAACGGCAAGGTAGAGAAGTCGCCAATCCAGTTCGTCAATGAAAAGCAGCTCAATACTATCGCCAAGCGCATTGCATCCAATGTAGGGCGTCGAATTGATGAATCGAAACCGCTCTGTGATGCGCGTTTAGAAGATGGTAGTCGTGTAAACATCGTAATACCACCTCTTGCGATTGATGGTACTTCAATCTCAATTCGTAAGTTTAAAGAGCAAAAAATCAAGTTGGAAAACTTGGTTCAGTTTGGCGCGCTGTCCGTTGAAATGGCGAAGCTACTTTCCATTGCGAGCCACTGCAAGTGCAACATTCTTATTTCCGGTGGTACTGGTTCTGGTAAGACAACACTACTGAACGCTTTGTCAGGCTTTATCGGCAGTGGTGAACGTATTGTCACCATTGAAGATGCTGCCGAACTTCAGTTGCAGCAGCCGCACATTGTGCGTTTGGAAACGCGCCAAGCAAGCGTCGAAGGTACTGGTGAAATTACCGCCCGAGATTTGGTGATTAACGCCCTTCGT
>NZ_JAWOWJ010000148.1:0-1049 GCF_033340495.1 Vibrio sp. 1249-1
GGAATCGAATTCCACGTTAACGCCCAAACCACAAAAGTGCAGCTCACCAATTCGGTCTCTCGCTTGAGCGGTACATAACCCTTGCTTAACGCCAATAAACGTAACTGTATGGTCAGCTTGAATTGCGTCACCTAAAACTGAGCCAGTGTTAGCGCACAAGCCGGACGGGATATCGACCGCAATAACTGGGCACTGAATTTGGTTGATCTGCTCTATATAACGACGATATTCAGTTCGGACTTCACCCTTTAGCCCCGTGCCTAACATAGCGTCGATGATCACTTCCGCTTCAAGTAACGCAGTATTCCAATCATCCCAACTGCTGTTTTTACCATCAACGGTTTGCCAGTCTTGATACGCACGCAAAGCATCGCCCTGAAGCTGCGTTACATCACCGATTTGAAAAACTTGAACATTCAGCTGAGCTTGTTTTGCAAGGGATGCAAACACGTAGCCATCGCCGCCGTTGTTGCCTTTGCCACAAACGACAAGAACGTTTTTCGTTCTTGGGTATAAATGAAGAAATCGTTCGTAAACAGCCATGCCAGCTCGCTGCATTAAGCTATACATAGAAACGCCTGCCATGTGGGCGGCAGCCACTTCTCCGTTTTTGACTTGCTCGGCGGTGTAGAGTTTTAAGGCGAGATTAAAGTCCATATTTACGTTCTGCGCATTGGGGAAACACAATTATAAGTATACAAAAAAGCCAAGGTTACCCTTGGCTTTTAACGAATAAATTTCAATCGCTATTTATGTTGCGACATCAAGGCTTCTGCTGTCGCGTCTTGGATAGACAAAAACAGTGAGTTGATTTTTCCAGTTGGTGTTCGCATTGGGTTAAGCGTTACGTTCTGGTACATAAACTCCGCCTGTTGTGTAACAGGGCGTACGTTGCGGCAGCGAAACAAATACGGACGTTGACGCCACGTAATAAAGCTTCTGCAACCCAAGTCGTACACAGGTTTCGTCTTCAACTTAAACCATTCCGGCGGGATTTCTGGGAAGATATCGAAGATCGAACGGCCAATTGCCTCATGCGATTGCAAACC
>NZ_JAWOWJ010000149.1:0-1043 GCF_033340495.1 Vibrio sp. 1249-1
TGTTATTTTTATCAAAAGCAATCGATTGGTGATCGCGTAGACAGAATGATAGTTCATTCCTCGGAAATTGCTGGCTAGATTGGTATTACTACGCACTGAATTTTTTATGTTGTAGAAAGGAATCAAAATGCCAAACTTAGTTTTAGAGTATTCGAACTCAGTGGAAGAGCGAGTCAATGTACAAGGTTTGCTGGAAGACTTACATAAAGCTGCGTTAGAGAGTGGCCTTTTTGAGTTGGCCTCTGTGAAATCAAGAACGTTAAGATGTCATAACTGGCTAATTGGTGAAGCGGGTGACAGCCTCGATTTTATTCATATCAATTTTGATTTGTTGTCTGGCCGAACGCCTGAACAAAAGCGAGAATTATCGCGAGCTTTAATGGTTGTGCTTCAAGAACAGGCAAGTCATGTGCACAGTTTAACGGTTAACATTCGAGATATGGATGTGGACAGCTTTCAAAAAGTGGTGAACTGAATATAAGGCTTGGCCGACGTTGTTCACGACTTGTTGTTTCTTCCCAAATTAACCCGACTCGGCTACTCTGTATTCTTTCTATTTTTGGATAAAAATTGATGTCGACTAAAGAGTTACTGTTTTCGTTTCACGGACGTATCGATCGCAAAACCTATTGGATTTGGAATGTGATTTACTACATTTCGATTATAGGTTTTGGTGCGGGTATCAGTAAGTTGTTTCCTGCGTTTTCTTACCTGTTACTGCCAATATTCTTGTTGGTACTGCTCATTCCTGATTTGGCTATTACGACAAAGAGATGGCATGACCGCGACAAGTCGATCTACTGGTTAGGCTTGAACATTCCTTTGGTGATTGGTCGCATCGCAACGCCGATGACAAGCCCAATGGCGCAAGAGCCTTCAACGCCACAGCTGTTCATTGCTTCGATTTCATTAATTTGTGGGCTTTGGATTTTGATTGAGTGTGGTTTTTTGAAAGGCACATCAGGCCCGAATAAATACGGTTCTGAGCCACAGTGATTTATGAGTGTGGGAGTCTGCCGAAGGTGTGACTCTCACATCAGTAG
>NZ_JAWOWJ010000150.1:0-1041 GCF_033340495.1 Vibrio sp. 1249-1
CACGGTAGAACAACCTTCGACCTAAGTTTCTTTCCTTAAAAATAAGAAAAAGCAGTGGTCCGTTCTTCGGACACAACAAAGGGGTTAACCAGTGGTTAACCCCTTTTTATATCAGTCAGATTTGAAATCTTACTTGGTTGGATACACTTGTTTCCAATCGTTTTTCATATCAGCGATTAACCAACCTTTCACTTTCGCTTCATCCAATCCTTTATCTAGCTTACCAATGCTAGAGGTGCGGTCATATTTCCACTCACGTTGGTCATCCGTGTGATGAACGTACATTGCTAAACGAGGACCAGTACCTGACGTCGTCCATTGCAGCATTTGTAGGTCACCATCTGAGTTGCCAAACGAAGCTATTGGGCGCTTACCAATGTGCTGATAAATTTGCTGCGGTTTTTCCGCTTTGTCGTTATTCACTTCAATGCCCGGTACGCGCTTAACTTGGTAACTACCATCAACATTAACGAACTCTGTAGATAGACGAGTACCAATGATACGCTCGGATGGGATGTTGTAGACATCCGTCGCCCAAGCTCGCATAAAGGCATTGCCACCACCAGACACAATGAAGTTTTTAAAGCCATTGCTATCAAGATAATCCAACAGTTCTAACATTGGTTGATACACCATGTCGGTGTATGGGCGGCCCGTTACGGGGTGCTTAGCCGTACTTATCCAAGCTCGCCCAATCGCCGTGAACTCATCGCTGCTCATTCCTGAATGCGTTTTTTGCACCATAGTTAGAACATCTTCTAAGCTCAGCTTATCTATCTGTCCACTTAACACCAGTGAGTATGGTTTAGTCGTCTTCCAATCAGGGTGGCTAGCCGCTTGCTCTTTAATTTGGTCGAGCACAAACAAGATTTGGAAGTACATCGGCTTTTCTGACCATAACGTTCCGTCGTTATCAAAAGTGGCAATACGATCTTGAGGAGCAACAAAATTGGGAGAGTTAGCGTCAGTAACATCACTGACAAATTGGATAATTGCTTGTTTGGTTTGACCGTCGTTCCACGAAGGCAATGGGTCACTATT
>NZ_JAWOWJ010000151.1:0-1040 GCF_033340495.1 Vibrio sp. 1249-1
CAGCAGGACCTTTAGTTGCATCTAAGCCATTTTCGGCAAAGAATGCTGCGCCACCAGTAGTTGTTGGATCGACTTCGAAATAACCAGCCGCTGGCGCGAAGCGTCCAAAGCTTTCATTTCGGTTTAAAAGAACCTGAGCGTTAAACGTGGTGTCATCAGATAAGAAAATGTTACCGTTCATAAAAACGGTGTTGCGTTCTAGAGATGCTGTTTGAGCAGCTTCCGATGTGTAGTCGTAGCCGCAGATATCACCTAAGCCAGGGTAGTTCGTTAACCCTACAAAACCTTTTGAAGGATCACACGAAGCGTCTGTGTCGTAGCCTTTAAGTGCTTTCAACTGACCATCATGATAAACGTTACGCCCGTAAATACTAACGCCTGACATATCGAAGTAGTTTGCAGAGCCAGTGTTGGTTGAGCTTAGGTAATCACGATCGCGTTGGTAAATTTCGTCTTTGCTGTCATGTTCAAATGAGAACATGATGTTACCTTTCTCACCGCTTGTACCTAGCACAATTGAAACATTTTCTTCGTCAGCTCCTTCGCGACTTGGAATACCAGACCCCAGGGTTACGTTGATGCCATCAAATTCTTCTTTAAGAATGATGTTTACTACGCCTGCTACAGCATCAGAGCCATACACCGCAGAACCACCGTCGGCCATGACTTCCACGCGCTCTACGATCGCTGACGGAATTACGTTGATGTTTGCTGCACCACCACCCATTGATGCGGAACCAGGGAGACGTTTACCATTGATCAAAACGAGAGTGCGCTCAGAACCTAGGCCACGTAGAGAGATCGTTGCTTGACTTTGCGCAGAGCTACCTGAACGCTCGTTGTGTGAACCAAATGAGTTAAAAGATGATTTACGCAATACATCGGCAATCGATACGTCACCAGCGCGTTCAATTTCAGCTCGACCAATTACTGCTACTGGAGTGCTTCCTTCCATAGATGCGCGCGTTAGGCGCGAACCAGTAACTTTCATCTTTTGAAGTTTTTCAACTTGTTGCTCTTCTGCCTGTGCTGTTAGAGGG
>NZ_JAWOWJ010000152.1:0-1027 GCF_033340495.1 Vibrio sp. 1249-1
AGAGCTAATGGTGGCGAAAATCGTGCCGTATATCTTTGTCGGCTTAATTCAGGTTTTCATCATTCTAGGGTTGGGACATTGGATTTTCGGCGTACCAATTAACGGTGCAATCAGCCAAATTCTGTTTGGAACCTTGTTGTTTATCGCCGCCAGCTTAACTTTAGGATTGGTCATATCCACCATCGCCACAACACAACTTCAAGCGATGCAAATGACGGTGTTCATTCTTCTGCCTTCGATTCTGCTGTCTGGATTTATGTTCCCTTACGAGGGCATGCCAGTCGCTGCACAGTGGATTTCAGAAGCCCTGCCTGCCACTCACTTTATGCGCATGATTCGAGGCATAGTGTTGCGAGGAGCGGATCTGATGGACTTATGGCGAGATACCCTTTGGCTGCTCGGGTTTACCGTATTTGGATTGGTCGTCGCATCACTAAGGTTTAAGAAATCGCTCGATTAAAGTTGCCCATTTTTCTCTTCCGTAGAAACAAAAATAGCCTCGACAAAGAGGCTATTTTTGTTTGGAAATTTGAATGCCTTACTGACAATGCTCAATAGCACGATTCGGTTTAGTAATATTCACCAAAAGAACAATCGCGTAAGTCAGAAATGCTGTAATTCTTCAACGAGTTAATTTTGAAGTTAAAAACCACTTCTTTACATACCATCCCGTCTCGGTCGGTATAGGTGATGAACCCTTCACTGTAAGCACGCTTGCCATCAGAGGATTTAACATGCGCTGCAAGCTCTAAATGCCCTTTGTGAGCTTCTACGCGGTTCATCATTTCAAACACATCCATCCACTCTTCGCGATTTGCCATTTGTATCAACATGGATTTGGCCTGTGTTTCCAACTGCTGCGGATACACGTAATAACGGTTGTAACCAAAGTATGCGCACATCAGTAATAGAACGAGTGCAAATGAGGTTGTTCTTGTCATGCAAGCTGCCTCTTGTTGTTATAAAAACTCTGCTTCGTTAATTCAGTATAGGAAGCGAGCAAAGTTTAGGTTATAGAACTTGCTCA
>NZ_JAWOWJ010000153.1:0-1026 GCF_033340495.1 Vibrio sp. 1249-1
CCAGTTTGCCCATTAGGCGCGTTAGGCCATGCTGTGGGATCCAGTACTGCAGTCCAACTTTAAACTTGTCCATCTTTAATTCCGATACTTCCGTCTGTTCTGTTAGATTCGCGCTTTGGGCGCGTGATGTTACTGAACTTTAATGTGCTTGTCAGTATTCGGTGAAGAATTCTTACACAGTTGCTCAGACAATCTGGTTACAGATCGGCCTTCTTGTTGCGTGAGTATTGGCGGTTTGCCTTGTTCTCCATCATGCTTTCTAGAATGCGATGGTAGTTCTCAAAACGAACCTCACTCACTTCGCCTTTCTCAACGGCTTCACGCAGAATACAGCCAGGGTCGTCGTTGTGTTTACAGTCTCGGAATTTACAGCCACCAAGGTATGGGCGGAACTCTACGAACGCTTTGGTGACTTCTTCAGCCTCTAAGTGCCAAAGACCAAATTCGCGAACCCCTGGTGAGTCAATAAGATCGCCGCCAGTTGGAATGTGGTAAAGGCGTGCTGCTGTCGTGGTGTGTTGACCTAAGCCAGAGTTTTCAGAAATTGCGCCTTCTTCCACTTCTTGTTCTAGTTCAGGCATTAATGCATTAACCAAACTCGATTTACCTACGCCAGATTGACCAACAAAGATGTTGATACGATCGCGTAACTGCACTTCTAAATCACTAATGCCTTCACCAGAATTTTTACTCACGAACAGCACTTTATAACCAATTCGCTCGTATTCTTTGAGCCACTCTTCGTACATTGCACGGTCATCTACCTCAAGCAAATCGACCTTATTGAGCACCAACAATGGTGCGATGTTGAGTGTCTCTGCGGCCACTAAATAACGGTCGATAATGTTCAGTGATAGCTCAGGCAAGACAGACGAGACAATCACCATCTGATCGATGTTTGCCGCAACTGGTTTGAGGCCGTCGTAGTAGTCTGGGCGAGTCAGCATTGATGTACGTGGCTCTACGGCTTCAACAACACCAGAGATGCCTGCCATTGATTCAAGACCTTCACGCCAGAGCACTCGG
>NZ_JAWOWJ010000154.1:0-1025 GCF_033340495.1 Vibrio sp. 1249-1
GTCACTTTTCCACTTTCCACCAAGATTCACTTCCAACTACACCGATACTTTCACGACTGAGCTCGGTGATTTCTGAACGCTACACTTTTTTGGCTCTAAGTGTACGATTTGAAACGCCAGTTCCACGTGCGCCGCCTGTGGTTTCTTTTTCATAATCCATAAAAACAATAAGTAAAGTCACACATACACTGCTCATTCAAGCAGTCGCACTCCCAAACCTGTCCAAATTTCACCGCATAGAAAAGCATGTGGGGGGAAGCATTTGGTCAGCGTTTTTGGCGTGCAAAAATGAAAAGGAAATAAATATGTTGAGAAACTCAACAAAGCCTCAACTCAAGGAAGCGTCGCGCGCAAAATCCATCTACTTTATGACGTGGCGATGGCATTTCTACGCAGGATTATTCGTTATCCCATTTATGCTCATGCTGTCCGTCACCGGACTGGTGATGCTGTTTGATGATGAGATTGAACTGGCTCGCTATGAGACTACGCTAAAAGTGGTGCCGCAAGAGCACAAGGCACCAGTGTCCATCCAGTTAGAGTCGGTTAAGCAAGCCTATCCCGATTTCAGCGTTACTCAATTTGTGCCTGCCAAAACAGCGCATCTTGCCAACCGGTTTTCAATTAAAGCGGAAGATGGACGTTCGCTCGTTGCTGCAGTCAATCCATACACGGGCGAGGTTCAAGGCACTATTGATCGCTCAGACAGCGTTTATGAGCTGATGAATAACATTCATGGCACCTTGCTAATTGGTGAGCTTGGCGATCGTTTAATCGAAATATCAGCCAGCTTAGGTATTTTACTTTTGGTGTCGGGCTTGTATCTCTGGCTTCCTCGCGACAACGCCAGTCGAGCAGGCTTTTTGAAAATCCGTATTGCCCAAGGTTCTCGTATTTTATTGCGCGATGTGCACGCTAACCTAGGTGGTGTGTTGTCCCTCGTTTTACTGTTTTTCCTGATTTCTGGTTTGTCTTGGGCTGGAATTTGGGGGGCAAAGATGGTTCAAGCTTGGAACACGTTTCCG
>NZ_JAWOWJ010000155.1:0-1024 GCF_033340495.1 Vibrio sp. 1249-1
TGGAATTGGATGAAAAGGCGATAGAGAAAGCGCCGGATGTTCCAGGTTGGAATAATGCCGCCTCAGGCACATTGACGGATTCTTACGTTACGACCAAAGAAGCTAAGCAGCTCCTAGAACAAGAAAAAGCAGAAATCGAACAGAAAATTGCGGATGAAAAGCAAGAACTCGACGCAAAAGTCGAACGTGGTGAGCTTTCCGAAGAGCAAGCCAAGCAAATTCATCGTGCGAAACTCGATCCTCAAGAGCGTGAACGTCTAGAAAAAATCGACGAAGCAGAAGCCAAAATCGCAAAAGCGCAATCCTCATTCGAAGAATACCTTGGTATGACAGAGGTACAAGCAGGGCAAGATTCTGAAGTGCTGCTTGATGGCGTGGCAAAACTTTCAAGCCATAACAACGTAATTGAAGACGCCATTGAAGGCGTAGATTTGACACTTAAAGGCAAGTCAGAACCAAACAAGCCGCCTGCAGAAATCGGAGTCGAGTACGACCGTCAAAGTGTACGCAGCGACATCGAAAACTTTGTTTCGGCGTACAACTCGTTTTATCAAACTTCGCAAGCACTCTCGAGTGTGGACCCAACTACCGGCCAAAAAGGGCCGCTAGCTGGTGACAGCACGGTGCGAAGTGCCGATTCACGATTGAAAGCCGTCTTTTCAAGCCGAATCGATCAAGCACCAGAAAATCTGAAATCATTGACAGCATTTGGCATTACCACGACACGTCAAGGCACGCTTGAAATCAACTATGACATGCTTGACCGTCAGTTGAACAATAACTTCAACGAGTTAGAAAAATTCTTCGGTGGTAACACTGGTTTTGCGAAGCGTATCGAAGATGCGATTCACGGCATCACCGGTATTACGGGCAGCATTCGTACGCGAGAGAAAAGTCTCACAGAACAAAACTACCGTTTGAATGATGACCAAGCGGCATTAGATCGCCGCATGGAAGGGCTGGAAAAGCGTACCCATGCGAAATTTACCGCGATGCAAGACGCGACAGGTAAGATGCAGGGTCA
>NZ_JAWOWJ010000156.1:0-1023 GCF_033340495.1 Vibrio sp. 1249-1
TGTTTTCAAATTAGGTAGCGACAGAAATAACACCAATACTTACAAACAGCCGGTCGACGACAATGACATGCTCGTTACCGACATCAATGGTTTAGTCATTGAAGGCAACCCTTTCCCGCAAGATGCCCGCAACTGTACAACCTGCCATTCGACCTATGTCGCGAAAGCATCAGACGCCAACAATTGGTTTGAACACCCAAGCCAAGTTGCCTGTGAGACCTGTCACTTGTACCGAGACAGAGGTGCGCATGATAACCAAGTCGGTACGGTTTGGGTAAGAAACGGCGAGCCACAAAACTCCTGCTCGGGCTGTCACCGACCTTATGACCGAGATGACAATGGCGATCCAATCATCGGCCAAGACGCAAGCCGAAGTGCTAAAACGGTTCACGTAATGCGTTTAGAGAATCTTGCAAAGGCACGTGATTCGCTCGAAATCAACGTTGAAAGCGCGCGATTTATTGATGACCAGTTTGAGGTTGAACTAAGAGTGTCGAAAGCGGGCACAGGTATTGGATCCATCAACGAACTGACCCCTTTCATTAATGAACATGGGCACCTCAATTTGTTGCTGAACTGGGATAACGGCCAAGGCCCGATAGTCGCAAACAACAGTCTCAACGTCGCCGATGATGGCGCACTTGGTGACGGCTGTGAGGCTCAAGGAGAAGGCCTATTCTTGTGTCATAAAGACTTCACTGACGCTGTGATCAAGCCAACCTCCAACTCTACGTTGACGGTTAACATCGCCGACATGCCACTTTGCGCCAACCGTAGAGATGGCGAGCTCGCCGAATGCGTCACGTTTGAAGGCCTCGATCTTATCAAATCACCTTTCGTCATTGCCGCCAATAACGCATCCGGCTCGTTTGATGTGTCTGGTATCAACAAGCAACACAAACTGCCAGTGGGCGCGGACATTTCATCGTGTAACGATTGTCACAAAGAGCTGACTGTCCATAAGCTCGGTGAGCATCCACATGCCGCCACCGACTTCCAACAATGTAAAAATTGCCATAACTC
>NZ_JAWOWJ010000157.1:0-1018 GCF_033340495.1 Vibrio sp. 1249-1
GTGGTTACGCTTGGCAATGCATGGGTGCATCTCTCAATGTTTTCGACTTCTGCTCCGCGCCAACCGTAAATCGATTGGTCATCGTCACCCACAATCATCACATGACACTCAGGCCCCGCCATCATGCGTAGCCAAGCGTATTGGATATTGTTGGTGTCTTGGAACTCGTCAACCAGAATGTGTTTAAAGCGTGCCTGGTAGTGCTCTCGGACAAACTTGTTATCGCGCAGTAGCTCATGAGCGCGAAGCAGAATTTCTGCAAAGTCGACCAAACCTGCACGGTCACACGCTTCTTGATAAGCGGTGTATAGCTGCAAGTAGGTTTTGGTCACAGGATCGTGGTATGCATCGATATGTGCTGGGCGCAGACCTTCGTCTTTTTTGCCGTTAATCCACCAAGCCACTTGGCGTGCAGGCCACTGCTTTTCATCCAGATTTTGTGCTTTGATCAAACGCTTCAGTAAACGTTGTTGATCGTCGCTGTCGATGATTTGAAAATCTTCCGGTAGCTTGGCATCAAGATAGTGCGTGCGCAAAATGCGGTGACAAATACCGTGAAAGGTACCATTCCACATGCCTGACGCACTGCCCATCATCAACTCTTCAATACGGCCACGCATCTCCGCTGCCGCTTTGTTGGTAAAGGTTACCGACATGATTGAGAACGGAGACGCTTGTTCTACCGACATCAACCAAGCGATACGGTGAACAAGAACACGAGTCTTACCACTCCCTGCACCAGCAAGGACGAGCAAGTTTTCTAGAGGTGCTGCAACGGCTTCACGCTGTTTGTCGTTCAAACCGTCGAGTAATAGAGATGGATCCATCATGATGAGCTACTGGTTATTTATACATAAAAATAGATTATAACCTAAACAACTAGGGTGTGTTGAGACAAAACTAGATAAAAAGTTCGACGATTTTTTACTCATCCATTCAATCAGTTATGTAAATCAAACCATCAAAAAGCATTCTCCAAAACAATTTCCCTGAACGTTTTTCACTCACCTTCCTATCT
>NZ_JAWOWJ010000158.1:0-1018 GCF_033340495.1 Vibrio sp. 1249-1
CGGCATTAGCTCGCGCTCTAGTTTGTGACCCTGATGTATTACTACTTGACGAACCAACCAACCATTTGGACGTCACAACCATCGAATGGCTAGAGAACTTCCTGAAAGATTTCAAAGGTTCAATTATCTTCATTTCCCACGACCGCGCATTCATTAAATCTATGGCGACACGTATTGTCGACTTAGACCGCGGGCAACTTTCCTCTTTCCCTGGTGATTACGACAATTACTTGCTTGAGAAAGAAGAGATGCTTCGTGTTGAAGATATGCAAAACGCTGAGTTCGACAAGAAACTGGCTCAAGAAGAAGTGTGGATTCGCCAAGGTATTAAAGCGCGTCGTACTCGTAATGAAGGACGCGTACGAGCACTTAAGAAACTTCGTGAAGAGCGTCGCGACCGCAGAGAAGTGCAGGGGAAAGTTAATCTCAATATCGATGATGCGTCACGCTCAGGCAAAATCGTCTTTGAAGCAGAGAATGTGTCTTTTGCTTACGACGGTAAGCAAATTGTTGATAACTTCAGCTTCAACATCATGCGCGGCGATCGTATTGCCCTTATTGGTCCAAATGGTTGTGGTAAAAGTACCGTACTGAAGTTATTGCTTGGGCAACTAGAAGCTCAATCGGGTCGCTTACATTGTGGTACCAAGCTTGAAGTCGCTTACTTCGATCAATACCGTGAGATCCTCGATCCTGAGAAAACTGTTATCGACAACTTAGCGGACGGTAAGCAGGAAGTAATGGTAGGTGGTCGTCAGCGTCACGCTTTAAGCTATCTTCAAGATTTTCTGTTTGCACCAAAGCGCGCTCGCACGCCAGTTAAAGCCTTATCTGGCGGAGAAAAAAACCGATTGTTGCTCGCTCGTATCTTACTGAAACCTAATAACTTACTTATTCTTGATGAGCCAACCAACGATTTGGATATAGAAACGTTGGAACTTTTAGAAGAAATGCTTGCCAATTATCAGGGTACGTTGCTGTTAGTAAGTCACGACCGTGAGTTTGTTGATAATACAGT
>NZ_JAWOWJ010000159.1:0-1018 GCF_033340495.1 Vibrio sp. 1249-1
AAAGGGAGGCTTCGGCTTCCCTTTTTCGTATTTGTTTTTTTATTTAGTTATAAGCATAAACTGAAGGTGCTCCCTTCTTGTTTTTTAAAAACAACCTCTTACTTGAAGTATGTTTTTTCTGATTCGCAGTTCCCTCATAAGTGGTTGATCCTCTCTTTCCCAACAAAAACCTATATAACGAAATGTTCTCAATACGTTATCAATACGAGTAGTAACAATAACCATTCCCGTTTATATTCTTGTCTTCGGTTTTTATTAGAAAGGTTTTTATATGTACGTTTGTCTTTGCCATGGCGTCTCCGACAAAAAAATTAGGAAGTTGGCGATAGATGAGGGTGTAACTGATATTCGAGGCATTAAGAGATGCACTGCTTTGGGGAGCCAGTGTGGTAAGTGCATTAAGCAGGCGAAAGAAATCCTAGCAGAAACACATTACACAGAATTAAGACAAGCCAGTTAACTACCTCATTGCTTTTTGAGGATTACTTGGTCTCTTTGACACCTTCTCATTTGCTTCTAAAGTTAATAGAAGCCAAATAGGAGGGCTTTGTCATGAAAGGCGATCCAATCATCATCCAACATCTCAATAAAGTGCTCGGTAACGAGCTCATCGCTATCAATCAATATTTTCTTCATGCTCGTATGTATAAAGACTGGGGGTTAAAGCACCTTGCCGATAAGGAATACCACGAGTCGATTGATGAAATGAAGCATGCTGACCACCTTATCGAGCGGATCTTGTTCTTGGAGGGATTACCGAATCTTCAAGATCTTGGAAAGCTAATGATTGGTGAAGATACTAAGGAAATGCTCGAATGCGACCTTAAACTGGAGATGGCGGCCATTCCGGATCTAAAAGATGCGATTGCCTATGCCGAAGATATTCGCGACTATGTTTCGCGTGATTTATTTCAAGATATTCTCGAAGATGAAGAAGCGCATGTGGACTGGCTTGAGACCCAACTTGGCTTGATTGAAATGTCAGGTATTGAAAACTACCTTCAAGCTCAGTATGTCG
>NZ_JAWOWJ010000160.1:0-1016 GCF_033340495.1 Vibrio sp. 1249-1
ATTCATCTTCTTCAGAAGGACAGGGATGGTTACCCCTGCAACCCCGGCGACGAACAGGTTGGTCAACATGGCGGCAGAGTTGATACCTCCGAGCATCCAGTTGCCTTTCCAAACCACAACGATACCACCGATGATCAACGCCCACATGATGCCGTTAAGCAAACCGATTGCGGCTTCTTTCATCAATAGTTCACGTTTGTTCGAATCACCGATATGACCTAAAGCAAGGCCACGAATAACCAGTGCAACGGTTTGGTTACCTGCAACACCACCCATGGATGGCACGATGGTCATCAAGACCGCAATTGCCGCCATTTGGTCCAGCGTGGCTTCAAACATGTTGGAAACCGAAGCAGCCGCTAATGCAGCTAGGACATTGGCTCCGAGCCAAACACTTCGTTTACGCGCGGATTTGAAGACGGGAGCGAAGGTATCTTCGTCATCGTCCATACCCGCCATACTCATCATTGAGTGTTCGGCATCTTCACGAATAACGTCAACCACGTCATCGATGGTGATACGACCGACAAGGTGCTGGTTTTCATCCACTACGGGCGCGGACACCCAATTACGACGTTCAAACAGGCTAGCAACGTCTGAGTCACTGGTATCAACGGTAATCGCATCGTCAGCATCTTCCATGACGTCGATAATTTTTACGTCGGGTTGGGTCGTGATAAGTGTCGTGATTGGGAGTTCGCCAATCAGTTTGCTTTCGTCATCAATCACGTAGAGCGCATCGGTGGCTTCAGGCAACTCGCCCTTCATACGCAGATAACGCAGGACTACGTCGACATCAACGTCACCACGAATCGTGATAACGTCGGTGTTCATCAACCCACCAGCGGTGTCTTCAGGATAAGACAGTGCCGTCTCGACGCGAGCACGATCTGCTGAATCCATTTGGGAGAGAACTTCACGAGAAAGATCATCTGGCAAGCTACGTAGGACGTACGCAACGTCATCGGTATCCATGCCTTCCGTCGCCTCTGCAAGGTCTTCGGGAGCCATTTTTG
>NZ_JAWOWJ010000161.1:0-1014 GCF_033340495.1 Vibrio sp. 1249-1
GCCACCATTTCTTAAAATCGAATCAGTCAGTAGATTGCGATCAATGGCGTAGGAGAGGGCTTGGCGAACTCGACGATCTTTGGTCGGTCCTTCTTGCGTATTTAGGTAGTAAAAAGTCGAACCTAGCGAAGCACTTGTATCAGCCACATCTTGAGGCAGTTTGCTTATTAGTTTCCTTTTTTGTGCGGCAGGAATCGATATGACCTGATCGATTTCGCCTGCTAGGTAGCGATTTAGCACGACATTAGCATCACCGATCGGCAGCCAAGTGATTTTATCTAGGACGACATTGTTTGCATCCCAATAGTGCGGGTTTTTCTTCATTACCATCTTCTCGTTTACCTTCCACTCCGAAACGGTAAACGCGCCGTTGGTTACGATGTTCTCCGGTTGTGTCCAGTTACTGCCGTGTCTCTCTACCGTTGTTTGATGAACCGGAGCAAAAACGGGGTGGCTCAGGAGTTTTATGAAGAACGGAATTGGCTGATCCAAAGTGACTTGGAAGGTTTTTTCATCCAACGCTTTCACGCCCAATGAATCAGGTTTTGCTTCGCCTTTCATAATGGCTTGCGAGTTTAGGATATTCGGTATGGCGGCAAACCAAGCGTAAGGTGATGCCGTGTTAGGGTCGAGTAATCGTTGCCAACTGTAGACAAAATCTTGAGCGGTCACTGCGTCGCCGTTTGACCATTTCGCATCGCGCAAGTGGAAAGTGTAAACCGTATTGTTGTCATTCACCGTCCAAGATTCTGCAATCCCAGGAATCGTTTTGCCTTGTTTGTCCTGAATGGTTAAGCCTTCAAACAAGTCTCGACCAAGGTTGAACGCAGGCTCCGCGGCTTGTTTTGCAGGATCGATAGAGGTGACTTCCGCCCCGTTGTTGAGCGTAATTTCTTGCGTCTCTGCAAGCGTCACACCAACCGGATACGGCACTGCGTAGCTCGGTGTAGCCAGTATCGGACTCATTATCGATGCTAGCAAAAGTAGTTTAGGTAATTTCATCCTTGTCTCACT
>NZ_JAWOWJ010000162.1:0-1013 GCF_033340495.1 Vibrio sp. 1249-1
TGCCGAAGCACGTAGATCCGTTGCCATCACTTGTGCACCACTTAGAGATTCAACGTCACCACAAATAACCGTGTTACCTTCAATCTCCGCTTTCGCCCCCATACGCATCAGCTCAGGCACGTGCATAAAGCGGTTTTCAAAGATAGCTTCAGTGATCACGCCGCCGCCTTTCGCCATCATGTTCAATAGCGTAAATTGCGCTTGCATGTCTGTCGGGAAACCAGGGTGAGGCGCAGTGCGAATACTTACTGCTTTTAACTCACGGTCTGTCATATCAACAGAGATCCAGTCTTCACCTGTCTCCACCAATGCGCCCGCTTCTTCTAGCTTCGCTAGAACCGCTTCAAGCAAGTGACCGTTGGTATTACGACAAACTACTTTACCGCCAGATACCGCTGCTGCTACTAGGAATGTCCCCGTTTCAATACGGTCTGCTACGACACTGTGCTTGCCGCCACCTAAGCGCTCAACACCTTCGATAGTGATGGTGTCTGTACCCGCGCCAGAGATTTTCGCGCCAAGTTTATTTAGGAAATCCGCCGTATCGACGATTTCAGGTTCGCGCGCTGCGTTATCTAACGTTGTGGTACCTTCAGCCAGAGCTGCTGCACACATGATGGTAATGGTCGCGCCAACGCTCACTTTGTCCATCACGATGTGCGCGCCTTTCAGACGACCATCAACTTCAGCTTTCACGTAACCATCTTCAAGTGTGATGGTTGCGCCTAGTTGTTCCAGGCCAGTAATGTGCAAGTCAACTGGACGTGCGCCGATAGCACAACCACCAGGTAGAGAAACTTGACCTTGACCAAAACGAGCCACAAGTGGGCCTAACGCCCAGATAGAAGCACGCATGGTTTTAACTAAATCATAAGGAGCGCAATATTCATTGATGCTGCTTGGATCGACGTGAACAGAACCGTTACGGCTTACTTTAGCGCCAAGGCGTTTTAGTAGCTCCATGGTTGTGTCGATATCGCGAAGATGTGGTACGTTTGCCACTTCTACAGGCT
>NZ_JAWOWJ010000163.1:0-1010 GCF_033340495.1 Vibrio sp. 1249-1
CCAAAACGAGACTGATAAGACATACCAATCTGATCCGATGATAAACCAAGCGCCTCACCAAGCAAGCGAGTGGTCGCTTCACAATGCTGAGGATAAATGTCGCCATTGTCTGCATAACGTTTAGGAATACCGTGATATGAACACAGCAAGTAATCCCCTTTGCCATACTCTTCCCAGTATTTTCGAACCGAGTGCGCAAGCGCTTCGATGTACATTGGATGATCGTGATAATCGCGAATAAAGCTGAATGCTGGCATCACTGGCAGTTGCTTAAACGCTTTTGTGATTCCATCAGACACGGCTGCGGTGGTTGTCCCAGAATATTGTGGGTACAACGGTAGCACAATAACCTCTTCCACACCTTGAGCGATAAGAGCTTCAAAACCAGATTGAAGGCTTGGGTTGCCATAAGTCATGCCGAGTTCCACAGGCATATCAAGATGCTGAGCAAGTTTCTTTGCCTGGCGTTTGGAATACACCATTAAAGGTGAGCCCTCTTCCATCCATACTGATTCATACAGCTTAGCGACCTTTGGCGAGCGTATTGGAAGAATCACACCATGTAAAATTGGACACCAAAGCCATCGTGTCATATCGACTACACGATGATCATGAAGAAACTGACTTAAGAAGCGCTTAACCGCTGGAGCGGTAGGTTCATCAGGTGTTCCTAGGTTAACCAGTAACACACCTTGTTTATTTTTAGTTTGCATTGCGTCCCTTTGTTTTCCCAGCATATAAAATGTATAAAAAAAGCGACCTTACGGCCGCTTCACTATAACAAAATTATTAAAAATTTTGATAATAGGTATTACCTATTATGCTAATGCCTTCTCGATATCAGCACTTACTTCAGCAACTTGCTTAGTACCGTCAAATTTTAGGTACTTAGTTTTGCCTGCTGCAGCTTCTTTACCGTAGTAATCGATAAGTGGTGCAGTTTGCTCGTGGTAAACACCTAGACGAGCACGTACTGTTTCTTCTTTGTCGTCATCACGAACAACAAGATC
>NZ_JAWOWJ010000164.1:0-1010 GCF_033340495.1 Vibrio sp. 1249-1
TTTTAGGACAGGAGTGGCTTAACGGCGGCGGCGGAACAAGCCAAGTCCAAGCATTGCTATCAGTGCACCAAACCCAAACGAACCACCATCAGAGTCTTTCGAATCTGTGGTGCCCGTTTCAGGTTGAGTCATAGAGACTGCACGAGCAGAGCTAAACTTAACGACGTTGCCAGTCGAGTCTGTCACTTTCTCTTCCAGTTGGTAGTTACCTTGCTCTGGCGCCTGTTCAAACTCAACATTCACGCTGCGCGCTTTAATGTCCGTTTGATCTAAAGTCTTGCTCGCTGAGTAAGCTTTCGCATCACTACTTACAGCGGCAGCTTGAGTCGCGACGGTTAAGCTAACAGTCACGATGTCACCTGCAACCGCGTTTGGTGGCAAACGTACATCTACCGCTAAATTTTCACCCGCTTTCGGTAAATCGATATCCGTATCAGGTAAATCAATCGCGATGATCACAGGATCGTGGTCAGATGCCGAGAACGCGTCTTTGTATTTCGGCATATCACCTGTGTATTTGCTGCCGTACTCAAACAAGTTACTTTCTAGTGAGTTAATGTGCCAATCTTCAATCGCTACCACTTTTTGCGCCAAGCTGTTGCTTGCCAAGGCGTGGTCTAAATTGCCCAACTCACCAGAATAGGTGTACGAGAACGTGTCTGTGCCATGCAGCAAGGTATTAAGGTTGTTCAGGCCGTAACCTTGTTTGATTTGCGTTTGCTCAACTTGCAACTCACCACCGTTGATTGTGGTGTAACCCGCTGTGTAGATATCACGTCCGTATTTCTCTTTCGAGTAGTCAGTCAGTGTCAGTAGTGGATCTTCCATACCATACGCATTGAGGTCCCCCATCAGCAACATATAGCCTTTCACGTCTTTCAACGCTTCTCCCACTGCGTGCGCAGCAGAAACGCGGAAGTTGTTACAGTTGCCTTGCAGATCCGCAGGCTCCGAGTCTTCTACACCAGCGATCCACTCTTCAATACATTCAGAACCTTTCGATTTGAAGT
>NZ_JAWOWJ010000165.1:0-1009 GCF_033340495.1 Vibrio sp. 1249-1
TAAGTCATTACCATCTTGGATCAGGCCGTAAAACAAGTTGCCTTCGTTTGGCACGTTACGAAAGTTCGATAAGTTACGCTCAAAAGGATCCGGAGAGAAGAAATGGTGCGGCGTCTGAATAAGCGCCAACTTTGGATCTTTCAGGAACATCCCCATTGTGAGCTGAAAGAATGCTCGTGTAGGAATATGGTCACAGTCAAAAATCGCAACAAACTCACCGCTGGTCTGCTTCAACGCATAGTTAATGTTACCGGCTTTCGCATGTTCATTCGTTGGGCGGCGGATGTAGTTCACCCCTACACTTTTGGCGAAATCTCGGAAGCTATCACGCTTGCCGTCATCCAGAATGTGGATGTTGAGTTTGTCTTTCGGCCAATCGACACCTAACGAGGCATAAACCGTCGCTTTCACGACATCAAGATCTTCGTTGTAAGTAGGGATCATCAAGTCAATAGTTGGCCAAGTTGACTGATCCGGTGGCATCGATACTGGTTTGCGATTCAATGGCCAGATATTTTGGAAATAGCCAAGCATCAGCACAATCCAAGAATACGTCTCAGCTAGAAGTAAAACGCCCCCTAGAAACAAAGCAACAGGATCGTCCCAGTTCAGGGTAGACGAATAACGCCACCACAAGTATCGACATGAGGCCGTAACCGACAAGATGATCAAAAGCATGGTAGGAAAACGACCCGGCATGCGACGAACCATCATCGCTAATGCCCAGAGTAACAACACAAAGACAGTCTGAGCTTGATAACCAAATGGCACCGTAAAACACAGCAAAGCGATTAACACCACGAAAAACAGCAAGGTGTAGTTCAATGCCATTGCTGACTTACTTGCTTTAATGCGCTCTCGAACTTGTGGATCTTTGATGTTGTTCGCTGTCTGTTCTAACCAGCGGACGCTTTTTGCAACCAATTCAAATGGCAAGTAGAACGCATTGCGAATTTGTTCGGCTAAAGTCATCGCTAAGCTGCTGGTTTTTTTGGACCATGCTGTATTT
>NZ_JAWOWJ010000166.1:0-1008 GCF_033340495.1 Vibrio sp. 1249-1
ATTTTATTCCAGACAATGATGGCACAGGCAAGATGCAGCATTGCCTCGTAATTTTCGACCTTTTTCTCCCAACGAGTCAGGACACGACGGTAGCGATTCATCCAACTGTGTGTTCTCTCTACAACCCAGCGGTGGGCCTTGAAATCCGTGTTTTTGAGGGCTTCTGATTCATCCTTCCGTGACTGGACATGAGGCGCATAGCGACGACTTCTCAGATACGATCCCAACCATTCCGCTTCATACCCTTTGTCCATGCACAACCGGAGCCTCTTGCCCGGTCTGCCCGTCTGGAGGGCATCGAGCGTATCCGCAACCAGCTTTATGTCGTGCGTATTTGCTCCAGCGACAACCAGTGCAAGCGGAAGCCCGTTCCCGTCAGTCATCAGACTGCGCTTTACGCCCCGTTTCCCTCGGTCTGTTGGGTTCTTGCCTGTTTTTTTGAGCCTGCCAGGGGGGATTTGGTCATACAACCATCCATCGACAGCCACGACCAGTCAATAGCGTCCAGCTGTTCGCAGGCAAGCAACCCGTTTTGCCAGAAGCGTTCAAATACGCCAGCATCCCGCCACTCCTGAAATCGGCGATGAGCAGAGCTTGACGAGCATATACCGGTGGCATTCAGCGCATTCCACTGGCAACCCGTCCTGAGTACGAAGAAAATGGCGTTCATTGCAGCGCGATTATCAACCCGCTTGCGGTGCGTACCCAGCGGGTGTTGAGTTCTATGTTCCGGGATGAGAGGAGCCATTTTCTCCCAGAGTTCATCACTGATTTGCCACTTATTACCTGCCATACGTTGCCCTCATAAATTATCATTATGTATTATCTGACAATTCCTTTTGGGATAGGTTCTTAGATAATAATAAGTATTGCCTAGACAAAGAAGCATTAAAAGATGGTTTTCATTGGTTGGTTCCAGACAGGGAAATAGATCCGATTAACTGGTTTAACTCAACAACATGGCAGTATGTGAACGCTGAACTTTTAAAAATAGGAGACTAAAACAGG
>NZ_JAWOWJ010000167.1:0-1006 GCF_033340495.1 Vibrio sp. 1249-1
TTGCAATAACGGCAATAGAAATATGGTCAACACCTGAAAACATCACATGCGGTAGAGCGATCCCCGGAGTCACGCAAGTTGATGAACGTTCTTCACGTTTAATAAAAGCAAGGATCAGTTCGTCAGGATGAATAGGGTGGATCAGTTGAGCTAATCCTTTAAGACATTCAAACTTGGTGAGCTCGGTATGCGCTTTGGCGTAGTGCCATTTGATTTCACAAGGTGGGCAAATTTGCGGTAAACGCTCGGCCAGTTGGCTAGAAAACTCATAGTTGATATGAGATCCCACCACCGTAAAGTGTTCAGCAATCATGTCTTTGATGACGAAGCAGGCCAGCTCTGCGTCAATGCCAATCGCTGTGATTTGGCACAAATCACCTTGTTGTAGACCTGCTTGCAAAATCGCCACGGACTTGGTGAGTTCCGCAGCACGATTTTGCGTTACATTAATGATATGTAAGGTACTTTTGATCTTCTTTGCCACTCGATTGAGTGGCTGAGTAAGGTGCGCACTGGCATTTGCATTATCGACGAAAAAGGTGATTTGGTATTCGTTCATCTGCAAATTTAGTCGCGGCAGTGGACGAGGAATACTTTGTCGACGTTAAGCAAAACCTCTTCAATGGGGATTTGAATTTGGCGCGTCCCTTCGAATCGGCCTGGTTGTTCTATCTCAATATCCGACACGATCAAAACCCGATCCGCTTGAGCGATATCGTGAGGAGTGAGCTGATTTTCTATCCCCATCGCACCTTGCGTTTCTACTTTAATTTGCACGTTATGTTTTGGCGCAGCTTTCATTAGTGCATCTGCCGCCATATAAGTATGAGCGATGCCTGTAGGGCATGCTGTCACCGCTACGATTTTCATGTTCTATCCATTTTATTTTTTGTGGATATTAACACAGCCACCGCAGATTGAATTGATTTGAGCTGGATTAACGCAAGAGCTCTATCACAGTTTGAATCTCATGTTACATTAATCCAGTTAATGCACTTTTAGTCCT
>NZ_JAWOWJ010000168.1:0-1003 GCF_033340495.1 Vibrio sp. 1249-1
TGGCGGCGACCAAGTTCAGCACGAAGGTAACGCATACAAAGCGCGTTACTGGACGCAAAACAATAACCCTGCACAAGCTGGCCAGTGGGGCGAGTGGGAATCTCTTGGTGCTTGTGATGGAACAGGTCCTGTTGATCCACCACAAAATGAAATCCCGACGGTGACTCTAACCGCTCCTTCTGCGTCGGCATCTATCACCGCTGGTGAAGTGGTTAACCTAGCCGCAGATGCAGCAGACACTGATGGCACAATTAGCAAAGTTGAATTCTTTGTTGATGGTGCTTTAGTTGGTCAGTCTACTTCGGCTCCTTTCACTGCATCTTGGACTGCAACTGAAGGCGTACACGAGTTTTCAACTAAATCTTATGATGACGCTGGCGCGGTAAGTACTGCAAGTTCAGTAACGCTTACGATTGCTTCAGCTCAGCCAGGTAATGAAGCGCCTACAGTGGAAGTTGCGCTTTCAGCTACTTCAATCGAGTTAGGCGGTACTGTTACGCTTACTGCTAACGCAGCAGACGCGGATGGTAGCGTTGCTAAAGTTGACTTCTACGTTGCTGGTGCATTAGCTGGCACAGCAACAGCTGCCCCTTACACACTAGACGTAACGCCTTCAAAAGCGGGCGCTCTAGCGGTATACGCGAAAGCGACAGATAACGCAGGTGCAAGCACAGACTCTGCAATTGCTACGTTAACTGTAAATGGTGGAGCAGTGGCATCTAACTGTCGTCCAGACGGTCTTTACCAAACAACAGGCGTGGACGTACCTTACTGGTCAATCTACGACGAAGAAGGTCGTGAGAAAATGGGTGCGGATCACCCACGTCGTGTCATCGGCTACTTCACGAGCTGGCGCGCAGGTGACGACCCACAATCGACTTACCTTGTTAAAGACATTCCTTGGGAACAGCTAACTCACATCAACTACGCGTTTGTGAGCATTGGTTCTGACGGCAAAGTAAACGTTGGCGATGTTAATGATCCAAACAACGCTGCAACTGGC
>NZ_JAWOWJ010000169.1:0-1003 GCF_033340495.1 Vibrio sp. 1249-1
CGCGTGGCGTTTACTGTATCAACGAAGACGGACTCGCGTACTATCCTTGACCAAGGCGGCGCGGAATCGCTACTTGGTATGGGTGACATGCTGTACTTGCCTCCAGGTTCTAGCCATACGATTCGTGTTCACGGCGCATTTGCGTCGGATGATGATGTACATGCTGTGGTGAACAACTGGAAGGCGCGTGGTAAGCCAAACTACATCGATGAAATCATCAGTGGTGACCAAGGCCCAGAAAGTTTGCTTCCGGGCGAACAAATGGAATCAGATGAAGAGATGGATCCATTGTTTGATCAGGTGGTTGAGCACGTGGTTCAGTCGCGCCGTGGTTCGGTTTCTGGCGTGCAGCGTCGATTCAACATCGGCTATAACCGTGCCGCACGAATTGTCGAGCAGCTTGAGGCTCAAGGCATCGTGAGTGCGCCGGGTCACAATGGTAACCGTGAAGTCTTGGCTCCAGCGCCACCAAAAGATTAATGAACTTGTTTTACTCACCTTAGTCCAACTGGGGTGAGTAACTTTAGGTCTTTGACCCTCTGATAGGTATCTGAATGAAAAAACTATTTTCAGCGAAACTTTTCTCAGCGCTAGTTTTAAGCATTTCTTTCTTCTCTGCTGCAAATGCAGCCTCTCCAAAAGATGAACTGAACAAACGCCTCGCGATGAATGAAGGCTTCAGTGCCGATTTCTCTCAGCAAGTGATCAGCCCAGAAGGGGAAACAGTCATGGAAGGGGAAGGCACGGTTGAAATCGCTCGTCCAAGCCTTTTCCGTTGGAGCACGACATTCCCAGATGAGAACTTGTTGGTTTCAGACGGTAAAACTTTGTGGTACTACAGCCCGTTTATTGAGCAAGTCAGCATTTACTGGCAAGAGCAAGCGACCGAGCAAACACCATTTGTACTCTTAACTCGCAACAGAGCAAGTGATTGGGATAATTATAAGATCTCCCAGAAAGGGAATGAATTTACGCTTATCCCAACCGCAGTAGACTCTACTCA
>NZ_JAWOWJ010000170.1:0-997 GCF_033340495.1 Vibrio sp. 1249-1
TTGTAAGTTGACCATGTTTGTCGATGAGCAACAAAACAAAATCCGCTATGTAAAAGGGGCGGATTCGCCAGTTAACCAAGGTATGCTATGCGTGAAAGGCCGTTTTGGTTTTGATTTCATTAGCAGCGAAGAGCGTTTAACGACACCACTGATTCGTAAAGATGGTTGGTTGCAGCCAGCAAGTTGGGACGAAGCGATTCAGCTAGTGGCTTCGAAGCTTTCGACCATCAAGCAAGATTTTGGTAACAACGCACTGGCCGGATTCTCTTCAGCGAAAACCACTAACGAAGATAACTACGCGTTTCAAAAATTCATCCGTCGTGAACTTGGTACGAACAACGTTGATCACTGCGCACGTTTGTGTCACGCATCAAGTGTGACAGGGCTTGAAGCATCGTTGGGGAGTGGTGCGATGACCAACGACATTCCGAGCATTAAGCATTCCGATGTGATCTTTATTATCGGTTCTGACACCACATCTGCGCACCCGATCATCGCTTCGCACATCAAACAGGCGATTCGTCATCACGGGGCGCGCTTGATTGTGGCAGACCCGAAACGAGTGGACATGGCTGAACATGCAGAGCTGTACTTAGCGCATCGACCGGGTACGGATGTTATGTTGCTCAACGGCGTGATGCAGCAAATCATCAAAAATGGTTGGTACGATCAAGAATACATCGAAGAGCGCGTCGACGGCTTTGATACCTTGCTTCAAGAGGTGATGTCGCCAGCGTACAACCTCGACAAAGTTGAGTTAGTTACGGGCGTAAAAGCGGACGATATTTTCGCGATGGCGCGAATGATTGGTACGGCAAAACGCACGGCGGTGTATTACTCAATGGGTATTACCCAGCATACAACAGGGCACGACAACGTTCGTTCGATTGCAAACCTGCAATTGTTGTGTGGCAACATCGGTATTGAGGGTGGTGGTATTAACCCACTGCGTGGTCAATCAAACGTACAAGGTGCGTGTGATATGGGCGCTTTGCCG
>NZ_JAWOWJ010000171.1:0-995 GCF_033340495.1 Vibrio sp. 1249-1
AAGTCTCGCCAACCTGAGCGTTGTAATTTCTTAGACTTAATTTCCCACCTAGCAACTGTTTTACTCGGTACATTGCGGTCTCTGACAGAGAGCGCTTATGATAGCCATACCGCTTTTTCCACTTCTTGTTGGAGCCGTAGAGCTTCTGGCAACTTACCGCTAAGTTACGAGGGTGCCCTTGTTCCCAGAAGGCTGCTCCTTCTCTTGGCGGGATGAGCGGAACAGCTCGCTTGAGCCGTATGGCATCATGGCAATTCCTTGTGTCATAAGCGCCATCACCTGATATCTCAATGATTTTGCGACGTGTCTGCTTGAGTAAGTTAGGGAGCACTTCGGCATCGGTTACGTTAGATAAGCTCAGCTCTGCTGCGACTATTTCGTGGGTGCTTGTATCTACTGCGATATGCAGCTTACGCCAGACTCTGCGCTTCCCATCAGTACCATGCTTCTTGACCTTCCATTCACCTTCGCCATAAACCTTGAGGCCAGTGGCATCAATGGCCAGATGTTGTATTGCTCCTCTGGTTTTGGTTTTAAATGAAACCTCAACTTCCTTAGCTCGGCGGCTTATACAGGTGTAGTGTGGGCAAACAAGCGGGATGTGAGCCAGCTTAAATACTGAGTCTAGAAAACCTTGCAGCGCTCTCAATGCCATAGAGAAAACGCGTTTCACCATCAGTGCGGTAGTAATGGCTAAGTCGCTGAATCGGCGAGGTCTACCACGCTTGCCTTGTTTGTTTTGCTTCCACTCGGCTATCGCTTCCTCATCAATCCAAAAGGTCAGAGAACCACGGTTGATTAAGGCTTTATTGTACTGCTTCCAGTTAGTTGTTTTGTAACGAGGTTTCGGCATAAGGCTACGATGATTAACTGATGTAACCGATCAGATCGTAACTTCCTGATTTAGTTCCATCGAATTACGCAACAAAGCCGTAAAGAGTTCTTACATCCAGCTCGACAATTGGGCCGCCTATGGCGCCGGAAACAGCGTATCT
>NZ_JAWOWJ010000172.1:0-994 GCF_033340495.1 Vibrio sp. 1249-1
GTTTGTTGAGCTCTGGTTCGCAAGATCCGGCGTCTGCCGCGCGTCGCAAAGAGCAAGAGTTAGAACGCAGCCAAGAACAAGCATTGCGTGAAAAAATCGACTCTGTTCTGTTGCCTATTCTTGGTTTTGGTAACTACACCGCGCAAGTGGATATCCAAATGGATTTCAGTGCGGTTGAGCAAACTCGTAAACGTTTCGACCCAAATACGCCATCGACCCGCAGTGAGTACGCGCTAGAAGATTACAACAACGGCAACATGGTAGCAGGCATTCCGGGTGCGCTTAGTAATCAGCCTCCGGCGGATGCTTCTATTCCGCAAGACGTCGCGCAAATGAAAGACGGCTCGGTAATGGGGCAAGGCTCTGTACGTAAAGAATCGACCCGCAACTTCGAGCTAGATACCACGATTAGCCATGAGCGTAAGCAAACGGGCACCGTGGCGCGCCAGACTGTTTCAGTTGCCATCAAAGACCGTCGCCAAGTTAATCCAGATACAGGTGAAGTGACTTACACACCGATGTCGGAAGGTGAAATCAACGCGATTCGTCAGGTGTTGATTGGCACCGTCGGCTTTGATCAATCTCGTGGTGATTTACTTAACGTATTGAGCGTCAAGTTTGCCGAGCCAGAAACCGAGCAGCTTGTTGACCAACCAATTTGGGAACACCCGAACTTCAACGATTGGGTTCGTTGGTTCGCCAGCGCTTTAGTTATCATCGTGGTTGTGCTTGTACTGGTTCGCCCTGCAATGAAGAAACTGCTTAACCCAGCTGGTGATGACGACGATGAAATGTACGGCCCAGACGGCTTGCCAATTGGTGCCGATGGCGAAACCAGCCTAATTGGTAGCGACATTGAAAGCAGTGAGCTGTTTGAATTTGGTTCAAGTATCGATCTGCCTAACCTTCATAAAGATGAAGACGTACTGAAAGCGGTTCGTGCACTTGTAGCGAACGAACCAGAGCTAGCGGCTCAAGTTGTGAAAAACTGGAT
>NZ_JAWOWJ010000173.1:0-989 GCF_033340495.1 Vibrio sp. 1249-1
AAATTCGTCCTTACAACGACGAAGAAATTCCAGCAGCGCTGGATCGTCTAATCCAAGATGATGAATTTATCACTGCGATTCTCGATCACCGTTTTGAAAACAAAGCGAAATGGTTCAAAACGCTCATGAGTCCGTTCCTTCGCATTTACCTAAAAGCGAAGTGGAGCAAACTTGACTCCGTAGAAGCGATCCAAATCGAGGTGAAAAAATACCTTCAAGATACGTTGAATAAGACAACGGATGGCGTCACGTTCTCTGGTTTAGACAAACTGGATAAAAACACCTCCTACTTATTCGTGTCTAACCATCGCGATATCGCAATGGATCCCGCTTTAGTTAACTACGGTTTGTACCAAAGTGGTCACCGCACTGTGCGTATTGCAATCGGCGATAATTTGCTGAAAAAACCGTGTGCGACAGAGCTGATGCGTTTGAACAAGAGCTTTATTGTTAAGCGTTCTGCAAAAGCTCCACGAGAGATGATGAAAGCGCTTGGACAGTTGTCTGGCTACATCAAACACTCGCTGGATACGGGCAACTCTATTTGGATTGCTCAAAAAGAAGGGCGTGCGAAAGACGGTAACGACTTTACAGATCCTGCGATCTTAAAAATGTTCCACGTTGAAGGTCGCAAGCAAAAGGTCGCGTTTGGCGAGTACATGCGCTCGTTAAAAATTGTGCCGGTCTCGATTGCTTACGAGAATGATCCATGTGACATCGCTAAGGCAAAAGAGCTATTTGAGAAAGCAGAAAACGGCCGTTATGAAAAAGGCGAGTTTGAAGATATCGAAAGCATCATCCAAGGCATTGTTGGTTACAAAGGCCGTGTTCATGTGGCATTTGGTGACGTGATTGAGCAAGAGTTTGAAACGCCAGAATCGTTAGCTAATGAAATCGACCGTCAGATACACGAGAACTATAAGTTGTATCCGATCAACTTGCTCGCTGCAGGTCGTGAAGATTCAAGCATTATCACAGAAGCGGTGAAA
>NZ_JAWOWJ010000174.1:0-988 GCF_033340495.1 Vibrio sp. 1249-1
TACCACGAGGCTTCTGAATTCCCAGATTGGACGGAAGACAACAACATCGGCGCAGCAAACGTTGTGCAAGTGAAAGTGTACGAAGAAAACGGCTTTGTTCATCACGGCTACTGGAACAGTGCGTCTTACACGCTTGAGTTTGCTTATGGCGACTGGGCAATGGCAGAAATCGCGCGCATGGCTGGCGATGTAAAACTGCAAGAAGAATTTATGACTCGTGCCGACAACTGGCTCAACCATTGGGATGCCGAGACGGGCTTCTTACGTCCGAAAAACCACCCGCTAAGCTCATCACCAAACAAACCGCCTTTGGAGTTCAACCAACCGATTGATGAAGCTCGTTTGGATGAGTGTGAAATGGTTGAATGGCCTGAAGGCTCTGGCGTGATGAAAGAGAAATGCCCACTGCTACCGTTCGACCCTTACTACGTGGACGAGTTTGCCTACACCGAAGGGAACGCGTGGCAATGGAAGTTCCAACCAATGCACGATTTCACCCGCCTGAAACAAGAAATCTACCAAGCCGACTTGGCGCAAGGCAAAGACACCACGCCAGAGAAAGCGTTCCGTGAAGATTTGGACGAGCTATTTAATGCACGTTCTTCAAACACAGGCGAAGAGCTACCAGACCTAACGGGTTACATCGGTCAGTACATGCACGGTAACGAGCCATCGCACCACATTCCTTACCTATACGCGCTAACGGATGAGCCATGGAAAGCGCAAGAGTACCTAGACCGCATCATGTCAGAGATGTACACCAGCGAGCCAACCGGGTTGATTGGTAACGAAGACGTGGGTCAGATGAGCTCTTGGTACTTGATGTCGGCAATGGGCTTCTACCAAGTGACGCCTGCGGATCCGGTCTACACCATCGGTCGCCCTATGTTTGATGAAATCACCATTCCAGTGGAAGGCGGCGAATTCACAGTCATCGCAGACAACAACAGCCCACACAACAAGTACGTGAAGTCCATAACCATCAACG
>NZ_JAWOWJ010000175.1:0-987 GCF_033340495.1 Vibrio sp. 1249-1
GCATTGTTTGCTTCGATCTTCAAAGGTGACCGCAGTAAAGAAGCAAAACTGGCATGGATGATCGTGATCGCGACGATTCCGGCGTGTGTGTTCGGTTTGCTGATGAAAGACGTTATCGAAGTCTACCTGCGCAGTGCCTATGTGATTGCGACAACCACCATCGTATTCGGTTTGTTGCTTTGGTGGGTGGATAAGAATGCCAAGCTTGTTGCCGATGAGTACCAAACTGGCTGGAAGAAAGCGGTGTTTATTGGTATTGCTCAAGCACTTGCGATGATCCCTGGAACTTCACGTTCTGGCGCAACGATCACTGCCGCTCTATATTTGGGCTTCACTCGTGAAGCGGCAGCGCGTTTTTCATTTTTGATGTCGATTCCTATCATCACATTAGCTGGTAGCTACTTGGGCATGAAGCTGGTTACCAGCGGTGAGCCTGTGCACGTTGGCTTTTTGCTGACTGGTATTCTGACTTCATTTATTAGCGCATACATCTGTATCCACTTCTTCTTGAAGATGATTTCACGCATGGGCATGACGCCATTCGTGATTTACCGTCTGATTCTAGGTGTGGGCCTATTTGCATTCTTGCTTAGTGCTTAATCCTTGAAAATAAAAACGCCCGCTCAATTGAGCGGGCGTTTTTGTTTTGGCGTTACTTATTTAAAGCGACTTTGACCGCTTCAATACGTCGTTTTTCTTGTTCATCACGAATAGCTGGACCTTTGAAGCCATCCTGAATGATGGCTTGCACATCTACTGATGCCGCTGCTTGATAGGCCAGCATAAAAATATCCGCTTGTGGATACGGTAGATCTTCTAAACCTTTGCGGCCTGCATGATCCGCTTGGCAGCAAATTAGAATGTCTTTTAGGCGCTCCGACTTGCGCCATACATCAAACTTGTTCAGGATTTTGATGACGGTTTGCGGCTTTAACTCAGCGGCGCGATGAATGTTGGAGTGTTGCTCGCAGACCATGAGCGCTAAAT
>NZ_JAWOWJ010000176.1:0-987 GCF_033340495.1 Vibrio sp. 1249-1
AACATGTCTTTCAATTTTACCTCTAACCAGCGGCGGTTGTGCAACGAGGTAAGGGGATCGGTAAATACGTCTTGTTGCAACTGAGCTACGGTATTTTTGTGTTGTTTGGTCGTCTCTTTAAGCTCTTTATTTTCAATCTCAGACAGAATGAGCTTTAACTGTAATTCAAAGCGAGACAATCGACGCAGTTGAGCCGCGCCCAATTCGCTGATTGGGATGTGTTTTATTAAGTCTGATTCAATACGAAAAGCGCGTTTCTCACAGCTTAAAGCTTGCTGAAACTGTCCTTGTGACGCACTGACTTTGCTCATTGCGTTGTAAAAACGTTTCGCCAGAATTGGCGAAGAATGCTTTTTAATTCGCTTCCCGATGGACTCCAACAGCAAATTAGCCAACGAAGTGTGGCCAACACCATTCAAGCAATAGGCCGTTTCAATTTTGACCATGGTTGAGAGCCAATAGGTGGTCGCACTTCCGGTGGTGTACTTAATGCTGGATATGGAGAGCAGCGCTTCGGAATACTCTTCTTGCAGACGATGCAATTTAGCGCGATACAAATGCGTTTGTGCGGCGAGGTTTTTGTCGCTTACTAGGATGCTGAGCTCTTCACATTCACCCAATAATTCGCTGGCTTCGGCCACGCGTTTTAGACTGATGTAACAGGCGAGCATATACAGTTTGTAACGCAAACGAAGTGAGCGACTGCTGATGGCGTGATCAATCGCGTCGATCTTTTGGTAGTAACGTAGAGCACGGTTGTGATCGCCATAAGCATCACACAAGTTGCCCATGCCAATGATCGCTAAAACGTATTCGTCGATAAAACCGTATTCCACTGCGATGTTGGTGGAGGCGATGTACTCGGTGAGGGCAGAGTTGTAATCACCAACTTCAACTAAGCGTTCGCTTAAACTTGCTTTGACCGACAGTATATCTTCGACATCCTCAGGTAATGAGGGCAGCTATAATGCTTGTATAAGCTCTTCG
>NZ_JAWOWJ010000177.1:0-530 GCF_033340495.1 Vibrio sp. 1249-1
GGTCATCTCTTAACTGCTCACTGGTGCAAGATTATTGTCACCACAAACCTGACATTGCTTGTCTTTGGTTATAGACATGGTCTGCCAGTTCATCCGCAGTCCATCAAAGAGGTGTAACTGACCACACTCAACATGAAAGCGATCTATCGCCAACTTTTGAATAGCAGCGAGAGCTTGGTAGTTCCCCAGAGTGCCCACCACAGGACCGATAATGCCGGTTTCGCTGCACTTCATTGTTTGCTGCAATTCATCAAACGGATACAAGCATCGATAGCAGCCTGAATTTGATGGTTTGTCTGAGTAGTCAAAAACAGCAAACTGCCCTTGCCAACCAATCGCTGCCGCCGATATCAGAGGTGTATTTTGCTCATAACAAACTTGATTGATCAGCTGCCTCGTTGGCAGGTTGTCACTGCAATCCAACACCACATCCGCCAACATGATTTCGAGTTGTAACTGAGCTTGGTCGAGACGCTTGGTAATCGTGCGTACCTGAATCATTGAATTGAGATCACGAAGCTGCTGAGCCA
>NZ_JAWOWJ010000177.1:540-986 GCF_033340495.1 Vibrio sp. 1249-1
GTTCGATGTCGGCTTCAAGATAGATAACCTGGCGCTGCAAATTGCTGCTGTCGACACGGTCATCATCAATCACAACCAACTTACCCACGCCAGCAGCCGCGAGATACAAACTTGCTGCACTACCCAACCCACCACAGCCGATGAGCAACACATGAGATTGACCAAGACGAGCTTGGCCCGATTCTCCGATTTCAGGTAACGAAACTTGACGCTGATAACGAATGAATTCTTGATCAGTAAGCACGATAGTCCTCCATTACCAATGAGGTGCTCGTTGTGCTCATCAGTTGGTCGAAAAACTCAATCACTTGTTTCGGCGATTCGGACAAGGTAATCGCACGAACCACCGCTAAACTGGACACGCCACATTGCCAAACTTGCTCTGCGTTTGATTGGTCAATACCACCAATGGCCACAGTTGGATAGCCAACACTTTCACCATATGG
>NZ_JAWOWJ010000178.1:0-983 GCF_033340495.1 Vibrio sp. 1249-1
AGTATCTGTAGGTCTTCTAGGTAACGCGGCCGACGTTTTCTCTGAGCTTGTTGAGCGCAATATCACACCAGATGTAGTTACAGACCAAACCTCTGCGCACGACCCACTAAATGGTTACCTACCACAAGGTTGGAGCATGTCTCACGCAGCAGAAATGCGTCTGCAAGATGAAGCCGCTGTTGTAAAAGCAGCGAAGAAATCCATGGCAGTACAAGTGCAAGCGATGCTTGATCTGCAAAGCCGTGGCGCGGCGACTCTCGATTACGGTAACAACATTCGTCAGATGGCACTGGAAGAAGGCGTAGAAAATGCGTTTGATTTCCCAGGTTTCGTTCCTGCTTATATTCGTCCTTTATTCTGTGAAGGCATTGGGCCTTTCCGTTGGGCAGCTCTATCAGGTGACCCAGAAGACATTTACAAAACCGACCAAAAAGTAAAAGAGTTGATTCCTGACAACCCACATCTGCATAACTGGTTAGATATGGCGCGTGAGCGTATTCAGTTCCAAGGTCTTCCGGCTCGTATTTGTTGGGTAGGTTTGAAAGATCGTGAGCGCCTTGGTCAAGCGTTCAACGAAATGGTGAAAAATGGTGAGCTGAAAGCTCCTATCGTTATTGGTCGCGACCACTTAGATTCAGGCTCTGTAGCAAGCCCGAACCGAGAAACAGAAGGCATGATGGACGGCTCTGACGCAGTATCAGACTGGCCACTATTAAACGCATTATTGAACACTGCTGGCGGCGCAACATGGGTATCACTTCATCACGGTGGTGGCGTAGGTATGGGCTTCTCCCAACACTCAGGTATGGTCATTTGTTGTGACGGTAGTGACGATGCTTCTCAACGCATTGCTCGCGTACTGCATAACGACCCTGCAACGGGTGTAATGCGTCATGCTGATGCGGGATATGATATCGCCAAACAATGTGCAGCCGAGCAAGGACTGGATTTACCAATGCTCAACGAAGAACTGAAGAAGCTCA
>NZ_JAWOWJ010000179.1:0-983 GCF_033340495.1 Vibrio sp. 1249-1
AATGGTATTGATGTCGCCTCGCAGTGGTGCGTTTGCGTGGCGAAGCTTATGGATTTCTGCCGCATCGATGTCGATATGGATGACTTTGGCGTGCGGCGCAAAGGTATCGAGTTTGCCCGTCACACGGTCATCAAAACGCGCACCTACGACAATCAACAGATCCGCTTCTTGAACCACAAGGTTGGCCGCTTTGGTGCCGTGCATACCCAACATGCCTAAGTAGTGAGGGTCATGGCGTTCAATCGTACCTAAGCCTTTCAGAGTGCTTACCGCTGGCATCGGGTTCAGACGTAAGAACTCTCTCACTGCATCTGTTGCTTTCGCATGCTGCACACCGCCGCCGACATACAATACCGGGCGAGTGGACGCCGCCAGTACGTCTTGCGCGCGTTTGATGTCTTCAGCGCTGACGTCTTCGATTTCAGGTGCAACGTAAGGTGGCAGTAATTCTGTTGGGGCTTGAGCAAGCTGAACATCTTTCGCAATATCGACAATGACCGGGCCCGGACGACCCGTTTTGGCCACTTCAAACGCTTCGGCTAGCGTAGGGGCAAGATCTTCAATGTCAGTAACAAGATAACTGTGCTTAGTACAGGCGAGAGACATACCAATCACATCCATTTCTTGGAACGCATCGGTACCGATATGAGAGCTGGCAACCTGACCTGTGATGGCTACCAAAGGAACGGAATCAAGGAAAGCGTCGGCTAGGCCGGTAACAAGGTTGGTGGCCCCAGGGCCGGAAGTTGCCATGCACACGGCAACATCTTGAGTGGATCGAGCCATCCCGATGGCGGCCATGGCGGCCCCTTGTTCATGACGGCATAAGATGTGCTCGACACCTCCGTCATACAAGGCATCATAGATTGGCATGATGGCTCCACCGGGATAACCAAACACCGTCTTGATGCCTTGCTGTCTTAAAGCGGCTACGACAAGTTGTGCACCAGTCATCGTAAACCTCCTTTGCTACGTTGTGGCTC
>NZ_JAWOWJ010000180.1:0-982 GCF_033340495.1 Vibrio sp. 1249-1
GCTGTTCAATCAAAGACCGACCTCGTTTTCGTTACCGCGGTATGATGCTAGATTGTGCTCGCCATTTTCACTCCGTTGAGCAAGTCAAACGTTTGATCAACCAGTTGGCTCACTACAAGTTCAATACATTCCATTGGCACCTTACCGATGATGAAGGTTGGCGAATTGAGATCAAATCATTGCCTCAACTAACCGATATTGGCGCATGGCGTGGGTTGGATGAAACCAATGAGCCACAGTACACGCACCTTGCTGAGCGTTACGGCGGTTTTTACACTCAAGAAGACATCAAAGACGTGGTTGCCTTTGCTTCTAAACGAGGCATCACTGTTATCCCTGAAATCGATGTACCAGGCCACTGCCGAGCTGCCATCAAGTCGTTACCACACCTATTGGTAGAAGCAGAAGATACCACCGAATACCGCAGCATTCAGCATTACAACGACAACGTCATTAACCCAGCTCTGCCGGGGAGCTATGAGTTTATCGACAAAGTGTTGGAAGAAGTCTCCGCGTTGTTCCCTGCCCCTTATGTTCATATCGGTGCGGATGAAGTACCTAACGGCGTATGGTCAAAAAGCCCTGCATGCCAAGCACTAATGGAACAACTGGGTTACAGCGACTACAAAGAGTTACAAGGGCACTTCTTGCGTCATGCCGAAGACAAACTGCGCAAACTTGGCAAGCGCATGCTGGGTTGGGAAGAAGCACAGCATGGTGACAAAGTCAGCAAAGACACAGTGATCTATTCGTGGTTAAGCGAAGAAGCGGCGTTGAACTGCGCGCGCCAAGGTTTCGATGTGGTGCTACAACCTGCGCAAACCACCTACTTAGATATGACCCAAGATTACGCACCAGAAGAACCGCGCGTGGATTGGGCTAACCCATTGCCGCTAGAAAAAGCTTACAACTATGAACCACTGGCTGAAGTGCCAGCCGACGATCCAATGCGTAAACGCATTTGGGGCATTCAAACAGCATT
>NZ_JAWOWJ010000181.1:0-981 GCF_033340495.1 Vibrio sp. 1249-1
AACCAACTCGATCTTGATGAAGAACAGAGCACACTGCTCAAAGGCGAAGTCGGTGTCGATTGGTATTGGATGGGTTACGAGGCCGGTAAGTACCTAGCCGAGCGCCATCCAAAAGGCTCAGGTAAAACCAATATTGCCCTACTGCTTGGCCCGCGCACTCGTGGTGGCACTAAGCCTGTCACAACGGGGTTTTATGAAGCTATCAAAAACAGCGACATCCACATCGTTGACTCCTTTTGGGCAGACAACGACAAAGAGTTACAGCGTAACCTTGTGCAGCGCGTGATTGATATGGGTAACATTGACTACATCGTCGGCAGTGCGGTCGCTATAGAAGCAGCCATCAGTGAATTGCGCAGCGCAGATAAAGCCCATGATATTGGTTTGGTATCGGTGTATTTGAGTCACGGTGTGTATCGTGGTCTTCTGCGCAATAAAGTGCTTTTTGCTCCGACAGACAAAATGGTGCAACAAGGTCGCCTGTCTGTCATGCAAGCGGCTCACTATTTACGCCATCAACCGTATGAAAAACAGGCATCGCCAATCATCAAACCACTGACGCCAAAGACGCTTCACGATGACACAATTGAAGAATCGTTATCTCCGTCAGAATATAGGCCGACATTCAGCATAAAGGCTGTTGATTGATGCGCTAAAAAAGTGTTTTATTGATAGATAACCAGTTCATAATCATAAAATCGGAATAACTTGATGCAAAAAACGACTCGTACCATGCCTGCGCATAAACACGTGGCATTGGTTGCCCACGACAATTGCAAACCTGAGCTACTTCGCTGGGTAAAAGAGAATAAAGAAAAGCTGCAACGCCATTTCTTGTACGCTACAGGCACAACTGGCCACATGCTGAGCAAAGAAACTGGCTTAGCAATTAAGAGTATGATCAGCGGCCCGATGGGTGGCGACCAACAACTCGGAGCATTGATTTCGGAAGGTAAAATCGATGTGTTGGTCTTCTTCTGG
>NZ_JAWOWJ010000182.1:0-979 GCF_033340495.1 Vibrio sp. 1249-1
CGGACAGCAGGCATCAACCAATCCCAATCTTCACTTAGCAGCTTTTTAAATGCACCGTTCGCCGGAGATGCCGTCTGACTTGGCATGTCTTCATCGCTCAGTTTAAGCAGTGAGTCGACATCTGGAACGAGGTGTTCATTCGGGCTTGAGCCAAGCATTTGCTTGAGTGTTAAGCGTGCGGCCTCCATCTCTTGCGCTTCTTTTGGCGCTTGAGGTGAGCTCATTGATGTATCTTCTTTAGGACCAAGATACGCCATCAGTGCGCGAACTGCCGCCGGCTCTTGCATGCTAAAAGTGAAATCGCCCTTCACGTTTGAAATTTCCAAACGTGGCAGCACACCAGACATTGGCCCTTGTTTGAGTTGGTCTTGCACTTCGTTATTTAAGCCATACGCCCCAGCTTGGCCAGCAACAAAGCCCCCGCCGCTGATAATGCCAGTGGCTAAAGCAGTTCCAATGGCTTCTTTTGCTATCGGCGTAACCCCTGCCGTCGCCACAGAGCTTACACCAAACGTACCCAAACCGCCTGTCGCCATGCCAAGTGTGGCACCAACTGCGCCCTCAGCGGACAGCATCGCGTGACCAATGGCTAACGTTTGTTGCATTGGCATCGATAAGCGCTGATCTCTTCCCGGCAATTGCGAGATTTGTTCGAGTTGATGATGATACGCTTCGGCATCGCCATTGACGGACGCTTTATGAAGTTCACGCCCTGTGGCGACGAGTAAGCCCACGCCGGGTAACGCCAAATTGATGGCAGCGTTAACACCCGAGCCTTTCAGCTTCTCTTTTCCCATTTCCAACAACTGCGCGCCGAAACCGTCCATTTTCCCCGGATACTGGTTTTCCAAACTGACCTGCATACGCGGATCTTTGCTGATCGAATCAAACGTATTTTTGAGCTGCTGATAGGTGTCACCGTCGACTTTTACTTCATCAAGTAGGCTCACCACTTCCAAGATTTTTCGCTCGGTTAATG
>NZ_JAWOWJ010000183.1:0-978 GCF_033340495.1 Vibrio sp. 1249-1
TCGCAAATCATACACACCGAAGTTACAAAATAAAGTGATAATTTACATTTTTGTTAACGAAATTATTTTAGAAAAAATGACTATATTTACATTCCTATGCAGAATAAACATTCACACAGCGAATGATTACAATCACTTATAGTCCTTTCCGTTAATAAACACGCAGCGAGATGAGAGAAAATCTCCTATAGGAAAATAATTAACCAATAGGAAAAAATATGAAGGGGATCAAATTTTCATTTATCGATATACAACGAAGTTCGATGCAGTCATTTATGTTTAAAACAAAAAAGCGCCCATCAAAAATGATGGGCGCTTTTATATTTAAAAAAACAGGGAGTTAAAGTTACTTAGCAACCATTACCATTGCCGGACGAATCACACGACCGTTTAGTTCGTAACCTTTTTGCATAACAAACATAACAGTGTTTGATTCATGATCAGGGCTCTCCTGAATCGACATCGCTTGATGGAACTCTGGATTGAATGCTTCACCTTCAGGGTTGATTGCTTTCAAGCCAAATTTCGCGACAACGTCTACAAACGTTTTATGTGTTAGTTCAACGCCTTCTAGGAACGGCTTCACAGTTTCATTCTCTGTATCTGCCGCTTGAATTGCACGCTCTAGGTTATCAATAACAGGAAGCAGCTCTTCTGCAAACTTGTTCAACGCAAACTTACGTGCTTTATCGATCTCTTGCTCAGTGCGACGACGCATGTTTTCTACTTCAGCTTTAGAACGCAACACCGCATCTTGTTGCTCTTTTACTTTTGCCTCGCTAGACAATAGTGCCGCTTCTAGTTGAGCAATCTTAGCGTCTGTCTCATCACCAAGCTCTTCAAGCTCAGCTTCAACTTCTTGTGCTTCAGCTTCTACTTTTTCAGCCTCTTCGATGATTTGATCAAGCTCTTCTTCTGTAACTTTGTTTTCTTCGTTGCTCATGATATCTCCAGAATTCAACATAATGCCCTTAAAGC
>NZ_JAWOWJ010000184.1:0-977 GCF_033340495.1 Vibrio sp. 1249-1
TGCGGCGGCAAGCGCCAACCCAACCATCCCGCCGCCGATGCTGGCGATATCTACACTTTGCATCATTGCTATTTATTACCTAATAACTGGTTGTTACCTAGTTTGTTGCAGTCAATCATCGTTTCACTAAGCCAAGAGTATGGCGCAAGAGCGGCTGCTTAAAAATAGAAAGGTTATCCATCGCGGCTAAGGCTGTATTTCGCCCAATTCGCATCGCGAGTAAATCGTTCGAAAAAACATGGACTAACGAGCTTGTTAGCCAAATGGTTTCGTTACGGTCTGCTTCTCGGCGTCGACTAAAGCGGATCAGGCCTTGGTAACTCCCAACATCTTCACCTTGCTTGACCAGTTCCTCTGCGAGAGTGACCACGTCTCGGATCCCCAAGTTGAAGCCCTGCCCAGCAATGGGATGCAGCGTTTGTGCTGCGTTACCGACTATCGCAAAACGGTGTGAAATATTTTGCTTGCGATGACGAAGCAACAACGGATAGCTCGCACGGAGCCCCACTTTTTGCATCGCACCTAATCGCCAACCAAAATCTTGCTGAAGCTGTTCAAGAAATTCGCTTTCAGACAATTCCATTACAATTTGAGCTTCATCAGGACGTAAGCACCATACGAGCGACATTCGATTATCACTCATCGGCAGCAGGGCAACTGGGCCGTTTTCAGTAAAACGCTCAAATGCGCGACCTTGATGCGGCTCTTGAGTCACAATATTGGCAATTACGGCAACTTGGTCGAAATCATGCTCAGAAAGCTCCAAACCAATTTGCTGACAACATTGCGAAACCGCACCATCGGCGGCAACAAGTAATTTCGCATTAAGCAACTCACCACTAGCAAGCTCAATCGTCACATTTTCTTGAGTTCGGGTAATGTGCTTCGCGGAGTCTGGGCAGTACAAATCGATAGCGGTACTGTGAGTCAGCAATTCTTGGTAAACACGACCAACATCGGCTAACTCTACGACATAA
>NZ_JAWOWJ010000185.1:0-977 GCF_033340495.1 Vibrio sp. 1249-1
AATTTCTTGTCACCTTTTTCTCGTGACGTTTCAAGCAAAGCATCCAACGACGAGAGCGCGGTATCGATATCTCGATTGCCCATCATGGCTCGAATTTGGATCAGCTTGAACAGCAAGTGCTCTTGGCTTTGTTCTGGTGTCAAACTCAGCCCTTTGTCTACCACTGCTAAGCTCTCTTTATCGCGCCCTAACAACTCAAGAACAGTCGACTTCGCCAGCCAATAACGAATCAACAGATCCTTGGGCTGGTTTTGCAGTAGAGAGTCTTCTTCTAATGATTCGATTTGTGCTAGTGAACTTTGTGGCAGCGCGTAAATTTGGCTCTCAATCCCTTCAAGAGATTGCAGAAACTTACCTTTTGGCTCAGGGCTTTGTGCGTAGACTTTGGTCGTCAAAAACACGAACCAAAACACAAGCGACAACGCTCTGAGCTTATAAAATTGTGACATTATTATTATTCCCTGATGGGTAGTTACTTCAGTGTGGTGGGAAGTTTTGATTATTATTTTGCACGTGAATGACAATGGTCACACCGCGCATGCTTTCCCATGCATTCTGTAGTGAATAATAAATCACCAACTTTCGATGTAGAAACGATTTCGTCCCACAAAAAAGACAAAGAGAATAATTTTCAACCATAAAAGGAATTTTCTCATTTAAGAGACAAATGAATAATTTCAGTTTTGACGCAACAATAGATTTTGTGGTTATTTTGCCCGAAAACATCACAACTTTGGATAAAAGAGATAATTGCGTCGTGTCACTGAGCAGGGTGTGTTATGAAAACTAGCGTATAAACGCTGTTGGAAGAGGACATTACGTGAAACTAAAGTGGCGCTTTAACGATCACTAGAATAATACGGAAGAACCAGCAACACTGATATCGCTGGTCCTCTTATTAAGATTACATTCGCATTCCACCATCGACTTCTAGTACCCTCCCGGTGACGAACTCGTTGGTTAACACATATTTGATG
>NZ_JAWOWJ010000186.1:0-975 GCF_033340495.1 Vibrio sp. 1249-1
GATATCGACTGCCGACCATGTTTCAAGCGTGAATGCCAAAACCAACATTTGAAATGCTTGACTGAGCTATCGCCAAAACAAGTCCTAGATAGCATCCAGAAACTCGAAGCCATTGCGACTAGTTCATGTTAATTCGAATTATTTATACGGCACTGTTAGCGCTTGCCTCACCATTTCTTTTATTGGGCTTATATAAAAGCAAACCCAATAAACCCAAATTTGGTGGGCGATGGAAAGAACACTTTGGAATAACCCCACAGTTAAAAACGCATCAGCGTCCAATTTGGATTCATGCTGTTTCTGTAGGCGAAAGCATCGCGGCAACACCTCTAATCAAGGAACTCAAACAGCAATATCCAGAGCAACCTATCGTTGTCACAACAACCACGAGCACTGGTGCGGAACAAATAGCCAAGTTGGGTGATTTAGTTGAACACCGCTATATGCCAATAGACTTTGGCTTTGCTGTAAAAAGCTTCCTAAAGGCAATACAGCCAGAGAAAATGCTGATTATAGAGACAGAACTGTGGCCAAATACGCTCCACGTCGTCAAACAAGCCAATGTTCCGATCACCGTAGTTAACGCTAGGCTATCAGAAAAATCCTGTCAAAATTACGCAAAAGTCCAATGGCTTTTTAACCAACTTCATCCATGCTTGACGCAAGTACTTTGTCAAACGGATTCTGATGCAGAGCGATTTGAACGCTTAGGCGTCAATAAAGAGAAGCTATCGGTCACGGGCTCGATTAAATTTGATATTCAAATTTCAGATCACGTGAAGCAACAAGGCAAAGCACTTCGAGCACAACTTGGAAAAGACCGCCCAGTATGGATTGCAGCGAGTACGCATAAAGGCGAGGATGAACAGGTATTAGAGGCACATAAACAGATTTTAGAATCTCATCCCAATGCTTTACTCATTTTAGTTCCTCGGCATCCGGAACGATTTGACGATGTTTTCGCTCTTTGTAAAA
>NZ_JAWOWJ010000187.1:0-975 GCF_033340495.1 Vibrio sp. 1249-1
TCGTGGTGAGCCAGCCCAAAACGTGGGGTTAGGTGTACGCTCTAACAAACGGGGTTACTTCTTTTCCTCTCCACTATGGTTGAACGGCGATGTCATCGGCGTCATCACGGTAAAAGTGAATTTGGAGCAATTGGAACAGCGCCTTGCACAAAGTGGCGCAGACGTTTTGGTGACCGACAAACACAACGTAGTGTTTATGAGCAACCTACCCGATTGGCGCTATCGCGCACTGTTTCCACTCTCACCAACGGCCATCAATGAACTGACTGAAACTCGCCAATACGGTGACACGTTGCCTGAATATTACGGCGAACTTACCGCGCAAAGTGACGAAAGTGAGTTTGCGGATAACCAATTGTTGCTGTCACCAAACTACCTCGCGTACGCAACACATTTGTTGGATAAAGGTTTTCGCGTTGTAGCGTTAATCAATCACCACACCGTACTGACGGCAGTATTGCAGGCCGATGTAGTCTATTTGATTTTATACGCGCTGATTGCCCTGATCGCATTGGCGTGGTTTCAGATGCTGGTAAACAAGGCACGTCTTGCCAATCTCAATGTGAGCTTGGAAGAAAAAGTCATGCAACGCACGGTTGTACTAAGTGAAGCAAACCACAAGTTGCAGCAGACGGTTCGTCCGTATGAACAAAGCCGGCAAGAGCTAAGACAAACTCAGCAAGAGCTGACTCAAGCCGCCAAACTTGCTTTGCTGGGAGAGTTGTCTGCCAGTATCAACCACGAGATAAACCAACCACTTGCCGCGCTGAGAACTTACACCGAAAACTCCCAGCGCTTGTTGTCGATGGAACGCTACCCGATGGTCGCAGACAACTTAAACAAGATGCTCTCGCTAAACGAGACTATTGCCGAGGTCATTGCTAGGCTAAAAGTCTTCACCCGTAAAACTTCTCATGAACCTCATAATGAAGTGTCGATACTCCACGATGCGGTGCACAATGCCACCAGCATATT
>NZ_JAWOWJ010000188.1:0-973 GCF_033340495.1 Vibrio sp. 1249-1
AAGCAGTAACTCCAGTAACTACGCGCTTGATCTGTGGACAGCCTTCAACCTGTAAGCCATTTGGCGCGTAATCTTTAATTAACTCGGGCGAGAGTTTGCTGTTGAGAATCTTTTCTAACTGTAAATTATTCATTATCACTTCCAATTTCGAGCGAGTACCTCAAAGTGTATATCGAACTATGACACTGATGCTAGCTACCCTATTCTACTAACCAAATTTAGTTACAATAACGAGGCTCGCTGCTTTATCAACATCACTAAGGAATCAGGATGAATCAACTGCAACGTCTTTATCAATGGATCACCTCTTCTCCTCCTCTTTTTCAGTTGCTCCCTCCTTTTGCTACATTGGAAGACTTATCGATTAAACCTCTGGATGAATCTGAAGAGTACCAAGGGAACCCGAGACTGGGTTTTTTGTATCAGCATTTATGTACCGCTGCACTTGCGAATTCAGAACAATATGAAATTGTTGCAGAAGAAATTCAACTCAACGATAGCGACGGAAAAACCATTGGTGCGATAGATCTCATACTCAAAAATAGAACATTGGACCAACTAGAACATTGGGAAGTAGCGATTAAGTTTTATCTTTTACATGAAGGTGTTTGGTATGGCCCTAACGCGCACGATCAATTGCATACAAAACTGGATAGAATGCTCTCCCACCAATTGAAAATGAGCGAAAGGCCTGAATTTAGACAAATGCTTCCTCTGGATCAGTCTCCAAAGGAACGCTTGTTGATGCAAGGGCGACTTTACATCAATCCATTTTCTAATGAAATACCACCGAAAGAGTGCTTAGGCTTTGCTCTCAATCCAAGCCAAATCAGTGGATATTGGTGTTATCAAAGCCAATGGAGTTTGATCAATAAACCGCTTTACCACTTAAGCAAACCCAACTGGGCTATTGGTACGGATGATTTTTCTCAGCCGATTGAAAAACCAATGGAGCGATTTGAGCATGCACAAA
>NZ_JAWOWJ010000189.1:0-972 GCF_033340495.1 Vibrio sp. 1249-1
ACTTAGACGCACCAGAAGCTGCAACGCATGCAGAGCATGTTATCCACCTTGTCGAAGTTTTCCTTGGTGTATTCATTGGTGCTGTAACGTTCACAGGCTCTATTGTTGCGTTTGGTAAGTTACGTGGTGTGATTTCATCGTCTCCACTGAACCTTCCTCACAAGCACAAAATGAATCTGGCTGCGATCGTAGTTTCAACGCTTCTAATGATCTACTTCGTAAAAGCAGATGGCAGCATGTTCGCGCTTATCGTGATGACGTTAATTGCGTTCGCATTTGGTTACCACTTAGTCGCATCCATTGGTGGCGCGGATATGCCAGTTGTTGTTTCTATGCTTAACTCGTACTCAGGTTGGGCAGCGGCAGCAGCAGGTTTCATGCTTGCAAACGACCTATTGATCGTAACAGGTGCTTTGGTTGGTTCTTCAGGTGCAATTCTGTCATACATCATGTGTAAAGCGATGAACCGCTCGTTTATCAGTGTTATTGCCGGTGGTTTTGGTCAAGAGATTATTATTTCAAGTGATGAAGAGCAGGGCGAACACCGTGAAACCACTGCTGAAGAAGTGGCTGAAATGCTGAAAAACTCGAAGTCAGTAATCATCACTCCAGGATACGGCATGGCAGTAGCGCAAGCGCAGTACCCGGTGCATGAAATTACTGATGCACTTCGTTCACAAGGTATTGAAGTTCGTTTTGGTATTCACCCTGTCGCGGGTCGTCTGCCTGGTCACATGAACGTGCTACTTGCAGAAGCGAAAGTACCATACGACATCGTTCTGGAAATGGACGAAATCAATGATGATTTCTCAGAAACAGATACGGTTCTGGTTATTGGTGCGAACGATACTGTAAACCCAGCAGCGCTAGAAGATCCGAACAGTCCGATTGCTGGCATGCCTGTATTGGAAGTGTGGAACGCGAAAAACGTCATCGTATTCAAGCGTTCAATGAATACTGGTTACGCGGGCG
>NZ_JAWOWJ010000190.1:0-972 GCF_033340495.1 Vibrio sp. 1249-1
TTACGGGGACAAGCTACTTGGCGTTGCTCAACCAACCGGGGCTGATCGTAGCAAATGTGACGTTTGAACCGGGCTGCCGTAATTTTTGGCACATTCATCACGAAGGCGGACAAATCTTGCTCGTGACGGGAGGCCGCGGGTGGTATCAAGAATTTGGTCAGTCAGCGCAAGCGCTCAACGTGGGCGACGTCGTGCATATTGCACCTGGCACTAAGCATTGGCACGGCGCAGCTAAAGATAGCTGGTTTTCACATGTAGCAATAGAAATACCCGCTGAAGGAGCAAGCAATGAGTGGTGTGAACCCGTGACGGACGAAGAGTACGCAGAGCTTGGCTAATTGAACGCTAACTTAAGGACGTCGGAGATCTGACAATGACAGGCAAGCCAAGTAAATATCAAACTTACATGAGCGTAAAGATTGCGCTTATTGGTGTCGCTTTTATGGCTCTTCTAGTCGCTTCGGCGCGTGGTCAACCAACGGAAGGTTCTGACGATGATCGCAATTAAAACTTCAATCAAGTCCATATTAATTTGGGTACTGACTATGACAACGATATCCGCTGTTATGCCTGCTTTTGCAACAGATAAATTGAGTAATAAAGAACGAGCCATCGTTCCAATCGCGGCTTTCACCGCAAGCGGTGACGTAGAAAAACTCAAGATTAGCCTGAATGATGGTTTAGAAAGCGGCTTAACGATCAATGAGATTAAAGAAGTTCTCGCTCAACTATACGCCTACGCAGGTTTTCCCCGCAGTTTGAATGGATTGGCTGCTTTTATGGATGTTGTTGAAGTGCGCAAAAATCGTGGTATTACCGACATATCAGGGCGTGAATCGACGCCGTTGACGGCAGATAAAAGCAGCTTAGAGCTAGGCAGTCAGAACCAAACAACGCTGGTCGGTATGCAAGTCAAAGGCCCGCTGTTCGATTTTTCACCTCAAATAGATCAGTACTTAAAAGCCCATTTGT
>NZ_JAWOWJ010000191.1:0-971 GCF_033340495.1 Vibrio sp. 1249-1
GCCTTCATGCTCTAGCAATGCATCAGCCACTTTTCCGTCGACACTCTCACGGTTCGCGACTGATTCTTGGCTCTCGCCATTCTTCTCGACCGTTTCACCTTCTGTGGCGCTAACGTCGGTCTTTACATCTGTACTTGCTGTTTGAGTGACCGCTTTTTCTGCTTTTTGTGAACCTGTAAAAACTCCCGCTAAGGTTTCAAAAAAACCTTTGCTTTCAGAGCTTTCTGTAGGTGCTTGTGCGGAAGACTCAGAAGTTGAGGTCTTGCTAGTCGCAGAAACATTAGACAAATTCACATTCATAAAAACTTTCTCGTTTTTAGCTACGCCTTTTTATGGCGTGACCAGATTGCCCATCAGAGGCAAAATTAGATAATTAAACCATGAATTTGCAAAAATCACGCCAACGCATAAGGCTCTTTTCCTGTCGGACAACGCACAGGAAAAGAGTGGAAGCGAGATCAACTTCAACAAAAATTAGAACGGCTTGGCCTTACGGCTAAACAACAACGTGGAAAACTCATCCATTTGCTTTTGCTCACGTTTGGCTTCCGCGATTTGCTTTTCTTTCGCTTTCTTTTCGATCATCCACTCGTAAGACATGCGTTCTTGGCGCATCTTGAGCCAGTAGTCTTTGCAGTTTTCGACTTGTTCTTTGAAGTGATGCTCTGCTTGCTTTTGCTTTGACAGTGTCTCGTCAAGCTGACATAAGAATCGGTTGAGATGCCCGTATTGGCTGGCGGTTAAACCCGCTTGACCACGATCCACCAACTGCTGGCAGTAATCGAGACGATATTTTTCGATTTGCTCAACCTGACGGTAATAGTCTTCAAGCTCAGAGCGCGCTTTGTTCAGCGCAAGTACGGCTTGGTCTTCGCGCTCTTTGGTCTGCTCAAGTAGGAATTCCATCGCATTATTCATACGCTATTACCCACCCAAAATATTTCTGAGCATATTGACGCACATATCGTATG
>NZ_JAWOWJ010000192.1:0-971 GCF_033340495.1 Vibrio sp. 1249-1
GCTCAAAAAATCGGGAGTCGTGAAAAAGGCTATTACTTTGCCAACATTTTGTGGCGCACACGCGAATGGCTCGACATCTTTTTTGGTGGCGGGAAACCGATTCGCGTTTCTCCTCCGGGGCCGGAGCTCAAAGTCGGCGACTATATAGACTCTTGGAAAGTGATTCGCTGCGAGGAAGATCAGTTCCTCTCACTGTTTTTTGGGATGAAAGGTCCGGGGCTTGGACGTTTAGAAATTACCATCAAAGACCATGGTGATGAACGAGAACTGGATATCACCGCTTGGTGGCACCCACAGGGATTTCTCGGGCTGCTTTACTGGTTTGCCATGATGCCAGCCCATCTATTCATATTCAAAGGCATGGTCAAAGCCATCGCGAAAGAAGCCGAAAGTATCAGTATTACTCCTCAGGAGGAACAGTCTTTGGAGAATCTAGAGAAATAGGCTGGTGATGGGCAATCCCCGCATGGCAATCAATGCACGATTGCTCTCGACTTTCCATCATCTGATGTCGACGCGCAACGGTTCGTCCTTGCGCTTCGAAATCCATCTTGTCAACGGAATGGCAATATCGACACTGTTTAGATTTATTCTCGATAAACTGCTGTGTGACTTCAGCAGCCAACCTCGGACGATGCTCCGCCTCGAAGTTCTCTAACGTAATTTCTCCAGTCAGTTTGTGATAGATGTCGGCTGTAGCGCCGATTTTCAATGCGATTTTAGCAAAAAACTCCCTAGGGACATGACAATCACTGCACGTAGCGGCAATCACACCCTGAGCATTTTTGAAGTGTGGGGATACTTGGTACTCCTCAACTATCGTATCCATCCCAATATGGCAACTGTAACAAAACTCGTTGCGATTGGTGTAATCCATACCAAAGTGAAAAACACTGAGTGCCGCCCCACCAAGGATAAACGCCAATAAGCCACCAATTGGTATGCCGAGCATCCATTTTCTGTTTGGTTTA
>NZ_JAWOWJ010000193.1:0-969 GCF_033340495.1 Vibrio sp. 1249-1
ATGTAGGTGAAGCTGCGGTGAATCAAAGAAAATCACTGCCTGACACGATTCTGACCGAGGATAATTCCAGAAGTGACGACGCAATCACGAAAGTGGTTTAGCAAGTGACAATTTGGTAATTGAGAGCGGAGACAGTAATGCACTATGGCTCGAAGCAAATATGTAACTGATGAAAGCAGTCAATAATTGCTGCAAGGTGCACTGTAAATAAGTAGGGTGTATTTGAAGCAAAATCACATTTGTGGATTAATGACGTCTCTGTTTACTCATATCCTCGCACTGCCAACTGGATAGGCCAAGTTCAATAAGAGCTTGGCCGCTTTTTACGTGCGCTTTGTTGTCTTGAAACTCTCGCTTGTTTCACTCTCTCCAACCTCTCTTTAAATGAAACCAAAGACTTATCTAAAGTCGCTAGGTGCCAATAAAAATCACCATGGTAACAAGTTGTTTACATTCGGTGGTGTGGCGTAAATCGAAAAATATCAACCTAATTGATTGAAATTCAATTTGATTTTGGTTTCTTTTTAACCGGGCACATTGATGGCTTTGTGGTGTAACATTAAATTTACATTTCTCCGTAAGACCCATCGAAATAGAGATTTCGGCTGATGTATTCCAATTTCTCTCTACCTGCGCCAAGTTAGAAAAATCAGTTCAAACAGCTCAGTGAGGCTGTAAACAAATTAGTGACGCAAGGAGAAAGTCATGGTGGACACATACAACCCATTAGGTACAGACGGATTTGAGTTTGTTGAATACACAGCTGCTGACAGCAAAGGTATTGAACAACTAAAAGCGTTATTTACATCGCTAGGCTTTGCTGAAATAGCCAAACATCGTTCGAAAGAAGCATGGTTGTATCGACAAGGTGACATCAGCTTTATCGTGAACGCCCAGCCTCATAGCCAAGCGGAGGAGTTTGCTAAAGTTCACGGCCCATCTGTATGTGGTATGGCGTTTCGTGTGAAA
>NZ_JAWOWJ010000194.1:0-966 GCF_033340495.1 Vibrio sp. 1249-1
CTGTAAGCCACTCATGTTGTTCTCCTGCTCGTTTCCACTCACGATTACTTGTTTGGTTGTTTTGTGTGAATGAACTCAATAGTCGAAATTATAAAAGCTATTCGCGATACGCCCTCACCCTTTTGCGCTTAACTCAAGGCTGAAAATCAAGGCGTAGATACGCCCTGCCTAGCACAATGAGAGCCTGTGAATCACCTCCAGTCGATGACAGCTCTTGCCATCCGCAAATCAAATGCAACTAAGCCATTGTTTTTATTTACATAAAATCCAAAAACAAATTCCAAGCAACAAAACCTTATGTACGCCCTAACCCACTCGCTGTAAATGAGTAGGTTATAAAATGCGTTGACGTAACAAATAGTTAAGAAAAGCAAACTGGCAACTAGATCACGTTTGGTGAGAAGGGTTTGGCGCCGAAAAGTGTGTTGAGGAAACGAAAAAACAAAAACGGCCCTTGGGGTATTGGGCCGTGATAAAGACAACGAAGTAGATTAGCGTTCTGGTGTTTCCAGAAGTTTAACGGCGCAATCCACAGCGTTGTTGATACCTTGACTGCTCTCAAGCTTACCTGAACTCGCAGGCCCAAGGGCACAAGAGTACAAAGCCAGTTGCTTATCGAACGGCAGATCCAACTGTTCATATAGGTTTTGTCGGATACGTGCATGTTGTTCTGGTTCTTGGCTTGCAAGGCTAATCAACGTGTCATAAATAAGCGTTTTCATGTCATTCCCTTTAATTTTATTGCACGGGGTGCATATATATTGTATCCGTTTAGAAACCACAAATCAGAAGCTAGGTCACAGAACGCGGCGCTAAAAAAGATTATGTGAGAAGGATATGCCAACACAAAATTGAGACGCTTTCGACAAAAATTGAAAGATACATCTCGAAATCATGCAAACGTTTGGCATTTAACACTGTTTGAATACAACCAAAAGCAGGAAAAACGAACACGCCGCCAAAAAT
>NZ_JAWOWJ010000195.1:0-966 GCF_033340495.1 Vibrio sp. 1249-1
AGCGTGTAACCACCAAATGTTAGGTTAAGTAAATTCAGCCTGTGACGGGCTTAAGCGCGATTCCTTTTACTAGGGGCGCGCTTTTTTTATGCTCACTTTCTTTGAACACGAATTTCAATGCTCATTCGAATTTCTTGAACAAGATGTCCTAAGCGTGATGATTTTCTGTTTCTTATGAATCTCTAATATAAAGGGAGACATAAGAAATAGGAGAGCAATCATGGGTAAGTTGGTCGAAGGCGTATGGCACGATGTGTGGTATGACACAAAAGCGAATGGCGGGAAGTTCGTTCGTGAAGACGCTGGATTTCGTGACTGGATTAAAAATGATTCAGAGGCGGTATTCCAACCAGAATCTGGCCGTTACCATTTGTATGTTTCTCTCGCGTGCCCTTGGGCACATCGAACGCTTATCTTCCGTAAGTTGAAAGGTCTAGAGCCACACATTGATGTGACGGTTGTTTGCCCTGATATGCTCAGTCAAGGTTGGCAAATGGGTTTACCCGAGCCGCTGTTTGGTCATACACGTATGCACCAAATCTACACTCAAGCGAAACCTGACTACACAGGGCGTGTTACGGTGCCAGTTTTATGGGACAAAAAGACCAACACCATCGTGTCGAATGAATCGTCAGAGATCATTCGTATGTTTAACTCCGCATTTAACGATCTCACGGGCAATCATGACGATTATTATCCCGAGCCACTACGCGGTGTGATTGATGAATGGAATGATTACATTTATCCAAACGTGAATAATGGGGTGTACCGTTGCGGTTTTGCTACTTCGCAAGAAGCGTATGAAGAGGCTTTTGAATCATTGTTTTCGGCCTTAGATAAAATTAATGCTCATCTGGCGACCCATCGCTATCTAGCAGGCAATAAAATTACGGAAGCCGATTGGCGTTTGTTCACCACGTTAGTGCGTTTTGATGCCGTGTATGTTGGGCACTTCAAATGTAATAA
>NZ_JAWOWJ010000196.1:0-966 GCF_033340495.1 Vibrio sp. 1249-1
AGCGAACGCCTGTCCAACTGGAGCAAGCCACAGCGCCGTAAGTCCATTGATTACCGGATGCTTTGGGATCAAAGAAAGCACGGCCGTTACCGCCACATTCAACGACCAGTTGTTGTTCTACGACATCGAAGTTCTTTTTGAGATCGGCAATCGACAGCGACATTGGTTTGTCGACCAATCCATCAATGGTCAACGTCCAAGTTTCAGGGTTCACGTTTGCTGGTGGAATACCGTTGTTGCGAATGAAATGGCGTCGAGTTGGAGTTACGTCGTCATTCAACAAATGGGGTGGGGTTTCTGCATTCATCGGCCTGTCGTTGAGCACAGTTAAACCGTCTTTACCTTCGATCATGACGTCATCAAGACCCTCTGCAAAAGCTGCGGGGATGATGCCAGCCGGCATATTGCGATGGAATGGGATAAAGCCACCAAGCGCGGCGGCCATGGTCGCTAACCCCGCACCTTTTAGAAAACCGCGCCTGTCTGGGTAGCTGACTCGTCCAAAGACTTTCTCATCCGCAGATTTGGGATTGTTTTCATAATATTTATAGATCCCTTGCGGTTTGTTTTTCTCGTTCTCACTCATGATGTGTTCCTTTGTCGGCACACGCCCAAGAACTGCTACGTCATTCTTGTCCCTTAGTTCGTATCGCCGATCGCTACAGGTGCCTTACTAAAGGGTTTACATCAATAAAAGTAGACGACTATTTATAGTCTTAACAACATCGGTAAGAAACTAGACTGCTTGCTTTGCAAAGGTTATCCATAGTGTGGTTACATTCTTGTGGTCACAGGAAGGGATAATCTTCGGTAAAAATAATGAATATGAAAGAGTTTTCCAGCGCAGTTGGGTTGTCGTCTTACACGCTTCGATACTATGAAAAAATTGGCTTACTGAAACATGTCCACCGAAATAATAGTGGGCACCGTGTCTACACACATCGAGATATTGATTGGGTCAACTTC
>NZ_JAWOWJ010000197.1:0-963 GCF_033340495.1 Vibrio sp. 1249-1
AAGGCAGTGAAACTGGCACAGGTGCTGATTGAAAATGGCCTGCCATGTGCTGAAGTGACGTTCCGTACTGAAGATGCCGCTTTAGCGATCAAAAACATGCGCGAAGCGTACCCAGAGATGTTGATTGGCGCGGGAACTGTGCTGACAAGCGCGCAAGTGGATGAAGCGATTGATGCGGGCGTGGACTTTATTGTGAGCCCAGGTTTCAACCCAACTACAGTGAAATACTGCCAACAGCGTAACGTGACCATCGTCCCTGGTGTCAACAACCCAAGCTTGGTTGAACAAGCAATGGAAATGGTTCTGCGTACGCTGAAGTTTTTCCCAGCAGAACCGTCAGGCGGCGTCGCGATGCTAACAGCTTTATCTGCGGTTTATCCTGTAAAATTCATGCCAACCGGTGGCGTGAGCCCAAGCAATGTTAAAGATTACTTGTCTATTTCTTCAGTCTTGGCGTGTGGTGGTACTTGGATGGTACCCGGCGATTTGATTGACAACGAGCAATGGGATGAACTGGCGAAGCTGGTTCGTGAAGTTGCGGGAATTATCGAATAATTCCTCACCCCGGTTAGCGCCGAGAACTATCGTAGATAGTCGAACGATCTTTTGAGCAATTTGCCAACGCCTGCGGCTCCACCGTAGGCGTTTTTTTATATGCAGTTTTGGCGAGTTAAAAATCCAACTTTCCATTAGGCGCGACACAAAACAACGCGCCCAACACGGTTTACTTACCCATTTACTTACTTAGTTTTTTGTTTCTGCCAAGCACGTTTAGAGTGCAGGGTAGGTTGTAGTAGGAACAAGCTAAACAGCAACACGATGCAGCCAATTGCGACAAAGATGGATTGAGAAGAGCCCGCTAACACGACGCCGGCAAGAATCAGTAACATGCCCGCCAACGCTGTGATGGAGCCGACATAAAGTCCTTGCTTATGATTGATAGGGGACTGCTCCTCGTCGCTG
>NZ_JAWOWJ010000198.1:0-960 GCF_033340495.1 Vibrio sp. 1249-1
TTGTCACCTTTGTTAACTTCTAGTTGAGCCATAATGCGTTCGTCTAACCAAAGCTGGTTAGGCTTCACGCGACCTGACTCATTCCCATCTAAAACCAACTCTCCCATTAAGGGATAACTTTCATCAACACCTCGTACAGAAACAAGCTGCATTCCGTTATCGCTAAAAGCCATGGTCGAAAATCGGGTCATAACGGAGCGCTCAAGTTGCTCTGTCGATTTTAATAGCGAGTCAGATAATGGGTTTGCGGAAACGAACACCGCATCCGCTGTTAATGCATCCTTCCCCTGCTTGACAATCACTTGCTCCATACGAGATGCAAGTGCAGACAATGCAAAAATACTCGCGATGACCAACACAAGAGCGACGCTGATCGGCCAGAGGTTTCCTTGCCTAATTTCGCCCAAACTCCAACGCACCAAACTTTTATTCGGAGAGTGTTGCTTCAATCCACGTTGATCTGAAGATGTTACTTCACTTGAAGATACTGCTGACATTACATCTCCTCCTTAAGCTCACCCGCCTCCATACGATAAATTCTGTCGCATCGGCTTGCTAAGTTCACATCATGAGTGACCAATATTAATGTCGTACCGTGCTGGCTATTGAGATCGAACAACAGCTCGATGACTTTGTCCGCGGTTTGGTGATCAAGGTTCCCTGTCGGTTCATCAGCAAACAGCAATTCTGGCTGAGTCATAAATGCCCTGGCCAACGCAACGCGTTGTTGTTCGCCACCAGAAAGTTGACTTGGTAAGTGGTCGAGTCGCTTTTCCAATCCTACGGCGCTTAATAATTCTGTCGCTCGTGCTTCATCTTCGGCTTCTCCGCGTAAAAGACACGGTAAGGTCACATTGCGAAGTGCACTCAAACTTGGGATAAGTAGAAAGCTTTGAAAGACAAATCCTAGAGAATCGGCTCGGATTTTCGCACGAGCTTCGTCATCTAGCTTCGAAAGTT
>NZ_JAWOWJ010000199.1:0-959 GCF_033340495.1 Vibrio sp. 1249-1
TTCCTCGCTCGTGGTTACCAAGGCTCTCCAATCGCCGTAACGGTAGAAGGTGCAAACATTCTGACTCGTTCGATGATCATCTTCGGTCAAGGTGCGATTCGTTGTCACCCATATGTACTTGAAGAAATGAACGCAGCTTACTCAGAAGCGAGCGACGCGGTTGAGAAATTCGACAAAGCGTTAGCTGGCCACGTGAGCTTTACCATGAGTAACCTCGTTCGCAGTATTTGGTTTGGTTTGAGCGATGGTCTCGGTTCATCGGCACCGACTAAAGATGCAACTAAACGCTACTACCAACAGCTAAACCGTTACAGTGCCAACCTAGCGCTTCTGTCTGATATCTCAATGGCTGTGCTTGGTGGTTCGTTGAAACGTAAAGAGCGTTTATCTGCGCGTTTAGGTGACATTCTCAGTCAGCTATACCTAAGCTCCGCGACGCTAAAACGTTTTGAACAAGATGGTCGTCCAGCTGAAGATTTGGCTTTGGTTCACTGGGGCCTACAAGATAGCTTAAAACAAGCAGAAATCGCCGTTGATGAGTTCCTAGCAAACTTCCCGAACAAAGTCATTGGCCGCACACTTCGCGTTCTGATTATGCCATTCGGTCGTGTACGCAAAGCACCAAGTGACAAGCTAGACAGCAAAGTGGCACGTATTCTACAAACCCCAAGTGCAACACGTTCGCGCATTGGCCGTGGCCAGTACCTAGAGCCAACAGAGCACAACCCAGCAGGTAAGATTGAGTTAGCACTGTCTGTGATTCTTCAAGCTGAGCCTGTGTTCGACAAAGTTTGTAAAGCGCAAGGTAAACGTCGTCCATTCCTCCGCTTGGACATGATTGCTCAAGAAGGTCTAGAGCAAGGCGTGATCACTCAAGAAGAAGCAGAACTGCTGAGAGAAGCCGAGCAACATCGTCTCGATACCATTAACGTTGACGATTTTGAGCCGGAACTATTGGC
>NZ_JAWOWJ010000200.1:0-959 GCF_033340495.1 Vibrio sp. 1249-1
TCATCACGTTTGATTTCAGTTTCGGTGTTGTAAAGCGTCACGTTACCTTGGTGCTGCTCCCCTCTTAGCTCGTAACTGAGCGTGACGGTATCGCGATCGTAATCCGTTGGGATCAGCAACTTGCTCGACAAGCCATTGTTTGCACTACCTGCCATATCAGGGCGAGGACTGTAATCGCCGCTGTCACGGTACATATCGTAGGAAAGTTCGAAGCGGTGAATGTCATTAAACTCGTAACCAAGCTTCGCAAGAATGTTGTAAACGTCCCCTGCCGAGCCGAACGTCTTGTCGCCGTTTCCATCTTTGAAATCGTCACGCGTAACATAGTGGCCATAAACCATTGCATCTATGTTTTCTGACAGCAAACCGTATAACGTTAATGAGCCTTGTTGGTTGTCGTTAGATGCAAAACCACCGTATACACGCGCGCCAAAAGTTTCATCGTAACGAAGCAAATCACGTGCGTCTTTGGTTTCAAAATACACCGAACCACCCAACCCATTTTGCGTCACTGAGTTGTTACCCACTTGGATATCTGCCGACTTTAGAATATCTGGGTTCAGCGTTAAGTTACCGATGTGGTGGAACATACTCGCGTGTTGTGACGCGCCATCCAGACGGATATCCAAGTCAGTCTCACCCAAGCCGCGAATCGTGATGCGCTGGTTGACTGAGTGAGTGCCACCCACATCAACGCCCGGGATATCACGCAGTAGATCCGACATATGATCGGCCTGCTTTAATGACATATCGTCTGCGAACATCGATTCGGTATTGCTGGAAACTTTCGTTCCCCATACCACGACTTCTTCGAAATGAGAGTCAGGTTCTTGAGCTAAAACGGGATTTGCCAAGGCCATTCCCACTGCAAGGCAAAGGCTTGAAAGCTTGATTGATGAGCAAGCTGGGCTTTCCATAAGTGCATTCCTAAATATTAATGATAATAATTCTCAGGTATA
>NZ_JAWOWJ010000201.1:0-958 GCF_033340495.1 Vibrio sp. 1249-1
CGTCTGACGACGAAGTAGGGTCATCCATAAAGCGGAAGATCGCATCAAGCGCTTGATTGCGGTACTGGTCTGTTTCGAACAAGATTTCATGCTGTGCGCCTTCAATAGAAAGCAATGCCGCATGAGGATTGGTTTTACGCAGCTTCTCGATAAAGCGTTTTTGTGCGAGATTGCTGACGATACGATCATTGCCTGCTTGAACCAGTAGCACAGGCACTTTTACTTGGCGAGTTAACAAAAAGCACTGTTTCGCTGCCATGAGTCCTTGCCATACCCAGCGCGTGCTTGGTCCGCCGACTTGCAGTTCCGGTTTTTCTGTATAGAGATTGCGAAACCACTGGTAGCGGCCTGCGCTTTGGCTGAGAGGATTGTCCTCAAAAGGCTTGGGAAAGTACGGCTTGTGGCCCGGCGCATAACGCGGCAGTGGTGACACGGCAGAAAGAATTTGCGTCACTGGGATAGCGATGGGTGATAAGTACCACGGCAAGTTAATGCCAAACATGGGTGCGCTTAAAATCAAACCAGTGAATGGGTGCTCTGGGTGGGTTTGCAGGTAGCGCGTTGCGATGGCACCGCCCATGGAGTGCGCGATGATAAAGCACTGCTGATATTGTTTAAGGTCGTGTTGTTTGATCACCACGTCCATATCATCAATATAGTCAGTAAAGTCATAGACGTGACCCATATCAGAGTCAGATAATAGGCGATCTGATAAACCTTGTCCTCGGTGGTCAAAGGAATACACATCGTAACCTTGGCGGTAGAGATCGTAAAACAGCTCTTGGTACTTCCAGGAAGATTCGATGCGGCCATTGACGATCAGCACGGCTTTTTTGTGTTCAGGGTTGGTGAGTTTGCACCAGTAGATTTTCTTTTTCTCTGTCCCTTTAACAAAGCCCTCTTGGCGAGTTTGCCAAAGTGCTGCGATCGGACCACCAATTGCTTGCTCAAATAATGT
>NZ_JAWOWJ010000202.1:0-956 GCF_033340495.1 Vibrio sp. 1249-1
CCAGGTCGTGTTATGGCGCTCATGGGCGAAAATGGGGCAGGCAAGTCAACATTGATGAAAGTGCTGACCGGTATTTATCATATGGATGCAGGTAGTATTCAGTATCAGGGTCAACCTGCTGCATTTAAAGGTCCGCGAGATTCTCAAGAAGCGGGCATCAGCATTATTCACCAAGAGTTGAACTTAATCCCTGAACTGACAATCGCTGAGAACATTTTTCTCGGTCGTGAATTTACCGGTTCTATGGGCCGCATTCAGTGGAGCAAAATGTACGCGGAAGCGGACAGACTTCTACAACGTTTGAACGTGAAACACAGCTCGAAAACCTTGCTTGGTGATCTAAGTTTGGGTGAGCAACAAATGGTAGAAATTGCCAAAGCGCTCTCGTTTGAATCGAAAGTCATCATCATGGATGAACCAACCGATGCGCTTACTGATACAGAAACCGAATCTCTGTTCAAAGTGATTAATGAGCTTCGTGAGCAAGGCTGCGGCATTGTATATATCTCACACCGCCTGAAAGAAATCTTTGAAATCTGTGACGACATTACCGTGCTTCGTGACGGTAAATTTATCGGTGAATGCCGAGTAGCAGACACGGATGAAGACGGCTTAATCGAAATGATGGTTGGCCGTAAATTAGAAGAGCAATACCCACGTATTGATGTAAAGCACGGCGAGACATGTCTTGAAGTGATTGGCTTGACAGGTTCTGGCGTTCACGATGTGAGCTTCACACTTAAACGCGGTGAGATTTTGGGTATCTCTGGTTTGATGGGCGCAGGCCGTACCGAGTTAATGAAAGTGATTTACGGCGCGCTGCCAAGCGAGCATGGCGTTATCAATCTCGATAACAAAACCGTTAATCCGGTTAGCCCGCAAGATGGCTTGGCAAATGGTATCGCTTACATCTCGGAAGACCGCAAAGGGGATGGTCTGGTTCTGGGTTTGTCCGT
>NZ_JAWOWJ010000203.1:0-953 GCF_033340495.1 Vibrio sp. 1249-1
GAAGAGCATGAAACAGCGGTTTTAAACTACGGACAAACCTCGGTTTCAGCACCGATACAGGTTGATCGAGGATTTGACGCCGTTGAAGACAATGATGAGGAAATCATCGAGCTCTCAGGCTCCGTGATTAAGGAATATTCGGATTACGTTGTTGATGTGCTTGTGGTTCGCAAAAGTAAATCTCGTCACTCAAGTCGTGAGTTAAAAACCACGCTCTTTGTCCAGCAAGATCAGCTTGGAAAACCAATGATGATTGGTGGCGTGAACAACGAGGTGTTTACCCTCACGTTAAAATAATGGGATAACCTTTCAATCCGCATTAATGGTTTTAACGCATAACTTATCGGTTATGCGTTTTTTGTAGATAGTAAAATAGCGATGGAGTCGTGATGTCTAAAGTCATATTAAAAGGATTTATATTGGTGCCTGAAGGGGAACTTGAAACGGTAAAAAGTGCGCTGCCTATTCATATGCGATTAACTAAAAGCGAGGCTGGGTGCCTTGTGTTTCAAGTGGTGGAAAACCCTGACAACCCGTTGCGCTTTGATGTGTACGAAGAGTTTACAAATCGAGATACGTTCGAGCACCATCAACTCCGAGTCAAAGATTCAGACTGGGGGCGGGTGACAGTGAATGTTGAGCGCCATTATGAAATTTTGGATGTTCAGGCATAATGAGGCGAGTCATTCTGTGTCAAAGTTGACTCAAATAGTGTTTTTTGCCCAGTTGGCGACTTTACGTTAGCTTACCTATGAATTTAAACCGTTTAAGGTAAAGAAATGACGAGAAGAATATTCGTATTGCGCCATGGTGAAACAGAGTTTAACGCAGATAAAAAGTTACAAGGTCACTGTAACTCTTCACTGACATCTAAAGGCAGCGACCAAGCAAGACGCGTTGGCACAACGCTCAAACAGTATGTTGAAAACCGTCCTTTCCGTGTCTACTCAAGT
>NZ_JAWOWJ010000204.1:0-951 GCF_033340495.1 Vibrio sp. 1249-1
ATTGTTGTTGGCGCATTAGCCATCGCGGCATTACTGTTTCATGGTTTATGGAGCAGTAAAAAAGAAGGCAAAGCAAAATTTGGCAACAAGCCACTTGGTAAGCTGGATGTTGACCAAGGAGATAAAGATTCGGTTGAGCAAGAGCGCAGTTTCGCTCCTGCCCCTGAAGACGATTTCGAAATCATCCGTAAAGATCGCAAAGAACCAGACTTTGGGATGGAAAATACGTTTGATAGTAAGTTTGAGGCAGATCCTTTGCTTGGAGGTGTGGCAGAAGAAAAGCCTTCTGTAAAAGAAGAAGCCGAGGAAATCCCTTCTTTTGTCGCGATGAAAAACGATGTTGAAGATGTAGCAATTCAGCCGTCTGAAGTCGAAGAGCCAATGCAAGAGGTGATTGAAGAAGAGATCATGCCTTCTGCATTTGATGCGTCTAAACAAGAGATGGAAATGGTTGAAGAAGTGGCTCCTGCCGTTGTTGAACAACCAGAAGAGCCAAAGCCAGAGCCGGAAATGCAAGTGATCGTGTTGAATGTTCATTGTGCGGGCGAAGAACCATTTATTGGCACTGAACTTTTTGACAGTATGCAGCAAAATGGTCTTATCTATGGCGAGATGCATATCTTCCATCGTCATGTTGATTTATCTGGTAACGGTAAAGTGCTGTTCAGTGTGGCTAACATGATGCATCCGGGCACACTTGAGCATGGTGATCCCGCAGAGTTTTCGACGAAAGGCATTTCCTTCTTTATGACGTTGCCTTGCTATGGCGAAGCTGAGCAAAACTTCAACTTGATGTTGAGAACTGCGCAGCAGATTGCGGATGATATGGGAGGGAATGTTCTCGATGACAAGAGAAACTTAATGACTCCTGACCGTTTAGCTGCTTATCGACGCCAAATAGTTGAGTTTAATGCGGCTAACGCATAATCTTACTACCCAATTATAAAAGGG
>NZ_JAWOWJ010000205.1:0-951 GCF_033340495.1 Vibrio sp. 1249-1
GGCGAGTACGTCCATCACGCGAGCAACGGAAGTTGAACCTGAAATGTTGACTTCTTTCGCCATAGCAGAAGGAAGGGAGACAGCCATGGCTAGTAAAGTTGCCACAGTAAAACGTAACATATTTAAACTCCATATACGGTATAAAGCAGCGCTTATGATATTGCGTTCAGGTTACACTTTTGTGAATCAGAAAAGATTGTTCGAATGTGAAACCGCAGCGTGTTTATCGCGTTATTTGAGCAAAGTGGTGATGTACGTAGTGTTTCCTCGGAGAGTGAGATGGTAATCTCTGAGAAGTCTGTAAACGGAACGTTGGTGAAGCCAGCCTTAAATGGCGCTTGGGTGTATACTAAAAACTACCTATCAGGAGAACGTCATGTCTGTTTCTCAAATGGCAACCAGCCGCTTATATAAACTGGTTCAGATTCTTTGTTCGGCGCGCAATGCGAATTTGCCGGTAGAGCAAGGAAAATGTCTTTATGAGCCAATTGAAAACGGCGTTGAACTTCACCATGCGCATTTCTTGCTAGATTCACAACACAGTGAATACACCTCGCCAATTGCAAAAATTCTATTTGATTCTCAGACTCAGCTTTGGCGCTTTTATGTTCCCGCCTCTCGCTCAGAAGAAATTCGATGGATTCCTTACAAAAAGTTGCCGCATAGTCACACGCTCGAAGATCTCCTTGCCGAACTTGAAAGCGATCCTCAAGCGTGTTTTTGGGAGTAGGGGATTAACCTCTTACTACCTGATTACGAAAGTCTTTAGGGGTGATGTTGTAAATGGATTTAAACGCGGTACTAAAGTGAGCAGCGCTCTTAAATCCAGATTCAAATGCGATTTCTGTTATCGATTTTTGTGAAACGCGCAGTTGTGTTGCCGCGTAGTTAATACGTTTTACTTTTAATATCTGAGAAAAAGAAAGGTTTTCAGCCGCAAGGCGGCGTTTT
>NZ_JAWOWJ010000206.1:0-951 GCF_033340495.1 Vibrio sp. 1249-1
CAATATGTGGTGCCGCCTCATTGAGCTCCATGCACAGTCACGAAGGTTCTGAAACCCGATCATCTTGGCGACAATGTTGAGGAATGAGCTCATGGTCTGCCTGCTTCGCTTTGACCCGAGGCTCACCAGATAGGCGACGGCGGGGTTGTCCTGGATGTTCCGGAGCGAGCTCGATGACGGCAACAGTTCACCGCGAATGCTTTGTTCTGCCGGAACATTTACTTTCGCATGTGAAACTAGCTCTTCCTTGTCATTGTTTGTGTCGTGCAAAGTCACCTCCTAAGCCCGACCGCAACGAGAAGAAAATCCCATATTTTGAGGTGAAGAGGTAGTTCCTCCTCCATATGTTGCGTTTCGTAGCTTTGCATCAGTGGTTCAAACTTGGTTGGATTGCACAGCAATTCGTAAACTGTTCGGTTGGGCTTGGTGATCGGCTTATTCGGAGTGAATCCATGTTTGTTCTGGAGGTACAGCGCTACCGCGCCACTTCTGGATTCTCCGTAATAGCAATGAACGAAGATCTGATCGATACCGCTACCAACCAATCCATCCAGGAAGGTGGACAGCTTTTCAGCCTGGGATGAGTCAATGTAAGAGGCGTAATTCATCCGGAACGCTGCCTTCATCGTGTGGATGGTGTTCTCAGAATAGCCGCCGTCATAGAAGCTATCGCGGTACAACTGCCCCCACTGTCCGAGAGCGGCAGGGGACTTGTCTGGGTCAGTTATGGAGATCATGGCCGCACCGGGAACCGGCTCCAGTCTTTCGGCCTCCGCTTGACTAATGAAAAAGACTTTTTTGCTAAGCATGCCCCATCATCCCCTTACAAGGATGTGTTGCGAGTAGCTCATGCGCCTGACTTTGCCCCTCTTGAGTATCTACAGGAGCGGTCGTATACACACCTCCATGCCGCAAGTCCACAATACTGGTCCGACAGCAAGAACCTACGTT
>NZ_JAWOWJ010000207.1:0-951 GCF_033340495.1 Vibrio sp. 1249-1
TTGCTGATGTGATTCGCCACAATGCTGAGCAAGGTTTATGTGGCCCCGGCGATCCAGAAGACCACGTACGCCGCCGCGTGTATCACCTTGAGCAAGGCACGCGACATACCTCTTCCCGTGTGCGCCCTGATGGACGAGTGATCGAAGTGCAGGGTAACCCGATGCCCGGCGGTGGTTTTGTAATGAGCTTTACGGACATCACCGTATTCCGCGATGCCGAGCAAGCACTGAAAGACGCCAATGAAACGTTAGAAGAACGAGTGCGCGCGCGCACTAGAGAGTTGGAGCAACTCAACAAGCAGTTGGTGGCAGCGACGCAGCGTTCGGATTTGGAATCGAAATCGAAATCACGTTTTTTAGCGGCCGTGAGTCACGACTTGATGCAGCCGCTCAATGCCGCTCGTTTGTTTGCGTCTTCACTTTCTGAAGTAGCCAAAGACAGCGAAACCCGCAAGTTGTCGGCACACATCGAAAGTGCGTTAGGCGCGGCGGAAGATTTGATCGGAGATTTGCTGGATATTTCGCGTTTGGAATCGGGTAAGTTGGAAGTCAATGTTCATGGCTTCGCGGTCAACGATGTTCTGGCGAACCTCAATGCGGAATTTAGCGCATTGGCCAAACAACAGGGGATCGAGTTCACTATGATCCCATCTTCTCTAATGGTGAAATCGGACCCTAAATTACTGCGTCGTGTGGTGCAGAATTTCCTCACCAATGCCTTCCGTTACAGCCCAAATGGTAAAGTTGCGCTGGGAGTGCGCCGAGTTCAAGGGCGTGTGCGCATTGATGTGTGGGATAACGGCATGGGCATCGAGGAAGAAAAACAGCAGGAAATCTTCGAAGAGTTTAATCGCGGAACGCAAGTACGCTCCGATCAAGGCTTGGGATTAGGCTTGGCGATTTCCAAAGGGATTGCGCAGGTGTTGGGGCACGAAATTTCAATGCGTTCGT
>NZ_JAWOWJ010000208.1:0-949 GCF_033340495.1 Vibrio sp. 1249-1
GTTTGCTTCGCGTTTTTTCGGGTAATTTTCTCGCCATTTATCAGAATTTATTTTTACCCTTAATATAGTAGTAAATACTTAAGTAATAAAGTCATCAACAATAGGGATAGCGATTAATAAAACATCGTATTATTATCTCGCCCCTTGAGATGTAACAAATTATTACTAAAAATGAACAGAAATTATTATTTGATTTTTCTTGCTGCTTTACTTGCTGGTTGCGGTGGAGGAGGTGACTCCAAGCCGAGCAATACAAGCTCTCCAACTTCTATCACGAAGCAGAGTCGTCCACAGCTGATTGTTGAAGATGCCTCGTTGCAGTTTGAGGGTGTGGGAACCATCACTCAGACACTATTGAGCAACGTTCGCGGCTCAGTATCTTACCAAGTCATTGATTCAAATCCGCCGAATGTGGTGAGAGTGAATGATTCGGGAGTATTTCAAATCCTGCGTCCAGGCACCGCGATAATTCGTGCAACAGATACCAGGTCGGTGGATGAATCTTCTGAAACGACGTGTTCGGGCACGGTGGAACGAGGTTTTAACAATGATCTTTCTGCCAGTGATTTAAGCCTAGTTGCACTCGATCCTGACGGGAAAGCTCTGACCGTGCGCGGGCAGAAAGGTAAACTGAGTTATCAAGTCGAAAGCGGGCAGAACCTCATTCAAGTTGATGATAACGGCGTTGTTTATTCTCTTGGTTCTGCGGGTCAGGCTTCTGTACTGATTTCCGATTCAGGTAACGACTTATATCTACCTAAGCAAGTTCGTGCAACCGTAACATTGTATGCGATAGGTGCTGAGCAACTTAAATTTGCCTTAATCGAAGATGAGTATCGAGACGGTTTAACCTTAGCGCCTTCACGTTTGGATAAAGTTGAAACGCAAAATATCACTTACAAAATTTTGCGCAGCGAACCAGACAACGAGGTTGCCGAGTTACTAAACC
>NZ_JAWOWJ010000209.1:0-947 GCF_033340495.1 Vibrio sp. 1249-1
CCATGTATCATTAATGCTGCATCTTCTGCGCTCATAAAGCTACTCGTATCCAAGCTCTTACCACTGGTTTCCCAAAACTCCGTCGCCATTCCTCCCGGATATACGGCAATAATCTTCATTGGCTTACCTTTCAGCTCCAGACGAACCGATTCAATCAATCCTTTGACTGCCCATTTCACAGCGCAGTATGTGGATTCTTGAGCTTTGGGCTGCTGAGCCGCAGTAGACATGATCATCACTACATTAACAGGCTGATCCTTGTATCGCTTAACCAACTCACGAAGCACGTTAATCGCTGAGCTGAGATTATTCTCTATTAAGGTTTGAATCTGCTCTGGATCTTGCTCTTGTAACAACCCAAAGTACCCACTGCCTGCACTGTGAACCACCGTGCTCGGAATAGAATCTAATTGTTCAAACAATTGTTCCACTTCTTGATGGGATGCGAGATCACAAGCTCGATAGCCAACATTGTTCGATAAGCAGTTTGTGACTGTAGAGAGCTTACTCTCACTTCGTCCAGTCAGATAAGTGGCTTTCCCTTCCGCATCATAAAGCTTGGCCAACTCCGCCCCTAAGCCGCTACTTGCACCTGTGATTACAATCATTTTCTACCTCGTTCGTAAAAGTGCTTTCTAATGTGTGTACCAATTAAGGTAACGGAATATAGGCTGATTCACATCTTACGAACGCCATTCTTTGAAGCAGCATGCCTTTCTGATTTTCAACACCCGTTCACTTCTAAATTTGCCCAATAGTTTTCAAACTATCCAATGGTTCGGATACCAGTACCTTGATCACGAAGCCCATCAAGCGCAAAGAGAACCCGGAAATTTCACCTATGCTTAAACAAAGAATAACGTTTTGAATTTCCTATCGACTTTCTCACTAAAGATAAGAGGCACATGAGAATGACCGGCTCCAAATGGCAGTGGCTGCTTAAACAA
>NZ_JAWOWJ010000210.1:0-947 GCF_033340495.1 Vibrio sp. 1249-1
GGATTCTCCGAATAAAGAACCGTTAATGATTTCTGAAGGATTAGCCGGTTATATTCTTCCAGAGCAATATAAGGTTTGGCCTATTTCATATAAGAATATAAACAATATGAGTTTGAGTGCGAATATTGGAGGTAAACGCTACAAAATACCATTGACGCAATAATGATAATAATGAACAGACGCAATGAAATGTATGTCTTGCTTTGGCTTGGATTACTAAGTATGGCGTGGAGCAATATTGGCCTTTGTGCGAACTCACCCAACAGTTTTTCTGAGTTACCGAGTCCTGAAAACTTTTCTTTTGATAAGTTTAACAATATTAGCTTGAAACTAGAATTGGTGATCAATCAAAGAGCGACGGGGCATATTGCCGAAGTCGAGCGCATTGGCGAGCAGTACTTTCTCCAGCGGCAAGATCTAATAGCGGTTGGCGTTACGGCCAAATCGTTGCCAGGAACGGAAGACAGAATTGACGTTTCTTCCATCGCTGGGGTTAACGTGCGTTATTTGCAATCGTCATTGCATCTGGCGATCGTCGTTCCGCCGACCTGGCTGCCGATGCAGAGTTTATCTGCACACGACATGGGGCGATTTTCTCCAGCTAAGTTTGGTCGTGGGGGACTGTTTAACTACAACGTTTTTGGTGTGTATGAAAACGAAAGCCAACAAAAGGAGGTTTCTATCGATCATGAAATCAGAGCCTTTTCTGAGTTTGGTGTTTTTTCTACAACGGGAATATTTAAATCCAATTTTCACCGCGATGTTCAGTCTCAGCAAAGCAGTCAATACACCCGTTTCGATACAGGGTATGAGTACGCCAATCAGGCGCGACGACTTCGTTTGGAAGTCGGAGACTACATCGTCCGTCCTTTGTCTTGGAGTCAGCCGGTGAGAATGGCGGGCATTCAGTTGTCGCATGATTTTTCTATGCGCCCCGACGTAGTGAC
>NZ_JAWOWJ010000211.1:0-944 GCF_033340495.1 Vibrio sp. 1249-1
AACCTCAACCATCATCTTCCCAATGCCAATTAATTTGGTCGAAGCGGTGACGGACATTGCCAACGCCGTTAAAAAGAATCAGGGGCAGGATAAAGAAGAATAGCCACATTAATTTTCAAGTAAGGGCGGAAGCGGCTTTGGTTTAACTTGAGCGGACTTAGTTTGGTCTCGTTGAGTTTGGTGTAAACAGTAAGGCCGCTTCTTCATATTAGATATCACAAACCTTTCGATCACTGACCCGTGTCGGATTTACTTGGCGGCGTACCACATTCGCGTTTCATGATTTCCAGACCCGATTTAAAACAAGCGCGCCATGCCTTTTCAACGTCGGAGTTGTACTCATAATCACACTCTCGTACTGTTTCCATTAAGCTTTCAAACCAAATATCAATGTCTTCGGGTTTGATACCAATGTTTCCGATACCGTGCTTTTTGCCATACTTTTCCATCATTTTTCGCGCATCAGAAGACGTGTCTGTCATCATAAAAAAGACGATCGAACCTTTGAGCATACGAACTTGCTTTTGCATATCTACGCCTTCAAATTTCTGCCGAAAGCTCTTTCCTTTCGACCAAAACTTGGCATAAAACCGCTCGAAAAAGTGCTCACTGAGAACACAACGCTCGTAACTGTCGTTGAAAACCTCAATCACATTCATGACCACTCCAAATGAAAACCAGAGTACAACTCATATTTTATGAGTGTAATTTAATATCTCAAACAAGGGGCAAGCGAATATCTCAAAGCTTGTAATTTTGGCCAAGAAACAGCAAAGACCACGTTCTCTACGCAGAGTTTGAAACATCACTCCCAAGTTCTCTGTTCGATTTTCAACAAAAAGTTAAAAGTGATTTAAATAAAAGCCATCTTATCAATTGCTGGTTATTCGGTACTATGAACTCACTTTCGAGGTACGCGTGGTTGTCGAAGCTAAAAGCGGCCG
>NZ_JAWOWJ010000212.1:0-944 GCF_033340495.1 Vibrio sp. 1249-1
GCTAAACCCAGCCGTTGTGCTGATTGAGAACGTGCCTGAGTACCAGAACACCGCTTCGATGGAAGTGATTCGTTCGGTGCTCTCTTCGTTGGGTTACTCCCTACAAGAGCGCATTCTCGACGGCAATGAGTTTGGGGTTATTGAGCGCCGCAAGCGTCTTTGTGTTGTTGCGCTTTCCCACGGGATCGACGGGTTTGAACTTGAGAAGGTTCAGCCTGTTCGCACCAAGGAAAGTCGCATACAGGACATCCTGGAGCCAGTTCCGCTCGATTCTGAACGTTGGAAGTCATTTGACTATCTGGCTGAGAAGGAGTTGAGAGACAAAGCTGCTGGCAAGGGGTTCTCTCGCCAGCTTCTGACTGGCGACGATGAGTTTTGCGGCACCATAGGTAAGGACTATGCAAAATGCAGAAGTACCGAACCTTTCATTGTTCATCCAGAACAGCCGGAGTTGTCTCGCATCTTTACACCGACAGAACATTGTCGAGTGAAAGGGATACCAGAGGAACTCATCCAAGGTCTGTCGGACACTATTGCCCACCAGATTCTCGGGCAATCGGTAGTCTTTCCCGCGTTCGAGGCTTTAGCCCTCGCATTAGGGAACAGCCTGTGGAGCTGGGTTGGAATGATGCCAATCATGGTCGAAGTCGTGGATGAATCACAGCCGGTGATCGGTGGTGAAGACTTCCATTGGGCAACGGCATTGGTTGACGCAAAGGGCACTCTCAAGCTGTCACCGGCAGCGAAAAAACAGGGGATGCCCTTCAACATTATGGATGGTCAATTGGCTGTCTATTCACCTAACGGAACTAAAAAGAGCTGCGGCCATGAGCCTTGCGAATATCTCCCGGTAATGATGTCCGGAGACGCAATCATGGTCACTTCATCTTTGGTTCATTAGTAACTCACCGGGGCAATGCCGAAAGGCCTTTGCTCCGGCCTAT
>NZ_JAWOWJ010000213.1:0-943 GCF_033340495.1 Vibrio sp. 1249-1
ATTCCGATAAGGCTTATGGAGAAATCCGTAAGCCTTTTTTCGTTCTAGTCCTTTCCATATCCGGTCCGCGATTACTTCCGGTAAGCTCTGGTCCATTCGGTCAGCCGAAACTCTCCACGTAGTCACCACAGAGTCACACTTCCCCTATCAGAGTGATATCCACCATCAGAACCTTCTCTCGTCTGTACAGCACGAATCAGAGCAGATACATACCACTCAACACCAGAACCGAACCCAAGAAAAACTTCACGCTGGAACCAACAAAAATATAACCAACATTCCGTTCCATTAGGTCCAGTTATTAATATAAATATAATTGAGATACCTGAATGGGGTTCTAGCTGAGATTACGCAGGAGACTCAGCACCGAAGATTAGAACAAGATGAATGTTGAATCATGATGACCGATTACCCTCAGTGGTAATCGGTCTGTTATCTCTAATGTAATTTCGACTAGTAATCAGCAGCACTCAACCACAGCACCAGAAACAGCAGCTAATCACAGGACTGGTATTCATACTGGAACCGGAAAAACCAACGGCATACTGGATTACAGCGCGAATCTGGTATGAGTTAGGGCTAAGAGTTGGGTTAGTCGAATAGGATGTGAATCTAGCTGGTTACTGTCGGCACTGTCACGGCTGTCAGAACCGTCGGCACTGTCATGACCGTCGCAACTGTCAGGGCAACAGGAAAAAATACATCTACTGCCGCCGCCGTCGGCAAACTGGACGGAAAACCTAAATAAGAAATTTACATTAGGGTTCGTGTCCAGCTCGGTATCTAGCCAAAATCAAAGCTAAAGACCGGATAGAGACCGGACCGACGACGCCGTCGCGGTAATTACAGAAACTACATCATGCAGGAAGTCAGGCAGAGTAAGCCTTAGAGAAAGATTACAGGGTCAGTCTGATGTGACCGACCCAGCGATCTAGGATTTTAG
>NZ_JAWOWJ010000214.1:0-942 GCF_033340495.1 Vibrio sp. 1249-1
CGGAGTAGACAAATTAGATAGTATGGATTCGATACGTAAGGTATATGAGTACGCAGAGCCCAATTTAACATTAGTTGGTTGGATGGGATTTATTGGCTTCCCGCTCTACTACTTCGTTTGGGACTTCATGTTCCCGCAATCCTATGAAAACTTGCCGCTACGTTTGTTCTGTTCCGCACTGTTTTTTGGCATCATTTTTCGTAACCGTTTGTCGTCATCATGGCGAAAGTACGTGCACGTCTATTATCAAATAACGATTACGACCTGTTTACCTTTCTTCTTTTTTTATATGTTGCTCATGAATGATTGGTCCAATGTTTGGGTGATGTCATTCATGTCGGCTATTTTCCTGCATATTTTGTTGGTTCATGTCACAAGGGTCATGTTTGCTCAGACGTTCGCTGGTATTGGTCTAGCGACGTTTTTTGCGTGGATCGCGAAAGGCTTTCATCTCGATATCACAATGGATTGGACGCATGTGCCGATATTTTTGTTTATTTATGTGTTTGGCAACATGTTCTATTTCCGAAATCAGGTCGAGCATGAAGCAAAAGTATCGCTCGCTAAGTCGTTTGGCGCTGGTATTGCTCATGAAATGCGTAATCCACTCAGTGGCTTATGTACGTCGATAGATGTTATTCAGTCTGTCTTGCCTAACAAAAAGGCGATGGGCGAAAAAGATCAGTATGTGATGAGTGGTGAAGACGTAACCTTGCTCCGTGAAGTGAGCGAAGATGCGATGAACATTATTCATTCAGGCAACGAGACAATCGATTTATTGCTCACATCGATTGATGAAAACCGCGTATCTCGCTCTTCCTTCAAAAGATATTCTGCTCAATCGGTGGTTGAAAAAGCCATTGAGAGTTTCAGTTATAAACGTTCGACAGACAGGTTCGCGATCTCATTCGATGCAAGAAGTGAGTTTGATTTTTTGGGTAG
>NZ_JAWOWJ010000215.1:0-941 GCF_033340495.1 Vibrio sp. 1249-1
AACTTTCCGTTCCTGCTAAGACAGAGCCTTTTGTATATACAGGTAAAGTACCTTTTGTTTCATCGTAGTTACTCGGTACTACGAACTTGTCCCAGACATCAATAGAGTACTTTGCTATATTGACTTGGTTGCTTTGGTTTCCTCCTAACATGTACAAATGCCTACCATCAGGGCTCTTTCCCACGACAAAAGCAACATGCCCACCACCTTTTCTCGATTTAATCCCTAGAGCTCCATGTATAGGATCTGAGATGTTTTTACCAAAACCCTTCCACTCCTTTGCTCGATAAGCTTCTTTTACTGGAGTGATTCCGTGTTGTTTAAAAACCCAAGCGGCAAACGAACCACACCAAGCATTTTGACCTCCAGAGTCATCAGTCCCCCAGAACTTAGATGCCGTAAAATACTCTAAAATCCTTGGGTTGGCTTTAGTACCTGAAACTTCTTTTTGTCCAATTTCTCCCAACGCTGTTTTCATCCAAGGTACTTTGGTTACTAGTTTTTGAGCATCATGAGGATCATTTTTCACTGAGCTATAGGTTGGTAATCCATTGAGCTTACGATGAGTTCTACCATTTACATCAATCCGACCATCTGGCTTTACCATATAAAGCAGCTTACGCTGACACACTTTTATTGCCTCTACTGTTTTCGATAAATGAGGGCTCCGCCCTAACGAGCCATCAACAACCAACAGTCGGGTAAACCCTATTCTCTTTTGGTTATCATTTAAAAATTGTTGAACTGCTTTAACATCATTTTTAGAGTTAGTGCCATTTATACCAACAGAACCACGGATTTTTAGTCCCATTCTCATTACCTTTATAGCTAATCATATACTTAAGAAAGTACGCCTTAGCGTGACAACAATAAAGATGAAATATTTTTTATACGATTAGCCATACGAGGGGAATTAGGTGTTGAAAATATAGATTACAAAT
>NZ_JAWOWJ010000216.1:0-939 GCF_033340495.1 Vibrio sp. 1249-1
TTGGGTATATATTCGAGCGTGAATATTGGAAGGTAAAACAATGGACATCACAAACCTAATTGAGCTGGAAACGATATGTTTAGATCTAAAAGCTCAAACCAAAGATGAAGCGCTCAAAGAGCTGGTCGAGATGCTAGAGGCCGCCGGCAAGCTCAATAGTCAAAGCCAGTTCTTGGCAGATATCTGGAAACGAGAAGAGATCGGTAACACAGGATTTGATGATGGTATTGCGATCCCTCATGCCAAAAGTGATGCTGTAGCGAAACCGGCTGTCGCGGTCGGGATCAGCCGTAATGGGATTGATTATGGCGCCGAAGATGGCGAGCTGTCCGATGTGTTTTTTATGCTGGCGTCTCCAGATGGTGATGATCATCATCACATTGAAGTATTGGCACAAATTTCCACCAAAATTATCGAAGACGGCTTTGTTGAAAAGCTCAAGTTGGCTCAATCGCGAGAAGAAGCGCTTGAGATGCTGACTGATATTCAAACCCAATCCAATGAATTTCTCCCAACTTCTTTAGAATTTGCATCAGAACCCCTGAGCCCTTGGGCGCAAAAACTTGGCCGCATTAAAGAGCACTTGCTGTTTGGCACATCCCACATGATCCCGTTTATCGTTGCGGGCGGTGTGTTGTTGTCGTTGTCGGTGATGATCTCTGGTCACGGTGGTGTACCACAAGAGGGCATTTTGGCCGATATTGCCCAAATGGGGATTGCTGGCCTGACATTGTTTACTGCCGTGCTTGGTGGTTACATTGCTTATTCCATTGCCGACAAGCCGGGCCTTGCGCCGGGTATGATTGGGTCTTGGATTGCGGTCAGTCATTACAATACGGGTTTTTTAGGTGCAATTGTGGTCGGCTTTTTCGCCGGCTTTGTGGTTTGGTTGCTGAAGAAAATTCAACTGCCGGACAGCATGAGTTCGCTCGGCTCGAT
>NZ_JAWOWJ010000217.1:0-935 GCF_033340495.1 Vibrio sp. 1249-1
CGTTTGCAGCTAACAACCAGATAGATATGTAAAAAGACGTATTTATACATATTTGTGAAGCTGACGCGCGGATTTGAATTAGGTAACAAAAATCAAGAATGTTTCCGCTTGTCGGCTCAATTGAGAAACAAAAAAAGGGAGCACAAGGCTCCCAAATTTTTATTTCCCAACAGAGCTATTTATAAGACCTGATCTAACAGAAAAAGAGCGTGGCGAAGTTGCCCCTCAGAGTAGGTAGCTCCATCAGGTGTAACAATATGACCAGACTTAAATGCCCACTTAGAAAACCCCGTAACATCAGGAAGATAGCGCCCAGACTCAAGAGCCCAAAGCCTACGAATGGTAGGGGGGATTTCCTCACCGTCATCCCATCGATGGATTTGATCCAAATCGACACAAGCTATTTCAGCAGCTCGACCCTCACTTAATGCTAAGTGTTGAAATCTAAAGATAAAGTTAGGATGTATTCGACTACTCCTAGAAATTGGAGCAAAGAATTTAACAGCGTTCTCCCAATCAGTACTACGCATAACATTCCTCCAAAGCTTGAATAGCCTTTTCGGAGATGGACTGATATACGGCGTAACTTTGAAAGTTGTACCAAGATTCAAAAGTGGCGAGAAATAAAACGCGGTCGACTGGATTTAAATCAGTTGATGCAATTAATTGCGACAGACGGTTGTAAAACACGTCCTTTTCAATAGGATGTGAGTTAGTCATGATTAGCCCCTTGTAAGCTAGTTATGATTAGCCATGCATTCAGATTGCACTCTGAATGCATGGCGTTTATGAATTTAAATTGTTTGCTGTCTAGACTTCCAATAATCAGCAGCACAAGACCACTTAGTCCCATCTTGAGCTATGTATCCCTCTATTGGGACTATTTTAGATTGTGTAGTTAACCCCAAGCGCTCAAGATTCAAATAGTATGTATT
>NZ_JAWOWJ010000218.1:0-935 GCF_033340495.1 Vibrio sp. 1249-1
AACAGGCCGATTTCAGCTGCGCTTTAATGCTACCGATTAACGCATCATCCAACTCATCTTGGCTTTCTAATTGAACAAAAAGCCAGATCTGTTCATTTCGATCCACTTCTTTCCCAACCGCGATGGAGTCGACGATGCCATCAATAGCATTCACCTGTTGGTAAATTTCTGCGGTACCAATTCTGACGCCACCTGGATTAAGAGTGGTGTCACTACGGCCATAAAAGACAAAACCGCCAACCTCACTTTTTTCTACATCGTCGCCATGATGCCAAACATTATCGAACTTATCCCAGTAGGCGCGATGGTAACGCTCGCCTGAATCACGCCAGAACCCAGAAGGAAAATTAGGCAGTGAATTGGTGCAAACCAGCTCACCTCGTTCACCCACGACACTGTGACCTTGTGGATTAAATACTTGCACATCAACGCCTAAGCCTGCGGATTGACATTCTCCTCGATAGACTGGTGATATCGGATTGCCTAATACAAAGCATCCGCAAATATCTGTGCCCCCAGCAATGGACGCTAAATGTACGTCTTCCTTTAAGTGCTCGTAAACGTAATCGAATTGCTCAGGATAAAGTACAGAGCCAGTTGAGCAAATCGTCTTGAGTGCGGGGAAAGCATCGGCTCTTTTCGGTGAGAATTGCGCTTGTTCAATCGCTTCCAGATATTTAGCCGACGTACCAAACAAGGTCACGTCAGCATTTTGAGCAAGGTTCCACAGCACCTTGTGAGAAGGATAAACAGGGCTACCGTCAAAAATGACTAAGCACGCTCCGCTTGCCAGGGCGGAAACGTGCCAATTCCACATCATCCAACCACAGGTCGTGTAGTAAAAAACTCGATCGTTCGGTTGAATATCGCAGTGCAGTTGATGCTCTTTGACGTGATTCAGAATGGTGCCTCCGACCGAGTGCACGATGCATTTG
>NZ_JAWOWJ010000219.1:0-935 GCF_033340495.1 Vibrio sp. 1249-1
TCGCTATCTAGAATCGGTGAACAACGTTATTGAAGCGGCAGACACTTATTTGATTGACCAATGGGGCACGACTATTGCAGCAAGTAACTGGCGTAAAAAGCGCTCTTTTATTGGACGCAACTTTGCTTTTAGACCTTACTTTAAACAAGCCATCAGCGGTGAAAGCAGCCAATATTACGCTCTGGGCTCAACATCCGGCCAACGTGGCTATTACTACTCATATCCAATAATTTATGCTGGCGGCGTGTTGGGAATCGTGGTCGTAAAAATGGACTTGAGTAAAATTGAAGATAACTGGCAACAACCTGACAGCGTGTTCGTCGCCAGCGACCCTCACAATATTGTCTTTATGAGCAGCCGGCAGGATTGGCTATTCAAAAGCCTACAACCGTTAAGTGATGCAGATAAAAAGCAAGTTTGGACGAGTAGACAATATCTCGACACACCGATTACGACATTGGGCTTTGTCGGCAACTTGAATGCGCCAAATTCTGAACTGAAACAAGGCTCCCCCTACAATAAAGGGACACTGGTTGTCTCTTCACTGCCTTTACCTGAGTTAAAGCTAACGATTCGTGTGCTTTCGCCAAAACAATCCATCGTTTGGGTTACGATGGGCTATATCGTTGTGCTTACGTTGGCCTTTACGGTTTTGTTCTTGATTGGCCAGTTGATTTATCACCGCCAACAACGTCATTTGCAGTTAGAACGAATCCAACAAGAAGCGAATCAGAAGTTAGAATTTCAAGTCATGGCACGAACAGCAGAGTTGCAGGCTGAAATTGCGCAGCGAACCGAAACGGAGCAAACACTGCGTTTGACCCAAGATGAGTGGATTCAAGCGGCTAAGCTGGCAGTTCTCGGTCAAATGTCAGCGAGCATCAGCCATGAGCTGAATAATCCGTTGGCAGCCATTCGTAGCTTTGCTGAGAATG
>NZ_JAWOWJ010000220.1:0-935 GCF_033340495.1 Vibrio sp. 1249-1
CGGGTGCAGTTGGTGTGATACAAAACAAACGTGGGATGCCGAAGAAAAGGATCTGCGTCCTATTGGTGATATTTTGGTGAAGACGGAAGATTCTCCGACTTGGTGCACGGCATCGGCTGAAGACATCGTAGAACAATACAAACAGCAAGGCTTCAATGCGAAGCATATTGTTATCACTGGTGGTGAACCGTGCATTTACGATTTGCGTCCGTTGAGCAAAGCGTTTGAAGATATGGGCTGTCAGTGCCAAATTGAAACCAGTGGGACATCAGAAGTCGTCACGTCTGAAAAAACGTGGGTGACAGTGTCACCGAAAGTGGCGATGAAAGGTAAATTGCCTGTACTGAAAAGTGCGTTGGAGCGTGCTAATGAAATCAAGCACCCAGTCGGTACGCAAAAAGACATCGATCATCTTGATGAACTACTTGCAAACGCTGATATAAAGACAGAAACGGTGATCGCTTTACAACCAATCAGCCAGAAGCCTCGCGCAACTCAGTTGTGTATCGAAACGTGCATCGCGCGCAATTGGCGTCTATCTATTCAAACTCATAAATACCTAAGAATTGCTTAAGCTCGGAGAGTAAAATGAAAAAAGCTGTTGTTGTTTTCAGTGGCGGACAAGACTCGACAACCTGTCTCGTGCAAGCCCTTAAAGAGTTTGATGAAGTGCATGCAATCACTTTTGATTATGGCCAACGTCATAAACTGGAGATCGAAGTTGCACAAAAGATCGCCAAAGATCTTGGTGTAAAAGCGCATAAAGTGATGGATGTCGGTTTACTGAATGAACTTGCTATCAGCTCTCTGACGCGTGATGACATCCCTGTTTCTCACGAATTACAAGAGAATGGCTTGCCGAACTCGTTTGTGCCTGGCCGTAATATTTTGTTCTTAACTCTTGCTGGCATTTACGCTTACCAAATCGGTGCCGA
>NZ_JAWOWJ010000221.1:0-934 GCF_033340495.1 Vibrio sp. 1249-1
TGCGGAAGTGGCGGAATTGGTAGACGCACCAGATTTAGGTTCTGGCGCCGCAAGGTGTGAGAGTTCAAGTCTCTCCTTCCGCACCATTATTAAAGTCTCTTTTATTAGAGCAATGTAGGGCTATCGCCAAGCGGTAAGGCAGCGGCTTTTGATGCCGCCATTCCCTGGTTCGAATCCAGGTAGCCCTGCCACATACAATGATATTGAGATTTTACCAATTATCTTGATATCTACAGATCAAGTTGCGGAAGTGGCGGAATTGGTAGACGCACCAGATTTAGGTTCTGGCGCCGCAAGGTGTGAGAGTTCAAGTCTCTCCTTCCGCACCATTCTTGATCAAAGTTTTAAAATGGCTACGTAGCTCAGCTGGTTAGAGCACATCACTCATAATGATGGGGTCACAGGTTCGAATCCCGTCGTAGCCACCATTCCTAAATGTTCTTTTTATCAGAGCAGTTAGGAATAGATGCGGAAGTGGCGGAATTGGTAGACGCACCAGATTTAGGTTCTGGCGCCGCAAGGTGTGAGAGTTCAAGTCTCTCCTTCCGCACCATCTTAAATTAATCTACACTATCAGAATACGCGGAAGTGGCGGAATTGGTAGACGCACCAGATTTAGGCTCTGGCGCCGTAAGGTGTGAGAGTTCAAGTCTCTCCTTCCGCACCATTCTTTCTCTCGATAAGAGAGGTTAAGTAGTCTTTGACTATTTACGCTGTAGGGCTATCGCCAAGCGGTAAGGCAGCGGCTTTTGATGCCGCCATTCCCTGGTTCGAATCCAGGTAGCCCTGCCATATACAACGATATTGAGATTTTACCAATTATCTTGATATCTATAGATTAAGTTGCGGAAGTGGCGGAATTGGTAGACGCACCAGATTTAGGTTCTGGCGCCGCAAGGTGTGAGAGTTCAAGTCTCTCCTTCCGCACCATTAT
>NZ_JAWOWJ010000222.1:0-934 GCF_033340495.1 Vibrio sp. 1249-1
TATTTGGCAAGCGCAATATTTAACTGTGCTAATTTCATTTCAGACCCTCCTTGGTCGGTAAGTTAGTGCTATAGCGGTAAGCGGTTTCTTATAATGCAATGTATTGCTTATCCCTTCAAAGATAAATTAGAAAGTTAGTGATTTTGACTGCCAATTACGTTGTAAAAATCGGTTTGGTACATTGGTCTTGTTGAATTCAAGACGGTACCTATAACGAGAGATTTCTTAGAGACAAACCATCCCATTTGTGCGAGAGTATTTTTAGTCGATTTGACTATCTATTTGATTTTTAATTTATATTTCGAGTTACTATGAATTAATTGCGCAAGTATCACTCGGCGTGTTCAGTTCAAGACGAGCAATACTTAAAGGAGTCGCTATGTATTTTTGGGATGTACAAAGTCTGAAGAACGATATTCGAGCCAACAAACTGTCGGAAAAAGATAAGTTCTTGTATATGTTTTTAAGCATAGCGTTTGTGACTATTGGTATTGAGCTTATTTCCATCTCGCCACTCGAACCACAAAATGTATGGGATGCTGTCGAATCTGTGTCTTATATTCTGATTGTCTTGTTTGGTACGTACTGGGCGTATAAGGCCAATGGTTCAGAACATGGTACGGATTTCCTTGGGCGATACTTTAGTATCAGCTTTGTTGTGTCAGTGCGGTTTTGTACGTTATTGATTCCGATATCTGTCTTTTTGCTTGCCTACTACATGACGGTGATGCCTGAGGATGGCATTGTGGTGAGCTCGTCCGTCGATGTTCTGCCATTCATCGTTTGGTATGCCTTACTTTACGCCAGTATCATCAAGCATATTAAAGCGGTGCAGGTTTAGTTGAGATTCTGCCTGTTTCCGCTTCGGATGTTTCGCCAAACTAAAAAGCCCTGCTCATTGGTGAGCAGGGCTTTTGCTTTTAGGGCTAATCTT
>NZ_JAWOWJ010000223.1:0-934 GCF_033340495.1 Vibrio sp. 1249-1
TAGATAGTACAATCGCTTAGATAACAGCGCTTCTAGCACGTCATTTTTTGCAAAAAATTTTGTTGATTGTTTAACACGCCTTGATACAAGCATCCGTTTTTCATTCGCCTGTTGACGTAGTAAACTGCGAAAAAACAACAGGAAATTGTGATGTTTATAGTTCAACGCTTGGTCAAATTGGCCATCATCTGTGTCATCTTCTTCACCATCTTTGATTTGATTGCTTACGGTGAAGTCACTTGGTTTTATCGCCTGCTTGCCTTCATCAACTAGCCACGCTCTATTGCCTTCCTGACGCGAGTTCGAATTCTATTGGACTCGCTCTGTCTGTTTTTATCTCTCTCCCTCTTGAGCTTTATACGAAACAAAATCATACCTTTTACTCTTACCTGAAAATGGCAAAAAATCGCATTTGCAACTAGGTTCATAATTAGAGCGTTCTAGGAAGTTCAAGTTATGAGGCTGAGTACAGCTATCAAATGGGGTGCCGCCGTGCTATTCGTTTGTACCGCATCATCCGTCAGTGTTGCAAAAGCAGAAGTCGAACTTGTTTTGCCTATCGAGGGTGATCCGGTCGTCGACGTTAAGTTAGCGCGGATTGGTTGGTATTTATTTAGAGATCCCAACTTGTCATCGAATGGTAAAGTCAGTTGTGAAAGTTGCCACAATCTACAAACGAATGGCGCGCAAAACACAGCCGTAGCAGCAGGTGTAAAAGGGGCAGGAACACGGAACGCGATCACGGTTTTTAATGCGTCACTGAATTACCGACTGTTATGGGACGGCTCGTCGAATACGTTAGTCTCTCAAATGGATGGCCCAATTCACGACCCGTTAGAAATGGATTCCAACTGGCCGAAGATTGAAAGCTACGTTCAAAACAACGAGCAATATCAAGCGCTGTTTAAACGCGCTGGAAACCTGCCAATTTCTA
>NZ_JAWOWJ010000224.1:0-931 GCF_033340495.1 Vibrio sp. 1249-1
GTTGTATTTTCTGTAACGTTTAAAGCCTATGTATGAGATAAAGACGCTGAGATAGCGAGAGGCTAGCACCAGAGGGACTGCAATTGCCATCATGATCCAGTCTTCTTCATGGAACTTAAATAGCAGCATCGACATACCAATTAATAGGAATAGCACGCCGTTTAGGAACTCATCTACTAACTCCCAGAAGTGGTCTAGGTGGTCTTCACTCTCTTTAGAGAAGCCAATAAAGCGCGTCCAGTTACCGATCATAATTCCCGACACCACCATCGCAAGTGGGCCTGAAACATGAATGTACTCAGCAAATGCGTAACCTGCTGTAGGAACACCGATGGTAAGTAGTAGCTCCATTGAGTGATCGTCAGTAGCACTGATTAGGTAGTGGAATACTAAGCCCAATAGAAAGCCATAGACGATTCCGCCAATCGCTTCTTGGATGAAGAGTAGAGTGACGCTACCGACTGTTGGTGCTTCTGAGCCAAATGCAATGGTGAAAAGCGTGACGAAAATAACCAAGCCGAGGCCATCATTGAATAGTGACTCCCCTTCGATCTGTGTCGAGATACGTTTAGGTGCATCTAACTTTTTAACGATAGCTAGAACGGCAATCGGGTCGGTAGGCGAGATTAATGCGCCAAACAGCAAGCAGTAAACCAAATCAAACTGTATGCCGATCAGCATACAAAGGCCATAAAGAACAAAGCCGATGAAGAAGGTTGAGAACAGGGTTGCTCCAAGAGCCAATACCGTGATTTCCCACTTTTGATCTTTTAAGTTGGGTAGCTTGATGCCCAAGCCGCCAGCAAAAAGCAAAAATCCAAGGATGCCTTTCAACAAAAAGTCTTCAAAGTTGATCCTTGTTACCGTCTCGGTTGCAATCTCCGTAAGGTGAAACCAGTTGTTTTGACCGGCGATCAAAATAAGTAGAGAA
>NZ_JAWOWJ010000225.1:0-931 GCF_033340495.1 Vibrio sp. 1249-1
TTCGCCCGCGCCATCGAGACTTTGTGCAACAGACAGGTAGTTCTTTTGGAAGCCTTCAAGGGCTGCTTTGTTTTCGCCTGTTCCCTCGTTGTTGTATTCCGCCATCATCAGTACATCAGGGCGATTCTTTTGAATGATCGCAGCAACGTTGCGAATTTGAATGACTTTTTCCGCAGTGGTTTTGTCTTCAGCTGCGATGGAGCCGTCTAAATACGCTGTAACCAATGCAGCTTGCTGCGCTGGTTCAATTTGCATTTCGTTTACTAAAGCTTCGAAGGTCGCGCGGTCAAAAGAGAGGTTGTAGGTGGCAATCTTTACTTCAGTTGGCTGAACGTTTACGTATTTCGTGTCGTCGTCATTGCAGCCAGTCAGTAAAGCGGCACCGATAAGGAGAGCGAGAGAAGTTTTAATTGTTTTCATGGGTACGTCATACCTTATAATTGATTCGGGCAAATATTAATAACATCAGTAATATTTGTAAGCGATATGAGTCACACAAACGTTTGCATAATTACATATACAATCAATTTTTGTGTGATTTGTGCAATAAATGCGACAGTTTCAACATCAAAAGGTTATATGCAAATTGTTAAAAGCATGTGTCGAGAGCGTTGAATTGCCATAAACTCATCCATAAGGTCTATAAATTCCTGTGCTAGACTCAATGAACAGAATGAGATCAATAAGCCTAACGTCCTATTAAGGGATTATTCGGCGCATAAAATCTGTCAGTTTGGCTTTGCTATTTGTGCAAAATAGGGGACTTACCGATGGATCTAGGATCAAAATATCAGCGCAAGCTCGCAGTTGGCTTGGTGTTGGTGTCACCACTTCTTGTTTCACCTTCTCTCTCTGCCGCTCAGTTGGAGCGATTAGAGCCAAATCATGGACGTGTGGTTTCTCTCGAAAAGCAAAACCTTGCCGCGACCCA
>NZ_JAWOWJ010000226.1:0-928 GCF_033340495.1 Vibrio sp. 1249-1
CATTTTCTCGGCAAGAGGTGTCCCACCAGGTTCACGCGTGTTAACGATGCTTTCGATTCCCGCTTGTTTGAGCGTGTCCAAAACCGTTTTAATCGCAGTGCTTTTCCCCGCGCCTTCAAGGCCCTCTACGACAATAAAGTTTGCTTTCATCATTTGTTCTTTCTTAGTTCTCTTAAATAGGCTCGAACAGCACGATTGTGCTCAGCAAGTGATTTCGAGAAAACGTGTCCGCCCGTCCCACTTGCTACAAAATATAAGTAATCACTGCTTTCTGGGTTTAGTGCAGCTTCAATAGAGGCTTCTCCGGCCATTGCAATAGGTGTCGGCGGCAAACCATTAATAACGTAGGTATTGTATGGTGTTGGGGTGCGTAGGTCTTTCTTACGGATGTTACCATCGTAAGCATCCCCCATCCCGTAGATAACGGTCGGATCCGTTTGAAGTCGCATACGTTTATTCAAACGGTTAACAAACACAGAAGCAACACGTTCGCGTTCTGAATCAATCGCCGTTTCTTTTTCGATAATCGAGGCAAGGATCAGCGCTTCATACTTGTCTTTGAGAGGCAGCTTCTCCTGACGAGCGTTCCAGTTCGCATCCAGTATTTTATTTAATTTGGAATGTGCACGCTTTAGCAACTGACTTTCGCTCGCACCAGCGGTGTAGTGGTACGTTTCAGCCAAAAACAAGCCTTCAAGCTTATCACGTTCAATACCAAGCTTCTGTGCCATCTCTTTTTCTGACAGCCCTGAAAGGTCGTGTTGAACATACTGTGCGCTTTGAAGTTGCTCTAACCACTCAGAAAAACGACTACCTTCAACAAACGTGATGGCAAATTGATGTTCTTTGCCTGTATTGAGTAGCTCTAACGCCTCGTAAAGCGATACATTTGGCTCGAGTTGGTAAGTGCCTGCTCGTACTTGAAGAA
>NZ_JAWOWJ010000227.1:0-928 GCF_033340495.1 Vibrio sp. 1249-1
CCGCTCGTTTTGATTTCTCAACGAAAATCAGACCACCAAATACTGCGCCTGCTTGATACGCTTTTGCCGCATCATCTGGGTGAGTCAGACCGCAAACCTTATTTTCACCTAGCGTTACTTTACGAACCGCAAGTTCTAAGTTGTCTTCCGCCATCAGCGAGCTGCCAATCAAAAAGCCGTCTGCATATTCTGCTAAGTCACGAACTTGTTGATGAGTGTAAATGCCAGACTCTGAAATAACCGTTGCGTTTGGTGCAAGCTTACGAATGGTTGGCGCAAGCGCTTTAGTTCGGTTTAAATCCGTTGTTAAGTCGCGCAAGTTGCGGTTGTTTATACCGATAACTTTAGCGCCAAGCTGAACTGCGCGGTGAAGCTCTTCTTCGTTGCTGACTTCCGTTAAAATGCCCATGTTTAGGCTGTGCGCAGCTTCTTCTAACGCTTTGTACTCTTCGTCATTCAGTACCGAAAGCATGAGCAATACCGCATCCGCGCCATAATGACGAGCAAGGTAAACTTGGTAGGTATCGACCATGAAGTCCTTACACAACACTGGCTGTTTCACTTGTCGGCGAACTTGAGGCAGAAAATCGAAGCTACCCTGGAAGTATTTTTCATCGGTCAGAACCGAGATCGCGTCTGCGTAGTTGTTGTAAACCGACGCGATGTAGTCCAAATCGAAGTCGTTGCGAATAAGGCCTTTTGATGGCGATGCCTTTTTACATTCTGTAATGAATACGGTTTTATCGCCACTCAATGCATCATAAAAACTGCGATCTGACGGCAATAGATCCGACTGAAAAGTGCTCAGATGCTGTGATGCTTTTCGCTCTGCTACCCATTGGTATTTATCGCGAACAATTTTGGCAAGCACTTCCGCCATTTCTGCTTCTTTTTTTGAGACGTGCTCTGATAAGTTGTTTGCTTGCTG
>NZ_JAWOWJ010000228.1:0-928 GCF_033340495.1 Vibrio sp. 1249-1
AACAAATTGTTTATAAGGATATTTCGGATCAAATGATGCTAAAGCTAAACGAACAAGACGCCAAACAATTGCAGTCGCTACTCAATAAAGCGCTTGGAAATTAATTCAAAAATTCATTTATTTAACTATTTAGTTAGCTTTGCTAACTATTGGTGAGAATCATGCAAAACTCCATTTATAAACAATTTTGGAAATATACCATTCCAACTGTCGCAGCCATGTTGGTCAATGGGCTGTACCAAGTCGTCGACGGTATTTTTATTGGCCGTTACGTCGGCGCTGACGGATTGGCGGGCATCAATGTCGCTTGGCCAGTGATTGGTAGCATTCTGGGAATAGGGATGATGGTTGGTGTGGGAACGGGAGCCCTGACTTCCATCAAGCAAGGAGAGCAATATCAACAAGGTGCGAAACGGGTCTTAACCACAGGCTTGCTATTTTTGTTGGCCCTGATGCCTATTGTCGCAACGATTCTGTTTTTCTTTGCTGATGACTTTATTCGTTGGCAAGGCGCTCAGGGGCGAGTGTACGAGTTAGGCTTGCAATATCTCCAGATACTAATCGTCGCGTGTATTTTTTCACTTGGCTCTATTGCGGTTCCATTCTTGCTACGTAACGACAACAGCCCTAACTTAGCCACAATTTTGATGGTGATAGGTGCAATCATTAATATTGTGTTGGACTATGTTTTCATTGCTTGGATGAACTGGGAGCTAACAGGAGCGGCTATTGCGACCGCATTGGCACAGATGGTTGTCACCGTGCTAGGTGTGGGCTACTTCTTCTCTTCTAAAGCGAAGTTACGTCTGACATTTAGAGAGTTGAAAGTGCAATTGGATGCTATTCCTAAAATTGTGCTTATCGGGACATCCAGCTTTTTTATGTACGCTTATGGATCTACGATGGTAGCTCTGCACAACGCGTTATT
>NZ_JAWOWJ010000229.1:0-928 GCF_033340495.1 Vibrio sp. 1249-1
ATTCTGTTTGAAGACTTAGAGCTACCGAATCTAGAAAAAAATCAAATCGCTAAAATTACGGAATGGAAAACTCACCGAGCAGGTTTCCAAACCGCGGGGATCCCTTCCAACATTTCCGTTATTCGTTCATTGCAGCAGTCGTTAGCTCGTCGAACCGCCATGACTGCAGGCAAAAAGCGACTTCTTAAAGAACTCGAAGACGAGTTGACTCGCATCAAAAATATTGAGCCAGCACAACAACTTGAAGAAAATCGTCTGAAAAAGGAAATCGAAGAACTGCGCAAGAAAATTGAAAATGTGCCGTTCATCGATACTTTCGATTTACGTTTTAAAAACTACGAAAAACGACCAGTCCCTTCTAGCCAAGCCGTGATGTTTTGTTTGATGGATGTGTCTGGTTCTATGGATCAAGCGACCAAAGACATCGCAAAACGCTTCTATGTGCTGTTGTATCTGTTCTTGACTCGCACCTATGAAAACGTAGACGTTGTGTTTATTCGCCACCACACGCAAGCCAAAGAAGTCGATGAACACGAATTTTTCTACTCGCAAGAAACCGGTGGCACCATCGTATCTAGCGCTTTGAAGTTAATGGATGAAATCATCAAAGAGCGTTACCCGGTTGGTCAGTGGAACATCTACGCAGCTCAAGCGTCCGATGGGGATAACTGGGCGGATGACTCACCACGATGCCGAGATTTACTCGTGAATAAGTTGCTGCCAAATTGTCAGTACTATTCTTATATAGAAATCACGCGTCGCTCACATCAAACCTTATGGCACGAGTATGAGAAGCTCACCGACGAGTTTCCAAACTTCGCTATGAAGAATATTCGCTCTGTGGAGGATATCTTCCCAGTCTTCCGAGAACTACTCCAAAAAGAAACGGCGTAAGGAGGCTAGCGATGACTACCGCAACAAAAAACCT
>NZ_JAWOWJ010000230.1:0-924 GCF_033340495.1 Vibrio sp. 1249-1
AAGACGTGCTAGTGAGCTTCCAAAACGAGCTAACGGGTGGCATGAAGATGGATGTCACTGATAAAGGCATCGGCTTTGAGTTTGATTACCGCAGCTCAGCCAAAAAGGTGAGCGTTGCCCAGCAGTAAACGCAACAATACTTGAAACCCTACGAAAACGCCCACGGAATGCTGTGGGCGTTTTTCTTTCTTCAATTAAGTCGGTGACATTAGCTGGCTTTCTCTGCCACCTCTCGGTGTTGTTGCGCTTCTTCAGTGTTGAACCCACGTAGAATATTGGTCAAGGTGATGGCGGTAAACAGCACTACAACCAACGACAAATGCCACGCTTCACTCAATCCAAGTTGCACCAGCGTCATACTCACCAAGGAAGAGACCACCATTTGACCGCCGCCAGACATGGCTGCCGCCGCGCCCGCTTGCTCTTTGTATGGTTGCATCACAAGTGCTTGTGCACAAGGCAACGCAATGCCATTGCCAAGAATCATCAACAATTGTCCAATCATCAAATACAAGGGTTCTACCGGGCAGAAAAACAACCACAGTGCCGCACTGATATGCAAAACAGGCGTGCAAAGCAACATTTTCTTGTTTCCGATAACGGGGCGGATGCGGTTACAAATGGTTGTGCCGCCGAGCATACCTAACGCGGGGATCAGTGCCCACATGGCGTATTCGTCCGATGTCATCCCGATTTGGTCTTGCATGATAAAAGGCATCACGGAGACGGTCGTGATCATCAAGCTGAAGTTGAGCCAACTGATGCTCGCAAAACTCATAAAATATCGAGACGAGAGCAAATCACGATACTGCACCAACATTTTGGCTGGAGAGGGGATTGCAGAGCGTCGTGTGATGGTCTCTTTGAATCGAAACGCAATGATGATCCAAGCTAGCGACACGTAACCCAACAATGAAATGAACA
>NZ_JAWOWJ010000231.1:0-923 GCF_033340495.1 Vibrio sp. 1249-1
GTGCTTAAATGCCTCGTTCAAACGCTCTTGACCACTAGGTACCGGACGAATCTCGCCAGCTAAACCAACTTCGCCAAATACCACTACATCTTTTGGCAACGGACGATCGCGAAAGCTTGATAGTAACGCCATCACTAAAGCAAGATCCGCACTGGTTTCTGTTACCTTAACGCCGCCGACTACATTCACAAACACGTCTTGATCGGCCATTTGCAGACCACCGTGCTTATGCAGTACGGCTAATAATAAGGAGAGACGATTCTGCTCCAAACCAACCGCTACGCGACGAGGGTTTGCCAATTGCGAGTAGTCCACCAGCGCTTGAATCTCTACTAATAGAGGACGTGTACCTTCCCACACAACCATGACCGAAGATCCTGACGTCTCTTCTTCGCCACGAGAAAGGAAAATCGCCGATGGGTTACTTACTTCTTTCAGTCCCTGCCCCGTCATCGCAAACACGCCTAATTCATTTACCGCACCAAAACGGTTTTTGTGGCTGCGCAGTGTACGGAAACGACTATCTGTTCCGCCATCAAGCAAGACAGAACAGTCAATAATGTGCTCAAGGACTTTAGGGCCGGCAAGAGTACCATCTTTCGTTACGTGACCAACAATAAATACCGCAACATTGTTCTGTTTTGCGTATCGCGTCAGTGCCGTCGCAGATTCTCGCACCTGAGCAACACTGCCCGGTGACGATTGAACATCAGAAACGTGCATAACCTGAATCGAGTCAATCACCATAATTCTGGGCTGCTCTTTCTCTGCAATTTGGCAAATTTTATCGACGTTGGTTTCTGATAGCATCTTCAGGTGCTCTTTTGGCAGACCAAGACGAGACGCGCGCATCGCAACCTGTTGAAGCGATTCCTCACCCGTAACGTAAAGTGTCGGCATCAGCCCTGATAACGTACACATAG
>NZ_JAWOWJ010000232.1:0-923 GCF_033340495.1 Vibrio sp. 1249-1
TATAAGGCCATCCATGACAACAACTGGTCACGTGCATTTTTATATTGGCACTTACACCAACCCACCGAGTACGAGCACGGGCATTGCGCGTGTATCGCTGAACACTGAAACGGGTGAACTGACTCGGCTTGACGATGTTGTAGTTCAACGTAATCCGTCCTATCTCACGACCACCGAACACGGGCTGTATACGTTTAGCGAAATGGATAGAAATGAAGGTGCAGAGCTTGCGTTTTTTCGCGGTAGTGAATCCGTCTCTTTGCCGATTAATGGCGATTATCCGTGTCATTTGGATATCAAAGAACCGTTTTTGGCGGTTGCTAATTATGGCTCTGGAAATGTTAGCGTATTTCAATTGGAGCGCGATGGTAAGCCGCTTAGTTTATTGGCGGATTTATACGTTGATGGATGCGGGCCGAATTTAGAGCGCCAAACTTCTCCTCACGCTCATCAAGTCACGTTTTTAAAGCACAGTCATCAATTGGTTGTCGTAGACTTAGGCAGCGATAGCGTCCTTATTTATGATTACGATGCCCAGCCGCCGGATTTTTCACTGTCGCAAGTGATTCATTTGCCCGCAGGTTCAGGACCGCGCCATCTGGTGTTTAACCAACAAGAGTCGACAGCGTATGTGGTTTGCGAACTGTCAGAAACCTTGATTGTTCTGGTTAAGCACCAAGATAAATGGCTTATCTCGAATCAAACAGAATTATTAGAAGGGGAAGAGAATCAGCAAGCGGCGGCGGCGATTCGTCTTTCGCAAGATGAAAGGTTTTTGTATGTCTCTTGCCGAGCTCAGAACAAAATCAGTGTGTTTGATGTGTCTGGCGATACGCCGAAAAGGCGAGCAGCCATTCACTGTGAAGGTTTTTTTCCACGAGATTTTGTGTTGTCTCATGATCAAAAGTGGTTGTTGGTTGCCA
>NZ_JAWOWJ010000233.1:0-922 GCF_033340495.1 Vibrio sp. 1249-1
TTTGCTGCTGCACTCAGTCAATAAAATCGTTAACCCTCATCTTATCTATGCCGGTAATAACGGTAAGTCGTAAAAGGAAGTCATTATGATCGGTATAGTGATGTTTTTTGTGGCGCTCTTTGCGCTACTGCTCGGGTTTCCCGTCGCGTTCACATTCGGCGGTATTGCTCTTATTTTTGGGGTTTGGGCAGAGGGCATGGACATGTTTGCCTTCATGCCATATCGAATTCAATCCATCATGGAAAACACGGTGCTGATGGCTGTACCGCTGTTTGTTTTCATGGGGCTCGTGCTACAAAAAACGAAGCTAGCAGAGCAGCTGCTGGAATCGATGGGGCGTCTGTTTGGTGGCGTCCGTGGCGGCATCGCAATTTCGACGGTGCTGGTGGGCGCTCTACTTGCGGCATCGACTGGCGTAGTGGGAGCATCTGTGGTGGCCATGGGGTTGATCTCTCTGCCTGTGATGCTCAAATACAACTATGACAAAGGCCTCGCGTGCGGAACCATTTGTGCTTCAGGTACGTTGGGGCAAATTATTCCTCCTTCTATCGTACTCATTTTGCTCGGCGATGTGCTTGGCGTGCCAGTGGGAGATTTGTTCCAAGCGGCCGTGTGGCCGGGTATCGCGCTAGTGGGTGCATACGTTGTTTACATCCTTATTTACGCCAAGCTTAACCCTGAAGCAGCGCAGCCGATTGAACGTGATGAGTCACTCAGCCGCAGGGAAGAAGTGATCAAGGCGCTGAAAGCTGTATTACCACCATTGGCGTTGATCATTGTTGTGTTGGGCTCCATCTTTGCCGGTGTTGCAACGCCAACGGAATCGGCAGCACTGGGCGGGGCTGGGGCGATTGTGCTCGCTGTACTGTACAAGCAATTTATTTGGTCAATGGTCTACGATGCGTCGAAAGAGACGGTTAAA
>NZ_JAWOWJ010000234.1:0-922 GCF_033340495.1 Vibrio sp. 1249-1
TGCTTGGTAAAACGATTGATGATCCAGACGGTGTAGAAGGTGAACCGGGTTCAAGCGAAGGTTTGGGACTATTGAATGTTCATACCGTGCTGACTGGTAGTAAACAGCTCACTAAGACTGAAGCTGTGCTCAATCTCAATAACCAAAAAGCGAAGGTGAAAGGTTATGAGATTCATGTTGGTAGAAGCCAAGTACTTGACGAACAACCGCTTGAACTCGACAACGGAGAATGTGACGGTGCCATTAGTGAATGTGGCCAAATTATGGGAACCTACTTGCACGGATTTTTTGACGAAGCGGAAGCGCTAAACCTCATTACTGAGTGGGTGAATGGCACTCAGATCAAACAGCAAGATTTTGAAACATTGAAAGAACAAGGTATTAACCGTATTGCGGATGCGATAGAACAACACATGAACCTTGACTTTCTGTTTAAATAACTCGTTAACCAAACGCTATCTTTAACCAAATTTTCTCTCGGCTCCTTATTAGAAAAACGGATCGGGCTGGGAACGCATTCATTTGGCTAGATAGAATTTTCGCTTGCCTTGTACGGATTCACTTTATGAAGGCATGGAAAACGCATGCTTGCCTAGCGGCGATATTAAGCATTTCATTCTCAACAAATGCAGCAACGGATCTGAAAGTTTATGCTGCGTCTTCGATGACGAATGCGATTGACGAAATCGCTCAAGATTTTAAAGAAAAGTATGACGTAACAGTTACGCCTGTGTATGGCGGCTCGTCTTCGATCGCACGACAAATTATCAATGGTGCCCCAGCTGATGTGTTTATTTCTGCAAACACGAAATGGATGGACTACTTGGTTGATGAAGGCGTTATAGATAGTGACAATGTCACTAATTTAGTGCGTAATAGCCTCGTTCTTATTGCACCTCAATCGTCAAGCATAGCCGTATTT
>NZ_JAWOWJ010000235.1:0-918 GCF_033340495.1 Vibrio sp. 1249-1
ACATCAAAGATTTTGTATGACTCATCCCCTGCTAGTGAACTCGCCACAGGAATGTCGTTCGCCACCAGCACAACATTGTCGACGTTGCCTTCGTTTTTTAACTTCTCCATCAAGGCGAAGTTATTATCCAAGACGACCGCGTTGTACGAATACCCCATCACTTCGCCCGTTTTCGGCTCTAACACAGGAACGCGGCGTAGCAACAAGTGACGAGCACCCATTGACGTGATTGACGTGACGTAATACCAATTATTACTGAACGTGACTTTGCTAGTCAGGCCATCCAGCATTGAGTCGTTGATGCCATAAAAATGCGCGTTCCCATCGTCCCAAATAATACCTTGATGGTCGGTGAGAAAACGAAATTCAGGCGTGTGCGAAGGATCACTCTGATCAATGCTGAGAAAGAAGTAATTTAAGGCTTCTTCATTTCGCTCCGAGTAAAAATCCAAAATCACATCACTTTTCGAATTGCTGTCGTGATGGATCTGAATCGCTGCAAAATGACTTTCAAAAATGTTCAGAATCAACGCAGACGTTTGCTGCTTGGTTCGGTCGACCTCCTGCCAAATGATCTGTTTGGAGAAGTAATAACTCTGAACGAAAATGCCTAAAATGATCGGAGCAAGAACGAGAATAATAATTTTAGTTATAAGCGTCGACAGCGAGCGACGCTTTTTTAGCTTTGATGTAATTGTCATCAATTATCTGAGTATCTAAATGCACGTTTTCTGAGAGCTTCAATTCGCTCAGGGGAATCTGATTTGGTCACAACTTCGAAGTCCCCAGAGTACACCGTTGGTACAGGTTTACCTTCCAAACCCCATTTGATCGCCTCTGCCATCGCAATGCCAGTATCATCATTCATACGCATGACGGTGATATCTAACTCCCCTTTTAAGATAGCGTCTAGCTCAG
>NZ_JAWOWJ010000236.1:0-917 GCF_033340495.1 Vibrio sp. 1249-1
AGACGCTTAACTCAATTAGCAATAGCGATTAAAAAGCAGCTTATTTTTGTTCGTGTTTGCTACTTTCATCGTCGCCGTAACGTTCTTTATCTAGCTCGTTTAGACGATCCAAATCGTTCTTGCGACCTTTATCCATCTGGTTGAACTTCATTTTGGCGGTGTACTTCAGAGCGGCAATGTTCCCGATGATCACACTCAAGACCACAATGATGATCACCCAAGGGTTGGTAAGAAATTCGATCATAACGCCTCCGGCGGTGGGGTGATATTGCGAATATAGGTAGATAAGATGCTATCTAAATTATTCAGTATCGATTCTAGCCCTGCAATGTTGTGTTGTTGATTTTGTCGAACCAGCTCATCTTTTAGCATTTCGGCGTTCAGTTGAGCAGCACATTGTTGACCGATGGCTTTGTGGCTAATGTGCCAAGGTTCAATGGCGACGCCACCTAAATCTTGCAGATAAGGGAAGAAAAAGCCGAACTCATCAATGTGATCTTTTAACCAACAATAAAACGCCAGCTGATGACCTTCTAGATATTCCCAAGGTTCCAATTGCAACTTGGTGTCTGGTGGAAGTAAGTTGCGAGCATACACATCGAAATCACACCCCCAATGATGACGACTTCCTCCTGGTAATGCCGACCAGCGAAGAATGGCCTTTAGTTTTTCTTCGTTACTTAACGCAGCCTTATTTAAAGGCTGCGAGTTAGAATCTAAAATCGGCAACTCACCTTCGAACTTCCCATTCCAAATTGCTCGCTGGCGAGAAAAGTCTCGAAAGCCACTGGCAATTTCCATTTTAAATCCCGCTTTTTTCGCTGCTTCGATCATATTGAGCAGATCGTTCGCGACATCGGGATGCATTAAAAAAGCCTTCTGACCAACCATGGTTGATTGAAGGTGAGAATCGGTTG
>NZ_JAWOWJ010000237.1:0-916 GCF_033340495.1 Vibrio sp. 1249-1
GGCAAATTCTGTTGGTAGCGCCAGGTGAAGAAGTGGAAGAGGATGCGAATGCGCAATTTTAAGCAAACTCAACCAAACTTAAACCGTCGCCGAGTGCGAGGGATGACGTTGCTTGAAGTGTTGGTTGCACTGGCTATTTTTGCCACCGCGGCGATCAGTGTGATTCGCTCAGTGAGTCAACACATCAACACAGTCAGCTACTTAGAAGAAAAGATGTTTGCAGCAATGGTTGTGGATAACCAAATGGCGAATGTGATGCTAGATACTGGCGCGCTGAAAGCCAAGAATGGTACCGAAGAACTAGCAGGGCGTACATGGTATTGGAAAGTCACGCCTGTAGCCACCACGCAGCCATTGCTGAAAGCATTTGATGTAAGTGTCGCGACCGCGAAAAACGCGAGTCCAGTTGTTACGGTAAGAAGCTATGTGGCGCAGTAAACCCAATCGCGCAAGTAAGCGCCGCGCAGCAAAAGGTTTTACACTCATTGAAGTGCTGGTGTCGATAGCGATCTTTGCCAGTTTGAGCGTGGCGGCATACCAAGTGGTGTCGCAAGTTCAGCGCAGTAACGAGTTGTCGCAAGAGCGAACTCAGCGTTTGAATGAACTGCAACGCGCCATGGTGATGATGGATAACGACTTCCGCCAAATGGCATTGCGTCAAACGCGTACAAACGGCGAAGACCCTGCCGGGCAACTGATCTTTTGGTCGGATTATTTACTCGATTCCGACGCGAAAGGCCTAATGTTTGCACGTGTGGGTTGGCATAACCCGCAGCAACAGTTCCCGCGTGGTGAAGTGACTAAAGTGGGCTATCGCGTTAAAGAAGAAACCTTGCAGCGTGTTTGGTGGCGTTATCCAGATACCCCAGTTGGGCAGGAAGGCATTGTCACTCCGTTGCTGACGCAGGTGGAATCT
>NZ_JAWOWJ010000238.1:0-916 GCF_033340495.1 Vibrio sp. 1249-1
TTTGAAGAATCCGTTGTACATCATGTACAAATGCGCCGCAGACCAAGAGAAGTTCGACGCACCTTGTACCGCGCCCGTCTCAGGGTTGTAGTTTTCACGGATTGGCATGTCACCCGTCATCCCTTCTGCGTTGTTAAACAACTCATTCGCCATTGCAATCGCTTCTTCTTTGTAGCCGTAGTTTTCCATCGCACGGAAGCCAAAGTACACTTGGTCTAGCCACACACGACCACGCCAGTACACATCTTTACCGTAAGCAGGGTTGGTTTGCGATGCGGTCGGCAAAGGCACACCCGTTCCTTGGAATTTATCTGGCGTGTTGAACTCGTCTTGATCACGCATCACCGCGATCACTTTATCGGCATGCTCTTGCGTTGCTGCACCATTAAACAGCGGCGACCAACCTTCAGGGCCACGTCCACGCTCTACAATAGGCAAACCCGCACAGCCATTTGCAAGAGGCGCAGGAGTAGTGCCATCTTCAGCCACATTTAAGTGAATGTCGTAGAAGAATCCTGTGCTTTCATCAAACATACATTGGTTAATGTACGTTTTGATTTTCTCGGCACCGTTCAGGAATTCTTGCGCGCGGTCTTTACCTTCTACGCCATCGGACACCAACTTCGCCATTTCCGCTAAGTATTTGTTGTCTGAGTACATGTAAGAGGCTTGATCCACCGATTCTTGCAGCATAGAGAAGCCAAGCAACTCGCCGTCCGCAGCATTATTGTTGGTGCGATTTTCTGCAAAACGAACTTCCCAATCTTTCTTCGCTAGATCGAGTTTCGCTAAGTTTTCCGCTGACGTATTGCTGTACACCCACTCTTCGCCTTCCAGCTTAATGCTGTTATCAAAGCCGTACGCACTTGCCGCGTAGCGACCAAGTTGATCCACATTTCTGTCTGGGTTGCTGATG
>NZ_JAWOWJ010000239.1:0-916 GCF_033340495.1 Vibrio sp. 1249-1
TAACCCATCAGTAAAGTTTTGCTTACACCCCATTTTTGCAGAGTAAAATACTGGTTTTTTATATTATTCATTTCAAAGGCTGAATTTAATCACCTTCATTTGTTACAAAGTTGCAACAAAATTGGGCTGTGAAATTTGACAAACAAAGCTAAAGTATTTGAGTGTCGTAGATTTATTTGTTGCAGAAAGATAACTTCTTCCCAATCAGACGGAATCAAGGTAGGGTGGCAGTCAATTGAAGAAGTTTGGATTCCAACGTGCCTAAGCGGCGTTAATTCGAACATAGTGTGGCTCAGTGTTTAGATGACTACACAGGCTTTGAACGACGGGGGAGTGCAACACTTAGAATTCAGATTGGAGAAGTTATGTACCACGTTCACGTTTACTTTCCTTTGCAACAGTTGGAAAAAGCACAAGCTCTGAATGAGATCATCCGCCAAGAGCGTCAAGATGTGTTGCGCGTGTATCCATTGGTCGACAGATTAGTCGGCCCGCACAAGATGCCGATGTTTGAAATGCACCTTGAGTCGATCAGTGAAGAGTTTTTGGCTTGGTTAGATACCATTCGTGGGGATTTTTCTGTGCTTATTCACCCGGTCAGCGAACGAGAACTGCGTGATCACACAGAGAGCGCGATTTGGTTAGGTCGCGAACTAGGTGTTTTCGAAGAAAAGCTAGAAAATTAACGATTTTTGCCCAAATGGCATAGACGTATGACGTCGATATCATTTGGGCGCGTTCCCTCTCTTCCTATTTCCTTCCCTGCAATCCATCCCGTAGTGTGCTAGACCTAAAGGTGTGCCTTCGCACGTTTAAAACCGTTAGCGTGCTCGTTTTTAAAACTAATATTACTCGCTGAGTAAACATATAAGATAGAAAAATCATCGCAATTCTAATCGCTTAGAAAGGCTTAAAT
>NZ_JAWOWJ010000240.1:0-916 GCF_033340495.1 Vibrio sp. 1249-1
GATCAAATGAAGTACGTAGTAGGCAAAGTGAAAAATATGGATTCTTCGAATATGGAAGATCCCGCCAACGAGCCACCGCCGCCGCATTACTGATCAATACGCGAAAGACAAAACAAAGCCCAGACTTATGCTGGGCTTTGTTGTAATTGCACGGTTGCTCGTCGGGAAATAATCGAACGGTTAGTCGTTAGCGTAGATTTTCACACTCAACTCACCACGAGTATTGATCCCCGCACGATACATCCCCGTACTGTTCATAGCGAAATGCAACTCCCCATTCGCATCAATGGCAATCAGGCCACCTTCTCCGCCCATGGTTTTGAGATCTCCCTGAATAATGGCTTCACACGCGGTATGTACGTCCTCTTGCAAATAACGCATACGTGCTGCTACATCTTCCGCAACACGTTTACGAATAAAGAACTCACCGACACCCGTAGTTGAAACTGCCACCACGCCATTCTCAGCCACCGTGCCACAGCCTATCAGTGCAGAATCTCCAACACGACCATATTGCTTATTGGTTACCCCACCCGTACTGGTCGCCGCAGCTAAGTTGCCTTGCTGGTCTAACGCCACTGCGCCTACGGTGCCGTGTTTACGATCATCCGGGTAACGAGACTCAGATAACGCAAACAAACCTTTCTCACGCATTGAGAGCAGCTGTTCATAACGGCGATCTGTGAAGAAGTAATCTTGTTCGGTGTATTGATGACCTTGTTCAAAAGCAAACTTCTCAGCGCCTTCACCAACCAACAACACATGGTTGCTGCGAAGCATCACATCCCGAGCTAACTCGATCGGGTTTTTAATGTGTCTAACGCCCGCGACAGCACCTGCGGCAAGGTTGCGACCATCCATCACAGAGGCATCCATTTCTACCATTTCGTTGTGAGTAAGAACCGAGCCTTTACCC
>NZ_JAWOWJ010000241.1:0-915 GCF_033340495.1 Vibrio sp. 1249-1
CTGAACGATGAAACTGAACCTGATTACCACTACTTTACTGCTTGCGTCGGCAAGTGCCATCGCCGAGCCAAACATCACCATTTCTACCACGACCAACAGCCGTGACTTCCCGCTAAGTGCAGAGCAGCCTTTGGTTGTGCCTCTAACCAAAGACGGATACACGCTTAAAATCACGGGCGTTGAAGGTGACTGCGTTGCACCTGATGGTCAGAAAGTGAAGTTCAACAAACCTATCGCGCTAAATTGTGGCAAGCCGACCGAACTGCCACTCAAAGTTCGCTTTACTGGCGACTATTCCTTCGCTTATGACGACGCGGCTAAGACGTTGCTGTTTAAGCGAGAGCCAAAAAAAGCAGCAAAAACCGAATTTAAACGCCCGATCCCGCAAGTGCAATGTGAGGTTTACCAAGGCGGAGAAGTGACGATCGCTCTGGGGGATAGCTTTCCTGAAGGCACCAAGTTACGCGATGCTTATTCAGGTCAAATGGTTGAAGTGACAGAGCAGAAAGTATCACTGACGCCAAGTAAAGACTCTGGCGGCCTAGTGCTGCTAGAGCCTGTGCAGAAAACCAAAGAAGCGGTGCCATTTGATTACCGAAACGCGAACATTTACTTCGTGATGGTTGACCGTTTCAACAACGCAGACGCAAGTAACGACAACAGTTATGGTCGCAAAAAAGACGGCAAAGATGAAGTTGGCACGTTCCACGGCGGTGACCTTAAAGGCGTAATTGAGAAATTGGATTACATCAAGAGCCTAGGTACAGACGCGATTTGGTTGTCGCCAATCGTTGAACAAGTGCACGGCTTTGTCGGTGGTGGCGATAGTGGCTCATTCCCGTTTTATGCTTACCATGGCTACTGGACGCGCGATTTCACCAAGATTGATGAGAACTTCGGTAACGAAGAAGATTT
>NZ_JAWOWJ010000242.1:0-914 GCF_033340495.1 Vibrio sp. 1249-1
AGTCATCATCGACGGAGCGCTGGGGCTCGGCTGGTGCTGAGCGCCGCGAACAGAGCGATGTTGATACTGGCGATGCCATTCCAGATGGTATCACTCCACAGAACTACAATTATCGCGCGCAGATAATGACAAGCCAAAATACCCCTCCAGCGGGCACTTATACCGACTCAATAATCGTTGATGTTCAATTTTGAGCATCATATCAATTGCATGACTAGAGGAGTTGATTCCAAAGTTTGTTTGCAATCATAGTTTCCACTCTGTAACGACCGAATCCTGTGAGATTAGTATGGCTTTGCTTTTACAACACTTCACTTGAAGGGATAAGGAAAATCATGAAAAAGTCACTTACAGCGATTGGATTGTCTTTGGTATTCGTTGGTTCGGCCAACGCAGCAAACTGGGGTTACGAAGGAAGTCACGGGCCAGAGCATTGGGGCGAGTTTGCTTCTGAATGTGCGCAAGGTAAAAACCAAAGCCCGATTGATATTCATTCGGCGACGCAAGCTGAATTAGCAAAACTGCAATTGGATTACCAAGGCAAAGTGGTTGCGCTAACAAACAATGGTCACACATTGCAAACCAGCATTGAGGGAGAGAATGTTCTGACCATTGATAGCAAAGCGTTTGCTTTAAAACAGTTTCATTTCCACACACCATCTGAAAACCATGTCGACGGCAAATCTTACCCATTGGAAGCGCATTACGTTCATGCCGATGAGCAAGGCAATCTCGCAGTAGTGGCGGTATTTTTTGAACAAGGCAAAGCCAATCCTGCTTTGGCGAATTTGCTAGAAAATGTGCCGGAAAGAGATCAAAACGTAGCGATTCGCGCTCCTTTCGATGCAAACGCGTTGATTCCTAGCGACAAAGACTACTACCGATTTAACGGCTCATTGACCACGCCACCATGT
>NZ_JAWOWJ010000243.1:0-912 GCF_033340495.1 Vibrio sp. 1249-1
TGTCGTTTGCCTTCATCATCATCTTAGGCACAAACGGGGCAATTACGTTGTTGCTCAAGCAATATGGTTTGCTCGGTAATTTTGACTTGTACGGCAAATGGGGCTTGCTGGCGATTTACATCTACTTCCAAATCCCACTGGCGGTTTTACTGCTTTATGCCGCTTTTGATGCGCTGAGCGATGATTGGCAAGCGGCGGCTGCACTGTTGGGGGCAAGAACTTCGCAATATTGGGCGAAAGTGGCTTTGCCTGTGCTTTCTCCTGCCCTGTTTGGCACTTTCATTATTTTGATCGCCAATGCGATCGGCGCGTATGCCAGCGTCTATGCGCTCACTTCTGGTAACTACAACGTCATTACGATCCGTATTGCCAGTTTGGTGTCTGGTGATTTGTTCCTAGAGCCAAATTTAGCAGCCGCCATCTCGGTCATCTTAATGGCGCTGTTGGCGTTTATTACGGTGATTAACCAGTGGCTGATTGCCAAAAGTTACGCAGCTAAGAAAAGCAGGAAGTAAACCATGCAAGACGTAAATTCTCGATTCCATAAAAGCGTCGTTTACACCATCGTCGGAATCATGCTGATCCCGATTCTAGCGACGTTCATTTACTCGATCTCTTCTCGCTGGGGCGCAACGATTCTGCCTGATGGTTTCACTTTTGACTGGTACATTAAACTGCTTACGGATCCTCGCTTCTTACAGGCGTTTGGTCGCTCGCTCTTTATTGGCCTTTCAGCACTAGCACTGAGTGTTGTTCTCATACTGCCTGCGATTTTCGTGGTGTTTTACTACTTTCCGAAACTCGACAAGCTGATGAATATCCTGATTTTGCTGCCATTTGCAGTACCACCTGTGGTTTCGTCTGTGGGCCTTCTTCAACTCTATGCCGACAGTGAAATCTCCCTCATAGGCA
>NZ_JAWOWJ010000244.1:0-911 GCF_033340495.1 Vibrio sp. 1249-1
TCAGTGAGCGAGTTTCTGACCGTTCGGCTGAGTAGCGAACAACAAAGTACCATTCCTTGGGTGGTGTGGTCGACAGAACAACAGGAAGTGATTGCCAGCGGTGAACTTGCCGGATGGGAACACTTGGATGAGTTGGTATCGTATGCCGGCCAGCGCCAAGTCATCGCTTTACTAGCGAGTAATGATGTGGTGTTAACTCAGGTGGACATTCCGCCTGGTGCCACACGTCAGTTCGACAGCATGTTGCCTTATTTGATTGAAGATGAAGGAGCGCAAGATGTGGATAGCTTGCACTTCACCGTATTGGGTAAGCAAGCGGATAAAGCACAAGTGTGTGCGGTCGAGCGCGCATGGGTACAAACCGTGCTACAGCGTTTTGCTAGCCAAGGGTTGACCATCAAACGCATCTTGCCAGATGTATTGGCATTGCCTGTCAGTGATGACAACAGCAGTGCGGCACTGATTGGTGAGCAATGGCTAATTCGTCACTCAGAGACGGAAGGCGCGGTGGTGGATTCGGCGTGGCTGGATCTTTACCTCTCTTCTTACCTGCAAAACCATGAAGGTTGGCAACTCGATTGCTACAGTTCCGTGCCAGAATCGACGGTTGAGAGTGTATGGGTTCCTAAGCCAGAAGAAATGACGATGGCGTTGCTCGCAAAAGGCGTCGTGAGTAGTAAAACGAACCTGTTAACTGGCGAGTTTAAGCCGAAGTCTTCTTGGGGTAAGTACTGGAAAGTTTGGCAAAAGGCGGCTATCGCTGCGGGCGTTTTGTTAGTGGTGGTCGTGGCTCAGCAACTTCTCGTCGTCCACAAGTACGAGGCGCAAGCACAAGCCTATCGTGAAGAAAGCGAACGTATTTTCCGTCAGGTTTTCCCAAACAAGAATCGAATTCCGACCGTAAGTTATTT
>NZ_JAWOWJ010000245.1:0-911 GCF_033340495.1 Vibrio sp. 1249-1
CAAAGGATAAGCACCATGACTTTTCGTCAAGAATACAATGGCTGTAAGTCATTTGGCTGCCCTAATTGCGGCGTGCCTGATCTCAGTTTGTATTCGCGCTCAAATCGGCTTGGCTACGACGCGTGGCATTGCCCTGAGTGTGGTGCTTATCCTCCGGTTTTGATTAACGAGCCGATACTCGCATTGGCTCATCAACTACAACAGCAAACCTTTGAGTTGAAGCTATTGCCTCATTGCGAATGCCGATTCCCTGCTTGGCAACGTTACGGGAGAACCGCCGTCGGTAGCCCAAGAGTAAAGTGTCGCTGCTGTCAAAAAACCGCAACGCTGCTGAACCCGAACAAAGAATCCCACTCACTCCAACCACTGCTTGATGCTCTATTGGCCGAGGTTTCACCCAAAGATTTACAGTATAAATTGGGCTTGAATCATCGCCGTTTTTCACAATATCTTGAACGTTTGGCAAGTATGCTGGACACTTTTAGTCGCTTATACGAACGTCACTTATCGTTCTCGAATATCCAAACTCGTTCCTTTGTTCAAGTGGCGCGCTCTGGTTTTCGCCACCATGGTCGAGAACAACGTGCAGCGCATATTTGGACACTATGCAGCGCCGATGCCCAAACAGGTTACGTGCTTTTGCTCAGTGACAACGCTTGGCTTGTTCAGACAGAAATGTCAGAGCACGTCATTCCTCAACCGCTTTGGGAGCAAAGTCGTTACCAATTAACGCAGCAAGAAGAAATGCCAAACGAATCAGATGTATTTCTCCAAGCACAGCGCACTTACGACAAAATTCTTAGCCGCAGCCAATTTGACCAACTCGCTTACTGCGATGGTTCGCACGCGAAATCAAAAGAAGTGCTACTCACTCGCCCAGTTTTTGCTGCGCACGCGCACATGCAAAAAGA
>NZ_JAWOWJ010000246.1:0-911 GCF_033340495.1 Vibrio sp. 1249-1
GAATAACCACGTTACGACCATCATCAGAGCGTAGTTTTGGTGGCATTGCCTTCAAACGAGAACCATGGAACATGTTCAAGAACATCGTTTCTACGATGTCATCCATATGATGACCAAGTGCAAGTTTTGTTGCGCCGATTTTCTCAGCAAATGAGTAAAGCGTACCACGACGTAGACGAGAACATAGACCACACGTTGTCTTACCTTCTGGCACTTTTTCTTTAACTACTGAGTATGTGTCTTTATCTACGATGTAGTAAGGAATATTCAGCGTCTCAAAATACTCAGGCAAAATATGCTCTGGGAAACCAGGTTGTTTTTGGTCTAGGTTAACAGCAACCACTTCAAATTTGATTGGTGCCGCTTTTTGTAGATTCAACAGGATATCGAGCATCGCAAATGAGTCTTTACCACCGCTTATGCATGCCATGACAACATCGCCTTCTTCGATCATGTTGTAATCTGTAATGGCATTTCCAACATTTCTTCTCAAACGTTTTTGAAGCTTGTTGAATTCAAGGGTTTCTTTTCTTGTATCTTTCTGGTTCATTGCGGGCTCTCACATCGCCGATAAAATCGACAGTAGGACTTCCTAACATGGGTTTCTTTGGGGCGTGGATTATACGGGCTTTTGCAGCAGGATTAAATGTTTGTATTGAAGGATAAGAAAATAAGTGCGCTGAATTATCATCATAGAATAGAAAAAGAACCGCGAATGCGGCTCTTTCGTGAAGATAGTGCTATTTCTTTGCTTGGGGCAAATAAGGAAGCACTCTCATCGTTGGTTCCGGTAACGTTATTGTTCCACCTTCGCCAATTTCACTCAAAGCAACCTGCACTTTACCGTTAACAAGCGCCTTCTCTTGTCCATTTGAAAAAACGATCTTACCGTTCAGTTCGTTGGCAAACTC
>NZ_JAWOWJ010000247.1:0-910 GCF_033340495.1 Vibrio sp. 1249-1
CTACACAACAATTCGCGGGTGGCTTGTTGATTGGCTGCGATGCAGGTACGCTCAATAGCGCGAAAATCAAAGGCACGCATACCGCGATGAAGTCGGGGATGCTCGCCGCTGAAGCCGTTTTTGAAGCGCTTTCAAATCAATCGGTTATTGCCGACTACCAAAGCCATTTCAAACAGTCATGGCTATATGAAGAGCTTTATCAAGCACGCAACTTCTCTAGCGGAATACACCGTTTTGGCTCTTGGTTAGGCGGTGGTTTAGCGATGTTGGAACACAACGTGTTAAAAGGCAAAGCAAAGTGGAATGTACGTTGTGAACATCCCGATCATCAGTCTTTGATTCTGGCGGAAAACAGCGATGAGATCCTCTATCCGAAGCCTGATGGCGTGTTGAGTTTCGACCGTCTTTCTTCCGTCTATTTATCCAATATTTTCCATGAAGAAGACCAACCGTGTCATTTGCAGCTTGCCAGCCAGCGCATTCCTATCGAACAGAACTTGGCGCTCTATGCCGAGCCCGCTCAACGCTACTGTCCTGCTGGGGTGTATGAAATTGTAGAAGGTGCAGAGCAAGCCGAATTACAGATTAATGCGGCGAACTGTATTCACTGTAAAACCTGCGATATCAAAGACCCAAGTCAAAACATCACCTGGACGCCTCCTGAAGGTGGTGGTGGTCCCAACTACCCAAATATGTAGTGGTCTGAGAATAGTTTTTATTAACAACTTATTTACTTAAAGTTTGCGTCAGTTCAAATCTTTATCGGTGAACTCGATTGCAACTTAATCTTTCAGGCACTATTCTGATTTTAAATTGACGTTTACGTAAACTGAATGAAAAGTTGATGCATAGGTGTAAAAGCGGTTACCAGTATCAAAGTGAAGTTTGATATCGAAATAGTGCTCAAGGA
>NZ_JAWOWJ010000248.1:0-910 GCF_033340495.1 Vibrio sp. 1249-1
GCGCGCAAGCGGTGTTGCCGGACGGCACTCTAGTGCACGATTTCCTATTTGCAGAGAGCGCAAGAAGCCTTCATGTGTGTAATGCGCCTTCCCCAGCGGCCACATCTGCCATGCCTATCGGAGAGTACATTTGCGATAAGGTCGATGAGAAAGTGGTAGTTAAAGTCGTCTAGTCAGACATAAAGAGCCAGTTTTGAACACTGGCTCTTTCATTTCATCAGGTTTTTGTTGGTGGCATTCTACTTCGGGCAAAGTTCGCCTTTTTTGGCGTGTCTTTCGATCATGTAATCGCCTCTTGCACTGCGTAAGACCATTGCGTTCCACACTTCACCGTCTTGAAGCTCGAACTCAAACGCATAGTGAGTACCCGCTACCACTTGAGTGCGTACTTCGTTGATGTTTTTTAATTTATCTTCGGCGTTCATCTGGTACAAAACCATACTCAACGAGCGCTGCGCTTCTGGAGTAACTTGAGAAACTTGCCATCCACCGGGTTGACTCTTTTCTGCCGAACAAATTGCCTGCATTTTCTTTTTCATCGCGGGTGAAACTTGCTTGTCCACGGCGTAGACATTGTTGGTGATCGTGAGGATTGCAAGAGTGGCTGCGGCTCCCCAATATTTCCTAACACTCATAAAGACACTCCGTTATTTGTCCTTGATTGAGTATAAGCACGGCTGTGTTGCTTTACATAATGAGAAGAAGTTGGAACGGAAAGTCGTACAAAATATTGGTGAGTCCTTTCGATACATAAATGAGCGCCGCTTCACTGAAATTTGTCCGAAAAGTGCACTATATTGAAAGAGTCAGAGACATGGGGTTTCTGGCTTTTCTTTTATCAGGAGGACGAAGACGATGAGAATAAAGGATATTCTCGATAGCCGTTTGGTGCTGTCGTTCTGGTATAACC
>NZ_JAWOWJ010000249.1:0-909 GCF_033340495.1 Vibrio sp. 1249-1
TGTAGTTTTGGATCAAGCGTCAAAAAGTCAGATCTCAGCATTGAGTACTCAGTAGGGTAGAGTGAATGCCAGTTAAACTGAGTAGTCAACCAGGGCGCGGAAGAACCACCTGAACCTAAAATGATATTTTTAAGGTTGTCACCGGCTTGCTGTAACAGGTAGGTCTTATCCTGGGTATTGCGCCAGTTGTACAGGTTCACGTATTCAGCAGAGCCATCGTCATAGAGCCTGATGTTGTCAATGTCGACATGTGGCTGCTTATGCAGCCGCTGTAGCATAAGTTTTAGGTTGTCATATGACTTCAGCGTGTTGGTACTGATTGAAACCTTGAGTCTGTGATGATCTTCTGCAAAGGCAGAAATAGCTTCAAGCATTTCTGCCGATGTATGGTTTGACTCAAGTGGGAAGCGACTGATATTCAGTTGCGCCAGATGCTCTTGCGTCGGATTGATACGGCCCCAGGACACATAGCGCTCAGCTGTCGGGTGAGCCTCTGCAGAGGCGATGATGTCCAATACCTGATGTAAAGAGGGGAGAGATGCGTGATCAACATAAACTTCCAGTGATGGAGACACCACGGACACTTTTGCATCGGTTGAGTACTGATCACCATTCTTACTGGTTCCTTTAAACTGGAAGCAATACTCTTCATCGTTGTCCAGTTTTGGAGCGGTAAGTGTCAGATTGACGGTTTGGCTTGTGTCAGAAGGAATAATGGATATCGAACCACATGTTTGAGTCCAGCTGAAACTTTCTAAATCGGGATTGCTGTCGTTTTGAATCGGATTAAGGGTAAATTCTTGATTGTCTATGACATCGAATTTGACGCTGTTGTTGTGGGTCTGATGATCGTCATCAGAGCAGCCTGCGAGAATTGCAGCTGTTAAGAGTAGCCAAGGCTTAACGTCC
>NZ_JAWOWJ010000250.1:0-909 GCF_033340495.1 Vibrio sp. 1249-1
TCGACAGTGGCGCCGGCCAGCGAGACGAGCAAGATTGGCCGCCGCCCGAAACGATCCGACAGCGCGCCCAGCACAGGTGCGCAGGCAAATTGCACCAACGCATACAGCGCCAGCAGAATGCCATAGTGGGCGGTGACGTCGTTCGAGTGAACCAGATCGCGCAGGAGGCCCGGCAGCACCGGCATAATCAGGCCGATGCCGACAGCGTCGAGCGCGACAGTGCTCAGAATTACGATCAGGGGTCTGTTGGGTTTCACGTCTGGCCTCCGGACCAGCCTCCGCTGGTCCGATTGAACGCGCGGATTCTTTATCACTGATAAGTTGGTGGACATATTATGTTTATCAGTGATAAAGTGTCAAGCATGACAAAGTTGCAGCCGAATACAGTGATCCGTGCCGCCCTGGACCTGTTGAACGAGGTCGGCGTAGACGGTCTGACGACACGCAAACTGGCGGAACGGTTGGGGGTTCAGCAGCCGGCGCTTTACTGGCACTTCAGGAACAAGCGGGCGCTGCTCGACGCACTGGCCGAAGCCATGCTGGCGGAGAATCATACGCATTCGGTGCCGAGAGCCGACGACGACTGGCGCTCATTTCTGATCGGGAATGCCCGCAGCTTCAGGCAGGCGCTGCTCGCCTACCGCGATGGCGCGCGCATCCATGCCGGCACGCGACCGGGCGCACCGCAGATGGAAACGGCCGACGCGCAGCTTCGCTTCCTCTGCGAGGCGGGTTTTTCGGCCGGGGACGCCGTCAATGCGCTGATGACAATCAGCTACTTCACTGTTGGGGCCGTGCTTGAGGAGCAGGCCGGCGACAGCGATGCCGGCGAGCGCGGCGGCACCGTTGAACAGGCTCCGCTCTCGCCGCTGTTGCGGGCCGCGATAGACGCCTTCGACGAAGCCGGTC
>NZ_JAWOWJ010000251.1:0-908 GCF_033340495.1 Vibrio sp. 1249-1
TGATACGCCACTAAAGATGCTTTGCCAAGCTCTTGCGCCCAAAATGGTGCTAAACCTGCGTGGATTGATCCTGTGACAGGGTCTTCATCTCCGCCGTTCGCTGGCCAAAAGTAGCGAGATACAAAGTCGTATTGACTGCCTTTTGATGTGACGACGACATCGTAAGGGGCGAGTTGTTTCAGTTGGTCGGATCGATATTGAACATCAAAAACGGTTTGCTCATCTTCCACGATGACGAAGTAAGCTTGTGGGCTAAGCAGTACGTGTGTTACTTCGCAGTTTAATCCCTCAATTAATTGCGTAGGAATGGCGTTGACGGGTTGTGGCGCTCTTGTCGGAAATGTCATTTCAATCTTGCCAAGTGCGTTCTTAATTACGGTTAAGGTGCCCACTTTTAATGTGTGAAACTCAATACTTCCTGTAACGCCGAGTTGATCGAACAACACCATAGAAGCGGCGAGCGTTGCGTGTCCACAAAAGTCGATTTCTGTAAGTGGTGAAAACCAGCGTATTTCATATTGAGTCGTACCAATCGCTTTAACAAACGCGGTTTCAGAGAGGTTGTGTTCCGCTGCAATGTTTTGCATTAGATCTGGTTCTAACCACTCTTGCAAGGGTACAACTGCGGCTGAGTTGCCTTTAAATTGCGTGTCTGTAAATGCGTCAACGACGTAGATATCCAGTTCCATTTTGTCTTCCTTGTTCTATAAGTGGTTAGTTAGCATAAACCAGATGCAACTCAGAAAATAAGAAATTTATGTTAGAATCTTAAAGTTTCAAAATAGACGATGATTTTATGTTTTATGATACTTATTGGTGTGCCCTGGCTTGGGTTGATGAATAGACTTGAATTGAACTCATTGAAAGGAAGAAACACATGAAAGCGATTCACAAGTCTGTTTTGGCCC
>NZ_JAWOWJ010000252.1:0-908 GCF_033340495.1 Vibrio sp. 1249-1
ACAGTCTTTCTGAGTATTCCCAATCAACTCAAAGCGAATTTTGTTGTAGTTGCTGAAGTAACGAGTATCCAGCGGCATCGATAAGCTCAACTTTTTACCTTGCTGACCATCGACGATTGACGCCACTCCCATAAGTTCGTTGTTCAAATACACTTTGACGTGAGAAACCAAAGAGAGCAACGCTGGTGAAGGTGTGATGTCAAAGTACAACGTGGCTTTAGACACCACCTCATCGAGTCGCGAACCGAAACCAATATAAGCACTAGCCTCACTGCCTTGAATAGCAATTGAACCACTGTAACCCAATTGACTAAATGGAATGACACGCTTAAATACGGTCGAATTTTCAGCATCTTGCTGTGCCAAAGGCGTTGGTTGTTGCTGACTTACTTCTTGTGCCGCGAGACTGCCCGACATACACATGAGAGTGATAGCCGTCGTCAACGCCGTTAGTTTTTTATTATTTAGCATGACTTGAGGTCCTGATTGGGACATAACGAGGTCTTAGTGACCAAATAAATTCGATACAAAATAAAAGTGCATCCACACCGGCCTGAACAAACTTAGGACAATGTTGCAGCAAGCGTTTGTATCCATTAAAGCCGACTTGCAGTACAGCCTGCATACTCGATAGAGGTTTATCTGATTGATAACCTTGTTGCCATTTCGCCCATGTATCTGCACGTGCAAATGTACATTGGACGTATTGGATTCGTTGTTGATGAGACAATTCGTTGAGTTGTAAACCAAATATCCCCTTATGAGCATAGGCAACCGTCATCGGGAACACGAATTCTTGACCACCGCGATTGAGGATCACTTCTAAGGTTTGGCCAAGTAGGTACGCACAGGTTGGTTCATCGACTCCGTCTATTTCAATGCGCACGCCCCCCAAAGAGAAATCCTTC
>NZ_JAWOWJ010000253.1:0-907 GCF_033340495.1 Vibrio sp. 1249-1
CCCGCCAGCCAAATAAGAGCGGGTAGAAGCAATATGATCCACTTAAAAACGCTCGACACACGCACTGCTCGTTTCGCTATTACATATCATAAGCTTAAATGCAATTTCTCAACTCGCCAGTGCGTGAAGCGTTGATGTTAGACGTGGTGTACCGCTTCCTCGACAGGCTCTGGTTGAGCAGCCGTTTCACTGACTTCAATCTTCACCGCTGCGACTTTGAATTCAGGAATTTTCGCATGCGGGTCCGTTGCCGTAGTCGTCAAGCGGTTGACTGGCGACTCAACGAAATGGAACGGGATAAACACGACGCCTTTTTGCATTCGCTTGGTCACAAACGCATCAATTTCGATGCTGCCACGACGAGTCGACACTTTTAGGCGCTGACCATTATGGATACCAATTGCTTCAGCATCTTCAACACTGATCATCGCTCTTGGCCCAGCAAGGTTATCCAACCCTTTCGTTTTGCGTGTCATCGTACCGGTGTGGAACTGTTCTAGCACACGCCCTGTTGTAAGCACCAAAGGATACTCTTCATCAGGCAACTCAGCTGCATAGCGGAACGGCACGCCCACCATTTGCCCTTTCCCTCGGGTAAATTGGGTTTGGTGCATAATACGAGTACCGTTTGGATTGTTCTTGTTACTTGGCCATTGAACACCGTTCGGCGTGATCGCGTCCCAACGCAACCCTGCATATTGCGGCGTTACACGCGCGATTTCGCTAGTGATTTCAGAAACGCACTGGTAATGCCAATCGCTACCCATCGCGTTTGCGATCGCTTGAATGATCCACCAATCTTCTTTCGCCTCACCCGGCGCTTTCACTGCCGCATTAACGCGCTGCACGCGGCGCTCAGTATTGGTGAAGTGACCGGATTTTTCCGCAAATGAACAAGAAGGCAATA
>NZ_JAWOWJ010000254.1:0-907 GCF_033340495.1 Vibrio sp. 1249-1
TGTGCAAACTGGCCTTCGGGCATACTTTTCGATGCCAAACGAGTTTGTTCAGATTTAGACAGTCGCATCCATTGACCTTGAAACTCGTGAATACGAATTTGGCAACCAGACAAACATTCCAAAATGCTCTTCAATGCACCTTTACTTCGTGTTGGAGATGCATACATGCCGCCATAATGCAGTGCTAGATCATTCCCATTGCCAGTCAATGACGACATGCAATCAGTTAATGGGGAGCGCTGATTTTTTGCATGCGCACGCGCTTGTATGGTTAACTGACTTAACTGCCAACTTCGATAATAGAGGGATAAAAGCCGATGGTTAAAAATGTCATAGAAGTCCGCCATCGCATGATCGCCTTCTTTCAGTGGATGCAATGCAAGCTCACTGTAATGCTGAGGCAGTACACCCTGCTCCCCCGTCAAGCCAATCAAATTTGTCTCAAGCGCTAATTTATCTTTACCTAATGGTTTAGTAGAAACGAGTTGCGCATTCTCAAAGCCTAAAGACGCATTGACCTTTAAGTTGAGTTTCTCGTTTTTGGGTAATGCATCTGTTCCAATTTGCGATTCAACTTTCAAAAGCTCTTGCTCAATAAGATGAATAGCTTCAAACAAAGAACGTTGCTTTAGCTCGCGGTAGAAGTCCTCTGAGCTCATAACAACACCTTATCACCTGTCAGCGCAGGCCATACGTGAAAGGAGCTGCTGGTTGATTTCAACTTAATCTCTAACTGCGTAAACACGTTAATCTCCGCATATTGAGCAAAGTAAACAGATAACACGCTACCCAATAAAAAGATCTGCTCTTTTGGCAGTATCTGATCTGATACTGTTAGAATCAGCTTTACTCCATGTACAAAACCAACATTTCCTTTCTGACTAACCCCACCGGTTGTATGTTCAAA
>NZ_JAWOWJ010000255.1:0-907 GCF_033340495.1 Vibrio sp. 1249-1
CTGTTTGTAACGGCTGGGGTGGCAAGAATGTCGATGATGAATGTTGTAAAAGCGGCATTGCCATGGGTGGGTGTCATGTTCTTGTTCTTGATAATTGTGACTTATGTACCTTGGGTATCAACCTGGTTACCAACGACCTTGATGGGGCCAGAAATAATCACTAAATAACACATTTTCCGAATTACATTCACTAAACCAAAAAGAGGTGTGAGCTATCACACCTCTTCGTCTATGGATTTAAAATCTTGTTTTCTCGGATCGGGATGGACTCTGCGCTCATAACCGTACCACTTCTTTTTGTTTTTACGTCGGTCTTCACCGGAGCGTCTTTCTTCTTGATACTGGCCGTCTACCATCACGGTATCGGTAATGATCGGTATCCTCACTTTTTCATTCATATCCATATGAGCCCAATAATTGCCTTAGCAAAATTATGATTCAAGTTGGATATAATACCAATCGTGCGAACCGGTTTTATTTATAGAGCTCTTTATCTATCTGATAGCGTTGCATTTTGTCATACAGCGTTTTTCGAGGCACATTCAACTGCTCCATCGTTTGTTTGATGCTGCCATTGTTTTCCAGTAGCGCATTTTCTATCGCTGCCTTTTCAAACTCCGCCACTTGCTCTGCAAGGCTACTGGTTGAGGCGGGGATGGAACTTGGTTCACCTAATTGGATGAGTTTACCTAATAAAACGAAACGCTCTGCTGCATTGCGTAGTTCTCGGACATTTCCCGGCCAATCGTGAGCCATTAGCTGAGCCAAATCTTGTGCTGAAAGACTTGGCGAACTTTTACCATAGCGCGACGCCGCGACTAAAAGAAAATGATGGAAAAGGGCAGGGATGTCTTCCTTGCGTTCACGTAAGGGAGGCAAATCTAGCGTAACCACGTTGAGGCGGTAG
>NZ_JAWOWJ010000256.1:0-906 GCF_033340495.1 Vibrio sp. 1249-1
TCGCACGTTTTATTGCGGTATGGACGATGGGTTTAGCTTACCTATGTGCAACGTTCTACAATCAGTTGACGCATTTCTCTGAAAGCCCAATTACTAGTGGTGTCTGGATGGCAATTATTGTTGCAATCTTCATCGGAACTTATCACGTATTCAAACGTATTGGTAAAAAACAACATGGTGCGTTAGAGGCGCAAGTCGCATGATTTTAAATGAGCTTTATCAATATATTGCAGACAAAGGGACGGTCTCACAGTCTGAGCTGGCTAAGCAGTTTGGAATGAGTGAAGACGGTGCGGATGCAATGTTAAGCGTGTGGATCAAGAAGGGTAAAATTAGCCGCTTGGTTGATACCAATAAAGCTCGAGATGTGATGCGTGTGCGTTATGCCGTGACAAAACAAGATGGGTTGTCACTCACTGTTACTATGTAGTGGTTTATCAACCAAAGTTGACAAATAATAAAGCCGCGTCATTTCTGATGCGGCTTTTTCTTTTCTAATCAATAGCCTTGTCGCTGGCAAGCAAATCTCATAGCGGCTGAATATTAATTAAGCTTTATGGAAGATCGAGCTTAGCGACAATACATTTCCAATACGTTTGAGAATCTCATCTTGTTCTTCTTCGCTACGAAACTCGCCGCTTGTGTTTCCCCAAATCGGCCCTGGCCATGCAACGTCGTCCTTAAAGCGTGCGATATGATGAATGTGTAGCTGCGGCACCATGTTACCAAGTGCGCCAAGATTCAACTTGTCAGGACGGAAAGTCGCTTCGAGCGCTTGGCTTACCGCTTGTGATTCAAGTAAAAACTGTTGCTGCTCTTTCATCGGTAAGTGGTGCAATTCTTTTAAGTTGGCACGTTTAGGAACTAAGATGACCCACGGCACTGCATTATCTTTATGTAGAAGTG
>NZ_JAWOWJ010000257.1:0-905 GCF_033340495.1 Vibrio sp. 1249-1
ACCAACCCGGAGCACTATTCAGTGGCGCTGCGTTATAAGCAGAAAACAGATCGTGCGCCAGTCGTGATTGCGAAAGGTACGGATCATATGGCGATGAAAATTCGAGAAGTGGCACGCGAGCACGACATTACGATTGTGCCTGCTCCACCACTTGCACGTGCGCTTTACCATACCACTGAGTTGGAACAAGAAATTCCTGACGGTCTGTTTACCGCGGTCGCGCAAGTGCTGGCGTTTGTGTTCCAGTTAAAACAGTACCGCAAACGTGGTGGTCAGCGACCGAAAATTCAAGATTATGACTTGCCAATCCCGCCGGAACATCGTCATTAATCGTACAAAAAGCAAAATTAAGAAAAATATAAAACAATCAATGGATTGTGCTGTTATTTAGCTTTGAGTCATTATTTTGGCGTTGATTTTGGTACATAGATTGCTTAAGTCGACTAATTATCAACTATACCTAAACTTTTAGGCGAAAGTGGTCGCGTATAAACATTAGACATACGTATTAAAGTGCGTATTCGCGTGACGCTTCAATTCGATTGAGATACCTCGCAGTATGAAGTTAAGCCTGCCGTTTGCAGATAAATTGCCACGAATTCGTCAGCGTGAGATGCCAGCTATTGGCGCGCCTGTCATGGTTTTGGCCACCCTTGCGATGGTGGTATTACCGATACCCGCGTTCCTACTGGATATGTTCTTCACCTTTAACATCGCCTTAGCCATGGTGGTGTTGTTGGTGACGGTATATACACGCCGCCCGTTAGATTTCGCCGCGTTCCCAACGGTGCTGCTGATCGCGACGTTGTTGCGTTTGGCGCTGAACGTTGCGTCCACCCGTGTCGTGTTACTTCATGGTCATGAAGGGGGCAATGCAGCAGGTAACGTTATCGAGGCGTTTGGTA
>NZ_JAWOWJ010000258.1:0-905 GCF_033340495.1 Vibrio sp. 1249-1
TGGTACGGCGGTAGTAACGGTCGAAACTGCTGATCAACTGACGCTCAGAGGCAATGATGAACTCAAGGTTGTACTCACCTAGCAAGTTCATTAAAGACTCTTGGGTAAACAGATCCGCCGGATCACTCATCGCAACACGTAGAGTGTCACCATTACGAGCCACCACCATTGCACGTAAACGACGAGCATGCACTTCTGGCAGTATTTGCACCGCATCCGCATCCACTGGAGCACGTCCAAGATCGATCAACGGTAATCCAAGTTGCTGAGACAAGAACTCCAGCATTTGCTTTTCGGTAATAAACCCGAGATCAATCAGGGCATCACCTAATTTTTGTCCGGTACTGCGCTGAGCGGATAGAGCTTGCTGGATTTGATCTTCCGATACGATGCCTTCTTCAACGAGTAGGTCACCTAAGCGTTTTCTCAACTGAATTTTCATTGTGCGCTCTCCAGTTGCTTTAAGATGGTTAATCGATCGCGAATGAAAGCTTGCGACTGATTCGAGATCCCTACTTTACCTAACGCTTCGTTGTAAGAGTTAATCGCAGCAGTAAAAGTGAGCGCTCGTTCTTGCTGAATAGCCAAACCAAGCCACCAGCGGGCATTGTCTGGCTCGCGTTGAGTCAGTAACTGGTAGCTTTCTAATGCGATGTCGTTTTGCTTTTGTTTCTGCGCAAGGGCTGCGCGCATTGCCAAGTAATCTCGACTCGGCATTGGAGGCAAGTGAACCAGTGGGCTCAGTGCCGCAGAAGGCTGATTGGCTTTAACCAATAGCTTCGATAACGCGAGTCTTAGCGGTTGGTTATCCTTATCAAGGTTGATGCCTTCTTGCAGGATTTCGTAAGACTTTCTGGTATCCCCTTTACCGAAATAAAGCGCCGCCAGCTTTTGACGCGTTTCGA
>NZ_JAWOWJ010000259.1:0-904 GCF_033340495.1 Vibrio sp. 1249-1
AAATAATTTTAGTCGATTGCTGATAGAGTGGGACTGCTTTGGTTTAAAAGAAAGTAATGAGTAATTTAACGTAACACATATAAACAGCACTTAAAAAAGCCTCCCGAATGGGAAGCTTTTTGGTTGTGATAGCTCATTCGTAGCAAGCTACTAGAAGTTATATCTCATACCAACTGTCACACCTTGAATGTTGATATCTACACCATCAAATTCAGCAGACCTGTATCTGTAGCCGATAGCAAGGTCTACATTGTCAAGCATGTAACCTACTTCCAATCCTGCTTGATAAGAGAACTTGGATTCTGATTCAGATATACCGAAGACGTTGGTTTCGCCCTTTAATGAACCAACGCCAAGAATGAGTGCGCTATATAATTTATTACCTTTATCTATAAACTTAGGGCGTGCGTTAATATAAAAGGCATCACCTTTAACACTGGCATCTTCATTAAATTCAGCTTCACCAAAATGTTGGTATTCTAACTCCACACCTAAATCTACATTAGGGTGAACTGCAAAATTATAACCAGCATACACCCCTCCACCTAAGTCGTTGCTTTCATCAATAGTTGCAATACCAGCATCTAACTCAGTATTGTGACCTACAAGTAAATTGCCGCCGACATAAAAATGGTCTACCTCGTTTGCACTTGCACTTGCACTTAAGAGTGCTAGTAAAATCAGTTTTTTCACTTTAAGTCCTTATAGTTGATTTGGAGATATTATGCATGCATGGGAGTATCGTTAATAGCGAATATTTAACGTAACGCTCGTTGTACGAATCCCCAAGGTCGCTAGTGTAGGCGACCTTTTTACAACTGGCAGATACGAAAAACGCCTCCCATTGGGAGGCGTTTTTCTTGAGGACGTTCATTACCTTAGAAAAGGATCGTTGAGATCCATG
>NZ_JAWOWJ010000260.1:0-903 GCF_033340495.1 Vibrio sp. 1249-1
CGCCAGCAAGTTCACGAACTTGATCGTTTGAAACCGTCATAGACAGTTCACTGATCAACTCGTTGATGTCATTGAGATAAAGATCTGCGGCTTTCCAACGAGACAGAAGCAATACTTCACGTGTCACGCTATGAGTGACAAACGGGTTACCGTCGCGGTCACCCCCCATCCAAGAAGAGAAGTGCACAGGGCGAGCATCAATTGGTAAACCTTCACCCAAGTAAGATTTCAAGCGATCGTGCATTTCACGTAAGAAGTCTGGCACTGCTTCCCACAGTGAGTTTTCTACTACGGCAAAGCCCCATTTCGCTTCATCCAATGGAGTAGGGCGTTGTTGACGAATCACGTCAGAATGCCAGCTTTGTGCGATAAGTTGCTCTAAGCGACGCTCTGTTTTTTTGCGTTCTTTAGAAGACAGGTCGCTGAGTTCTAGCTTGGATAAACACTCGTTGATCTTGACCAGTTTATTGATCATGGTGCGGCGAGTGATTTCCGTTGGGTGCGCGGTTAATACCAGTTCAATATTCAAATCACGTACCGCTTGAGCCGTATCGAGTTTGCTAACATCGTTTTGTACCAGTTTTGAAAACAGCGAGTTGATCGCGTCTGGTTCACAGATGTGCTCTTCACAGTGACGTGAAATGGTGTGGTATTGCTCGGCAATATTGGTGAGGTTTAGAAATTGGTTAAACGCACGGGTGACTGGCGTTAGTTGCTCATCGGGTAAGTGTTTGTTTTCTTCTATCAAGCTTTCCCTGTCTGCTTGATTACCTGCTTGAGCCGATTTGGATAATTTACGCATGGTCTCCACTTTCTCGAAGATTTCTTCGCCGTGGGCATCGCCAATCGTGTTACCCAGTAAGTGGACTAACATGCGCACATTGCTTTTAAGTGCGGCGTATT
>NZ_JAWOWJ010000261.1:0-903 GCF_033340495.1 Vibrio sp. 1249-1
CTTTTCTCGGCCGCTTCCACCACTAACACACCTAACGATAAGCCGCTAATAATACGGTTTCGACGCGGAAAGTTTTCTGCTCGAGGCTTGGCATTGGGGCGAAACTCAGAAACCAGTGCGCCATTTTCTGTTAATCGCTGCGCTAAACCACGATGACGAGCAGGAAAAACATGTTCTAAACCAGACCCGAGCACAGCTATCGTCTTACCACCCGCTTGTAGCGCACCATCATGAGCATGGCCATCAATCCCAAGCGCTAAGCCGCTAGTGACAATCAATTCTTGCTGAGCCAACTCTGCCGCAAATTGACGTGCATGGTGTAAACCATCAAAACTAGCGTTACGGCTGCCCACCATGGCAATTTGTGGTTGCGATAAAAAGGTAGGATTCCCCTCGACAAATAACAACGGAGGCGGAGCGACAACTTGCTTGAGTAAAGGGGGATATAAAGGATCGGCCAGCGTCAGAATGTGATGATTTGTAGAAGTGGCTAGCCACGTTAAACAAGCATCGACCTCTTTATCGGCCGAAGCCCAAGCTTGCAACTGTTTGTTCGTCAAACCCAATTGATAGAGCTGTTCAGAAGAGGAATTGATGATATTGCGAGGCGTATCTTTGGCGAGCAGCTTATTCATTTTGACCCCACCGATGCCTGGCAAGCAACTCAGCTTAAGCCAGGCAGCAAGGTCACTGTCGTTATTGCGTGGTTTCATTGGTGGTCGACTCTTGCGTCAGAGGCGAAACCACAGAGACCTCTTTATTGATGGGTTTAGTGCTGGTTGTGATCAACGCCAAGCTAAAGTACTCATAAGGACGAATGACCAGCAACTCACCAACTTTTCGTTGAGGTAGGGTTAGTTGCTTATCGAGGACACCAAACGCTGTCTTGTATTCATGGCGAGC
>NZ_JAWOWJ010000262.1:0-902 GCF_033340495.1 Vibrio sp. 1249-1
TGGCCTATCGGGTATCATCAAATACGTGGAACAGCTACGAAAAGTGGGGCGTGGTGTGTATGACCTGACGCACGCTTTGTATTTCGTTTTGTTGAGTGTGCCTCGTGACGTTGAAATGTTTTTCCCAATGGCAGCATTGCTGGGTGCGCTGATTGGTTTGGGTATGCTGGCGTCAAGCTCTGAGCTTGTGGTCATGCAAGCGGCGGGTTTCTCCAAGCTGGATATCGGTTTGTCCGTGCTAAAAACGGCCGTTCCATTGATGCTTATCGTGATGACTTTAGGCCAATGGGGTGCTCCAGAAGCTCAGAAAATGGCGCGTGATTTGCGATCTTTTGCATTGTCTGGCGGCAGCATCGTTTCGGTTCGTGCTGGTGTTTGGGCTCGTGATGCTAACGACTTCATCTTCATCGGTAAAGTGGAAGATGACAAGTTGTATGCGTTGAACATGTGGCGCTTTGATGATGACAAGAACTTAGAAAAAGTTATCTTCGCTGAAGAAGTGGATTACCAACAAGATAACAATTGGTTGATGCGTGACGTGCAAATCACCAACATGCAAGACGAAAACGTGATTTCCAAACAAGAGATGGATCAAATGGAATGGCACACGTCGTTGGCTCCTGACAAGCTAGCCGTGGTGACAGTAAAACCAGAAGAGCTCTCTCTGAGCGGTTTGTATGATTACGTGACGTATTTGAAAGCATCAGAGCAAGATGCTTCACGTTACGAACTCGCATTTTGGCGTAAGCTGACGCAGCCTTTGTCGATTGCCGTAATGATGTTGATGGCATTGTCTTTCGTCTTTGGTCCGCTGCGAAGCGTAACAATGGGGGCGAGAGTTTTATCTGGCGTTGTGGCTGGTTTCACTTTCTATATCTCCAGCGAGTTCTTTGGGCCATTGA
>NZ_JAWOWJ010000263.1:0-902 GCF_033340495.1 Vibrio sp. 1249-1
TTTTTTTGGTGGGTTATTGAACGTTGAAATTGCGCTAAAAGTGACCTTGGTCACACAAATGTTTGTTGTAGCTGATATTTCTATAAAACTTGTAGGAAATGGATTACATTTTGGGAGTGTTCCCTCAACTTGGTTATGTCGTGAAAAAGGTATCTAAGCGACTGTATAAATTAGTAAAGTTTAAAAAACGGCAGCCACTCAAAGCTGTATTGTTTTCCTTTACTTCCATGTTGAAGGGCAGGCAACAGCGCCTCATTAAAATGTTTCCTTTTTATCACCAACGTTCCCATCGATGTATTTTTTCTCCCGAGCCATTTCAAGAGCCTTCTGAGCATGTTTTGGCATGGGGACAGCGAGTTAGCCCTGCATTCAAAAGCAAAGTGGTCGAAATTTGCTCTGAGCTAGAAATCAACCCGAATCATCTAATGGCTTGTATGGCCTTTGAGACGGCTGAAACGTTCAGCCCTAGCATTAGAAACGGCTCTGGGAGTGGGGCGACAGGTCTGATTCAGTTCATGCCCGCAACCGCGAAAAACTTGGGGACGAGCACTAAGCATCTCGCCATGATGAGCGCCGTTGAACAGCTCGATTATGTGAAAGCTTACTTTTGGCCTTATCGACACCGAATGTCTTCGTTGGAAGATGTTTACATGGCGATTCTCTACCCCGCGGCAATCGGGAAGTCACCCTCACACGTGCTGTTCAAACAAGGTTCGATCGCTTACCGACAAAATGCAGGCATCGATCGTCACAACAAAGGGAACATTACGTTGAGTGACGTCTCTTACAAAGTTAGGCAGAAGCTGGCGAAAGGTTTGCAGCCTAACTTTATGGGTTAGCGTCGCCATCGGTGGCGTCGGTGGTTGTTTCCGACTCTGTCTCTCGGCTCACTTTAACTTGCA
>NZ_JAWOWJ010000264.1:0-898 GCF_033340495.1 Vibrio sp. 1249-1
ACCAGCACGCTCAGCAATATTGATGCTGGCAATGTTGTCTTCCATACAGTGGAATTGGATGAATTGCGCGTGCCCTTTCTGCTTCAAAAAAGGAATCAACACCGCGAGTACTTGGTCGATCACTCGGTGTCCTCGCCCATTGTTCGCCAACCAATAGCCAATCTCAGTGACGTGTGTGTGCGAATCCACACCCTTGATACCAATAACGCCCGTAAACTGCTCATCAAAATAAATCGCGCACCAGTGGGCATCTAATGCTTTGCTGTTCACGCGCTGAGAAATGTAGTTCACTGCTTCTCTGCGGTTGGTCACAAAGTCCGTCCAAGGTAAATAGCCAGATAGGCTGTTTCGATACGTGTTCACCACTTCCAGTAAAACCGTCGCATGCTTGGTGGTTAGAGGCTCAATTGAGACCCTTTCTGAGACGGAAAAGCGCGCTTGCGAGCCATTCCCTTGATAGTCGTGTGGATACATCGAATCTCCCATTCACATCATCCTTTAGCAAAGCGCTGCAATGCATCTCCCGCCAGTCGATAGATCTTCCATTCATCTTGAGGCTCTGCACCGATTGACTGATAGAAATCAATCGCGGGTTGGTTCCAATCCAATACAGCCCATTCAAAACGGCCACAACCACGATCAACGGCAATATTCGCCAAATGCTTTAACAACGCTTTCCCAGCACCAACATTTCGGTACTCAGAAGAAACATATAGATCTTCCAAGTAGAGTCCGTTCTTTCCAAGCCATGTTGAGTAGTTAAAAAAGTAGACGGCGAATCCTATCGGTTCTTCGTTCACATAACAAATCACTGCGTGTGTCGTCGAATCTTCGCCGAAAATCGCTCGATCAACGTCTTCGACGCTGGCTTTAACTTCATGTTCTAAATGCTCGTAAC
>NZ_JAWOWJ010000265.1:0-898 GCF_033340495.1 Vibrio sp. 1249-1
AAGCCGGGGGTTAACCAGATCATCCCGATAGCCGTTGGTCATCCGAACCGAATCGTCACGCCTTTCAGCAATCCTGAGATCGTTTCAACATCTCTGACCGGGGCGACGGATAACGGCCAGTGTGGTGAGGTCTGCATCAAAGAGAATGTGGTCTATGTCGCCACGGATAAGCAGTATCCGGTGACTATGTTCATTACTGAAAAAGGCTCGGAAGCCCAAGCTCTCAGCCTGACGATGGTTCCCCGTCGTATTCCGCCCAGAGAAGTCTTTCTCAAGCTCGATGGTGGTGTAGGTATCACTGGTGCTTTTGCCAATACCAAGGCTGAGACCTGGGAACAGAGCCAGCCTTATGTCGAAACCATCCGGTCAGTATTCCGAAAGATTGCTCTTGGTGAAGTCCCTCAAGGTTACACGTTGAACCGCATCCCTGCTGGTGCTGCGGTGCCGAGCTGCGCTCATCCTGGGGTAAAGGTGGATTTCAGCAAGGGGCAATACATGATGGGCCACCACCTTAACGTGTTCATCGGTGTCGCCCTGAACGTCTCTGATCAGCCTATTGAGTTCAAAGAGGCGTTGTGTGGGAGCTGGGATGTGGCTGCGGTGACTACGTGGCCGCTTAACGTGCTTGAGCCCGGCCAGAAGACGGAGATCTATGTGGCGAAGAAGCAGAAGCGTGGTCTCGCACCAACGTCTAAGCGTCCATCGCTGCTGGGAGGTGCCCAATGATTAAGCGATTTTGGACACAGTTAGACCCCAACAAGAAGCGTTGGGTGTCTATCGCTGGCGGCGTCTGCGTTCTTTTTGCGGTCGTGACAATGTTCTCTGGTGAACCCAAGAAAGAAGAGAAGCGCGGTCGCCAATAAACCATCAAGCACGTTCTCACAGACAAAAACACCCG
>NZ_JAWOWJ010000266.1:0-892 GCF_033340495.1 Vibrio sp. 1249-1
TACGCCACAGCGTCTGATCTCTGAAGTGCTGCCAAGCATGTTAGTGAAAGGCGGTGACTACAAACCAGAAGAGATTGCTGGTGGTAAAGAAGTGATTGCAGCAGGTGGTGAAGTTCGTGTTTTGAACTTTGAAGATGGTTGCTCAACCAGCGAAATCATCAATGCAATTAAAGGCGGCAAAGGCTAAGCCTTACTGCTTTGAACAACACTATCTGAAAGGTCGCTGCAAAGCGGCCTTTTTGTTTTTCTATGCTTGCTGTTCTACGTTCTGGTATAGCAATGCATTTGCGAGATAATCGCTAGGCGTACAATGTTAGGTACTTTGCATCGAATGATAGACAACAAAAAACGCCAGTTGAAGAATCAACTGGCGTTTTAATTTCATTGTATAACTGAACGTTATTTCGCTGGTTTCAAACCTGCATCCACATCCAAGATGTCTTGTTCGCTTAGTGTACCAACCGCTTGGCGAAGCTGAAGAACACTCAGGATGTAGTTGTAACGAGCGTCTGAAAGATTTTTGTTCGCATCGTATAGGCGACGAGTTGCGTCTAGAACATCAACGATAGTACGAGTACCTACATCAAAACCTGCTTCTGTCGCTTCTAGCGCAGATCTCGCTGAAACTACCGATTGCTCATACGCTTTTAACGCACCAATAGAAGCGTTGATGTTGTTGTTTTGTGCACGAACATCTTTCACTACGCTACGGTACTGAGCTTCAAGATCTTCGCTTGCTGCAACGTACGCAAACTCAGCTTGTTTGGTTTGTGATGTCACGTTGCCGCCAGTGTAAAGTGGCACTGCTAGGTTAACGCCAATATTGAAGCCGTCGCTTGTACGGTCACTATTTGCATTACGGCCAAGGCCACTGTTGTAGTTACTTTCTGTG
>NZ_JAWOWJ010000267.1:0-891 GCF_033340495.1 Vibrio sp. 1249-1
TTTTGTTACTGTGTTTACATTTTACACAGTTTGAACCTTATACAGAGTAGTAAAGTTCGAACTCAAGTGGGTGAGTTGCCATGTTGATGCGCTCAACGTCTTTTGACTTAAGTGCGATGTAAGAATCGATAAAGTCGTCAGAGAATACGCCGCCCGCTGTTAAGAACTCACGGTCTTCGTTTAGTGCATTTAGAGCCACTTCTAGAGACTCAGCCACTTTAGGAATCTCAGCTGCTTCTTCTGCTGGTAGATCGTAAAGGTCTTTGTCCATCGCTTCGCCTGGGTGGATCTTGTTCTTGATACCGTCAAGACCAGCCATCAGTAGACAAGCAAACGCTAGGTATGGGTTTGCTGCTGGATCTGGGAAGCGAGCTTCGATACGACGTGCTTTCGGGCTTGGTACCACTGGGATACGGATAGAAGCTGAACGGTTACGTGCAGAGTAAGCAAGCATAACTGGTGCTTCAAATCCAGGTACAAGACGCTTGTACGAGTTTGTTGATGGGTTAGCAAACGCGTTGATTGCACGAGCGTGTTTGATGATACCGCCGATGTAGTAAAGCGCTGTTTCAGATAGACCGCCGTACTTGTCGCCAGCAAACAGGTTAACGCCGTCTTTTGCTAGAGATTGGTGAACGTGCATGCCAGAGCCGTTGTCGCCAACGAGTGGTTTAGGCATGAATGTCGCTGTTTTACCAAATGCGTGAGCAACGTTATGTACTACGTATTTGTAAATTTGGATTTCGTCAGCTTTCGTTGTTAGCGTATTAAAACGAGTAGCGATTTCGTTTTGACCCGCAGTCGCTACTTCGTGGTGGTGCGCTTCAACAACTAGGCCCATTTCTTCCATGATTAGACACATTGCAGAGCGGATGTCTTGAGAAGAGTCAA
>NZ_JAWOWJ010000268.1:0-890 GCF_033340495.1 Vibrio sp. 1249-1
AGGCCTTAGGCAGGAGTAAGAAAACACCTTATCCATAAAATAATCAAACTTGATTCCCGTTAAAAACGTTAAAAACACACCCGCCCACGTCATAAACGTCATTTTGTTTGCTTTTAGCTCGTTCTTGGTTGAAAAATGAACATTGATATGTGTCGCAGTTTATATCCGTGTTTTTCTTGTGTGTTAGTGGTTGCTAACATTGAGGTCTAGGTGTTTAAGGGGTTCTTTCTGTCTTTGTAAGGTTCGGAGATCTAGCTCACATGCGCTGAAAGCGTTAATTAATCAGGTGAAATTTAATCTGCCGTTCTGTTGTGATTGACTTCGCAATCTCTGTCAATTGTTGGTCAATTTCCGTTTGGAATATGAAAAATCGTCTTTTTTACCCGCGAAATTAAGGGAGGGATTATGCTTTTTTTACAAGAAAAATGAAGTCTAATTTCCCATTTATCAAAGAAGAGTGGCGGGTTGATAAATAGTGCAATACAACATTTTTTAGCTACGGTGTCTTTTCGTTTTAAGAAGAGGAAAGTTCCGCCGGAGCCGCTAGGAAATGAGCTCAATTAAGAAGAGTGCTTGAGGCCGTCGCTAAGATTAATGGTGTTTGTGAAAATGTCAGCTCGTACTAGTTCGTTGAGTGCATAGGAGCATACATTCACCGTTGACATGTCATGCATTTTGTTTTTTGATAGGGGAGAGGGCGTACCACCCATAGGCAGAAAACAATAGGTATAAAAAGCCCCGCATTGAGCGAGGCTTGTATTTTATGAGAGGTTTAGCTAGTGAGTAGTCTTTGCAATTTGTCGCGCTGTGCTTCGATGTAAGCACGTTCAGGGCTCTGTTCTTTACAGTGTTCAAGAATAAACTCAATCGACATCAGAACCGTTCTCCAG
>NZ_JAWOWJ010000269.1:0-890 GCF_033340495.1 Vibrio sp. 1249-1
TGCATGAGCTCGACTGAGGATTCGAAGAAATTTTTCAGTTGCTGGGATGACCTTTCGACGTCGAGACGCTGCCTCAAATCGGCATTTTGTGTCGCAATGCCTGCCGGACAGTTATTGGTGTTGCAGATACGAGCTGCAACACAACCAATTGATTGCATCGCGCTGTTCGCTATCGCCACGCCGTCTGCACCGAGCGCTAACGCTTTGACAAAATCCATAGGAACGCGAAGTCCACCAGTGATGATTAACGTGACACGGTCACTTGCACCTTTTTCATCTAAGTATTTACGTGCGCGGGCTAACGCAGGAATGGTCGGTACGCTAATGTGATCACGGAACATGGTTGGTGCCGCGCCCGTGCCACCACCACGGCCATCGAGAATGATGTAATCGGCACTCGCATCGAGCGCAAACTGGATGTCTTGCTCAATATGGTTAGCACTTAATTTAAAGCCAATCGGAATACCGCCAGTAATGCCACGAACTCTGTCGGCAAACTTTCTGAAATCGTGAGTAGTATGAAGATCGGTAAAGGTTGGTGGCGATATTGCAGGTTGCCCTTCAGGAATGCCCCTCACCTGAGAGATCTTACCAACGTTTTTGTTGGCAGGAAGATGGCCTCCTGTCCCCGTTTTCGCACCTTGTCCGCCTTTAAAGTGAAATGCTTGAACCTTTAGGAGCTTGGATTCGTCGTAGCCAAACTTCGCACTGGCTAGCTCATAAAAATATCGCGAATTAGCGGCTTGCTCTTCTGGCAACATGCCGCCTTCCCCGGAGCAAATCCCAGTTCCGGCTAACTCCGCACCTTTTGCCAGCGCGATTTTCGCTTCTTCCGAAAGCGCACCAAAACTCATGTCCGACACCAATAAAGGAATAGCGAGCTTGAGCGG
>NZ_JAWOWJ010000270.1:0-890 GCF_033340495.1 Vibrio sp. 1249-1
TTTTCTTTTATCTAAGATTCGATTGATATAATCTTTCTCAGAAGCAATGCTATTATCATCTAACTTGGGCCTTGCTGTACGCTCTATAATTTTGATTGGCTTTTTACCTTGCATTGTTGAACTAACCCTTCTTAATCAATTTTAAACTCAGCTATTCCTACTTTTATATCTGATGCATCACCTGTTTCCGGAATACTCGCCTTGGTGTGAATATACCGTATCGGAATACCGAATGAAGATGCATCTCTGATTTTTTTCGCAGCTATTTTTTCTGTCGTTTCATCTTCGTTTTCAGACATTAGCTTAGTGATTTCTTCAGCATATTTACTAGTCCCTTGCTGATACGCTTCGTTTCCAATTTTTCTACTACCCAAAGGACTGCTCCCCCCTTTGGCCTCAACAATGATAATTTCACCTAGTGGTGGCTCTTCCACCTCGTAAACCATATCAAAGTCGCCCGGCTTCGAAATTGAGGTTCCAATATCTTTGGGATGAAGCAGCTTAGCATTAGGACGTTTACTCCGGACAAAGTCATCCGCGGCTAACTCACCAATTTTTGCAGATTTCTGATTAATCTTGGCGATTTGGGCGTTATATCCATCTTGGCCAATCCGAGCGTCCATTGCCTCTTGACGCTCTTTCAAGCATTCATCAATTTTTGCTTTGTTTCTTTCTGTTAGCTCATAATCACTCGTATTGAGTTCAGAGTTTTCTTTATACTCAGCTTTATTCAACACAAGATCTTCAGTGAAGATCGTGCAACCTTCTTCCCCGCCAACTTTCTCTGAGTCAAAAACATGCGCATTGACAAATTCCTCAATCCCAACAACATACTGCACTTCGTGTCTGCTGCCATCTTCTCCGACGGATGACTCTTTTGCAGCGTTTAA
>NZ_JAWOWJ010000271.1:0-889 GCF_033340495.1 Vibrio sp. 1249-1
TGGCACATGAACACCTGCATTAATCAGTGTAAGTAATAGTTGGAACTCTTGCGCACAACGCGTTTGCTCCCAACCTGAAAACCAATAATTGTCTTTAACTAACTTACCAAACAAGCCACCACGTCGATAATGACGCAGAGCGGCTTGCATCGTATCAAGCTGAACAAACCAAGTCGTGCCACGCCCTGACGCACTGCCAGTTACTTTGTTGGTGGATTGCCAATACTCGGCATCAAAAATAGGCTGACTAGGATCTTCAATAAGCGCCTCATCAAACCAAATGACTTGGTTGCTATCTCGATACTGCTGAATCATGTTGTAACCTCTAGCCTAGGTAGCGACTGGCCAATATGTATAGCCAAGTAAAAGCTGCGAAAGCCAACGCAACCATAACGGCTGCCGATCCTATATCTTTAGCGCGGCCACTTAATTCATGGCGTTCAACACCAATGCGATCCACCACTGCTTCTATCGCGGAGTTAATCAGTTCGACAATCAGAACTAATACCACGACACCAATCAATAAGATGCGCTCTATCATCCCGACATCAACCACGCACGCCAAAATCACAGCAATGCTTAGCAAAGCGAGCTCTTGTCGAACAGCAGCTTCATGTTTAAAAGCGGCTTTTAATCCCTGTATAGAATAACCTGTCGCTTTGATAATGCGCTTTACCCCAGTATTGCCTGGCTTTCCAGATTCTTGCGATTGATGCGGTGTTATCTTTGACATTGCAGAACACTTATCGGTACTTCGTTATATTGGAGCCGTGTATTTTACATTTATTGTGGATGTCTGCATAATTTACCTGCCTCTATTCATCTAGTCAGACAATAATTATGTTCACTTCTGCCCCGTCGTCATTATGCATCTTGCGTTTATCCGCTA
>NZ_JAWOWJ010000272.1:0-888 GCF_033340495.1 Vibrio sp. 1249-1
CTACCGACACGCGTCGTATCACTGAGCTTTACAACAAGTTCGATGATCGTTTTACCGTGTTCAGCGGTGTTGATGATATTGCGCTTGAGTCGCTGATGTTAGGAGCGACAGGCTGGATTTCTGGCTTAACCAATGCGTTCCCAGAAGAATCAGTTGCAATTTACAAACTGGCGAGCCAAGGCCGTTATGCAGAAGCGTTAGAAATTTACCGTTGGTTCTTACCGCTGCTGCGTCTCGACACCATTCCTACGCTGGTTCAATGCATTAAGCTTGCTGAACAAGTGTGTGGCCGTGGTTCAGAGCAAGTTCGTGCACCGCGCCAACTGCTTAAAGGTGAGGAGCGTCAACAAGTGATCCAGATGGTGGAGCACGCGCTTGCTACCCGCTTAGACCTATCAAAATACAATCTGTAATTGAGCTAGTGAGTAGGGCGCTTTGTGGCGCTCTACTTATTTTCGCTATACAAAAATGAACGGAGGGATGCCATGAGCACAGCAAACAAGGATTATGTGAGCTTTCAACATGTTAAGAAAACCTACGACGGTGCAAACTTGGTGGTTAAAGACTTCAACTTAGACATCGCACCCGGAGAGTTTGTCACCATGTTGGGGCCTTCTGGATCAGGCAAAACAACGTGTCTGATGATGCTGGCGGGTTTTGAAACGGCAACAGGCGGAGAGATTTACATTGATGGCGTTCCGGTAAACAATCTCGCGCCACATAAACGCGACATCGGAATGGTATTTCAAAACTACGCGCTGTTTCCTCACATGACGATTGCGGAGAACCTCGCTTTTCCTCTAAAAGTGCGCAAGCTCGATAATCAAACCATTCAAAATAAAGTACAGAGCGCACTGGACATGGTCGAGTTGGGACACGTTGCCAGTC
>NZ_JAWOWJ010000273.1:0-888 GCF_033340495.1 Vibrio sp. 1249-1
TGGTATGGCAGCGAGCCAAAATTTATTTGCTCTGATCGAGTTGGAACCGGAGAAAAACGAAGGTAAACACACGGTTGAGCGCGCGAAGGGCGATGTATCTGTGAAAGACGTCAGCTTTACGTATGAAGGTTCAGAAAAACCGGCACTAGAGCACATTAGTTTTGATATTCCTCGAGGTAAAACGCTCGCTCTAGTGGGGCGTTCAGGTTCAGGTAAAAGTACCATTGCGAACTTGTTCAACCGTTTTTATGACGTGGACAGTGGCTCGATTGCGCTAGATGGCCGTGATATTCGTGACTACGAATTGAAGAACTTGCGCGAGCAGTTTGCTTTGGTTTCGCAAAACGTACATCTTTTCAATGACACCATAGCAAACAACATTGCTTACGCGACGGAAGATAAGTACCAGCGCAGCGATATTGAGCGTGCAGCGAAGCTGGCTCACGCAATGGAATTCATCAATAAGATGGAGAATGGTTTAGATACCATGATCGGCGAAAACGGCGCGAGCTTATCTGGTGGTCAGCGCCAACGTGTAGCTATTGCTCGTGCGTTACTGCGTGATGCGCCTGTACTGATTCTTGACGAAGCAACCTCCGCATTGGATACGGAATCTGAGCGTGCTATCCAAGCTGCCTTAGATGAGCTGCAGAAAGATAAAACCGTGTTGGTGATTGCTCACCGCTTGTCAACGATCGAAAAAGCCGATGAGATTCTAGTCGTAGACGACGGTGCCATTATTGAACGAGGTAATCACGCAGACTTGATTGCTAAGAATGGCGCTTACGCTCAACTTCATCGCATCCAGTTTGGCGAATAGTTACTGTGGTTGAAAAAATCTGGTTTGAAAATCATCCATTAAAATATCTGTTGTGGCTATTATTATGG
>NZ_JAWOWJ010000274.1:0-887 GCF_033340495.1 Vibrio sp. 1249-1
GCTATCAACGAAACCAGCCCTTACTATATTGGTAAGGAGCATGACCTGTTCTTCAAAGGGCATCCTCGCGGTGGTGTTATCAATGACATCATTATTAGCAGTTTTGATAATATGGTGAACATTCCGTCAGCCATCTCTTTCGAAGTCCTGATGATGACAGATATGCTGCCTGATACTATCGCCGGTGTGGCCAGCTCTTTGTATTTCACTATTCCAGCGGAAAACATCAAATTCATCGTGTTCACTTCATCCGAAGAGGTCACCGATCGTGAACAAGCATTAAAGAGCCCACTGGTTCAGGTCATGATGACTCTGGGCATTGTGAAAGAAGAAAACGTTCTCTTCTGGGCCGATATGCCTGATTGCAGCAGTGGAACCTGTATCTAATCCAGTTTTAAAAGGCCCTTCGGGGCCTTTTTTCATGCTTCAATCTCAATTGCAGCGTGTGACCAGATTCAAACTCCCTGAAAAAGAGATTACTGATACTTGATTCAAATCAGGGTTTCCAACTGCTGGAGCTGCTCCGCTAAATCGTTGTATAGATTCACAAATTCCTTTTGTTGTATTTCGTGCTGCGTCTGCAATTGCTCGAATTCGTTCAATAATAGGGTTTCTAACTCGGTCATGTTCTACTTCTCCACCAGTTTGATAAGTTCGTTCTGGCCATCGTTGAGAGTCAATCCCCCTTTCACAGTGTATCCCTCTGGGATCACGATGTAACGCCCCTCTTTGTCCTGAAAGAAACGATAAGGATGCTAGGAAAGCTAGCGCACGCCGCCCTTTCGGCTGCGCCGACCCCTACCCATTTCGACTCAAATTTATGAGTGATTTGGGTATCTTTTTGGTCGCTTTCAGATTGGGTAAGTCTCTTCCCTTTCGGGCTGCCC
>NZ_JAWOWJ010000275.1:0-886 GCF_033340495.1 Vibrio sp. 1249-1
GTGACATCCAACACTTTTATTTTTCGAAAACGTTCCGGTTCTTTGATCGCGACATCATGAGCAAAGATCACAAACTTCGCTTTCTCGATGTCTTTCTCGGTAATTCGGTTGATGACGCCATTAGCCCCTTGGGTTTCGACTTTAATCTTAATGCCGAGTGCACAAGCCGCTTTTTCCAATGACTTCGCCGCTAAGAACGTATGTGCCACACCTGATGGACAAGATGTAACCGCCAAAACATCCGCCTCACCTTCGCCTTGAACGGAGCCATATACTTGAGAATGACCTGTGTAACTCTCATCTTCGGTGACGGCTTTCTTTAGTGCAATCACGATCAACGCTGTGGTAACAGAGCCCGCAATCGTGCCGATGATGTAACCAATTTTTCCATCCACAACAGGGAGAACAATCCAACCGCCCCACGGTGCATGGTTCATTACGTGGAACATAAAGCCAATCACGTTACCGACAATGCCACCCGCCACAATAGCGGGTAACACTCGTGCAGGGTCGCCAGCGGCAAAAGGAATCGCACCTTCGCTGATGCCGATCATCCCCATAATACCTGCGGCTTTCCCCGCTTCGCGTTCATCTCGCTTGAATTTACTCGGCGCCAAAAACGTGGCTAGTGCCATCCCCAATGGCGGCGTACAAATCGCAATACCGACCCCGCCCATCAACCATGGTTGCGTGTTCACTTGGGTTTGAGCAAACAACGTCGCCACTTTGTTGATTGGGCCGCCCATATCAAACGCGGTCATTGCCCCAAGCACGGTACCGAGCATCACTTTACCTGAGCCCGCCATGCCCGTCAGCACCTCGTTCATGGTGGTCATTGCGCTGGCAATCGGAGCACCTATCACCCACATCACCGCACCGCAAGTAA
>NZ_JAWOWJ010000276.1:0-885 GCF_033340495.1 Vibrio sp. 1249-1
TGCCGAGAATTAAAATCATCGGGATCTGAGAGATAACACTCCATCTTGAAAGGGCATCTTCGAAAGATATATAACACAGTTCGCCTTCTCGCAGTGACAAAGCTAGTTTGTCAAAGAAATCAGGCGGCAATGTCGAACGCAAGTAAACAAATCGCTCAAAATCAATACTGACGATGTAGTCGTTTTTTGCAATGATCTGCTCAATATCATCACTTCTAAAGATTGAGCAGATCTCTTCACGTTTATAGATAAACTTGTCTTTACGCCGATACTGCATTTCGAAAATCATTTTCATAGATTAAAAGGTAGAATTGCTTAAAACCGAACAGAATGATTACATAATAGCTTGTTTTATATCAAGTGAAGTTTCATAATAATCATGTTTATTGAGTATCGATGGATACGCGTGTGAATTTAACCAGATGTTATACTTTCTATAATTCCCGTTTGTTTTATGATCAACTTCAGTGTCAAACCCGAGTTTAGAAAGAAAATCATTTATTGCCCGTGTTTTATAGCCTTCAGAATGTGACTGTGAAGTGATGGGCTTCAACATAGTATTCATCGAACTCAGTTTTTTACAGAGTGCGGAATTACCATTTAATAACTGGTTGATGATATCATAAGCTTCATAATAACTGGATTTAGGGATAGAATGCTTCTGGTCAATACGTTCAATAGATATGTTTAAAGTTTTAAAAAGAACATTCATCAGATTAAAAAGGGGCTGGTCTGATGTTTTAGTCTGGCGCCACTCAGTATATTCTTGCAAATGTTCTAATAACGAAGCTTTGTTTCTAGAAAATGAGATTGCGTCGTCAGTCAAATAATCAATTTGAATATGCAACCTTTCTGAAATCACTCTCTTTTCAGCAGCGCTCAGTT
>NZ_JAWOWJ010000277.1:0-313 GCF_033340495.1 Vibrio sp. 1249-1
AAACCGGAGCTTGGTCAAGGTTCTTTAAATTGAGGCCTTCATAGCCCTCTTCCAACGCTAAGCCTCTCTATTTAAAAAGAATCGCTTGTAGATAAAATGCTAAGCTCTAAAAAGAAATCGTTATGGATGGCGGTTAGCGACGGGTTAGCGGGCTCAATCAACACGCCCCCGTTCGCAAGTTATCTATTCATGCATTACTTCTTCAAAGGAAGCACCGCACTATGAAGCGAATCATTTTTGGCACATTGGTTATTGCCCTTTTAAGCGCCTGTTCAAAAGATAACACGCACCAAGCGCTTGGCACTTTAGAACG
>NZ_JAWOWJ010000277.1:323-883 GCF_033340495.1 Vibrio sp. 1249-1
TCTAATGAGATAATTAGAGCCCTTCCTGTCAAAGAAGGCAGCTTGGTCAGTGAGGGGGAAGTGTTGGTTCAGCTCGATACTAAGAATCAACAAGCCGTTCTTGCACACGCCGTTGCCGAGCAAGCCAAAGCGGGAGCGTATTTGCTTAAATTGACCAATGGTGAACGCCCAGAAGACATTGCTGCCGCATCGGCACGCGTAGCCCGAGCGGAAGCGCAGCTCACCGAAGCGCAGAAAAACTATCAACGCAAAGCAGAACTGGTGCGTAAAAAGCTCATCAGCCAATCCGAAAAAGATTCCGCTCTTGCGGCAAGGGACTCTGCGAGAGCGGAATTAGCCTCAGCAAAAGAAGAGTTCAGTAAGCTCACCGCAGGTTCTCGCCTCGAAGACATCGAACAAGCTAAAGCCGCTTTAATGGCGGCAAAAGCCGAAGTGGCGTTGCAAGAACAGAAACTGGCAGAACTCACCATCACGGCCACGCGTGACGGTACGCTCGATAATTTGCCTTACAATCTTGGCGAACGCGTACCAGTAAACGGTGTGGTTGCCGTGATTCAAGC
>NZ_JAWOWJ010000278.1:0-881 GCF_033340495.1 Vibrio sp. 1249-1
AAATGTGATCGCCATGCATCTTTCCTTACAGTCGGCTCGAATACGCCAAGATACAAACAAGATACGTGCCATAAAATTTATTTATATTTATCAATGACTTACAAACAAGAGTGGAAACCAAACTTCCGGTTTACGGAAAGCAAAAAAATTAGGGGGAAAACTCTAATTTCCTCAAAGTGGATACTGTTATTAGGAATTCTTTCGGCAGGACAAACTTTCGCTAACTCGGACCAAACCACCTTCTCATCGGAGGAGCTAAAGGCCGTTGTCGCGAAACATTTTGAACAAGAAGTAGACCGCGTAGCCAAGTCTAACCAGTGGGGCGAGTACCAACTGGAGTACGACTTGTGGGTGCCAGGTTCTGCCAACCATTTACCCAAATGCGATGCCAAATTGGTGATCACGGGTCGCGATAACCAACCTTTGCCAGTCGGTAACTTAAAGCGTTCCGTCAGTTGCGAAGATCTCACTGCTCCATGGCGAATCAATGTCACGATCAAATCTTCGGTCACACTGCCAGTGGTGGTTGCGGCGACGACTGTAGGTCGCAGTGAAGTGGTGACAGCCAATCATCTGAAATTGGAAACTCGAACCATTTCGCGCTCAGACGATTTCTACACCGATCCTAAACACGCCATCGGCTTGGAAACCACGCGTCGACTCCGCGCCGGACAAGTCGTCGATCCAACCAACTTAAGTGCCCCCGCTTTGATTGAGAAAGGCAATGAAATCATCATCATTGCTAGCAAAGATGGATTTAGTGCAAGCACCAAAGGTGTCGCCTTAGAAGATGGAGCGAAAGGCCAACAGATTGAGGTAGAAAACCTCAGTTCTGGCAGAGTCATTCGAGCGGTTGTGACAGGAAGAAACCAAGTTCATAC
>NZ_JAWOWJ010000279.1:0-879 GCF_033340495.1 Vibrio sp. 1249-1
ACCGGTACAGCAGTCAAAGAACTGGATGGTTCCGACAACGCGATTAAATACGGTCGCCCATTCTATTTGAACAATTAATCGAATTAAGCGTCTTAGTCTAAATAAGACGCTTCTTCAAAAAATACTGACGGAATTTTAAATGAAAATTTGGAAATCAATCTTATTCACGACCCTACTCTCTTGTGGAGCAGTAGCAGCACCGGTAGAGCTTGATAAGGTTGCTGTCATCGTTAACGACGGTGTCATTCTACAAAGCGACATCAATACTGCGATGAAAACCCTACAAGCCAATGCTCGTCAAAGCGGAAAAAGTCTACCTTCGGCAAGCGTGCTCAAAGAGCAAGTGGTAGAAAAACTGATCATCGATACGCTGCAAGGCCAAGAAGCTGACCGTATTGGTGTACGCATCGACGATAACCGTCTAAACCAAGCCATTGCAGAAATCGCACGCAACAATAACCAAAGCGTGGAAGAACTGGCAGCATCAGTGCAAGCAGAAGGCCTAAGCTACCCAGAGTTCCGCGAGCAAATCCGTAAAGAAATTGCAGCGTCAGAAGCTCGTAATGCGCTAGTTCGTCGCCGAATCAATATCCTTCCAGCAGAAGTTGATAGCCTTGCAGACCAGCTAGCGAAAGAAACCAACGCAACCGTGCAATACAAAATCGGTCATATCCAACTGCGTTTCACCGACGGTCAAGATAAATCAGAAGTAGAAGCACAAGCGAAAGCCCTGGTTAAAAAACTGAACGACGGCGCAGACTTCACCGAAATGGCTTACACCTACTCTAAAGGTCCGAAAGCTCTCCAAGGTGGTGATTGGGGTTGGATGCGTAAAGAAGAAATGCCAACCATCTTTGCTGATCAAATCAAGATGCAGAA
>NZ_JAWOWJ010000280.1:0-879 GCF_033340495.1 Vibrio sp. 1249-1
GACGTCCGCGACGTCCGCGCCCCTGCGCCTGATATTCAGCGATACAAACTCGCCCTTTATCGGATTCACTGACTTTCTCTAACAAATATTGATTCGTTGAATCAATCACGGAAATCAGTTCTACCGGAGTGCTAATGGCATTTTTCAGACGAGTTTCATCGAGTAATTGAAGAGGATGAGCCAGTTGATAGCCTCGTCCTTGGATACGATAAATATCCACTCCCCAATCATTCAACCCTTTAATGTGCTTTGCAATTGCCGCTCTAGAAATGCCCAGTTGTTGTCCAAGCATTTCACCTGAATGGAAACCGCCATCGCTGAGTGTTTTAAGGATATGTAGCTTCACTGAGTGTTCTTTTCTCATTGAGCCGCCTCAATCTTAGCGAGATTAGTTTCACCTTGACGATTCATAAAGCGCACTTCGTGTTCGAGTTCAATTTGGTACTTATCCCACACCGCCTTTTTCACCAGAGAAGCAAGTGCAACCACGTCATCAGCACTGCAGTTGTCGACATTTGTTAATACCAACGCTTGTAAAGGGTTCACCTGAGCACCGTTGACTGAAATACCTTTCAAACCACACTGGTCAATCAGCCAACCGGCTGCCACTTTCATTCCCTCGTTTGCAGGGTAAGCCACCATGTCGCTATGCTTTCGAATGAGTTGATCATAATGATCTTGGCTGATCACAGGGTTTTTAAAGAAACTCCCTGCGTTACCGACTTTAGCTGGGTCTGGCAGTTTCTCCATACGAACTTGGCACACACGTTCAAATATTGCATTTGGACTTAATTCGTTTTCAGGGATGTTTTGTAACGGCCCATATTGATTCTTCGGCGTCCATCTCTTCGGCAGCTTCAAGCCAATGGCTGTGACAAA
>NZ_JAWOWJ010000281.1:0-879 GCF_033340495.1 Vibrio sp. 1249-1
TTAAGTGGGCAGACGAAAACGACCGTGATAGCGATGGCATCTCAGGCAAGGTGAATAAAGTTTGGGACATTCAAAAAGGCGACTTTTCGATTGGCCGTGTTGGATGGAAAGCAGGACAACCAACGTTGATGCAGCAAAATGCGGCCGCGTTTAATGGTGATGTTGGTCTAACAAGTCACTTGTTCCCGAATGAAAACTGCACGGCGAAGCAATCCCTTTGTGAGGAGTTGCCAAATGGCGGCAAGCCAGAAGTAAGCCAAAACATACTCGACTTCGTAGAGTTTTACAGCCAACACTTAGCCGTGCCGATTCGTCGAAATGTGAATGATCCTGATGTTCAGCTTGGCCAAAAGATCTTTGCCGCTTCGGGGTGCGAAAGCTGCCATAAAACCAGTGTAAAAACGACAAAACGAGCAGACCGGCCTGCGCTTTCAGAGCAACTTATCCACCCGTATACCGATCTGCTGTTGCATGACATGGGAGAGGGCCTTGCTGATCATCGACCTGAATATCTTGCCAATGGCCGTGAATGGCGTACGCCACCACTTTGGGGGATTGGTTACACAGAAGAAGTGAACGGTCACACGTATTTCTTACATGATGGTCGAGCACGTAACTTGATGGAAGCGGTGCTTTGGCATGGTGGTGAAGCGGAACAAGCGAAACAAAACGTGCTATCGCTTAACCAAAAAGAACGTGACGCATTGATCGCGTTTCTGAACTCTCTGTAAGGATGCAACCATGAAGAAAACAACATTAATGAGCGCTGTTGTTGCAACGCTAAGCTTAGTTGGTTGCCAATCGACAACGAGCTCATCGGATGAACAACCAGAGCAAACTAGCCATATTTCTCAAGCTGTTTACGAAGTGGAGTTTCAT
>NZ_JAWOWJ010000282.1:0-878 GCF_033340495.1 Vibrio sp. 1249-1
CTCAGCTCGGCACAGACACCATCTGCCAATTCATCGTTAACTTCTGTATCGACTTTTTTACTGCCCCAATCCCAGATGCCCAACTGTTGAGCACCATCGGCCACCAACTTGGTATGCTCAAGCTAGAGAAAAAAGTTTGGCCAAGCTTTGGCAATAGCCTCGATATGGGGCTGATTGGCGAATCTATCCCGATGAAGCGCTTACGCGATCAAGTTAAGCGAATTGGTCCTACGGACGTGAGTATTCTGATCTCTGGCGAGAGCGGTACTGGTAAAGAAGCGGTTGCTCGTGCAATTCACAAAGTATCTTCCCGTTCTCATAAGCCCTTTATGTCGATTAACTGCCGCGCTTTGAATGAGCAACGTTTCCAAGCGGAAGTCTTTGGTATTGCTGCGGATGCTGAGATGGGCCCAAGTCTGTTGGAGCAAGCAGATGGCGGTACTGTGTTGTTTAATGACATTCTGACCATTTCGAAAGACCAGCAAATGAACCTGTTAAGGTTTTTGCAAGAGGGCACGATTGAAACGCGCGAAGGTGTGAAGAATGTGAATGTGCGTATTCTTGCTGCTAACTCGTCAGACGTAGAAAAAGCCTTGATTGATGGCGACTTCAACGAAGAGTTGTACCATTACATCAATGTACTTCGTATCAACGTACCAAGCTTGAAAGAGCGCGCGAGTGACATTGCACTACTAGCTCGCTTCTATCTGCAAGAGTTCTCTAAAGAGTACAACTCTCAAGCAAAAAGTTTCTCAGAGGACGCTTTGAAAGCTCTGACTCGTTACTTCTGGCCTGGTAATGTTCGCGCGTTGATGAACCCAGTTAAGCGTGCGGTGTTGATGTCTGACAGCGTGATGATTGAAGAGCATCATCTCGAT
>NZ_JAWOWJ010000283.1:0-876 GCF_033340495.1 Vibrio sp. 1249-1
TGGTCATCTGATCTTGGATAACTCGAACAGCACTCGTCACGTATCGCGTAGTTCTTCTGATTCAAACAAAGGCTTCGCTGTCATCATACTGATTGCGATTGTCTGCTTGGTGCTGGGTTGGTTAGGAACCTTGTTCGGCAACATGATCAAAGCAGCCATTTCGCGCCAACGCGAGTTTTTAGCTGACGCCAGTGCCGTGCAGTTCACTCGCAACGATCAAGGGATTGCGGGAGCGTTAAAGAAGATTGGCAGCAACGTTCAAGGCTCTACCTTAAACACGAAAGCCAGTGATGAAATGAGCCACATGATGTTTGGACAGAGTAAATTGTCCGGTTTCTCTAGTTTGTTCGCGACACACCCACCACTGGACGAAAGAATTCGAAGAATCGAACCCAATTGGGACGGAATCTACGCTCAACATTCTCATGCGCAAAACACGGCGTTTGATAACGAACAAGTCAGTGGCTTTGCCGTAGGTGGCGGCTCTCCTGCTTCGCAATCTGCCTCACCATCGGAGCAATTGAGTGAGACAGGCCAACAGTTGATCAGTCAATTACCACCAGAGTTAGTTGATATCGCACGTGAACCATATAGCGCCCGATTTATCGCATTCGCCCTCATGTTTGATGGCAGCGATATTCAGCGCGAAATGATTAAGTTGTACGTTCCACTCGCATCGCAATCTACATTGCTTCCCTGGTTAGATTACGACTTACCACTTCATCTGCGTTTCCCGTTACTCGAACTCGCTCTGCCGGCACTTAAATCGCTGAGTGAAGCCCAGAAAATCAGCTTATGTAAAGTGCTACGTGAGCTCTCAGAGACGGATAATCAATACTCGCTAGCCGAATGGTGTGTCATCAACTTACTAGAAAA
>NZ_JAWOWJ010000284.1:0-876 GCF_033340495.1 Vibrio sp. 1249-1
CGGCTCGTTATCAAGGATGAACTGCATCGACTCTTTACGAGGCAAACCTGCCACTGCGGCCGTCGGCTGCAATGCAGAAAGCAGTTGTACGCCATTTGTGCCTGTTTTTAAGCTTGCATGAATATTGCGCTTGAGGTGCTGCACCTTACGTAAACGCACCAATCTCGGTTCGGTTTCTACTTCTACCATTTCGGAATGAGGAGAAAGGCGTTCCACGATATCGTCCACGACGTACTGGTTTTCGTTTAAGTTTTTTGAATCCTGAGATAACCAGTTCGCCAACTCCATATCATGAGTGGCATTGTCGCCGCGGCCAATAGTGCCCGCTAAAGCTTCGGTATGAAGTTCATGTCCAACACGAGAATACAAACGCTCTGGCGTAGAGCCCATAAAACTGTGTTTGCTGTCTAAACTCAGCAAGAAATGAAAGCTGTGATGGTTGTTCAAATAGCTCGCTTTAAGCAGTTGTGCAGCGCTCAACGTGTTATCCAGTTGGACAGTAGAACGGCGAGCCAACACAACTTTTTTAAACTCATCATTCTCAATCCCTGTCAGGACTTTATGTACCAGCGCATCCCACTCAGATTTGATAGGAGTATGAACAATCGAGCGAATGTGTGACGAGATCGGAGGTAAAGCGGCGACATCGCAAATAAGCTTTCTCAAGCCTGCAAGCGTGCGCGCTTTGTCTTCAGTTAGGTTAACCGCGAGTGACCACTGCTGATCAAATCGAATCAGTTCAATTTGAGGCAAAAAGAAGAAAGAAGGCATGCAACGGCGATTTTTTTCGTGCTGGCCATCAAACGATCGCCCGCCCCATACTCGCTGCCCTTCACCAAGAATGGTATAGGCAGGACCCGGCTCAACAAAAGAGTG
>NZ_JAWOWJ010000285.1:0-874 GCF_033340495.1 Vibrio sp. 1249-1
GCTAGAAACGACACTAGGGAGTGGTGCATTCGGAAATGGAAATGTAGAGTTCCCTAGTGATAATCCATCTACTCGATACTAATTATTAAATTTGTTTACCTAATAAAATCCCTACTTGTAGCACACTTATAAGCAATGTAAGAAGCGTAGGAACAGATAAAAGTAGGGATATATTGTTAAAGTTCAAACTTGACGCGAATCTTGGTCTGAGACCAAAAAATATCATTCGGATTATTGGTTATATGTTAAATGGCCCACTTTGATGCTCAAAACGCCGCTCAGAGCGCCCAGAACGCGCGTAGTGGCGATTTTCATACCTAACCCGAGCGGATGTAAGACTAAAACGCTTTGTAAGTTTGTGACGCTTTGAGAGCGATTTACAGGGCAAAAATGGCACTATTCGTTTGAAACAAAAAACGCCCTCTACGGGGCGTTTTCCTATGTTTCTAAAGATGCAACATGGAGTTCATCTGTTGGTGCAAGATCCGGATAACAAATATATCGAACTCTCGAATTCGATAAAAAATAGCGTGCTTCTGATGATCATGCCGACGTACTCCAGAACGAAGTTCGGAGCAATCCCTACCAATGAATGGCGCCTCAGACAATGTTTGTAAGCACTGCTCCATTTCATCGGTGTAGTGTTCTGCTTGGTCTTCGCCAAAATTTAGAAAGGTATATTCATAGATGTCGCCGAAATCGTCTGCTGCTTTCTGAGAAAGTTTATACATGCAGACGAGCCTTTCTTCTTTCTGCTACTTCCTTTAAGGACAGGGAGCATTCTCCGCTCGCTTCTCCCTCATCAAGAGCTTTTCGCAGTAAGTCTTGTTGATTCTCTTGTTGTTCGAGTAGTCGCAATGCACTTCTCATCACT
>NZ_JAWOWJ010000286.1:0-872 GCF_033340495.1 Vibrio sp. 1249-1
AATCCAGATGAGATTTTAGGGAATTTGCTCTTTCCTTTGGTTTCATTGGCGGTTGCGGTGATTCTTTTCGAAGGCAGCTTGACCCTAAACTTTAAAGAAATTCGCGGTGTGAGTGGCTCAGTCTGGAGTATCGTTTCCATCGGGGCCATCATTTCGTGGGCAGCAACCAGTATTGCGACGCACTATTTCCTCGGTTTTACTTGGGAGCTCGCCATGTTGTTCGGCAGCTTAACCGTCGTCACGGGGCCGACAGTTATCGTGCCGCTGCTTCGGACGGTAAGGCCTAACAGTACACTTGCCAATATTTTGCGCTGGGAAGGGATCTTAATCGACCCTCTTGGTGCGCTGTTTGTGGTGATGGTGTATGAGTTTATCGTGTCGCACAGCGCCGTAAACAGCATGGAAGTCTTTGGCACCATCATTGCCGTAGGTGTCATTTTAGGTGTGGCGTCTGGTGCAGCCGTAGCGACGGTATTGCGTCGAGCGTGGTTGCCGGAATACTTGCAGCCTTTTGCGGTTTTAATGGTGGTACTGGGCGTATTTTCGGTCTCTAACCACATCGAATCTGAAGCGGGGTTATTAACCGTTACCGTGATGGGTATGTGGCTTGCCAACGCGAAAGACATCAACATTCAGCAAATTCTGCATTTTAAAGAGCACTTGACCATTTTGTTGATCACTGGCTTGTTCATCTTCCTTGCGGCTCGAATCAGCTTGGATGATTTTGCAGCGCTGGGTAGTGGTGCATTGCTGCTGTTTGTCTTTATGCAGTTGGTGTCGCGCCCGTTATCGATTTTTCTTTCTACGATGCGCAGCAACTTGAACCTTAAAGACAAGCTCTTTTTGTCTTGGGTTGCACCACGCGGTATTGT